>NZ_JBITMD010000014.1:0-287717 GCF_044465905.1 Nonomuraea sp. NPDC049480
GCTGCTGCGCAAGGAGTTTCCGGTCCACATCCGCCGGTATCTGTGGGGCGGCCATTTCTGGTCCCCCTCGTATTTCGCCGCGTCCTGCGGCGGGGGACCCTTGTCGATCATCAAGGAGTACATCGAGAACCAGAAGCGGCCAGGCTGAGCTACCCACAGAGACCGACTGTCAGAGCACCGCTCGGGCCTGGGGGCCCTCCCGCGCTGTCGTTTCCTCCCGGGCGTAAACGCCCGGGGTTCCACGCCAGATCACGCTGAACATGGAGCACGGCATCGTGGTGGTGTACTGGTCGGTTCGGCTCGTTCTGAGGGAGTCTCAAGAGTCGGCGAGCAGGGTCAGGATCCGGGTCCAGGCGTCGTCTCGGGCCTTCTGGTTGAAGGCCGGCGTGCCGGGCCAGAAGAACGCGTGAGCGACGTCGGGGTAGGTGACCATTTCGTGCTCGACGTCGGCCTGTTCCAGCGCAGCGCGGATCTGACCGCGCTGGCCCGCGTCGATCAGTGTGTCGTCCTCGCCGACCAGGTAGAGCAACCGGCCGCTGATCCCAGAGGTCAGCTCGAGCGTGGGGGTGGGCCGGCTCATCGGGATATCGGTGGTGGGCAGCCAGCCGCCGTACAGCACCGCGGTGCGGCTGATCGGCAGTTGGCAGGCTGCCAGGTAGGCCAGGTGGCCGCCGGCGCTGAAGCCGATCATCGCGGTCCGCTGAATAGCCGGCTGCGCGCCCAGCCAGCTCAGGCAGGCGTCCACGTCGGCCAGGGCCTCGTCGCGGCGCAACTGGTGCAGGAGGGCGAATCCTTCTCGGCGTCCGGCGTCGGTGCGTTCGAGCCAGCGGCCGGGTTCGGCGTGCCGGTGGTAGAACTCCGGCACGAGGGTCAGGTACCCGGCCTGCGCCAAGGCATCGGCCACGCCCCGGATGTCGGGGTTCACCGCGAATAGCTCGTGCGCCACGAGCACCGCGACCGGGGCGGCGCGGCCGGTCGGGCGGGCCAGGTAGGCGGGCACGGTGGTGCCGTCGGCCACGGGGATGGTGATGGTTTCCGGGGTGATCGTCATGGGCCCAGCATGGGCGAGACTGAAACTGGTAACCAGAGCAGCTTGTTACTGGTATTGGCATGACTAGGCTGCGCTGTATGGCAGCAACCGGTGATCTGCAGGCCCTGGGACAGTTGCTCCGTTCCCGGCGCGAACGCCTGCGTCCCAGCGATGTCGGCTTGCCCGCCGGAAGCCGCCGGCGCACGGTGGGACTGCGCCGCGAGGAGGTCGCGCTGCTGGCCAACGTCTCCGTTACGTACTACACGTTCCTCGAGCAGGGCCGTCCCGTGCGGCCCTCGGCCCAGGTGCTGGACGCCCTGGCCGACGCGCTGCGGATGTCCGGCGCCGAACGGCAATACCTGCGGGTGCTGGCCCGCGGCGGAGAGGACCCGCCCGGCGCCGGCGCCGCCGCGGCACCGGTCGAGTGGATCGATCCTGGAGTGGTCGCCCTGGTCCAGCGGCTGGAGCCGTTCCCGACGATCGTCAAGGGACGCCGCTGGGACGTACTGACCTCGAACCCCGCCGCGCGTGAGCTGTTCGCCGACTGGGACGCGCTGCCCACCGGCGAGCGCAACCTCGTGCGCTGGATGTTCACCGCGCCGTGCGCCCGAACGGTGTATCTCGAATGGGAACCGGAGGCCCGTGCCATGCTCGGCCGGTTCCGGCTCGCCGCGGCCAGGCACCCGGACGATCCCGGCTTCGAGACCCTGATCGAGGAGCTGAAGGGGGACAGCGAGGAGGTCCGGCAGTGGTGGCCGCGGCATGACGTCATGGCGGTGGGCAGCGGATCGAAGAAGCTTCGCCATCCGAGGCTCGGGCCGCTCAACTACAGTCACGTCGTGCTGCAACTCGCAGACAACCCCGACCAGACCCTGGTCACCTACTCGGCGGCAGGCGCGGTCGGCTGAGGGGAGCTGGCGAGGCACATGGCCGTCCTGGGCGGCGCTGCCCATTCGGTACGGCACCGGAAGGAGATCTTCAACTGTCCCCAAGTCGTTCGGCTGCTGCTGCCCGAACGCTGTGGCCACGGCCACACCGCCGACGGCGTACTCGTTCAGGTGGCGGGAGTCGCGCTCCGTCTATCGGCAGAGGGTGGAGGTGCCGCCGCGCCCCCAGCCGCAGGCGTCGATCTTCTTGAGGTCGCTGCCTCGATAAAGGCCTGCAGTGTCCCCGGTGTTGTTCCAGACGTACCACTTGCGACCCCAGTACAGGGTGGTCGTGGTGTCGGTCCCTTGGCCTGAGCGGACGGTCACCGACTTACCTGGCTTGAGGGTGAATCCCGGGAACCTGTACTTGTAGCCGGTCACATCCCGCAGGATCCATTTCTCGAGCTGGATGCTCTTCTTCGTCGTGTTGCGCAGCACCGCGTACTCTCCGTTGAGGGAGGCGTTGCCGCCCCGGTCGGACCCCGGCGAGTCGTAGTACACCTTGACGATCTCCACGACCGGAGTCGCGGCCTGAGCGGACGTGGAGGCTAACGGCAGGACCACGGCCGCGATGCCGGTGGACGCGAGCAGTCGCTTGAGCACAGCGGACTCCCGGAGAGCTGGAGATGGAACGTGACATAAATGGGACGATTGATGACATCTCAGGGTTGGCGATCGCTGGTGTCCGCATCCGGCCACTCCTCAGGCGAGTCCTCGAACCGCAAGAGTCAGGCAAGGGCGCAGGCGGCTCAGGATTTCGGGCCCATCGTCCGCTGACCGTCAGTCGCGCCGCGGGGTGGAGTGCCGGAGGATTGTGACGTGCCCACCGGTTGTTGTCGGGGTGGAGGTCAGCGGGCGGACAGGAGGCAGGACTCAGACCGGCACCCAACCGATCGGCGAGTCACGTCTGAGGCGGGCAGCGGCGACCGACTTGGGAACGTGCGAACCTGGCGCTGCGTTTACCGCGGGACAGTTCGTGCACGTCGACGGCGGATGGCTGTGCATGCGTGCGACCAGCCGCTGGTTCCGAGCGCGACCAGATGGCGGGAGACGGCGTTGTGAATCCGCCTATTGCCCGCGGGGACGCCGAAGGCAAAAGGCGGATTCGTGCCCGTGGGGCACTACGGGTGCACGATGGCCCCGACGGACATTACTTACTTGACCCAGAGGCTGTAGTGGCCCGAGGCGCCGATCCACGGGCACTTGTACGCGCTGAAGCCCTCACGTACATACTGGGTGCCGGCGTCGACGCACCTGGACTTGCTGTTGTAATCGGCGATCCATTTCCAGTTGGCAGCCTGAGCAGGCGTGCCGAGTGCACCGATGGCCAGGACGGCCAGACCGGCGCCGAGGAGGGCTGCACGTAGACGCATCTGTGTCTCCTTCAATAGTCGCTGTACGTGGTGGTATCAGGAGCTGCGGGTTCATGATGGGGGTGCCCCACTGCGCGCGGAGATCCGCTGTCCGCAGGTGAGCGTGGTGGCATGAACGACCGTGCTATCCGTCGTTGTGCCGCATTTCGCCGTGAGCCGTACGCGGGGTCGGGTGACGTCGCCGGCACCCTGGAGGTCTTGCCTTTCTGGAGCGGGTAGCACACCATGATCTCGACACTTGATCTTGATCCTCAAGGGGCTTCAATGTCAAGAGAACGTCTGGGCGATCTTCGCGTGATCCAGGATCCATCCCGTCTCGTGTCCTTGATCTTGACGTGGCGGGTCTTCTTGCCTCAGCTCCCGCCGGCACGCCATGGGAGTCGTGTTCGCGTGACTGGGCTGCTGGAGCTGTGCGGCGGTCCTCGAACCGCATGGGCTTGCAACGTCGCAGGCGGCTCAGGATCGGGGGATGGGAGCTAGTGTCTTCCCATGGCGATCAGGAACTCGCACTGCTCCTTCTGCGGCAAGCGGTTCGACCCGGATCAGGCATGGCCGCGTACCTGCTCCGGTTGTGGAAACACCGGCTATCTCAACCCGCTGCCGGTCGCGGTGCTGCTGCTGCCTGTGGACGACGGCCTGTTGGTGGTGCGCCGCGGGATCGAGCCGCACCGGGGCGCGCTTGCCCTGCCCGGCGGCTTCATCGAGCTGGGGGAGAGCTGGCAGCAGGCCGCTGCCAGGGAGCTGTACGAGGAGACGGCCGTTGTGGTCGACGCGGATCGTGTGCGGCTGTTCGACGTGCTCAGCGCCCCTGATGGCACACTGCTGGTCTTCGGGCTGGGACCGCGGACCGATGCGGCCGCTCTGCCGCCGGTCGTGCCCACGGCCGAGACGATGGAGTGGTCCATGATCGACGGGCCGCGGGAGATGGCGTTCCCGCTGCACACGCGGGTGGTCTCCGCGTTCTTCGATCGCCCTTCTGAGGCAAATCATCTCAGCTCGTCCGCACGTACCAAGAAGTAACGAGCGCTGGTCACCGGTAGTACAGGGAAACGGATGTGGGCAGAGGGGGTCTGCGGTCATACGGATCCTGTCGTGCTAGAGGAGCCGCGCGATCAGGTTCGGGTACTGCACGCGGACCTCGACGGTCTTGCGGCCGGCGGCGACCAGGTCGAAGTAGCGGCGGTAGAGGCTCATCTCCCGGGCCTGGGATGCGTACGGGTCGGGCGGTCAAGCACGTGCCGTAGCCGGCCTGGAGCCGATCTGTCGGCGGCGACGCCGTGACGCGTTTACGCAATGGGATATGCCGCGTCGAGGAGGCGGCGCAGGTGCATTGTGTCCGTGGCCAGGGCCGTCACCAGAATGGCGGGACCGGCGAGCGGTGTCAGCACGGCCTGTCCGTGGGTGGGGTCGTCTCCGACCAGCCGGACGTGGGGCGGCTCTTTCTCGTAGGCGGGGTCGACGATGAGGATCTGGCCGACGGCGCGGTGGCCGGCGAGGATGGCGGGGCCGTCCCAGCCGGGTGCGTCCGGACCGTACATGGTCTGCTGGTCCAGGAGAGGATGTCCGTCGTGCCGGACGGTGAGGCGGGTGGTCAGCCGGCCCGGCGGTTCGTTGGCGCGGCCGAGGACCAGTTCCTCGCGCAGGACGAGTCGCGCGCTGGCGGCGAGGTCGATGGTGCAGGTCTGCCGCAGGTTGCTGCGTGCGGCGGAGATCAGCGGCTGGGGCAGCCAGTGCAGGCTCGCCTGGTCGGCCACGGTCAGGTGAACGTCGTAGGTGGCGTGCTCGGGGGTGGGGCCGCGCAAGGCGATGGTGGCGGCCACTGTGGTGATGTGCAGGTGGGCGTCTTGTTCGGCGGTGGCTTCGATGCGCAGTCGGTCGCCGCCGAGCGGGGCGCTCATGGCACCGAGGATGCACACCCGTGCTTGGTTTCCGTGCGGGCGGTTGCGGCGCAGGTCGAAAGGACCGTCGCCGGCCAGAACGGGCAGGGCGGTGGTGGTTCCCGCGCTGGTCGCCCTGATGCGGGCGGTGGCGTGCACGCCCGGGGCGGTGCACCCGGCCGCGGTGGTCTGGGATGAGGTGAGAGTCATGCGGAGCTCGCGGTCCAGTTGGCGAGGCGCTCTCGGACCCAGTCCGACACGGGTGTGATGCCGCCTTCGGTCTTCAGGGCGGTGAAGGCGACAGGCAGGTCGCCGCGCTGGGCTTTGGCGTCGCGGGCCATGCCCTCCAGGTCGACGCCGACGTAGGGGGCGAGGTCGGTCTTGTTGATGACGAGGAGGTCGGCGGTGGTGATGCCGGGGCCGCCCTTGCGGGGGATGTCGTCGCCGCCCGCGACGTCGATGACGAAGATCTGGGCGTCGACGAGGCCCTTGGAGAAGGTCGCGGTGAGGTTGTCGCCGCCTGACTCGATCAGGATCAGCTCGAGCGGGCCAAGCTGATCCTCCAGGTCCTCGACGGCTTCGAGATTGGCGGAGATGTCGTCGCGGATGGCGGTGTGCGGGCAAGCCCCGGTCTCGACCGCCGCGATGCGCTCGGCGGGCAGGACGGCCTCCCGGAGCAGAAAGTCGGCGTCCTCACGGGTGTAGATGTCGTTGGTGACGACGGCGATGGACACCTCGTCGCGCAACGCGCGGCACAGGGCGGCGACGGTGGCGGTCTTGCCGGTGCCGACCGGCCCGCCCAGGCCGATGCGCAGGGCGCGGCGGCGGCCGTCGGGGCGCTCGGAGGAGGAGCCGCCGGGGCCGTGGGTGTGGCCCTCGGGAAAGGCGTCGCTGTGGTGGAGGTGCATGGCTGCTCCGGGTGGTCGAACGAGTGGTGCGGTGGTCAGGAGGCGGCGTTCGGGTTACAAGCGAGGTCGGGTCAGGAGGCGAACAGGCGTGCCGGGCGGGCGGCGTGCTGTTCGGCGGTGATGTCGAGCAGCGGCGCCGAGACGGCGGGCAGCGCGCCGACGCCGTCAGTGTGGACGCGCTGCGCGGCTTCGGCTGCCTGCGCGGCGACGTGATCGATGTCGGCGGCGAGGCGGGCGAGGATGGCGATGGCGTCGAAGGGGTCCAGCCTGAGCAGGCGGACGGTCGCGGTAGCCGGGCCGCTGACGCTCTCGTACGCCGCCGCGCACGCGGCATCCAGCGCGGTCAGGCCTGCGGAGCGGGCGGTGAGGCCGAGGACCACGGGCTGGTGAGCGCCCCGCGGCCGGGCCGCGGCCAGGGCGTCGAGCTCGGCCGACGGCCAGGTGGCTCGGGCGGCCCGCAGCATTTGCCGTCCGAGCCTGCGCGCGCTCTGGCGCAGGGCGGGGGCGGGGGTGCGGGCGTCGGCAGCCTCGTCCAGCAGGAGCGGGTCGTATCCAGCGGCGGTCGCGGCGGCGAGACCCGCCGCGACCAGACCGCTGGTGTGCAGCCGGCCGCGGCAGAACTCCTCCAGGCTCGTGACGTCGCGGACGCGTCCCGCGGTGACAGCGGGTTCGGCCCCGCCGGAGTGGGCGTGCCCTCCGGCGGGGAAACGGCCGTCGGCCAGGACGAGCAGTGCGGCACGGTTCATCGTGCGGGGCTCACCTTTCGTTCACGGTGCGGTCGTTCACGGTGCGGCGGTCAGAAGAGGAAGTAGCGCTGAGCCATGGGCAGTTCGGTGGCGTAGTCTCGCTCGACGAGTTGGTCGTCGACCTCCGTCTTCACGTCCTTGGCCTTTGCTCCGCCGATCTCCACCTCGAACGTGTCGGGATCGATGCGGATGTCGGGGCGGGTGTTGTTCTCCCGCATGTTCTCTTTGAAGACCTTGCGGGTGTTGCGGATGGGCCTGAACTCCTTGCTCACCTTGAGCTCGTCGAGCAGGCCGGCCTTGATGGCGTCTGTGGTGACGAAGTTGACCGAGTTGGCGGCAGGTGCCTTGCCGGTCGCGCCGAACACGGCGCGGGGCAGGACCGGCTGCGGGGTGGTGATGGAGGCGTTGGCATCGCCCACCTGCGCATAGGCGATCTGGCCGCCCTTGATGACCCGATGCGTCTTGACGCCGAAGAACTTCGGCTCCCACAGCACCAGGTCGGCGAGCTTGCCCACCTCGACCGAGCCGACCTCGTGGTCGATGCCGTGCGCGATCGCCGGGTTGATGGTGTATTTGGCGACGTAGCGGCGGGCGCGATTATTGTCGGCCCCGTCGTCACCGTCCAGGGAGCCGCGCCGGGCCTTCATCACGTGCGCGGTCTGCCACGTCCGCATGATCATCTCGCCGATGCGGCCCATGGCCTGGGCGTCCGATGACATGATCGAGATGGCGCCGAGGTCGTGCAGAATGTCCTCGGCGGCCATCGTGGAAGGCCGGATCCGCGACTCGGCGAAGGCTTTGTCCTCCGGCAGCTCCGGGTTCAGGTGATGGCAGACCATCACCATGTCGATGTGCTCCTTGACCGTGTTGACGGTGAAGGGCCGGGTGGGGTTGGTGGAGGCGGGCAGCACGTTCCGCAGGCTCACCATGGTGATCATGTCCGGGGCATGGCCGCCGCCGGCGCCCTCGACGTGGAAGACGTGGATCGGGTGGTCGCCGATGGCCTCGATGGTGTCGGCGACCGCGCCGGCCTCGTTCAGCGAGTCGGCGTGCAGGGCGAGTTGGGCACCGGTCTCCTTGCACACCTCCAGGCACCTGCGCAGCACGGCGGGAGTGGCGCCCCAGTCCTCGTGAATCTTGAAGCCGAGGACGCCCGCCTTCACCTGGTTGCGGAGTGATTCTGTGGACATGGTGCTGCCCTTGCCGAGCAGCCCGATGTTGACCGGAAAAGCGTCCAGCGCCTCGAACGCCCTGGCGATGTGCCAGGAACCGGGCGTGACGGTGGTGGCGGTGCTGCCCTCCGCGGGGCCCGTGCCGCCACCGATCAGGGTGGTGACGCCGGCGGCGAGCGCCTCGTGGATCTGCTCGGGGCAGATGAAGTGGACGTGGGTGTCGACTCCACCCGCAGTGAGAATCTTGCCGTTGCCCGCGATGACCTCGGTCTCAGGACCGATGAGGAAGTCCGTGGCCCTCCCGTGGCCGTCGTGGAGCGGGTCCATGGTCTCGTCGTTGTAGGCCTTGCCGAGCGCGATGATCCGGCCGTCGCGGATGGCGACGTCGGCCTTGACGACACCCCAGTGGTCCAGGATGACGGCGCCGGTGATGACGGTGTCGGGGGGCTGCGGGGCGCCGGGCTCCGCGGAGTCGCGCGGCGCGCAGGACTGGCCCATCGATTCGCGGATCACCTTGCCGCCGCCGAAGACGACCTCGTTGCCGCTGCGTCCAGGACCGCCGGACCAGTCCTCGGTGACCTCGATCCGCAGGTTGGTGTCCGCCAGGCGGATGCGGTCACCAGCTGTGGGGCCGAACCTGTCGGCGTACTCGACACGGGTCAGGGGCTTAGGCATCGAGGGGACCTCCGACCTCGCCGCGCAGGCCCGCGACAACGCGCTTGCCCTCAATGGGCACGAGCTCCACTTCCCGCGGACACCGGGGTTCGAACCGGATGGAGCTGCCGGCGGCGATGTTCAGCCGCTTGCCGTAGGCGTCGGCGCGGGGCTCGAATTCGAGACGGGGGTTGGCCTCGTAGAAGTGGTAGTGGGAGCCGACCTGGATGGGACGGTCGTCAGTGTTGGTGACGATCAGAGTCGTGACGTCACGGCCGACGTTGAAGGCCACCGGCTCGGTGTCCTGGGGATGGTCGATCTTCCCGGGATGAACCAGCGCATCCTTGCCGGCGTCCGGGAAGGGGTTGCGGATGGTGACCAGCTTGGTGCCATCGGGGAAGGTGGCTTCGATCTGGATGTCGGAGATCATCTCCGGGACGCCCTCCATGACGTCATTGCGGTTGAGCACCTTCGGGTCCGGGGGGCACATGAGCTCGTGGACGGATTTGCCGTCCCGGGCTCCTTCGAGAACGTACGCGGTCAACAGCGCGACCGCCTCCGGGTAGTTGAGCAGAACCCCCCGCTTTTTACGCTTCCAGGCCACGTCCGCAGCCACATGAATCATGAGACGTTCCTGCTCATGCGGAGTCAGATGCATCCCCGCCCCCTCGCCTTCGCTCTGCCCCGGGCTCTGTCCCGGGGGGGCCACCAATGGTCCGGACACCGACACGACCGGCCTTCAGCCATGCGGCGGCCGTCCGCTCACTCCAGGCGGGAGCCGACGCCCTCACCCTTGCGCACACAGGAGCGCCAGTTCAGCCTGGGCCGCAAGGCGGCCCAGAGCCCTGGCAGACCAGCACCCGTGGTACATCGAGTAACATGATGATTACTCATTGTGACATGGCGTGATGGCGAGCGTCCATTACCCGTGACACAGAGTTGAAATGACCTGTCACTCTGGGAGGCGATCGGCCGCGCCGCCTAGAGCCGCTCCATAGTCCCTGCACGAGACGCGCAGGGGAACGTCGCGGCGAGCTGCGACCGGCGCATCCGCCGAGTACGGCCGCGGGCGAGCACCTGCTAGCCGCACCTCCACCGATCCTGGTCGTGCGCGGTCATCGTCGACTGGCACAGCCATGATCATCGAGACCGGAACCGACTGCCGGCGTCTGGCCCAGACCCCGAGCACGCGCCCAGGCAGCTGCCGCTGCCACCACAAGTTGACTGATCTTTCTTTTGCCGGCTCGTACGGATCCTGTCGCCCTAGAGGAGCCGCGCGATCTCGGTCGCGGCGCTGAGCACCAGTGGGACGATCGTGCTCTCATCTCGCACGCCGATGGTGACCACGCCCACGCTGGCGTCGGCCGGGCGTCCTGGCGTCGGGATCGGGGCGGCGATGCCCCACGCCCCTGGCTGCAGCTCACCCGCGGTGACCGAGTAGCCGGTGGCGCGGGCCTGCGCGATTTCCGGTCGCTCGCCCGGGCAGGGTGGGCGGCCGGCCAGGATGGCGATCCCGGAGGCGCCGCGGTTGGCGGGGTGCCGGGTGCCGGCGCGGTAGCTGACGTGGAACTGCGAGACGCGCGGCTCGGCCACGGTGAGCACCACCGCCTGGCTCTGGTCGATGTCGAGCACGGTGATGAAAGCGGTGGCGTTGCAGGTGTCGGCCAGCGCCTGGAGTGCGGAGGTCGCCGCGCCGCGGAGCCTGTGCTGCACGGCGGCGTTGAGCTCCACGATGCCGAGGCCGAGGGTGAAGCGGGTGCCGATCCGTGCGACCAGCCGGTGGTTGCCGAGCGCGGACAGATGGCGGGAGACGGCGTTGCGATGGATCCCGGCCAGCTGCGCGAGTTCGGTGATCGTCAACCCGTCCGGGTGGTCCCTGAGGATCTCCAGGAGCCCCAGTCCGGTGTCGATCGTCTTCGAGCCCGCCATGGGGGCGGCGGCGCTGTGTTGCTCCGCGGTCATTCGACGCCTTGGCGAGGTACGGGGGTGTAGCGCACGGGCAGGTGCTTGATGCCGCCGATGAAGTTCGACACCAGCCGGACAGGTGGTCCGGCGAGTTCGACGTCAGGCAGCCGCCAGAGAAGTTCCTGGTAGAACGCCCGGAGTTGCAGCCGGGCGAAACGGGAGCCGAGGCACACGTGCGGGCCGTCCCCGAACGAGATGTGGTCATTGGGCCGGCGTGCGATGTCGAAACGCATCGGGTCAGGGAAGCGCCGCTCGTCGAAGTTGGCGGCACCGTGAAAGACGACGACCTTGTCGCCTGCGGAGATGCGCCGCCCGGCCAGGACGGTGTCGTGTACGGCGGTACGCCGGAAGCTGAGGACGGGGGGATGCCAGCGCAGCATCTCCTCGATGGCCGAGTCGAGGAGCTCAGGCTGATCGAGGAGCCGGCGATGCTGGTCGGGATGGTCGAGCAAGGCGAGCATCCCGCCGGGCAGGGCCGAACGCACAGTGTCGTTGCCCGCGACGACCAGGAGGAAGAAGAACATCGACAGTTCGGGATCGGTGAGACGTTGCCCGTCCACCTCCGCCGTGGCGAGCGCGGTCATGACGTCGTTTGCCGGATTCCGGCGCTTGTAGGCGGCGAGGGAGTGAGCGTACTCGAACATGTCGCTGAGCATGGCCGGGGAGCGCGGGTTGGCCGGCTTGCCGTCCGGGCCGAGGACGACGGTGGCGTGCTCGGGATCCTGGTAGCCGATCACGCGGTTGGTCCACTCCAGGATCTGGCCGCGGTCGGCGGAGGGGATGCCGAGGAGATCCGCGAGGTTGTGGATCGGGTAGTCGTCGGTCATGTCCACCGGCAGGTCGCACTCGCCTCGCTCGGCGATCTCGTCGACGAGCAGACGTGCCCGTGCCGTGATGCCTGCCGTGAAGCGCTCGACGCGCCTGGCGGTGAACACGCCGGAGACGATCCGCCGAAGCCGGCCGTGGTCCGGCGGATCGAGGTTGAGCATCGTGCGCCGGATGAACGACAGGTCGGCGGGGTCCGGGTCACGGATCTGGGTGGCGCCGAGCCAGGAGCTGTACTCCACCGGCGTGCGCAGCACGCGTACGACGTCCGCGTGGCGGGTCACCGCCCAGAACCCGGGCCCGGCCGGCCAGTCGCCGACCTCGTGCTCCTCCTGCCAGTGAACGGGCTCGTGGTCGCGCAGCCAGCGGTACGTCTCGTGCGGGATGCCTTGTGTGTAGATACGCGGGTCGAAGACGTTGACCGTCGTATTCATATCGATCACGGACATCCCCTCTGAAGATCGTCAGACGGCCAGGAAGCGTTCGATGGCGGACACCAGGCTCAACGGCGTCTCATCCATCGCGTAGTGGCCGGCGTCCGCGAATGTCAGCAGCTCGGCGTTCGGGTACCACTGCAGCCACGTACCCCTCATGACATCGGCGGAAAGCGCGGGGTCGTGCTCACCGGCGATGACGAGCACGGGTGTGGTGGCTCCGGACACCTCGGTGTGGAAGTCGGTGCGGGCCCAGGCGTCCAGGTAGCCTCGGTAGGCGGTCACCGCGGAGTTCCGCAGCGAGTTGTCCACCATCTCGTCGAGCCACGGGCCCGGAAGCCGGTTGCCGGTGGTGAGATCGATGATCGCACGACGGTTGGCGGGCTCCTCGGCGGAGCCGGAGAACAGCGCCCACCCGTCGTCGTCGAACGGCACGCCGGAGGCCGGCACCGGAGAGATGCCGACGAGCTTGCGGACCCGGCCGGGCGCGTCCAGCATCACCCGCTGCATCGCCGTGCCGCCCATCGAGTGCCCGACCAGGGAGAAGTCGTCCCAGCCCAGCTTGTCGGCGAGTGCCACCACGTCGGCGGCGATCTCGGCGAGGGTGTACTCGCCGGTGAGGTCGCGGGCCTCACCGTACCCCCGGTAGTCGGGGAAGGCGTAGGTGAAGGCGTCGCCGTCCAGGTAGGGCTGGATCTTCCTGAAGGAGCCGCGGTCTCCGAACCAGCCGTGCAACACGATTACGCGGTGCGGCCCGGAGCCGCGGACGTCGTGGGGAAGGACGACGGGGGACATAGCGGGTTCTCCTTCGTGTTCGAGGCGCCGGATGGGGAACGCTCAGCGAATGTCCTGGCAGGCGGCGCATCGCCCGCCCGTCGGGCGCCGTCGAGGCACTCCAGGCTGAACCAGACGTACTTGCCGGCTTCGTGCTGGACGGCGCCCCAATGGTCGGCCTGCGCCTCCACCAGGAACAGCCCACGCCCGCTTTCGGCGAGGAAGTCGGGGCATCGCTGCGTGGGGAGGGTCGGATCAGGGTCGCAGACCGCCAGCCAGACCGTGGTGTTCCCGACCCGCACGTTGATCCTTATGTCGGAGGATCCGCGAGCGGGCGGGGCCGCGTGCTGGACCGCGTTCGTGACCAGCTCGCTGGTCAGCTCGGCGATCGTCGCCTCGTTGCCGGCGGACAAAGGCAGTCCCCAGGAGGCGAGCATCGCCGACACCCAGCGGCGGGCGATTGACGAAGCGATGGGGGAGCAGGGCAGATCGCACCAGCCGGAAAGCCGCCTGCTCGTGAGGTCGGTGACGACGGTCACCGCGCGCTCGCTCCGATCGGTGGTGCAGGGCAGGCCGGCGTGCCATCACGGCACAGCGCGACGCCCCTCTCCTTGGTGGCTCCCGGCCCCACGCCGCCCTCCATAGGGCGCCTTGATAAGGCGGGGGCGGATTCGGCCTCGGGTTTCCTGCAATGCGTCGCGAACACGGCGTGAACTTCTCCCGGGATGCCCAAATATTGGGCACGATGGTCAAAAGATGGGCGCGCAGCGAAGAAAGCATCGGCCGGAATAAGGCTGTTGTCAACGTGAATGGCACAAAATGTGGATCATTAGTGTTAAGGGTGGTATGTCGGTAACCCTCTGTGAAGACTGGATCGAGTCACATCACCGAGCGAGCGTCACTTCGTCTTCACCATGGCAGAGGGTCTGGGATCCGGCGGACCACCGCGGACAGGGCCTGTTCCGAGTTCGGATCTTCAGGCCGGGCTGGAGTTTCGAAACACAGTCCGGGTCGTCCGCCCGGGGCTCTGTGACGGTTCGGCGCTAGGGTGCCTGGATGGGAGAGAGCAGATCGCTTGAGGAGTTGATCCAGGAGGGGCGGCCCGCTCCCGCGGTGCCGGCGCGGATAGCCGGTCATGAGGTTCTGGTGGAACAGAGCGCATTCGGTACGAGCGTCTACCAGATCCGTGGTGAGCGGGTGCTGACCCTGCGGGCCAACGCCGGATATCGCGAGGACGTCGTCGCCGCGTTGCTCGATGCGGTGGTGGAGCTCGCGGACTCCGACGACCTCGACGGCGTCGTTCACCTCCGGTCGATTGACGTTCCCGGGTTCGCGCTCGACACAGCCGCGCTGCTGGGGCCCGGTGAGAGTGATTTCTTCCGCAACAAGCCGCACCTGTTCGGACGCGGGCTCCAGGTCGTTCCCGTGCATAGGTCTGAGGCCGCTGACGGTGAGGACTGTGAAAGCTTCCGGTGGGCCGTGATCGGCAAAGGGCTGGGAATCGATCAGCGCGACTGGACGCGGGTGCCGGTGCCGCGTGCCGATGTCCTGCGGCTGGACAGCGGGATGGGCGGGCCGCTGCGGCGCAGTCGCAACAGCCGGCGGAGCTCGAAGCCGTCGGTCATGGCGGCGCGGACCGTACTGCAGATGTACGTTCCCACGTTGCCGACGGGCGTTCGGCTGTCCCTGCGCGACATGCGTGGCCGTCAACTGGAGCTGCACCGCGAGTGGGATCGGGTCCGCGGCACGCTCCGCGACGCTCCGGGGCAGGAGCGGCCCGCTGCCGTGGATGTTCCGCGGCACTCGGCGTGGCAGGTGCTGGGGCCGCTGTTTCGCGGGGAGGAGGTCGATTCCACCGTGATCTCGGCCGAGGTTCCGGAGGCCATGCTTGAGGTACGGGTGTCCGCCGATGGGCGCCGGTACGACGAGCAGCCGCAGCCCCAGACGCTGGCGGAATGCCTGGAGTGGTTGCGAGCGCTGCCTCAGAAGGACGGCGACTACCTGGTCTGCGTCGGCAGATCCGGGGGTGTCGTACAGGTCATGTGGCACGAGGGGGCGCGGCTCTGGCTGGAGACGCCCGAACCGGAGCTTCGCCGATCACGTGGCCGGCATGTCGGCCTGGACGAGGCCGAACGGATGATCACGCTGCTGGCGTGCGAGGATCGCGTCGCCGTGGACGAGTTGGGCAATCTCGAGATCGTGTAAGACGCTGACCTCTGCCTGCGCACGAGAAGACCCCGCTGTAGGCGTACGTACAGAAGATGTGCACGGCTGCGGGGATGTCAGAGCACTAGAGGTTGCGCGCCTCCAATGCGGCAAGATCCCGTTCGGCGTAGAGCCGATGTTCCCATTCCTCGTTGAGAATGCACAGCAGGCATTCACGCACCGGGTAGCCACGCGATGGTGGCCATCCCGGCGCCTCGACCGGTTCGGTATGGCCGTCCAGCGACTCGTCGGTGAGGCCGTCGATGACCTCGCGCACGGTGGACATCCGGTCACGACGTAGCTCGAGCACCGTGTCCAGCGACGGTCGTGCGTTGCGGTCGCGGGGTATCCCCGGCGTGTCCGGCATCTCGTCCCACGGCAGGTCCAGCGGGTCCCACGGAGCCGGATCGCCGAGAATGGCCCTTCTCACCCATGCGTCAGTGGCGAACACGAGGTGACGCAAGGTTTCGACGAAGGACCACTCGCCGTCGACGGAAGCGTGCAGCAGTGCGGGATCCACGCGGCGGGCCCGTTGCACGGTGCCGTCCCAGAGCCGCTCGATGGTGTCCCACGCGTCCCGGAAGCCGGCGGGCGCGGTCGGGCGCATCTTGGCCCGGCCGGGATGCCGCCGGTCGAGCTCGGCGTTGATGAGTGGCCCGATGTCCACACCGTTGATCGTCAGGTTCGCGATCTCGCCGTAGATGTCGACGTTGACCAGCTCGACTCCGCGCATCACGACGCCGCTCATGTTCACGCCGCGGAAGTGGGCACCGGCCAAGTCGCTGGCGTGAAACTCCGCGCCGCTGAGGTCGACGCGCTCGAACCGCGAATCCTTGAGTTCATCACCGATGAAGTCAGCCATGCCGCGACAGTAACGCCACGGTCCGACAGCCCGTCCGCTCATCGGCAGATCCGGACGTCTTGCTGAGGCTGCGCACGACAGCGCGGTAGGCGGTGTCCGGCCGGTGGCCATGAGAAGTCGCTGGAGAAGCCGAAGGCTCACATGGCGGAGCGAGGCCCGCCGCGCAGGCGTCGCACGAGGTCGTCGGCGGCCTCCGGCCACTGCGGGTAGTCGAAGGCGAAGCCCGCTTCGAGCAGGTCGCCTGGATCGTGGAGAAGTTCCGCGAATGGACCGATCCAGTACACGACCTGCCCGAACAGGCAGTGGACCTCCACCAGCTGCTCACCGCGGTGAGCAGCTGGTGGTTGACCGGCTCGGGCGTTTCCTCGGCACACGGCACCTACGAAGGCATGAAGGTCTACCGCCAGCGGCCACTTCCCCGCGATGGAGGTCCCCGATATCCTCGTGGGCGATCTTCGTGCTTTCTTCTCCACACTGAAATAAGCGTGGGGGCTTCCCTTGGTCAGCCTGCCCGAGGGCTCGACCGGCAAAGCGCCGCGGCGACCGCTTCCATCGCTGCGACGAGTACAGGCCGATCTGCGATTCCATGCAGGGGGGCGGAGTCCTGCCCCGTACGCGGGGCTCCGGCCACCACCTACGCGGTGATCCGGCTCCTCTCCTGGGCGATGATCGGCTCGATCTCAAGGTCGTAGTTGCACAGAATGACCGCCACCCAGTCGATGTCGAGGTAGACGCTCCAATTCGTCGACCCGCCCGCGATGCCTCCGCCGTGGGAGATGTAACGCCGGCCGTTGTAGATCGACGAGGTCGGCCCGTACGCGTGGAAAGCCTCCCCGCGGCGCGGGTCCGCGGGCCCTTCCCGTAACGGAGCGCCGGAGATCTTCGCGTTCACGTACAGCTCGGTGTAGGCGCGTTGGAGCAACCTGTCCTTCTGCAGCGCGGTCGCGAAACGGACCAGGTCGGGAGCAGTGGTGAAGCCGTTGCCGCCGCCCGAGCCGATGAAGGCGCGGGCCGAATTGCTGCCCGGCACCCCCATGCTGCCGCCCTCGTTCAGGTGGCGGACACCGTCGATGCGTGTGCCGTCTTTCTGCAGCATGTACGGGTGCGCGATGCGCTCGTTGGCCAGCCAATCGGTCCTGGTGTAGTAGGCGGAGCTTTCCATGCCCGCCTCCTTGAAGATGTGCTCACGGACGTACTCGTGGAAGGGCTGCCCAGACACCGTGGTCACCAGCTCCCCGAGAACTTCGTAACCCATGCTGGAGTACTCCTTGCGCGTCCCTGGAGTGAAGCGCAGCTTCTGCGAGCGCGCCCGCCGTGAGATGTCCTGCGTCCGCTCCTCGATACTGTGGAAAACGCGTCCTTCGGAGGTGTCGTTGGTGGGGTCGGTCATCCCGGCGGTGTGCGTGAGCATCTGGTGCACCGTGACGTGCTCGGCGATCTCCGCCGGAAATCCGTCCAGATACGTGCCGACCTTCTCATAGAACTTGATCTTCTTCTGCTGGGCCAGCTGGACGACCGCCAGCCCGGTGAAGGGCTTGGACGCCGAGGCCATGGCGTAGATGGTGTCGGTCGTGTTGGGGATCCGCTTCTCCTTGTCGGCCATGCCGTAGGAGCGGGCCAGCACGTGGCGGCCGCGATGCGCCAGCAGCACGGTTCCGGAGAACTTGTCCTGCTCGGCCAGGTTCCTGATGTATCTGTCGAAGTCGCCGCCGGGGCGCAGGTCCTCTGGGATTCTGCCGGTGCGGGAGGATTCCGCGGCGGCTTCGGCGACGCCCGAGGCGGCCGGCACGCCGCTAGCGGTCAGAGGGACGGCTCCGAACAGGCCGAGAGCGGTACGCCGTGAGGGCTGCGGCTCGTGTCGAATCATGTGTGCCTCTTTCTTTCCCGTATGTATGGACCCGGCCGGGTACGGACGATGCAATCGGCTGCCGCGTTTCTGTGGCGTTTCCGTAACAGGAGCTTCTGCTGCGTGTTTTCGTCCGGCAGTACGCCCGGTCTCCGCCGACCCGTACGGGGTCGCGCTGGTGGTTGCCGTTGACCACGTTGCCCCGAGAGCTTGAGCTGCACCTCGACGTCCACGCAGGTAGACGGGCTGTTCGAGGAGTGGCTGCTCCGGACGGACACGTGCTTCGGGTGAGCTCGCCGCCTGGAAATACGTCAGACCGACCCGGTGACCGTTAGGCGGTCACCGGGCCGGGCATGCGACGTCGGCTCGTGGTTCAGCCCAGGTCGGCGGGGTCGACGGCGTGGGCCGCCGTCCTGTAGCCGGCGTCGTTGAGGTGCAGGTGGTCGCCGGAGTCGTACGCGGGATCGAGCTGGTCCTCGTCGGACGGCGAGGCGAGCGCGCGGTCCAGATCGACCACCGCGTCGTAGGCGCCAGACGTCCGGATCCAGGCGTTGACCGCATCGCGCTTGGCCTCACTGCGGGCCGTGTAGTAGCGCGAGCCCTTCATCGGCGGCAGCGTCGCGCCGAGGGCGCGCACACCCTTGGCGTGGGCCTGCCGGATCAGCTCGCGGTGTCCCGCGATGATCTCTTCGGCGGGGACGTCGGTGGGAGGTGCGCCGATGGGGGAGGGGGCCTCGCTCATCCCGATGTCGTTGATGCCCTCCAGGATGATGACCGACCGCACGCCGGGCTGGTCCAGGACGTCACGCCGGAAGCGGGAGGTCGCCTTGTCGCCGAGCCACGCCGAGTCGACCGTCACCCGGTTGCCGCCGATGCCCTGGTTCAGTACGGCGCGCGGCCGGCCCGTCGCGGCCAGTCGCTCGGCCAGCTCGTCGGGGTAGCGGTTGTCGGCGCCGGGGGTGGAGCCGTACCCGTCGGTGAGGGAGTCACCGAAGGCGACGACGGCGCCCCGGCGGGAGGCGCGGCCGGTGACGTCCACCCCGCTCAGGTAATACCAGGACAGGGAAGTCTGGTCGAACGCGCCGGCGCCGCTGTCGGCGCGGTGGTCGCCCCCGGCTCGGTAGCTGGTCGCCATGGCCTGGGCGTGATAGGTCGCGGGGCCGGTCGGCGCGGCGAGGTAGAGCGTGACCGTCACCGAGTCCAGATCGGCCAGACCGAGTGCCACCGGGTCGGTGGCGAGCTCGGCGCCGGCGGGGATGGTGAACGCCCGCGCCCGCTTGACGGTGAGTTGCCGCAGCGACCCAGGTTCCACGGCGGCGCCGCTCTCCGCGCGGGCGATGGTGGCGCCGGCGATCTTCAGCGGGGCGGAGCCGTAGGCGTTGGACAGCCGGATCCTGGCTGTCGAGCCACCGGCGCTGACACGGACCACCTGGCGGATGGTCTGATCGGTGAAACCCTGTTCGGACCAGTTCGGGGTGAAGTTCGTGCCCGGGCGCTGGGGAGAGGCGCTCCAGGTGGCGGTCCAGCCCTGCGACGGCGTGGAAGTCTCCGCGGCCGCCGTGCTGGAGGCGACCAGGAGCGTGGCCACGCTGATGGCAAGGATGGACGGCAGTCGTGGTACGGCGTACATGGGGTGTCTCCCGATGAATGGTCGATCTGGCGGGCGGGCGCGCCGGGCGGTGGGGCGACGGGTCGCCCCACCGCCCCACCGCTCGCACGCAGGGGGGAAGAGCGCGGGGGGTTCACAAGGAATCGTCGCCGCCGCCGCGACGGAGATCGTCCTCCGTGAGGCTCTTTTACCCGTACGTCAGGGGGCGCAGATTCGGCGGCACTACTACCGCCGGAGGAGACACGGGCCGGCACCGGGTGACGGCTTCGTTGACGAGAGGCCATTTACGAGATCCGATTTAGTTGTTAAGAAGGTTTATTAACAAATATCGGCCTTGTGAGGACTCATGGCGCGCTCTCGGCTCATCCTCATCCTGCTGTCGGCCTGTGCATTGCTGGTGGGCGCCGGAGGTGCGGCCCTGGCCGTACCTCGGGCCGCGCAGGCCGTACCGGCGGCGACCGCCCTGACGGGATACAAGATCCAGTCCTCGGCGAAGGTCTCGGACTCCGGCGCCACGATCTCCACCCCCGGCTACGCGGCCACCGGCTGGTACCCGGTCGGCCCCCGCTCGACCGTCCTGGCCGGTCTGCTGGAGAACGAGGTCTATCCAGACCCGTTCTACTCCACCAACATGCAGTCCATCCCGACAGCGGACTTCGACGTCCCGTGGTGGTACCGCTCCGACTTCACCCTCGGCAACGAGTCCGGATTACGGACGTTTCTCGACCTCAGCGGCGTCATCTCCAGCGCCGACGTCTGGGTGAACGGCACCCAGGTCGCCGCCGCCGCCCAGGTCGCCGGCGCCTACACCAGGCACGAACGGGACGTCACCGCCCTGGTGCGCCCGGGCGTCAACTCGGTGGCCTTCCGCGTCAACCCGAACAACCCGAACAACCACCTCACGATCGGCTGGATCGACTGGGTGCAGTTGCCGCGCGACGACAACATGGGCATCTTCCGCGACGTCCTGATCAGGCGCAGCGCCGACGTCTCGCTCCGCGACGCGCATGTGATCACGAACCTGGCGGTGCCCGCGCTCGACCGCGCCGACCTCACGATCAAGGTCGACGTCCGCAACGGCACGGGTGGCGCGGTGACCGCCACGGTCAGGGGCACGATCGGCGCGCTCGCGTTCTCCCAGGACGTCGCGCTGGCCGCGAACCAGACCAAGCGGATCACGTTCAACCAGGCCATCGCCGACCCGCAGGTGTGGTGGCCGCACACGATGGGCGCCCAGCCGCTCTACGACCTGAACCTCACGGCGACGGCCGGCGGCGTGGAGAGCGACACGCTGACCCAGCGCTTCGGCGTACGGAAGGTGGAGTCGGGCAAGAACGCCGACGGCCGCCGCTTCTACAAGATCAACGGCAGGCCGATCCTGATCAGGGGTGGCGGCTGGTCTCCCGACATCTTCCTCCGCAAGGATTTGCGCTACCTGGAAGACAAGATCCGCTACGTGAAGGACCTCGGGCTCAACACGATCCGCGTCGAAGGCCACCTGGACGGCGACGAGCTCTACGACCTGGCCGACACGTACGGCATCCTGACCCTGCCGGGCTGGGAGTGCTGCAACAAGTGGGAGGGCTCGTTCAGCGCCTCCGACTACCCGATCGCCAAGGCGTCCATGCAGGCGGAGGCCATCCGGCTGCGTAACCATCCCAGCGTGATCTCGTTCCTGATCGGCTCGGACAACCCGCCGCCGGCCCAGAAGGAGACCAACTACCTCGACGCCCTCGCGGCCGCCGAGTGGCAGCTCCCGATCGTGCCCGTGGCCTCCGACAAGTCCAGCCCGCAACTGGGCAACTCGGGCATGAAGATGCCCGGGCCGTACGACTGGGTGCCGCCGAGTTACTGGTACAACAAGCGCGAAGGCGGGGCGTTCGGCTTCAACTCCGAGACCAGCGCGGGCCCCGACGTCCCGACGCTCGACTCGCTCAGGCGGATGATGACCTCCGCGCAGATCGACTCGCTCTGGCAGAACCCGAGCGCGACCCAGTACCACCGCTCGCCGTCCGGCACCTTCAACGACCTGACGATCTACCACAACGCCCTCAGAGGCCGGTACGGCGTGCCGTCCGGGCTCGCGGACTACGTGAAGAAGGCGCAGCTCGCACAGTACGAGGCGGTCCGGGCGCAGTTCGAGGCCTATGGCCGTAACTTCACCGACTCGAGCAACCCGTCCACGGGTGTCATCTACTGGATGCTCAACAGCGGCTGGTCGTCGCTCCACTGGCAGCTCTTCGACTACTACCTGGACCAGGGCGGCTCCTACTGGGGCGCCCGCGAGGCCAACAAACCGTTGCACGTGCAGTACTCGTACGACAACAAATCTGTTGTCGTGGTCAACTCCGGGATCTCGCCCGTCTCCGGCCTGACCGTCAAGACCGACGTGTTCAACATCGACGGCACGGCCAAATACGGCAACACGTCGACGGTCAGCGTTCCCGCCGACGGGGGCAAGGCCACGGCGGTGACCGTACCGGCCATCAGCGGTCTTTCCACGACCTATCTGGTACGGCTGACGTTGCTCCGCGACGGCCAGGAGATCGACCGCAACGTCTACTGGCTGTCCACCTCCGACGACGTGATCGACTGGGCCGGCAACGAGTGGTATTACGTCCCGACCTCCCGCTACGCCAACCTGACCGGACTCAACAACCTGGCTCAGACCCCCATCACCGCCACCGTCTCCACGCCCTCCGACGGCAGGATCACCGTGACGATCAAGAACACGGGCACCGGCGCCGTCCCCGCCTTCATGCTGGACGCCGACGTGGTGGACACGGCGGGCAAACCGGTCCTGCCGATCCAGTGGTCGGACAACGCGATCAGCCTCTGGCCGGGAGAGTCCAAGACTCTCACCGCCACCTACCGGACCTCCGACCTGACCGGTTCCCCAAGCGTGCGGGTGTCCGGGTGGAACACCACGACGCTCACCGTCCCGGCCGGGCCCGGCCCGGCCGTCTACCAGGCGGAGGACGCGACGATCTCGCAGGGCGCGGTGGAGTCCAACCACGCGGGCTTCACCGGCACGGGGTTCGTGAACTACACGAACGTGACCGGCAGCTACGTCGAATGGACGGTGAACGCCGCGACGGCCGGCCCGGCCACCCTGGAATTCCGCTACGCCAACGGCACCACGACGAACCGGCCGATGGCCATCGCGGTGAACGGCGCCACGGTCACCCGCGACTTCAACGGCACCGGCGCCTGGTCCACCTGGCAGACCGCCACCGTCACCGCCGACCTCGCGCAGGGGGTGAACACGATCAGAGCCACGGCCGCCACCCCGAACGGAGGCCCCAACGTCGATCGGCTCTCGCTGAACTGACCGGTTCGGCCTGATCGTGGCCGTGTCCTGAGCTCAGGCTCGCGGGCCGAGGCCGCAATCCCGAGGGGAGCCCGCAGCAGATAATCCGCAACGAAACTAGAATGGGCCCATGACCGCCATGGCCCCTGCGCGCACCATGCCCGACCTGTCGTTCCTGCTCGACCACACCAGCCACGTGCTGCGGACCCAGATGGCGGCGGCGCTCGCCGAGATCGGGCTGACCGCCCGTATGCACTGTGTGCTGGTCCACGCCATCGAGGAGGAGCGCACCCAGATCCAGCTCGCCGAGATCGGCGACATGGACAAGACCACGATGGTGGTCACGGTGGACGCCCTGGAGAAGGCCGGGCTGGCCGAGCGCCGTCCGTCCAGCACCGACCGGCGGGCCAGGATCATCGCGGTCACCGACAAGGGCCGGGAGGTCGCCGAACGCAGCCAGAAGATCGTTGACGGCGTGCACCGTGCGGCGCTCGGCGCTCTGCCGGAGGACGAGCGTGAGGTGCTGCTCAGGGCGATGAATCGGCTGGTTCAAGGGCACCTCGCCACCCCTGCGGAGGCGTCGGCGACGGCTCGCCGGGCCCGCCAATAGGTCCGGAAAAGATAGTCTGTAACGGAACTATCTGCTACGGTCTCTCTTGTTGCTTCTGAACAGGAGAGACCATGTCGAATTCCAAACTCCGCGCCCTCATCGTGCTGTCCGCCGCGATGCTGATGACGATCCTCGACGGCAGCATCGTGACTGTGGCGATGCCCGCGATCCAGCGCGATCTGGGCTTCACCCCTGCCGGGCTGAGCTGGACCGTCAACGCGTACCTGATCGCGTTCGGCGGATTACTGCTGCTGGCCGGCCGGCTGGGCGACCTCATCGGCCGCAAGGTGATGTTCCTGGCCGGCAACGTGGTCTTCACCGCGGCCTCCCTGCTCGCCGGGGCGGCCACCGGTCCCGGTCTGCTCATCGCCGCGCGGTTCCTGCAGGGAGTGGGCAGTGCGATGGCCTCCGCGGTGGTGCTGGGCATCCTGGTGACCCTGTTCACCGAGCCGCGTGAGCGGGCAAAGGCGATCGGCGTCTTCAGCTTCACGGGGGCCGCCGGCGCCTCGATCGGCCAGGTTCTGGGCGGGGTGCTCACCGATGCGCTGAGCTGGCACTGGATCTTCTACATCAACGTGCCGATCGGAGTGGCCACCGTCGCGCTGGCGATCAAGGCTGTGCCGGCCGATCGCGGAGCAGGCCTGGCCGGGGGCGCCGACGTCCTCGGAGCCATCCTGGTGACCGCGGGGCTGATGCTGGGGATCTACACGGTGGTCAAGGTCGAGGAGTACGGCTGGCCGGCCGCGCACACGCTGGGCCTCGGAGCCGTGTCGGTCGTCCTGCTGGCCGCGTTCCTCCTCCGGCAGGCGACCGCGCGTACCCCGCTGATGCCGCTGCGCATCTTCCGCTCGCGGAACGTCTCGGGCGCCAACCTGGTGCAGATGCTGACGCTGTCCGCCATGTTCGCCTTCCAGATCATCGTCGCCCTCTACCTGCAGAAGGTCCTCGGCTACGGCGCCCTCGCCACGGGGCTGGCGATGCTGCCCGCGGCGGTGGCCATCGGCGGGGTGTCGCTGTTCGTGTCCGCGCGGCTCAACACCCGCTTCGGTGAGCGCGCGGTCCTGGTGGCCGGGCTGGTGTTGCTGCTGGGGGCGATGGGCTGGCTGACCAGGGTGCCGGTGCAGGCTTCGTACGCGGTGGACCTGCTCCCGGTGATGCTGCTCATCGCGGGCGGCGGGCTGGTGCTTCCCGCGCTGACCACGCTGGGCATGTCCGGCGCCAAGGCCGACGACGCGGGGCTGGCGTCAGGGCTTTTCAACACCACGCAGCAGATCGGCATGGCGCTCGGCGTCGCCGTCCTGTCCACGCTCGCCGCTTCGCGCACCGGCGTCCTGCTCGCCTCCGGGACCTCCGAGGCGGCGGCCTTGGCGGGCGGGTACCGGCTGGCCTTCACCGTCTCCGCCGGGCTCCTCGTGGCCGCTCTTCTCGTCAGCCTTGTCGTACTGCGCCGGCCGGCTCCCGCACCGGAGCCCGAGAAGGTGCCGCTCACTGCCCTCTGACCTGCGGGTTCAGGCAAGGAGCACACGCGTCGGCGAGGCGGTCCATCCGGCCGGGAGAGTCCGCGACGGCGCCGCGGCGGCGGGTGGACCACCGGCTGCGGCGGCAAAATCGATGGGAAACTGTCGGTGGCCGGTGGTAGAAAGCAGGGTCGAAGACTCACCTAGCCGCATCGGGGGCGGTGCTCGTGACCACCAGCACATCGGAGTTCTCCGTAGCCGGGCCACGCCACAACCAGCGCGGTCCGGTCCGCTGGCTCTGGTCCCATCTACGGCGTCATCCGCTGCACCTGCTCGGGTTCCTCGGCGGGTCGATCGTCATGACGGTGCTCAACGCCATGGTGCCGCAGTTCACCGGTGACGCCTTCGACGCGGTGCTGGGTGAGCGGGGCCAGCCGTTGGACGCGCTCGGGCTGATCGCGCTGGCGTTGCTGGCGATCGTGACGGCCCGCGGGTTGTTCGACCTCGTGGCGCGGTTGTCGAGCGAGGTGCTGGCCAAGCGGCTTGAGCGGGACGCGCGTGACGAGCTGTACGTGAGCCTGCTGGGCAAGAGCCAGACCTTCCACAACCGGCAGCGGGTGGGCGACTTGATGGCCCGGGCCGCCAACGACATCCGGCAGTTGTCGATCATGATCACGCCGGGGGTCGATCTCATCGTGGACTCCGGGCTCACCGGGATCGTGCCGTTGTTCTTCATCGCGGCGATCGATCCGCGGTTGTTGCTGGCGCCCGGGGCGTTCGCGGTCGTGTTCGTGATCGCGCTCTGGCACTACATGAGGCAGCTCAACCCGGTGGCGACCCGGATGCGGGAGCAGTTCGGCGATCTCAACGCGAGCCTCAACCAGGCCGTGCGCGGCATCGAGGTCATCAAGGTGACCGCGCAGGAGGGGCAGGAACGGCAGCGCTTCCGTACCAACGCGCGGCGCTACCGCGACCTGTTCGTACGGAATGGGCTGGTGCAGGCACGCTACCTGCCCACCCTGCTGTTCTCCTTCGCGATGGCCGGGGCGTTGTGGCATGCCCTCTACCTCCAGGGCATCGGGGCGATCACCCTTGGCGAGGTGGTCGCCTTCATGGGGCTCATGGGCATGCTCGGGTTCCCCACCCAGATGTCGATCTTCACGTTCTCGCTCATCCAGATCGGGATCGTTTCCTCGGAAAGGATCTTGAGCATCATCACCTCCGAGAGCGAGATCGAGCAGCGGGCGGACGGGCATGCCGCGCCGATCAGCGGGGAGATCGCCTTCGAGGACGTCACGTTCGGGTACGAAGAGGACGGCGACCCGGTCCTGCGTGGGGTGACGTTCACCGTGCGGCCCGGCGAGACGGTGGCGATCGTCGGGGAGACCGGGTCGGGGAAGAGCACGCTCACCAAGCTGGTGCCACGGATCTACGACGTCACGGCCGGGCGGATCCTCGTCGACGGCGTGGACGTACGGGAGTGGGACCTGGACTCGCTGCGGTCGCAGATCTCCACGATCGAACAGGACATCGTGCTGTTCTCACGGCCCGTGGCGGAGAACATCGCGTTCAGCCTGGGGCAGCGCGCCGACCGCGAGGCGGTGGTCAGGGCCGCCGAGGACGCGCAGGCCGCGGAGTTCATCGCGGAGCTGGAGGACGGATACGACACCGTGATCGGAGAGCGGGGGGTCACGCTGTCGGGCGGGCAGCGGCAGCGGCTGGCCATCGCCCGGGCCCTGCTGACCGATCCGGCGATTCTCGTGCTCGACGACTCCACCAGCGCCATCGACTCGGCGACCGAGGACAAGATCCAGCAGGCCATCGGGCGGATCCTGGATGGACGGACGACATTGCTGATCACTCATCGGCTGTCGCAGATCCGGTGGGCGGACAAGGTGTTGCTGCTCAGACGCGGAGAGGTCGTCGACTTCGGCACGCACGACGAGCTCATCGCGCGCAGCCGGCTCTACCGGCGGGTCTTCGCACACTACGACGAGGTCGAGATGGGTGACGAGGTGCGCGAGGAAGAGTCTCTGCTGGCTACCGAGCAGGGAGGGGCGCGCTGATGGGCTTCATCATGGACGGCCTCGACGCCGAGGACTACGACCGCACCTACAGCGACCGCGACCTGCTGCGCCGGATCATGTCGTACTTCCGGCCGAAAATGGGGGCGATGTTCCTGGTCGCCACCATGATCGTGTTGCTGTCGGCGAGCCAGGCGGCCATCCCGGCGCTGGGCAGCCTCGCCGTGGACGCGATCGCGGACGGCAGCATCGGCGAGATCGGATGGCTGCTCGCGGCCGGGATCCTGGTCACCGGCGGGCTTTCCTGGGTGTTCAACTACATCCGGCAGAAGAACAGCGCCCGCGTCACCGGAGACGTGGTCCTGCGGCTGCGCGAGGACGCGTTCGACGCGGTGCTGGAGCGAGACCTGTCGTTCTACGACGAGACGCCGTCCGGCAAGATCGTCAGCCGGGTGACGTCCGACACCGATGACTTCGCCACCGTGTCCACCTTGACGATGGACCTGATCAGCCAGGTGCTGATGGTGGGCTTCGTCACGGCGCTGCTGTTCGTGCGCAGTGTCGAGCTCGCGCTGCTGACGTTGCTGGTGGTGCCCGTCGTGGTGGGGTTCGCGCTGCTGTTCCGGCGGCTGGCCAGGGCCAGCACACGGCGCGCGCAACGCTCGCTGAGCCGGGTCAACGCGAACCTGCAGGAGACCATGGGCGGGATCGCGGTGGCCAAGAACTTCCGGCAGGAGCGGCAGGTCTACGACGAGTTCCGGCCCATCAACCGGCAGAGCTACGAGGTGACGCTCAGGCAGGGCTTCGTCTTCTCCACCATTTTTCCCGTGCTGTTCCTGGTGGCAGGGGTCGCGACGGTCGCCCTCGTGCAGGTGGGCGGGACGGAGGTGCTGGCCGGTGGCCTGTCCGCCGGGGACTGGTATCTGTTCCTGCAGGGCGTCTCGCTGTTCTGGTTCCCGCTGACGTCCATTGCCGCGTTCTGGTCGCAGTTCCAGCAAGGGCTGTCCGCGTCGGAACGGGTCTTCGCGTTGATCGACGCGGAGCCCCGGGTGGTGCAGACGGACACACAGCCGGCGGGGAAGCTGGCGGGGCGCATCGCGTTCGAGGGCGTGACATTCGGCTACGACCCCGGCCATCTCGTGCTGCGTGACTTCGACCTGGTCATCGAGGCGGGGGAGACCGTGGCGCTCGTGGGCCACACCGGAGCCGGGAAGTCGACGCTCAGCAAGCTGATCACACGGTTCTACGAGTTCCAGGAAGGCCGGCTGCTGATCGACGGGCGGGACATCCGCAGCCTGGAGTTAGGGAGTTATCGCCGCCAGATCGGGGCGGTGCCGCAGGTTCCGTTCCTGTTCAGCGGCACGGTCGCGGACAACATCCGCTATCCGCGGCCGGAGGCGGGCGATGACGAGGTACGCGCGGCAGCGGCGGCCGTGGGTGGCGGCGACTGGATCGACGCCCTGCCCAACGGGCTGGAGACGGACGTGGGGGAGCACGGGCGGGCCCTGTCCATGGGGCAGCGGCAACTCGTCGCGCTGGCTCGGCTGCTCATCCAGGACCCGGCGATCGTCGTCCTGGACGAGGCCACGGCCAGTGTGGATCCGCTGACCGAAGCCCAGATCCAAGAGGGACTGGATGTGGTGCTGGCCGGGCGGACCTCGATCGTCATCGCGCACCGGCTGTCCACCATTGAGCACGTCGATCGGATCATCGTGCTGGATCACGGGCGCATCGTGGAGGAAGGTGATCACGGGACGTTGCTGGCGCGTGGCGGACGCTACTGCGAGGTCTACAACACCTACTTCCGGCATCAGTCACCGAACTACCGGGCCGGGACCGGGTTCGTCGCCGTCGGCGCCGACGAGCCGTAGGGGGCGGCGCGCCGGAGCTGATCGATGTGCGGAGGGCGGGATCGGCGGAGGAGGACAAAGCGCAGGTCCGGACGGTGGCGGTTTCCTTTGAAGCGTGGCCGGGACTAGTCTCGAAAGAGAAGGGATACGGCCATGGACATCAATATCGTGCTAGGGGTCATCGCCTTCCTCCTCTTCCTGGCTGCGGTCACCGGCGTGCGGGTGGTCAATCAGGTCGAGCGCGGCATCGTCTTCCGGTTCGGCAGGGCACAGGAGCGGATCCGGCAGCCCGGCTTCAGGCTCCTCATCCCCGGCGTCGACCACATGAAGAAGGTCAACGTTCAGATCGTCACGATGCCCGTTCCCACGCAGGAGGGCATCACCCGGGACAACGTCTCCGTCAAGGTGGACGCGGTCGTGTATTTCCGGGTGCAGGACGCCATGCGGGCGGCCATCGAGGTGCAGAACTATCTGTTCGCCGTCGAGCAGGTGGCGCAGACCTCGCTGCGCTCGATCATCGGCAAGAGCGAGTTGGACGATCTGCTCACCAATCGCGAGGAGCTGAACAAGGGCCTCGCCCTGATGCTCGACAGCCCGGCACTGGGCTGGGGAATTCACATCGACCGGGTCGAGATCAAGGACGTGCAGCTTCCCGACTCCATGAAACGCTCCATCGCCCGTCAGGCCGAGGCCGAGCGTGAGCGCCGCGCCCGGGTGATCGTCGCGGACGGTGAGTTCAGGGCCGCACGCAAGCTCGCCGACGCCTCGGGCATCATGTCCCAGACACCTGGTGCCCTGCAGTTGCGCCTGCTGCAGACGGTGGTGGAGGTCGCCGCGGAGAAGAACTCGACCCTGATCATGCCGTTGCCTGTCGAGTTGCTGCGCTTCTTCGACCGGGCGACGCAGAGCGGCGGCGCGCCGGCCGAGACCGACGAGCGCGCCGAGGTCGCCACGGCCGACTCCGAGCGGGTCCGGCCGGAGCAGGAGTCGCCTGCGTTGGCCGAGCATGGAGTGCCCGGATTGCCGGACGTGGAACGTGCGGGAATCCCTGCCGCCCGTAGTGCGGCTGACAAGACCGCCCGCTGAGGGCGCGACCTCGGCTCCGCTGAACATCTATGGATCCTCGATGGGGAACAGGATCGGGCTGAGCAGGTAGCGCCGGCGGTCCGGCGTCGGGTCGTGGGCCAGGTGGGGCACTATGGCGGCGCGCATCTTCTCGATCAGGTCGGTCAGCTCGTCCGGGCTGAGCCACAGCGCGTGCTGGCGGTAACCCACCAAGTCGGCGACCGGGTCGGCCCCGTCCCGGTCCAGGTACGCGTTGAACTCGGCGAGCAGGGTGGCGATCGCCGCGGCGAACACCCGGCGATGGTCCTCGGGCGACACCGACGCCACCATCTCGTCGTCGACGACCACCCGGTCCCTGCGCAGCCGGTAACGGCGCTCAACGGCCCCGCGCACCCGCTCCTCGCCGTCGACCTCCAGGATCCCCGCCTCGGCCAGTACGGCGACGTGCCGGTAGACGGTGGCCTTCGAGACGTCAGGCAGCAGCTCGCAGAGCTGGGAGGTGGTGAAGATCCGGTTGCCGGCCATGGCGTGCACGATGCGCATCCGTACCGGATGGGCGAACAGTTCCAACGCTTCCACTGGCATATTGTCTCATGCCGCGATAATGTTCTCATTTAGTGAGAATGGTCAGAATGGAGGCGTGATGCTGCCGTTGGGGCGGTTGTACGAGGTGGGTGGGCGGCGGCTGATGCTGCACCGCTCAGGCGACGGCGGTCCCGCCGTGGTCTTCCTGCCGGGCGCCGGGCTGGTCGGCCTGGACTTCCTGAACCTGCAGGAACGGGTCGCCGGGTTCACCACGAGCGTGCTCTACGACCGGGCGGGGACGGGGTGGAGCGATCCGGCGGATCTGCCGCGCAGTGCCGGTGCGGTGGCGGGTGAGCTGCGCGAGCTGCTGCGCGTCGCCGCTGTGCCCGGTCCGTACGTGCTGGCCGGACACTCGCTGGGCGCGTTCTACGCTCGCCGGTACGCCCAGCTCTTCCCGGCGGAGGTGGCGGGGCTGCTCCTGCTGGACCCGGGCCACGAGGACATTCTCGCCTACATGCCGCCGGAGGCCGCCGAGCTCAACGAGCAGATGAAGCAGGATCCGGAGCAGATGCCGGACCTGACCGGCGAGCAGATCGAGCTGGCCCGTGCGCAGTACGCGCAGCTCTACGAGGAGTGGCCGGATCCGGTGCGGGAGGCGTTGGCCGAGCACCATCTCGTCTCCTGGCGCAGCTCCTTGTACGAGACGGCGAACTTCGAGACCGAGATCTACGACGAGCTGCGGCACGGCGGCGGCCTGCCCGATGTCCCGTTGCTCGTGCTCACCGCCGGCGGCGACAACCCCTACTGGGCGCAGTTCGCGTCCGAGGAGTTCATGCGCCAAGGCCTCGACGGCGTGCGCAGGATGCAGGCGGCGATCGCGGCCTCTGTGCCGAGGGGCGAGCAGCGCGTGATCGAAGGGGCCTCTCACCAGTACATGCATCTGGAGCAGCCGGATCAGGTGCTCCGGGCCGTACGCGATCTGGTCGCCGGCCAAGTGCCGAAGCCCTGCCGGGCCTGATTTACAACGCTGTAACGAACAGGGGCAACGCTGTTTACAACGTTAGATACAACGATGTAGAACGGGGCATCACCACATGGGTCAGGAGTGTGATGCAGATGTCCCTGGACAACCTCACCCGGCGACGCGTGCTCGGCCTCGGCCTGGGAGCTCTCGTGCTCACCGGTTGCGGCGGGGGCGGCGGCCCGAGACAGTCCTCTCAGCAGACGGCGGCGGCGACGTCGGCCCCCACGGAGTACACCGGCCCCGCCGTCGCCCTCACTTTTTGGAACGGCTTCACCGGCGGCGACGGCCCGTTCATGAAGCGGCTGGTCGAGCAGTTCAACGCCGCCCACCCCACCATCAAAGTGACCATGAACGTCTACCAGTGGGCGGACTACTACACGAAGGTCCCCGCGGCGGTGGCCGCGGGCCAGGGGCCCGATCTCGGCATGATGCACGTGGACAGCGTGGCCACCAACGCCGCCCGCCAGGTGGTGTTACCGCTCGACGACGTGGCCAAGGCGCTCGACCTGACCGAGGCCGACTTCTCCCCGCCGGTCTGGCAGGCCGGCGTCTACAAGGGTGCCCGCTACTCGATCCCGCTCGACGTGCATCCGCTCGGCATGTTCTACAACAAGACGGTCCTGACCAAGGCCGGGCTCGACCCGGACAACCCGCCCAAGAACGGCGAGGAATATTTGGCCGCGCTCGAAGTCCTGAAGAAGGCGGGCATCCAGGGGCACTGGGCGACGCCGTTCCCGTTCACCGGCAGCATGCAGTTCGGAAGTCTGCTCTACCAGCACGGCGGGCAGCTGTTCGGGGACGACGCCAGTGCCTCCCGCTTCGCCGAGGACCCCGGCGTGCAGGCGCTGACCTGGCTGGTCGAGCTGGTCAACAAGGGCTACAGCCCCAAGAACGTGGGCCAGGACGCCGACCTCATCGCCCTGCAGAACGGCAAGGCCGCCTTCAACTGGAACGGCATCTGGTCCATCAACACCCTGCGCGCGGTCGAGGGCCTGGAGTGGGGCGTGGCGCCGCTGCCCCAGATCGGTACGGAGCCCGCCGCCTGGGCCGGCTCCCACCAGTTCGTGGTGTTCAAGCAGCGCAAACCCGACCAGAACAAGCTGACCGCGGCCAAGGTGTTCATCAACTGGATCAGCGGCCACTCGATCGAATGGGCCAAGGCCGGCCAGGTGCCCGCGCGCAAGTCCATCCGCGACGGCGGCGAGTTCCAGACGCTCAAGGAGCAGGCGGCGATCGGCTCCCAGATCGACAATCTGTACTTCCTGCCGTCCGTCCCCGGTATCGGCGACGCCTCCGCCGTCGTGGACCAGGCCATCAACGCCGCGATCCTGCTGAAGAAGAGCCCGAAGGACGCGCTCACCGAGGCGGCCGCCAAAGCCGACAAGGTCCTCGAGCAGAACCGGAAGAAGTACGGCGCCTGATGATGGCCACGCTCACCGCGAAGGCCGGCACCGCCAGGGCGACGACGTCGGCCGCCTGGTCGGGGCGGGCCACTCCGTACCTGTTCATGGCCCCGTATCTGGTGCTGTTCTGCGTGTTCGTGCTGGCACCCGCGATCTACGGGCTCTGGGTGAGCCTGCACGACTGGGACTTCCTGCTCGAGGGCAGGCCGTTCGTGGGGCTGGACAACTACGCGGCGCTCTTCGATCCCGCGTCGGCCGTCTACGACGACTTCTGGATGTCGATGCGGGCCACCGGCGTGTTCACGCTGCTCAGCGTGCCGTTCCTGGTGGTGTTGCCGCTCGGGATCGCGTTGCTGCTCAACCGGCCGTTCCGGGGGCGGACGTTCTTCCGCGGGTTGTTCTTCGCGCCGTACGTGCTGGGGGTGGCCGTCGTCTGCCTGATGTGGCGGCTGCTGCTCGATCCGAACCTCGGGCTCGTCGACTGGCTGCTGGGGACCGACATCGCGTGGACGACGTCGCTGCCGTGGGGGTGGGTCGCGCTGGTCGGCGTCACCGTGTGGTGGACGCTGGGGTTCAACGGCGTGATTTATCTGGCGGGCATGCAGGACATCCCGCGTGAGCTGTACGACGCCGCCAAGGTGGACGGGGCCGGCAGGTGGGCGGAGTTCCGCCACGTGACGCTGCCGGGGCTGCGGCCGGTCATGTTGTTCGTCGTGACCACCACCGTCCTGGCCTCGGCGAACATGTTCGGGCAGTCGTACCTGCTGACCCAGGGCGCGCCGGGCGGCGAGACCAGGACCGCGATCGTGTACATCCTCGACCAGGGCCTCGGCCAGTACAAAATGGGCAGCGCCTCGGCCATGAGCTACGTGCTCACACTCGCTCTGATCGTCGTCAGCGTGATCAACTTCCGGCTGTTCAGGGGGCGGTCATGAGGCGCTACACCGTCCTGGTCGCGCTGGCCGTCGTCTTCGTGGCGCCGCTGGTGTGGGCGCTCGGCACCTCGCTGAAGAGCCAGACCGAGGCCACCCGCGTGCCGCCCACGCTCTGGCCGGCCGAGCCGACCGCCCGGGCGTACGGCACCCTGTTCGAGGGCACCACGCAGACGCCCGTGCTGCGCTGGTTCGCCAACAGCCTGATCGCGGCCACCGGGCAGATGGTGCTCGTGCTGGTCGTCTCCTCGCTGGCGGCGTACGCGCTGGCCAGGCTGGAGTTCCGGGGCAAGCGGCTGATGTTCGGCGTCATCGTGGGGACGCTGCTGGTGCCGGGGTTCGTCTTCCTCATTCCGGCGTTCCTCATCGTCGACTCGCTCGGGTGGCTCGACAGCCTGGCCGCGTTGATCGTGCCGGGGGCGGCGGGCGCGTTCGGGGTGTTCTTCCTGCGGCAGTTCTTCCTCGGGCTGCCCCGGGAGCTGGACGAGGCGGCGCTCATGGAGGGGGCCAACCATTGGCACATCTTCCTGCGGGTCACGCTGCCGCTGTCGAAGCCGGCGCTGGCGACGCTCGCGGTGCTGAGCTTCCTGAGCAACTGGAACGACTTCATCTGGCCGATCTTCGTGATCTTCAGCCCTGACTACTTCACGCTGCCACCCGGGCTGTCCATCCTCCAGGGCGCGTACACGATCGACTATCCGGTGATCATGGCAGGTGCCGTGCTGGCGAGTGTGCCGGTGCTGATCCTGTTCGCGCTGACGCAGCGCTACGTCATCGAAGGCATCTCCCGTAGTGGCCTGAAAGGCTGATATATGCGTATTGCAGCGGTCGCTTCCCTCGTCCTGTCGTTACTTTCCCCGACCTACACCAACCCCGTGTCGGCCGGGCTCGCGGACACCTTCGCCGATCCGGCGGTCGTCCGGGGGCTCGACGGCTACTGGTACTCCTACGGCACCTCCGACCCGCTGCGAGAAGGGGAGGGCACGCACCATCGGCTGCCCATCGCGCGGTCCAGCGACCTGGTGGAGTGGACGTACGTCGGGGACGCGTTCGGCGAGGACGACCTGCCGCCGTACGCGGCGCCCGGCAGCCTGCTGTGGGCGCCGGACGTCCGCTACCTCGACGGACGGTACGTCATGTACTTCACCGTGACGAACACCGCGAGCACGCCGCACCCGTGGGACTTCTCGATCGGCGTCGCCACGGCCCCGACGCCGACCGGGCCGTGGACACATCAGGCGGCGCCCGTGGTGCCGCCGCGGCCGGCGGGGGATTCGTACTGGAACACGATCGACCCCGCGCAGTTCACGGACGCGGACGGGCGGAAGTATCTCTACTTCGGGGGATTTTTCGGTGGATTGTGGGTTACGGAGCTGACCGCTGACGGGCTCCGTACCGTGGGGAAGCCGACGCAGGTGGCCATCGACAACAGGTTCGAGGGTGCCTATGTCGTGCGACGCGACGGGTTCTATTACCTGCTGGCCTCGTCCGCGAACTGCTGTGCCGGCCCCACGACCGGGTACTCGGTCCTGGCCGGCCGATCCGCCGGCCCGCGCGGGCCGTTCGTCGACCGCGAGGGTCAGCCGCTGCTCGCCTCCCGCGCCGGCGGCACCCCCGTCCTGGACCAGAACGGGAACCGCTGGATCGGGGTCGGCCACCACTCGCAACTGACCGACCTCGCCGGGCAGGACTGGATGTTGTACCACGGGATCGATCGGTCGGATCCGTTCCTGGACGAGCCCTACGGGATCAACGAGCGGCCGATGCTGCTGGATCGGCTGGACTGGATCGACGGCTGGCCGGTGGTGCGGGCCGGTGCCGGGCCGTCCGAGCGGTCGGTGGAGGCGCCGGTCACGCGCGGGTCCGTGGACGAGCGCTTCACCGGCGGCCTGTCCGGGTGGCGTGACGCGGAAGGGTGGGCCGTACAGGATGGATATGTCCGGCATGTCGCAAGCGGTGCAGCGACGCTGACCGCCCGCCGCGGCATCGGCGGCGACCTGCGTGCCGAGACCGACCTCCGGCTGGCAGGCCAGCCGGGTGGCCTGCGCGTTGGCGGGGCAACCGTGTTGCTGTCAGGAAACAGCGTTACCGTGGCCGCGGGCGGTGCGCGCCGCACAACCGCTCTCCCGGGAGGCGCGACGACCTGGCGAAACCTGGCCGTCACGATCAAGGGCCGGACGATCATCGCAGAGGTCGGCTCGGCCGCCCGGCTCGGCGACCCCCAGGCCACGGTGCGGCTCGACTCACCCGTCCCGCTGTCCGGCACGTTCGGGCTGGTCGCCACAGGACAGGCCGACTTCGACAACGTCAGCGTGGCCCGGCTGTCCACCCCCGTGACCCGCGCCGTGCCGGTACCGCGCCCGGGCCGGCTGATCGACGCCGACGAGTTCGACGGCCAGGGCCGCGGCTGGCAGTGGGTACGCGAGGACACCGCCGCCCGCGTCACCGACGGCGTGCTGCGCTGGCCGGTCCAGGGCTCGGACCTGGTGGGCACGGCCAACACCGCGAGCGCGCTGCTGCGCACCCCGCCGCAGGGCGACTACATCGTCGAGACCAAGGTGACCCTGGACCTGGGCGAGGACACGGTACGCAACTACCAGCAGGCAGGCCTGGTCGCCTACGTCTCCGACGACGACTTCGCCCGCCTCAGCCAGGTGGCCATCTGGAACACCCGCCAGGTCGAGTACGGCAGGGAGCTGCCGTTCGCCGGCCGCCTGTCGTACGGCGGCAACATCGTCGGCCCGCCCGCCAAGACCACCTGGCTGCGGCTCGCCCACCACGTGGACCCGGCCAACGGCGAACACGAGTTCCGCGCCGGCTCCAGCCGCGACGGCAAGACGTGGACCTGGGGCGGCGTGTGGACGTTCCCGAAGGACACGGCACCGCGCATCGGCCTGGTCGCGCACGGGGGAGCGCAGCCGGCCGTCAACGCCGACTTCGACTACGTACGCGTCCATCGGAGCAGGTGATGGTCATGGCTCCACCGCCCAGTCGTGGGCGGTGAGCAATCTGCGGACGCCGTACGCGCCCAACGGGGACAGGCGGATGGCCGTGCTGCCGTACAGCGCGTCGAGCGCCGGTCGTGGAATCGCGCCGAGGAACTCGCGCACGGCGGCCTTCGGATCGGCCGACGGATCGTCCTCCCGCCAGAAGTGCGCCACCAGCTCTTCCACCGTGGGCTCGAGGTCGTCGGGACCCGGGGCCTGGCCGGTCTGCTCGATCACACCGGCCAGGGCCCAGTCGTTCATCGCGGCGTGCACGGCGCCGAGCAGGCCGCGGCTCAGCGCGTACAGGCCGGTCGCATCGCCCGTGGCCGCGGCGATGGGCAGCGCGGGAAGCAGCATCGGCAGCGGGCGTTCCGCCAGCTTGTCCAGGATCTCGGCGCTGATCGGGAACACCGCCTCCTGAGGCGCCTGAAGGCCGTAGTAGGAGCGATGCTCCTGCTCGGCCTGTACGCGGGCCCGCATCAGCCCCGCCAGCAGCCGCGCCCACGTCTCCACGGGGTCGCCTTGCCCCGTACGTACGGCGACGGCCTTGGATCCGCGGATCTCGATGAGCCCGGCCTCGACCGCGGCACACCACAAACCATGCAGCGCAGGCAGATCCTTGGCACTGCGGACCTTCTTCGGAGCGACGCCCCGGCGAGCGGCCCTCTCCTCGCCTTCGAGAAGATCGACGTCGTCCGGTAGCGCAGGCAGGAGGGATTCCTCCAACCCGAGATCGGCCACGGCCTGGACGGCGTCGTCCGGCCGCAACACCTTGCCGGGCGTCAACGTACGTCCGGCGGGGCCCACCCAGCAGGCCAGCGCGAGCGCCCGGCGGACCAGCGTGGACGCGGTGGCCCGCGCGGTGAGTTCGTCGGGCGGCGCGATCTCGCGCGGCGCCAGCACCCGATCCACGCCCTCACCTTGGACGAGCCACGGGAACAGTGCCGCGAACACCGGGTCGATCTCCTTGGCCGAGACCGGCAGCTCACGCCCCGGCAGTGCGCCGTGGACACGGAACAGCCGATTGAGCGCCAGCCGATCGGCTCCGGTGAAGGCGCCGGGGGTGTAGTCGTGGGAGTCCTCTTCGGGGGCGGCACCACGACCCGCCGTACAGATCGGATAGCGCGTGTCCGGCTCGGCCGCGGCGATGTCCTCCACCTCGATCCGATGCCGCCACTCGTCGCCCAGGTCGTAGGTGTAGTCCAGGATCGCGCCCGGGCGCGGCGCGACCTGGATCAGGCGGACGGCGTCCTCGTGGATCAGGGGCGGCCCGAGGAACTGCGGCTCCAGCAGCAGCTCCGGCACGTATTCGGCCTTGGCGACGACGAATTTGTGCAGGTGGTCGCCGTCCCATGCGAAGGCTTCCTGCAGGATGTCGCTCAACTCGCCCAGCGTCACCTCGGAGGACACCTGAAGCCGCCGCCACACCGCCGGGCGGAAATCCTGGAGAGTGACTTTGAGGTGGTGCACCTGCGCGCGAGCACCGGACTGCTGAGACATCAGGCGACTCCATCTCATGGGGGCGGGGGAAAGCTTAGGTGGACTTCCGCTCACCTTCCGCCCAGAGTGCAGAGATCGACTCGGCTGGTATTCCATGAGAATTTCTCGCCGGAAGATGTCGAGACCCGCCCCCTGGGCTCCGACCCCTGATCAAAGGCGCCCAGCCACGAACGCAGGGAGCCTCGATGCGGTACATGCTCATGATCTACACCAACGCGCAGACCTGGGGCCACCCCGCCTTCCTGCGTACCCCGAGACCCAGGCCATGCCGGAGGCTGCCCAGGGCGAGCACCAGTCGTCCGTCGGCCATCCACCATGGTCGAGCTGCCGGCCTTCTGGCAGGACGTCGGCCTGCTGATCGCCGGCAACGGCGAAGCCGGCAGCGCGATCTGCCTGCTCAGTGCGGGAAGGACCGGGTGCAGGCGGCCGCGCCGCGCCGGCACGGCGGCCCCTTACCGCCGGGGGCAGTGGCCGGTGTCCGAGTCCGGGATCAGGTGAGCGTCGGAGGGGGCGGGCAATTCGTCGGCCGACGGCCGGAGGCTGGACAGCAGCAGGGCCAGGTAACGGCGGGGGTCGTGGTGGGCGGGGTCGTCTGGGTGCACGGTGGCCAGCGTCATGACGACGATCGCGGCCAGATCGCGGACGATCAGGTCGGCCCGCACGTGGCCCTGCCGCTGGGCCGTGGTCAGCACGGCTCCGAGCGGTCCCATGAACCGCGCGGCGATGTCGACGGTGAACGCCCCCGATTCCTTGGCCGCCCTCAGTAGCCCTCGATGGGCAGCGAGGGTGGCGACGGTGGCGGTCAGCGCCTCGTTGAGCGCCTGCCCGGCGTCGGGGGTGTCGCGGGCGGCCAGCACGAGGGGTTCGATCTCCTCGGCGAAGTAGGCCTGGAAGGCCGCCCGGATCACCCCCTCGCGGTCGCCGAAGCGCCGGTAGACCGTGGCGCTCCCAATCCCCGCGTGCCGGGCGATCTCCTCGAGGGAGACGTCGGGGCCGTGCTCGCGCAGGATCGCGATCGCCGCTCTGACGATCTTGTCGGCGTTGCGCAGCGCGTCGGCTCGCTGTCGCTGCTCGTGCACAGGCTGAAGGCTAGCAAGCCGCGCGGACCGCAAAGGAAGGCGGATCTACCAGGCGACCTCGAAGGTGGTCAGCCCGTACACGAAGTGGAAGGAGCGGAACTCGGCCGGAGTACCGGTCTCGCGCAGGCCGGGGAAGCGCTCGAACAGGGCGGGGAAGGCGATGCGCATCTCCATCCTGGCCAGCGGCGCGCCCAGGCAGTGGTGCACGCCGTGACCGAAGGCGACGTGGCCGAGGTCGCCGCGGGTGATGTCGAGGCGATCGGGCTCGGAGATGAACGCGGGGTCGCGGTTGGCGGCAGCCAGGGCGCACATGACCAGCGCGCCGGCCGGGATCCGCGTACCTGCCACCTCGACCTCGGTGGTGGTGAACTTGACCACGCCGGAGTGCACGATGCTGAGCCAGCGCAGCAACTCCTCCACCGCGGCGTTGATCCGCTCGGGCTCCTTCCTGATCAGGTCCAGCTGGTCGGGGTGGCGCAGCAGGGCCAGGGTGCCGAGCCCGAGCATGTTGGAGGTGGTCTCGTGGCCGGCCAGCAGCAGCAGGCTGGCGATGCCCGCGAGCTCGTCGGCGGACAGGTCGTCGCCGTGCTCGCGCACGAGCATGCCGAGCATGTCCTCGCCAGGCTCTGCCTGGGCACGGGCGACCAGGCCCGCCATGTAGGAGCGCGACTCCATCTGCGCCGCCATCCGCTCCTCGACCGGCAGCGCGAGGTCCAGCAGCCTGCCGGTGCGCTGCTGGAAGTCGTCCCGGTCGGCGTACGGCACTCCGAGCAGCTCGCAGATCACCAGGGAGGGGATCGGCAGGGCGAAGGCCGTGATGAGGTCGACCGGCGGTCCTGTGTGCTCCATGGCGTCGAGGTGGTCGGCGACGATGTCGTGGATACGCGGCTCCAGGCGGCGCATCCGGCGCATGGTGAACTCGGGCGTCAGCATCCGGCGCAGCCGCGTGTGCTCAGGCGGGTCGAAACCGAGCAGGTTGCCGGCCCGCATCGCCTTGATCTGCTCGTCGGTCATCTCCGGCGCGCCCGGCGGGCGAAATTGCAGGGGCAGGGCGTTGCTGAAGCGTTGGTGGTCGCCGAGCACCTGCCGGACGTCGGCGTAGCGGGTCACGAGCCAGGCATCCATCCCGAACGGGGTAGACGTCCGATGCACGCCTTCCCCGTCGCGCACCGACGCGAGCTCGGGAACCGGGTCGAACATGGTGCGCCGCATGTGCAGGGGCAACGTCACAGAATCGCTCATGTCATCTCCTGAAGAAGACGGCCTCGGAACAGACTTGCCTTGCGCGCTACAAGTGACAGTAATCCATCACTTAGCCTGCCGCGCACTGACGCAAGCGGGTGGCGATCCGGTGATCTGTGGTTCGGCCGCCTTGTGGAGGGAAGCCAGTGATGATCACTTATCGACCGTTCCTCCCAGCGGCACTGCGAAGAGCCACGCCGTTAGGGCAGGGCGCTCACAGGAAGGCACTGACCTGGGTGGCGAACTCCTCCGGATCGACGATCCGCACGCCCAGGCTCTCAGCCTTGGCCCGCTTGGACCCGGCCTTGTCGCCGGCCACCAGCAGCGACGTCTTGGCCGAGACGCTGGAGGACGCCTTGCCGCCCGCGCGCTCGATCAGCTCGTTCATCTGGTTGCGGCTCAGAGCCTCCAGCGCTCCGCTCATCGCGCCGGTCACCACGACGGACATCCCAGCCAGCGGCAGCTCGAACGCGCCGTCGGCCTCGGCGGCACCGGGCTCGACGGGTGGTGTCCAGCCTGGCTCCGTCATGGTGACGCCAGCCTTGACCAGCTTGTCGATGAGGGCGGCGAGCTCGACCAGCTCCGCCACCACCACCGGGGCCTTCTCCGGGCCGATGCCCTCGACCGCCTGGATCGCTTCGGCGTCGGCCGCGAGGATGGCCTGCATGCTGCCGAAGTGCCTGGCGATGCGGCGGCTCATGGACCGGCCGGTGCCGCGCACGCCGAGCGCGCAGAACACCCGGCTGAGCGGCTGGCCCTTGGCCCGCTCGAGGGCCGCGAGCAGGTTGTCGGTGCTGGTCTCGCCCATGCGCTCCAGGTCGAGCAACTGCTCGCGGGTCAGGAAGAACAGGTCGGCGAAGTCGGTGATGAGGCCCGCGTCCAGCATCTGCTTGATGCGGTTCTCGGCCAGGCCTTCGATGTCGAGCTGGTCGCGGCCCGCGGCGTAGACGATGGAGGCGATCGCGCGGCAGGCGCGGCCGCGCACACACCGCCACCGCTCCTGGGAGTTGTCGATGGCGTCGCCACAGGACGGGCAGGCCGCCGGGATCTCGATGGGCCGCTCCTCACCCGTGCGCAGGTGCACGACCGGCGCCTCGACCCGGGGGATGACATCGCCCGCCTTGTAGACGGTGACGCTGTCGCCGAGCATCAAGCCACGCCGGGCGATGTCGGCGGGATTGTGCAGAGTGGCGTAGGTGACGATACTGCCGTCGAGCTCGACCGGCTCCAGCACGGCGCGCGGCGCGATGATGCCGGTGCGGCCGGTGTTCCACTCCACGCCGATCAGCTTGGTGATCTTCTCGGTGGCGGGCAGCTTGTACGCGACCGCCCAGCGCGGCGCCCGCGAACTGAACCCGGCCTCCGCCTGGTCGGCCGTCAGGTCGCACTTGATCACGATGCCGTCGATCCCGAACGGCAGCTCGGGACGCACCGCGGCGATCTCCCCGACGCGTTCCTGCACCCGCTCCAGCGTCTCGGCCACGATCCCGGCCACGGGCGTGGCGGCGGTGGTCTGCACGCCCTGCGCGGCCACCCAGCCCATGATCTCGCTGTGCGGCAGCTCCCGCAGGCGCACGGCCAGCTCGGAGTCGTCGTCAGGCGGCGGCAGCACCCCGTAGCCGAAGAAGGTCAGCTCGCACACATATGGCCGTTCCCGCGTCCGCAGCGTGCCCGCGGCGGCGCTGCGCGGGTTGGCGAACGTGGTGCCGTCGTGCGCCTGCCGCTTGGCGCAGGCCTCCTCGAACTGCGACGTGGTCATCATGACCTCGCCCCGCAGCTCCACCGTGACCGCGTCGGCCAGCCGGTCCGGGAGCCCGACGATGGTGCCGATGGCGTGTGAGACGTCCTCGCCCGCGGTGCCGTCACCCCGCGTGACCAGCTGCGTCAGGCGGCCGTGCCGGTAGCGGGCCGAGATCGCCAGCCCGTCGAGCTTGGGCTCCACACTCCACGTGGCGACCGGGCGCCCGATCCTGCGCTCCAGCCCGGCCGCCCAGTCGGCGAGCTGCTCGGCGCCGAAGACGTTGTCCAAGCTGAGCATGGGCACCGTGTGCGGCACATCGCCCACCACGGCCCCGCCGGCCACCTTGCCCGTCGGCGAGGACGACAGCACCGCCTCGGGATGGGCCTCCTCGTACGCCTGGATGCCGCGGACCAGCCGGTCGTATGCGTCGTCGTCGAGCGTGGAGGTGCCGTCGGCGTAGTAGGCGGCGGCGGAGTCGACGGCAAGCTGAACGGCCTCGGCATAGGCCGTGTCGTCGGCCAGGACGGTGATGGGGGGAGCGTCGGTCATGGATTCATCATGCCGCTCGCCTCCGACAATTTCGCACCTCGGATGGCTGCGTGAGCTGGGACGGCTCAGGGCTGCGCGAGGTAGCCGACCAGGGCGCCGCGGCTTCGCTGGAGGCTGTCGATGCGCTCGTCCATGGCCGCCAGCTCCCCGTTCAAGATGGCCTGCAAGTCCGCGCACCAGTCGAATTCCGGGCGCTCACCCCGCGCACACGGCAGCACTGAACGGATCACCTCGGTGGACAGGCCGGCCTTCAGCAGGGCACGAACCTGCCGCACTGTGAGGACGGAGTCCTCGTCGTAGTAGCGGTAGCCGTTCGATCCACGCCTGGCGTCAAGCAATCCCTGCGCCTCGTAGTAGCGCAGCAGCCGCGAGCTGACCCCGGTACGCCGGGACAACTCTCCGATCAGCATGCGACCCCGCCCGCCTGAAATTGACCTTGCCATCGATGTCAAGCCTTAACGTCACATCGTGGCCGGACATTCCATACGGGTTGTCCGCAGACCATTCCGTTTCGCGCTGCTGGAGGGACGCATGTCTTCTTATGTTGTTCAACGTAATGGCCACGCGGCGAGCGCCGAGGAGCTGGCGCCGCTCGCCTTCGCGGGCTATGCCCATTTCTCTGCCATGCAGGTTCGCGGGGGCCGGGTCCGGGGCCTCGACCTCCACCTGGAGCGGCTGCGGTCCGCCTCGGTGGAGCTGTTCGGTCAGGCGTTGCCCGACGATCGAGTGCGGACGTTTCTGCGGGCGGCCCTACAGGCTGGTCCAGCTGACCTGTCGCTGATGGCCACGATGTACTCCCCGGCGGGCGAGTTCACCGTGGCAGGGACTGATGTGGAGCCCGAACTGCTCGTACGCACCGCACCGGCCGCGTCCGGTCCGCAGGGCCCGCTCGCGCTGGCGACGGTCGAGTACGAACGGGTCCTCCCGGCCGTGAAGCATGTCGGAGAGGTGGCCAAGACATATTTTCTCCGTCAGGCCGTTGGACAGGGCTTCGATGACGCCGCCTTCGTTGACCGCCGGGGTCGGCTCAGTGAGGGGTCGATCTGGAATCTGGCCTTTTGGGATGGCGCTACGGTGGTGTGGCCTGAGGCCGAGATGCTGGCCGGGACCACGATGGGCATCGTCCGCCGGCAGTTGGATCGCCTCGGTGTGCCGCAGCGCGTCCAGGAGGTCACGCTCACCGACCTGCCGGCGTTGGCGGGGGCTGTGGTCATGAACTCATGGACGCCGGGTGTGGCGGTGCACCGGATCGGCTCAGTGTCCTTGCCTGAAGCGCCGTCCTTCGTGCAGGTGCTGCACCGGGCCTACCAGGCCGAACCGCTCACCTCTCCGTAGCGGGCGCCGACGGCGGCCGGGTGAAGACGTCGAGCAGCAGGTCCGCCAGGAGTTGCGGGTCCGCGCCGAACGCGACGTCCGCGTTGGGTTTCTGCGTACTCTTGAGCCGGGTGTCCATCACGGTCCGGCCGATCGTGAGGGGGCTGGTGGTGTCGACCGTGACGTGCAGGCTGCGCGTGGTGATGACCTCCGGCCGTACCAGGTATGCGGTGCAGACCACGTCGTGTACCGGTGCGGCGTCGTCGACGGCCACCGTCCCGTCGTAGGCGTCGATGCGCAGGGAGATGAACCGGGAGGCGGCGATCCCGGCGGGGGTCGCGGACTCTTCCAGCGCGGTGCAGGTGTCCCGCGTGATGAGTGCCTGGTAGGTGGCGTCGAGCGGCACCAGGGTGAGGCGGCCGAAGCCGGCGGACAGGACCATGTTCGCGGCTTCGGGGTCGGCCCAGATGTTGAACTCGGCCGAAGCGGTCACATTGGTCACCGCATGTCCCCCACCCATGATCACCACCTCGTCGACCGCCTCCGTCAGGGAGGGATCGATGGCGAGCGCGGTGGCGATGTTGCTCAACGGGCCCACAGGAACCAGGGTGATCTGCTCGGTGGCCGAACGCAGTGTCTCGACGAGGAATTCGACGGCTCCGGTGTCCTGGCGCACGCTGCGCGGTTCCGGGATGGGCAACGCGCTGCCGTGCGGATCGTCGCCGGAGTCCCGCTCGAAGTGCTTGGCGGAGGGAAAGCCGAGCCGGGCGATGGGGCGGGCCAGGCCCGCGAAGACCGGGATGTCGGGCCTTCCGATCCAGTCGAGCACGCGCAGCGTGTTGTCGGTGGTGTTTTCGAGCGGCACGTTGCCGTTCACGGTGGTGACGCCGATCAGGTCGAGGTCTGGATGCAGCGCCGCGAACATGATCGCGACCGCGTCATCGGTTCCGGTGTCCACGTCGAGGATGATTTTCCGGCTCACGAAGGCATTCCTTTCCACAGCGGTGGCGGCTTGGCATGACACAAGCTCTTGGACGTCGTTCAGGTCACTCACAACTACTTTGCGCCTGATCGCGCGGGCGCGAGTGATCCGCCGACCCCGGCAGCGGATACGGCCTCAAAGAGGCATGGCAAGATCAACCAATGCGAGTGTCTCGATGTGATCTGCTGCGCTGGCAGTTCGACCTGACCTGGTCGCTCTTCGACTACCACCTGGAGCGGCTGGAACCCGAGGATTTCCTGTGGGAGCCGGCGCCCCTCTGCTGGACGATGCGGCCGGACGCCGATGGGGCGTGGGCGCCGACCTGGACGCCGCCGCCCCGTTCCCGTGGCCGAAGGACTCCGAGCACACCGTCGCCCACATGATCGCCTGGGTGAATTCCGAACTCATGAAGAACGCCGCCGAGATCGGCCAGCTTCGTCTGCTGCGTGCGGCGTCCGCCTGACGAGATGTTCACTCCAACGTCATTCGACTCTGTCATGATCCATGCGATCTCAATAGATCTTGTGACAGGAGAACAATGACTGCATTAGCTCGGCGCGCGCTGCGTGCCGCTCTCGCGGGCGGCATGGCTGCCGCCGTGGCGATCTGGCCGGCGGGAGTTCCGGCGGAGGCGGCCGCGGCCGCCACCGTCGCGGTCGATTTCACCAAGCCGGTACGCACGCTGTCCGCCGCCGACTACGGCATCGGCATCACCGGCTACGGTGAGGGCTCGTACATCACGAACGACTCCCGGCACCGCGAGCACCTGCGGAACCTCAAAGCGGGCCGGATGCGCATAGAACTGCACTACCAGGAGCCGGGCAACCACGACAGCCCGATCATCTGCGGCGGCTTCTATTGCGACGCCACCGTTTCCGGCGACGCCTGGATCAAGGCCATCCGCGACCTGGGCGCGGAGCCGGTGGTCATCCTGCAGGTGGACGGCCGCCAGACCGCCGAGGTGAACCGCGACGACGCGGTCGCCCTCTACGAGCACTTCGCCGCCTCCGGCACGCCGGTGCGGCGGTTCATCCTGGGCAACGAGCTCAACTGCACCTGCACCCCGGAGAAGCCGGAGATGACGGCAGGGGAGTACAGCAAGCGGTTCAACATGATCACCGACGCTCTGGACGCGAAGGACCCGGCGGTACGGGTCGGCGGCCCCGCCACCGCTTGGAACGACCTCGGCTACATCAGGGCGTTCCTGGAGGGTTCCGGCGACCGCGTCGACTTCCTGGACTATCACGACTACGGCAACGGCACCGAGCCCGTCACCGACGAAGAGCTCCTGGGATCCGTCATCCGCGGATACGAGAAGGATCTGAAGGAGGTCAGCGCCCTCGCCGAGTCCGTGCTCGGCCGGAAGATCGAGATCCAGATCGGCGAGTTCAACTCCGACTACGACGACCCGGACGGCCACCGTACGCTGACCCACTTCAACACCCTGTGGGGCGCCGCGGCGCTCGGCCAGATGCTGCACGCCGGGGCCGCCGCCTACCAGTACGGCGACAAGAACGGCCGGCTCGGCCTCACCAGCACGAACGGCGAAGGCGGCATCCAGCGCAGCGAGCCGCTGCCCATCTATCACGGCATCGGCATGTTCACCGGGGAAAGCCTGTTCCGGCCGTTCGGCACGACCATGGTGGAGGCGACCGCCGACAGCGACCGGCTGCACGTGTTCGCCTCCGACGCCGCCAAGAACGTCGTCCTCGTCAACGTCGGCGCCGAACCGCTGGACACCACGCTCGCGTTCACCGGCCTGACGGCGGGCACGGCCGCGATCTGGCAGAGCACCGCCGACGCGTGGACCCCGCACCGCACCGGCACGGCCGCCATCGCCGGAGGCAAGGCCACGCTCACGCTCCCGCCGGGTTCGGCGACGACCCTGGTCATCGACGAGCAGGGCCTGTCCGCGACGTACTTCGACAACGCCGACCTGACCGCTCCGAAGCTGACCCGGGTCGATCCGGTCGTGGACTTCGACTGGGGCGCGAACGCGCCCGCCACGGGCGTGTCCGCCGACACGTTCAGCGTGCGGTGGACGGGCAAGGTGATCGCCGACCGCGCGGAGACGTACACGTTCATCACCACGAGCGACGACGGCGTCCGGCTCTGGGTCGACGGGACGCTCCTCGTGGACAACTGGACGGACCACTCCAAGCGCGACGACAGCGGCCAGATCGCGCTGACCGCCGGAGCGCATGACATCAAGATGGAGTTCTACGACAACGGCTACGACGCCATCGCCCAACTCCACTGGTCCAGCCCCACCATCACCCGCCAGATCATCCCGGCGGAGAAGCTGCGCGCGGGTTAGCGGCAATGGTCAGGAGAGCCGGCCGGATTCGCCCGCCGGCTCTCCGAGGTCCGATCAGGTGCCGTCGATCAGGCGCACGGCGATCGCCGGGCTGAACTGGCCGGCGGGCGTGTTCGGGGCGATGCCGCAGTTGCCGTCGGAGTCTCCGGGGACCTTCACCCACAACAACATCTCGGTGCCGCCGCTGCCGCCCAGCTGCGTGGTGGCGCCGAGCTTGCGGCCGGCCGGGTTGCACCAGTCGCCGTTGGAGCCGTTGCCGTTGCGGCTGGTGTCGATCACCCACTTCGCGCCGCCGCCGAGCGAGGAGTTGACCGACGACGCGTACGTGGCCGACTGGGCGGTCGGGTAGTAGTTGGAGACGTTCACCGCGAAGCCCCGGATGTTGCCGACGCCCGCGTTCTTCAGCCGCGTCGCCATCGTCCCGGCCGCCACCCAGCCGGCGTTGCCGGCGTCGAGGTAGGCCCAGGTGTTGGGGGCCTTGTCGCGGAACTGCTGGGTGGCGTACGTCAGCATGCGGTTGCGCGCCTCGATGGCGGTGTCACTCATGCAGCCGAAGTCGCCGAGGGAGTCGGGCTCGATGACGACGACCGCCGGACGGTTGCCGATGCCGGACGCGAACGCGGAGATCCACGTCTTGTACGCCGACTCGCTGCCGGCGCCGCCGCCGGAGTGCCCGCCGCACGCGTCACGGCCCGGGATGTTGTACGCCACCAGCACGGGCAGCTTGTCGGCGGAGTCCGCGGCGGCCACGTACTGGGACACGGCGGCGCGGACGTCGCCGCTCCAGCCGCCGAACCAGCGGGCCATCGGCTTGGAGGAGATGGACGACCTGATGCGTGCCGCCCGGGAGTCGCCGCCGTTGTTCCCCACCCAGATCGCCGGGTTGGAGTTGGGGTCGACATAGAAGCCGCTGGTCATGGCGACCGGCCCGGATCCCGGCTGCGTGGGCTTCGGCGTGGGCGACGGGGAGGGGGACGACGTGGTGGTCTCGGTCAGCGAGACGTTGTCCACGGAGAAGGCGAAGCCGGCGTTCTTGCCGAGCTGGAACGACACCTGCCCGGCCGACGTGCTCAGGCTCGAGGTGAAGGGGAAGCTGAAGCGCTTGCTCACCGTGCTGAGCGAGATCGTCCTGGCGAGGGCGCTGGTGTACGGGGAGTCCGCGAGCTGCACGGTGGTGACCGCGCTGACCTGGGCGGAGGCCGCGGCGTCGAACGAGAGCGTGTACGACTTGCCCTTGACCAGGGAGATGTCATTCTGTCCGATCATGGCGTCCCACGGGTTGGCGGTGCCGCCTGTCACGTTGACGCGCAGCCGCCCGGCGTCCACGGCCATCGACGTGTTCGCCGACCTCCACCAGGGCGCGGTGCCGCCGGTGAACGTACCGTTGACCACCAGCTGCGGCGCCGCGACCGCGGGTGCCGCTGCCATCACCGATAACGCTGTCACCGCTGAGGCCGAGATCGCCATCACACGGGTTAACGATCGCACGAGAACGCGTCCCTTCTGGGCTTCCAGGTCCATGTCGGTGATCAAATATCACAGAGATTCGCGGCGTTCGTGACCTTTTGCGAAAACCAGGCCGCCACGACCAGCGGACGCGGCCCCGTCAGCTGCCCCCGCGCGGCCGGCGCACGAGCCTGTTCGCGGGACGGCTGCTGCGCGCGCACCGCGCTCACCGCCCGCTCAATCGTCTCCAGCGCTTGCTCTGTCCCCCGGGGGCGATGTACTCAGAATTCAGCTAATTCAGCTAATTCAGCTAATTCAGCTAATTCAGCTAATTCAGCTAAGAGGCGTGATCACACATGGGGAGAACTGCTTGGAGCGGCGCAGGGTCAGCGGATGGCCGTGAGGTTCACCACCATCTGCCTGTCCTTGAGCGAGTAGGTGAGCAGGTATGCCGTGCCGTAGTCCAAACGGGTGGCGTTCATGATGTCGGCGGAGGCCTTGGAGCCGTACTTGAATCGGACACCGAGGTCGCCCGTGCGGCGGGTGGCGAGGTCGTGCAGGTAGAGACGGCCTTCCGCGTCGACCTGGCCCCTTGGCCGGAGCAGAACGAACCGATCGAGAGCCGGCGGCGCGGGCCAGAGGAACCCGCCGGGCAGCAGGTGATCGGCCGAGCCGTCGCGACGGCGGGCGCGCGACTCCCGGGGCTCCCGGTTGAGGCACCAGGTGAGCGAGCACGCGGAGGCGCGCTCGCTCGCCGTACGCTCCTCGCCGGTCAGCACATTGACCAGGCGCTCGAACGAGGGAAGTGAGTCCGTCGGATCTTCCCCCAAACGGGTGCCGCGAGCCGCCCAGGGCCATTGGAGCAGATGGAGCCGTTCCGTGCCGGGAACGGAACGGGGCTCGCCGCCCGACAGCGGAGCCTCGTAGATTCCGCCCTCATGGCCACGTGACCAGACGACCTTGTCGCCCACGACGGCCAGCACATCAATGTCCCCATATTTCATGGTCTGACGGATGGTGGTGACCCGCTTTGCCGCTCCACCGCCGACGGGCGCCGCCCAGATGTCGAGCGCGCCTTTGACCTTCCCCCAGGACACCGTGTACCAGACCAGCCGCCCGCTGCCGGTGACGACCGACGAGGTGTAATCGGTCTTGGCCGGCGGTCTCGGCGCGAGCAGCCGGCTCGCCCGCCCGGACGCCACGTCGTACGTCCACAGGACGACCGGGTCGGCGCTGTTGCCTTTGCCCGTGCTGACCAGCAGCGTTCGTGTGTCCACGAACAACTGGGGCCGGAAGCTCAGCCCGTTGCGCAGCTTCTTCGGCAGGGAGTGCACCGCGCCGGGCCACAGTTTCTCCACCGGGACCGGGCGAGCGCTGTCGGCAGGCTCGGGCGGCCGGCTGTCGCGGGGAGAGAGCTGCTGGATCACCAGAGTGGACACGATCACCAACACGACGACGGCGGCGGCCGTCACCAGCGGGATGACGCGGCTGGGCCGCTTGGCGGCCTTCGGAAGCCTGGACAGGAACCGGGCGGCCGGCGGCGGCTCCTCCTCGTGTGCCATGCCGTCGAGCGTCTCGCGCAGCAGATCCTCGAGGTTCATCGCAGCTCCTTCATGGCATCGAGCTCCGGCGCGATCCTTTTCAGCCGTTCCAGCGAGCGATAGATCTGGCTGCGTACGGACCCCACCCGGATCCCGAGGACGGCGGCGATCTCGGTCTCCGACAGGTCCTCGAAATAACGCAGCACGAGAACGGCGCGCTGGCGGGGCGTCAGCCGGAGCAGCGCCGCACGCATCGCCAGCCGCAGGTCCGCCGCCTCGGCGTGCCCCTCGTCGCCCTGGTCGGGCAGGTGCTCGGTGGAGATCTCGGCTGTCCGGGAACGGCGCCGCCACCAGCTCACCTGTTCGTGGTAGATGGCGCGGCGCACGTACCCCTCGACGGCCGCGGGATCGCGCAGGCGCCGCCAGCTCGCCGCGGTCTTGGCCAGCGCCGACTGCACCAGGTCCTCGGCCGAGTGCCGGTCTCCGGTGAGCAGGTAGGCGGTGCGGAACAGCGCGGCCGAGCGTTCGACCACGAAGCTCCGGAAGACCGCTTCGTGTTCTGGATCCACCGGCCCCTCCTCGTCCTGTCACCAACCAAGGACGCGAGGGAGGCGGCGATCTATGCCAGGGCCCGCGAATCGCGGTGCGGGGTCACGTTGGCCGTCAGGTCGGCAGTTCGTTCCGCTGAGCCCTGGTCAGCCGTGCCACCACCAGCTCGTAGGAGTGATCGATCAGGTCCAGCAGTTCGTCATCGGGGACCGAGTCATCGAGCGCCACGGTGTTCCAGTGCCGCTTGTTGAGGTGGTAGCCCGGCGTGATCGCGACATGGCGGGCACGCAGGCCGGCGGCCAGATCGGGATCACACTTGAGGCTGACGCTCCCGGGCGGAGAACCCAGCGACACCAGCGCGAACATCCGCCCGGCCACCTTGAACACCGCCACGTCGTCGCCGAATGGATAGTCCTCCGCCGATCCCGGCTTGGCCGCGCATTCCGCTATGACCCGGTCACGCTGTGAGCCGTGCGCCATCACGTGCTCACCTGCCGTCCTCCAGCTCCGCGACCGAGCGATCGTCACCTCTCGCACATCTGGTATACCAGCCGCCGGCCCAGCGGTCGCGGGCCTTTGTCACGCATCACCTGGTGTGTGTGGAGCCGGTGGACTGTCCTCGACGGTGGCCAGGCCCGGCGCGCTTATCGGGGAGCGACCGCTCCGGCGCGGGACAGGAGCTGCTCCAGTTGTGCCGGCTCGGCCGCGACGCCGGCCGCCAGGACGATGCCGGCGCGGTCGGTCACCACCACGTACGGCGGCCACGGAATGTCGTTGCGGTCGAAGACGTCCGGGTCCACGACCACGGGCAGCCCGGCGCCACCGTATCCGTCCACCGCGCTGACCAGGACGACCTCCAGACGGGTGGCCGTTGCGGCGAACTTCGGCAGCATCGTCTTGCACAGCCCGCACACCGGCGAGACCAACGCGTACATCACCCGGTCACCGGCCGGCTCCGGCGCGCCGGTCAAGGCGAAGCGTGTACCGGGACGCGGCCCGGACGGCGTTTTCTCCGCGCGCAGCAGCCGCGCGGGCAGGAAGGCCGGCCCGAGCAGGACCGCCGCCACCGGGAGCTGGACGGGCGCGAATGCGACCGGCCCGGTCAGGGCCGCCGTCACCGCGAGGACCAGCAGCAGGCCGGTACGCACCAGCGTGCCGGCCCCGACGAGGTCACGGCCGCCGAAGCAGCCGCAGTCCACGGCCATCCCGCGCCGCAACACGGAGGCCATGGCCGCCAGGAACGCGGCGAACAGGGCCCCCGCCACCACCGCGCCCCACCGTCGGCCGCCCGGCGCGAGCAGCAGCCCGGCGGCGACCAGCTCGGTCACGAGCACGACCACCGCGGCCGGCCCGGCCAGCCTCTCCGGCAGCATCCGGTAGCCGGCCACCGACCGGGCGAAGCCGCGCACGTCGCGCAGCTTGCCCAGCGCCGCCGTCAGCAGCACCACGGCCACGGCGAGATACGCCGACTCGGCGACGATCACGGCACCGTCTGGTGGTAGGCCGAGGCCTGCAGCTCGTACAGGGCGGCGTACAGGCCGTCGCGTTCCATCAGCTCGGCGTGCGTGCCCTGCTCGGCGACCGTGCCGCCGTCGAGCACGTAGATGCGGTCGGCGTAGCGGACGCTGGCCAGCCGGTGCGTGATGAGCACGATGGTGCGGCCGTCGGCGTGGCCGCGGATCCGTTCGAACAGGGCGTGCTCGGCACGGGCGTCCAGGGCCGAGGTCGGCTCGTCGAAGATGACCAGCGCGGCGTCACGGTAGAACCCGCGGGCCACGGCGATGCGCTGCCACTGCCCTCCCGACAGGTCGTGGCCGCCGCGGAAACGGCGGTCGAGCAGCGCGTCGTAGCCGTCGGGCAGCTGCGCCACCACCTCGTCGGCGCCCGCCGCGGCGGAGGCGGCGGCGAGCCGGTCCTCCTCCAGCGGACGCCCCATGACGATGTTCTCGCGGACGGTGAGCGGCCAGCGGGTGTGGTCCTGGGCGATCACGGAGATCCGCCGCCGCAGCGCGTCACCGTCGAACGCGTCGAGGTCGACGCCGTCCCAGCGGATCGTGCCCTCCTGTGGCCGGTACAGCCCGGCCAGCAGCTTGGCCAGGGTCGTTTTGCCCGAGCCGTTCTCGCCGACCAGGGCGATGACCTCGCCCCGGCCGACGGTCACGCTGACGCCCGACAGCGCGGGCCGGTCGGCGCCGGGGTAGGTGAAGGTGACGTTCTCGGCCGTCAGCAGGCGGAACGGCGCCGACTCCGCGGGGGGTGCGGGTGCGGCGGGCGGCGGGGGTACGCGCTCTCGGGCCTGCTCGCAGAAGGCCAGGTAGTCGGCGAAGTAGAGGCCGGCCTCGTAGAGCCGGTTCATGGTCTGGATCAGGGCGGTGAGCGACATCTGCCCGGCCCTGATCGCCAGTACGGCGGCGCCGGCCACCGACAGCGGGATGACGCCGGCGGCCAGCAGCACGCCGAGCACCACGTACACGCCGGCCGTGGCCACGCCGGTCAGCAGGTCGCCGCCCGCCTTGGTCGCGGCCCGCCGCCGCGCCACGTCGAGCTGGACGTCCTGCTCCAGGTCGGCCACCTTGGCGTACTGGCCGAGCAGGAAGTCCCGCAGCGTGAACGTGCGTACCTCGGCGGCGGGTTGCCGCTCGGCCATCAGGTCCGACAGCATGAACTTGCGCCGCCGCGCGGCGGACAACCGGTAGAACGCCTGATAGCCCAGCCGCGCCATGCGCACCGCGGCCCATCCCGCCGGCCCGGCCGTGACCAGCAGCAACGGCATGAGGATCGGATGCAGCAGGCCGAGCGCGACGGCCGAGGCCAGCACGCCGACCGCGCCGGTGACCACGGCGATGGTCGTCTCCACCACGGTGGCGGTGTCGGGCACGCCGCTGTCGCGGGCCCGCCGCATCGCGTTGTGGAAGTCGTGGTCGTCGAACGCGGCCAGCTCCACCCGGGTGGTCAGCTCGAACAGGCGGGTCTCGGCCAGCCGTTCGACCTGCGGTTTGAGCCGGGCCTGCGCCCATCCCGCGCCGGCCAGCAGCGCGCCGCGCAGCCCCGTGGCGGCGGCCACGAGCAGTAGCGAGGGCAGCGCGGCCCGTACGCGGTCGGGCGTGGGACCGGCGGCGAACAGCGAGGCCAGCACCTCGGAGGTGGCCACCAGCCCGAAGACGGTGAAGACGCCGGCCGCGAGGTTGCCCGCCAGGGCCACGGCCGTGTCGCGGGGACTGGCCTGCCACGCCATCCGCAGCGCGGCGGCCACCAGGGACGGCAGCCTGCGAGCGATCGTGCCGAGGGTGGCGGTCAGCAGGTGCTCGTCGTGGCTCTCCCAGTACGCGACCACGAGCCCCGACCGGTCGTCCGGGACGCCCGTCCCGCGTCGGCGCCGCCAGAGCCTCATGCGAGGGCGCCGTTCCGCGGGCGGCACCCCGGAGATCGCCCCATCACGCAGGCCAATCTAGAAGATCGAACTCTCTCTGTAAAGATGCGTGTAAATACATTTCCGGCCGCTACGGCCACCTCTAGACAGGCTTCCGGATATCTGCACATAATGCGTCCGTTTGCTCGCGACGGGGAACGTGTAAACGATTCCTTGTCGTGGGCAGGGCGCGGGAAAGGTGCCTACCGGCGCCATCCCGAGGCTCGGATCCCCACGTCGGCCGCCCATCGGTGGCCAAGGAAGGAGCCCTTATGTCGGTCCTCGCCCTGGAGCCCCGCGACGCCGGTGTCCTGGAGTACGAAGACCTCGCCGTCGACTTCGAAGGCGAGCTGAACAAGCTGCTCCACGGCCCCCAGGCCTGTGTCAACACCTGCAAGCGCACGGTGTGCAGCAGCTTCCCGTGCTGCCCGTCCATCGTGTGAAACGTTGTGTGAAGCGCCTGATGCCACGCCGTGACGCGTGGTGACGCAAAGCGCTGGGGAAAGGCCATCAGCGCTGTTCTGATGGCCTTTTTCGCATATAACAGATGCGCTCCGTTATCGAAGGATGACCGTGGATAGCAGTGTGGTCGACCGCCTTACCCAATTTGCAGAGTCGAATGGTAGGGAAATAAACGAGGACGATACGTGGATCAGCGTTCACGACCCTCAGGGCGACATTCCGTTGCAAGGCTGGAAAATCCACGTTTCCGCACGTCCCGGCACCCTCGCCGACACCCTTGACCGCGCGTTGCCGATCCTGGCGGGCGCCGGTTGCGCCTTCAAGGTCGCCCGCTCCGCCCACAGGCTCATGGAGCTCAACTCCGGCGACGTCGACCCGGGAGCCGTGGGCAAGGCCATGACGGTCTACCCGGAGCAGGACGTGGTGGTCAAGCTGGGCCACGCCCTCGCCGACGCCCTGTCCGGGCTGTCGGCTCCGCGCATCGTCAGTGACCGGCGGGTACGCCCCGACGCTCCGGTGTACTACAGGTACGCCCCGTTCGCCCCGCAGTACCGGGTGGACGAGAACGGCGACTTCGAGCTGATCGTGATCGGGCCGGACGGTGAGCAGCTGCCGGGCGCGGCCGGTCCCGAGTTCACCTGCCCCCCTTGGGCGACCGACCCGTTCCGCCCCGCGGACCTCCCGCCGGACACGCGGCGGTCTGGTGACCGGCCGTCTCTCGGAACGCGACCGCCCGCGGAGACGGCAGGAGAGGCCTCCGGCGGCACGGGTCAGATCATCGGCGGCCGGTACCGCGTGACGTCCGGCGTCGTGCGTGGCCCGCGCGGCAACGTCTACCGCGCCGCCGACGCCGCCGGCCGGCGGGTCGTGGTCAAGGAGGCCCGCGCGTACGTCGGGGAGAACGTCAAGGGCTGGGACCTGCGGATGTACCTCCGCAACGAGCTGCGCATCCTCCAGGCGCTCAAGGGCGTGGCGGGCGTACCGGAGCCGATCGACCACTTCCGGCACGGCGAGGACGAGTTCCTCGTCATGACCGACGCGGGCAGCCGCGACCTCAACCGGTTCGTCGCGGAGAACGGCCTGTTCACCGGGAAGCCCGCCGACGGCGAGCGCGACCTCGGCGCGCTGGCCGCCAGGCTGCTGGAGGTGATCGACGCGGTCCACTCGCGTGGCGTCGTCATCCGCGACCTGTCGCCCAAGAACGTCGTGCTCGGCGAGGACGGCCGCTGCACCCTCATCGACTTCGGCAACAGCAGGTACGACGGACTGCAGCTGCCCGGCTGGAGCCGCGGTTACAGCGTTCCCGACCAGCACACCGATCGCGACTCCGTGCCCGCCGACGACTACTTCTCGCTGGGCGCCACCCTGTTCTTCGCGGCCACCGGGATGAACCCGATCATGATCGGCCCTGACCCGGTCCGTAACGTCGAGCGCACGCTCATGTGCCTTGCGCGGATGTACCCGGACGTCACGACGGGCGTCATCGGCCTGCTGCCCGGCCTGCTGAGCCTCGACCCCGCCGACCGCGCCGCGGCCGCCGCCGAGATCAGATCCGCCCACGGTCCCCAGCCTGTGGAGGCCGTGGCGGCAGCGCCCGGGTTCGCCGACGGTCAGCCCGCCACCGCAGCCGTGACCGGTTTCTCCGACGGTCGGCCCGCCGCCGAGCGGCCACCGGCGAGACGGTGGCGGCTGCCCGCTACGCCCGAGCTCACCGGGTATCTGCTGTCCAAGGCGCTCGACCACACCGTGCGCCAGTGCGCGGCCTTCGCCGAGCAGCTGATGGCCGCACCCGAGAACGCCCGCCGGGAGAGCCCGCCGGTGACCAACGTCTACGGCGGCTGCGCCGGGGTCGGCATGGAGCTGCTGCACCACCCGGAGGCCAAGGCCGTGGCCGCCGATCTGGCCCGGTGGACGGGCCGTGTGATGCCGCCCGCCAAGCTTCCGCCCTCGCTGTACTTCGGCCGCACCGGCACCACGCTGTTCCTGACCGCGGCCCGCCTGACCGCCGTGCCGGAGCTGGCGGCGCCGGACCCCATCGCCCTCGACGGCCCGCAGCGGGCCGACCAGGCGCACGGCGTGGCGGGCATCGGCTCGGGCCACCTGTCGCTGGCCGCCGTCGAACCCGGCGATGCCCGGCACCTGCGGATCGCCGCTGAGTGTGCCCGCCTGCTGATCGCGGGTGACGTCACACGGTCGGAGGACGCCGTGGCGCCCGCCCAGCCCGGCTCCGGCGTGTCCGTGGACACGGCGTACGCCCACGGCGACGCCGGCTGCGCGGACTTCCTGCTCTCCTACCACGAGGCCACCGGCGACCGATCGGCCGGCGAGGCGGCGCGGGAACGGTTCGCGGCGCTGGCCGTACGGGCCGAGGCGCTGATCGGCGAGCTGCACGGCCCGGATGCCCGGGCGATGGGGGCGTCCTGGTGCCAGGGCATGTCGGGCATCGCCGGCGCGCTGGCGCACGCAGCCCACGCGTACGGCGAGGACCGCTACATGGAGCTGGCCGAGCGAGGCGTGCGGGGGTGCCTGGCCGTCGCCCCGCAGGCGTGGGTGGTCTCGCAGTGCTGCGGTCTGGCCGGTCTCGGTGAGGCGCTGATCGACCTGGCGATGGTCACGGGCGACGACGGCTACTGGCGCGGTGCCGAGGAGATCGCCGAACTCATGCTGGTACGGGCCGGCGGCGAGCCGGCGCAGCCGGTCTTCCCCGGCAACGACCTCGACAAGCCGGCCTACACCTGGAGCACCGGCACCGCGGGCGTCCTGTCGTTCCTGCGACGCCTCGACCGCCGCTCCGGGACGCGTCTGTGGACGGCCGGCTGGCGACTGCCCGAATAGGGGCGCCGGCCGGTCAGCGGAATTTCGGGCGCGTCACTCTGGGCAGGGTCACAACCGGTAGCGCCTGACGTCCATGGTGAGGAGATCCGCGAGGAAGGCCGCCTGCCGGGGATCGTCCCAGTCGCCGACCTCGCCACCGTTGACGACGGCCCACACACCCCACTCCAGCAGCATGTACAGGAGAGCGGTCGGCCACAGTTCCCGCTCCCGCACCGTCAGCCGCACATGACCGAGGTAGGCGTCGCGGAAGACAGCCCACTCCATCCCATCGAAGAGCTTCGCCGGACGATCTGGCAGGTCGTTGTGGAACAGCAGCACGGCCAGGGCCAAGTCGAGCAGCCTCGGCGCGCGTTCTCCGTTGTCGGGGTCGATCAGCACGGGTCCGGCCTCGGCGTACACGAGATTGACCGCCTTGAAATCCAAGGTCACATCGGCCACGGGCAATCCGGCGTCGCGGACGGCCGGGAGCGTGGTCGCCATGAACGACCGCAGCCGCGGCGCGAACCGGCCGAGCACCTCCCGGTGGAGGTCCGGACGATAGGTCTTGAGCACCTTGTCCAGACCCGCGACGTCGTCCTCGACCGACTCCCCGTGGTGGTCGGGCCACTGGAAGCCGGGCAGACCGGTGGAGGCTTCGCCGTCACCGGCCGCATGCAGTCGCCCCAGCAGGTCGCCGGCGGCGTGGATGTCAGGTGACGAGCCGTCATAGGTGCGCCCGTCGATCCACGGATAGGCGACCCAGTCGTGCCGGCCGATCCGATGGGGGCCGGCCAATGGGGTCACCACCGGCAGTCCCACGCTCGCGAGGTAGCGCAGCCACCGGCCCATGGCCTCGGCCGAGCAGGTGCGCTTGACGGCGACGGCTTGTCCGCCGATCACGCCGCGGAATACGGGGGCGTAGGGATATATCGACTTCTGCGGCTGGATCCCGAACCGCAGGAACACCTCGGAGTAGTCATCGGTCACCAGCGGATCCGGTGTCAGCGTCATCAGGTCATGCCAGCCCGAGCAGCACCGCGCGTTCGACGGGGGAGTACGCGCCGTCGCGGCGGTCGAGCTCAAGGGGTCCGGCCGGCAGGAGCGGAGGCTGGGCCAAGAAGCGGGGGACGGTGCCGAAGTGGGACTGCGCGCCGTGAATGAGGAACGGGTGGCACAGGTAGACGTCGCCTGCCCGGCCGGTGGCCAGTGCCAAGGGCCGATCCGGTGAATCGAGCTTGCCCGCGGCGTCCATGGTCTGGCACAGCTCGAACATGCTCACGCCGCGCTCGCCCGCCGGCTCGAGGAAGGGCGGGACGTCCAGGTGCGAGCCGACCTTGATGCGGGTGGGCGCGTCGTCGGCGCTGACGTCGGAGAACAGGAAGAGCATCAACAGCGCCCGGCCGCGGGAACGCAGGTTGAGCCAGAATCCTTGTTCGCCTTCGGGGGTGTAGCCGCCGTCAATGTGCCATCCCGCGTCGCCGGGATCGTCCGGATGCGGAAAGCGGATGGGAAAGGTGCCCAGGCCCTGGCGGGGGACCCATCGACCGGTGCCGGCGAGCTGGTCGAAGGCGCTGTGGAGGCGTGGCGTGGTGGCCGCACGCTGGAACGGCCCGTGTCCGTACCCGTCGAGCCTGATGACGGGCTTCGTCCAGGTGGAGGGGTTGTCGGGGTCCAGACCGGTCGCGCGCCAGAGAAACGCCCGGCACTCGTCCGCCAGCGAGCGGGGGAAGGCCTCGGGAAGATGGACGAAGCCGTCCATGACGAACCGCCCGACCTGATCCGCCGTCAGCGCTGCTGTCATGCCGACGATTGTCGAGGTCCCCCTAAAGATCAACAACTGGTTTTCTCCGGAAGTGACAAGACGGCGCGCTTGTGGCCCCTCCTTGACACGTACGGCGCTCCCACTCGTGGCCCGCGCCATGAGAATCGTGGAGATCGCAGCGACCCTGGCGGTGAGCGTCTCCACGGTCAAGACCCTGTGGCCAACCTCCTATTCCTGCCCGCCGGCCGCTGCGAGCTCCCCGGCGAAGTGGCAGGCGGTCAGCCGGCCGCCCGGTGCCTCGGCGAGCACGGGCTCCTGCTCGGCGCAGATCGTCCGTTCCGGACGGGCCAGGGGGCCGATGGGGCAGCGCGTGCGGAAGCGGCAGCCCGACGGCGGGTTCTTGGGGCTGGGCAGGTCACCGGTGAGCACGATGCGCTCGCGCTCGCGCACCGCGGTGTCGGGCATCGGCGAGGACGACATGAGCGCGACCGTGTAGGGATGCCGCGGGGCGGCGTAGACCGCGTCGACCGGGCCGGTTTCGACGATCTTGCCGAGATACATGACGGCGACCCGGTCGGACAGGTGCCGTACCACCGAAAGGTCGTGCGCGATGAACAGGTACCCGAGGCCGAGCTCGTCACGCAGCGACTCCAGCAGGTTGATGATCTGGGCTTGGATCGACACGTCCAGGGCGGACACCGGCTCGTCGCAGATCAGCACCTGTGGTTCGACGGCCAGCGCGCGGGCGATGCCGATACGCTGCCGCTGCCCGCCGGAGAAGGCGTGCGGGTAACGGTCCAGATGCGACTCGTTCAGGCCGACCCGCCGGATGAGCGCGCTCGCCTCCGCGGCCCGCTCGGCGCGCGGCACGCCGCGCATCTCAAGCGCCTCGTCGAGCGACTGCCTGATCGTGCGCCGCGGATTGAGCGACGCGTACGGGTCCTGGAACACGTACTGCACGGTAGAGCGCAGCACCTGGGCGCCGGCCGGGGAGAACGCGTCGATGCCGTCGGATCCGACGCGGACCGTGCCCTCGGCCGGCCGGTTGATCCCGACGACCGTTCTGGCGAGTGTCGACTTGCCGCACCCGGACTCGCCGACCAGGCCCAGGGTCTCTCCGGCGGCGACCGTCAGGTTCACCCCGTCCACGGCGTACACAGGGTCCGGCCGCCCGAACAGGTTCCTGCGGTCGGAGGCGACGTTGACCCGGAGGTTCTCCACGGTCAGCAGCGGGGTTCGCGCCCGTTCGACCCGCGAGGCCGCGTCGTCGGCGACGAGCGTGAGCGGGGGTATGGGCGCGACATGCCGGGTCACCCAGCACGCGGCGGCGTGCCCCGCGGTGGCCAGGGGCAGCAGCTCGGGAACGTCGGTGCCGCAGCGGTCCTCGGCCAGCCGGCAGCGCGGGTGGAAGGCGCATCCGGGCGGCAGCGCGGCGGGGTCCGGTGGGGCGCCGGGGATCGCGGGCAGCCGGTTCCCGCCTGCGGTGTCCATCCGTGGCATGGCCTTGAGCAGGTCGGCGGTGTAGGGATGGGCCTGCCGAGCGAAGATCGTCTCGACCGGTCCCCGCTCCACGACCCGGCCGCCGTACATGACGACGACGTCGTCACACATCTCGGCGACCACGCCCATGTCATGGGTGATCATGAGCACGGCGATGCCCAGCTCATCGCGCAACTGCCTGAGCAGGCGCAGGATCTGCGCCTGGATGGTGACGTCCAAGGCCGTGGTCGGCTCGTCGGCGATCAGCAGCGACGGCGAGCCGGCCAGCGCGATGGCGATCACGACTCGCTGGCGCATGCCGCCGGAGAACTGGTGCGGGTAGTCGTCGATCCTGCGCTCGGCGTCCGGGATCCCGACCTGGCGGAGCAGTTCGAGTGCCCGCGCGCGGGCCGAGCGCTTGCCCGTGCCGTGCGTGGTGAGGGCTTCGGCGATCTGGGCGCCCACGGTCAGGACGGGGTTGAGCGCGGACTGCGGGTCCTGGAACACCATCGCGATCTCGGCGCCGCGGATGCGGCGCATCTCCTCCTCGGACAGCCCGAGCAGGTCGCGGCCGCCGAAGAGCATCTCGCCGGCGGCGATCCGGCCGGGTTCGGGCACCATTCGCAGGATCGAGCGGGCGGTCACCGACTTGCCCGAACCGGACTCGCCGACGACGCCGAGGATCTGGCCGCGTCGCAGGGTGAGGCTGACGTCGTTGACGGCGCGGACGACACCCGCAGCGGTCGCGAACTCGGTACGCAGACCGCGGACCTCGAGCAGGGTGTCCGCGTCGTGCTGTGCCGGGGCCGCCGGTGCGACGCCATGGGGGTGGCCATGGGAGTGAATGGTCATTTCCTCAGCACCGCCTTGTTGAGCGCGTTGGACAGAAGAGTGAACGCCAACGCGAGGAGCAGCAGCACCAGGCCGGGTCCGAGGACGTACGCGGGGTGCGCCTCGATGTAGCGCGCACCGACATTGAGCATCGCGCCCAGCGACGGGATGGGCGGCTTGATGCCGAGGCCCACGATGCTCAGGCCGGACACGATGAAGATCGCCACCACCATGTAGACGGCGACGCTGACCACGATCGGGTCCATGATGTTCGGCAGCACGTGCCGCATCAGCACGGTGCGCTTGCGCACGCCGAGCACCTTGGCGGCCATCACGTACTCTCGCTCCTGCTCGACCTGAAGCCCCGCCCTCGCCAGCCGCCCGAACCCGGGCAAGCCGCTGATCAGCACGGCCACGAACAGCGAGAGCCAGCCCGTGCCGAGCACGAGGACGACGCTCATGCCGAGCACCAGCCCGGGGAAGCCGAGGATGATGTCGAGCACACGCTGCATGGCCGCGCCGAGCCACCGCGAGACCACGCCGGTCAGCCCCATGAGCGTCCCGATGGCGGCGCTCAACGGCACCGCGGCCAGGATCAGGCTCAGGTCCGTACGAAGGCCGTAGACCGTACGGGCGAGGATGTCTCGGCCCAGCTCATCGGTGCCCATCCAGTGCGCGGCCGAGGGACCGGCCAGCGAGTCGTTGCCCTGGTCGTCGTAGCCGCCGGGGAAGAGCAGCGGGGCCAGGACGGACACCGCGACGAGGGCCAGCAGCAGCCCGGCGCCGAACGCTCCGCGCGGGGTGCGCAGCGCGGTGAGGTAGCGGCTCAGCGCCCCGCCGCCGATCCGGCGCGTCACCGTCGGCGCGGGTGTGCCGGGTGCGGTGAAGGTGGTGGTCATGGTTTCACGCTCCCAACCGGACGCGGGGGTCCAGGGCCGCCATGGCGATCTCGGTGAGCAGCTGCACGACCACGGCGATCAGTACCGTGCCGACGATGATCACCTGCACCACGTTGTAGTCCGCGCTCAGCACGCCCGACACTCCGAGCTGCCCGATCCCGTTCCTCGCGAAGATCATCTCGATGACGACGGCGCCGGCCAGCATGTCGCCGAACCGCATCCCGATCGTGACGACGGCGGGCCCCAGGCTGTTGCGGACGACGTGGCGCAGGGTGATCCACCTTCGTGGCACGCCCTTGGCCATGGCGAGGTCGACGTAGTCCTGCCGCCACGCGTTCTCCATCGAGGACTGGACGAGCATCGCCACGTGGCCGCCCATCGGCACCGCCAGCGCGACCGCGGGCAGTATGAGGTACTGCACGCCGATCACCGGGTCGTCCAGCACCGCGACCTCGCCGCTGATCGGCAGCACGCGGAAGACCACCCCGAACAGGATGATCAGCAGCAGGCCGGCGAGGAAGGGCGGCATCGCCAGCAGCACCGTGTTGCTCGCGTCGGCCGTGAACCGCGACAGCCGGGATCGCGCCGACCCGGCGAAGACGCCGAGCCCGAGCGAGACCACGACCAGGAGGATCGTGGCCGCGACGGTCAGCTCGAGCGTGCTCTCCACCCTGGTCCCGATCAGCTCGCCGACCGGTCTGTTGAACTGCAGCGACTGGCCGAGATCGCCGGTGAGCAGCCCGCCCATCCAGCGGACGTACTGCTCGACCAGCGGCTGGTCCAGCCCCATCTCGACGCGGATCGCCGCGACCTGCTCCGCCGTGGCCTCCGGACCCGCCGCGATGGCGGCCGGGTCGCCCGGAGCCATGCGGGGCAGCAGGAAGGCGATGGCGGTCGTCGCGACCAGGACGAGCAGGACCGAGGGCAGGCGCCGCAACAGGAAGTGGATCATGCTCGCGTCCCGTTCACCGGGTGAGGTAAGCGGCGCGCATGGAGCGGCCGTAGCGGCTGACGAGGATGTCCCTCGCGGCGTCCGCGCGAACGACCGTCACCGGCACGATGGCGATGGTCTGCAGGAACGCGGCGTCGAGCAGGTGCTGCGAGAGGTCCCGCAGTCGCTGCGCCGTGGCGCTCTCGTCCGCGCTGTCGATCAGCGCCTGCGCCCGCTCGCGGTAGCCCTCGTCGGCGTAGTTCGAGGTGTTCTTGTTCGGCCGCAGATCCGGGTGGCCGTACAGCGTGAGTGCCGGCGGCAGCTCGCCCACGGCGGTCCAGGTCAGGAACGCGGGCGCGAGCTTGCCCGCGATCCTGCGCGGCTCGAATTCCGGGGGCGCCAGTTCGAGCACCGACGGCTGGAGCCCGGCGTCCGTCAGGTTGCGGGCCACGATCTCGATCACGTTGCGCGGGACCGGCAGCGCGTGGATGGCGATCTCGAAGCGGGCGCCACCGTTTCCTGGATCGGCCGCGGCGAGGTGATCGTGACCTCGTGCGGGCCGGTCGCGCTCACGTTCCAGCCCTTCATGGCGCCGGTGAGCGTGGCAAGGCCGTCGCCGGCAAGCTCACGTTCAATGGTGAACACGACGTCCTCCGCGGTGAAGGCGCGTCCGCTGTGGAACTTGACGCCCTCGCGCAGCGACAGCACGATCGTCCGGTTGCCGTCGCGCAGCTCCCACTTCGTCGCCAGCAGCGGCTGCGCCTTGTTGTTCTGGTCGACCATGACCAGCGTCTCGAGGACGTTGCGGATCCAGAAGATGTTGCCGGGGCGGCCGGTGAAGTAGGCCGCGAGGTCCGGTGCCGCGGCGACCGTGGCGACCAGGGTCCCGCCGCGGGCCGGGCCGCTGCTCACCACGCCGGCCGTCTTGCTCTCGTTCGCCGCGGAACGGCAGCCGACCAGAGTGGCGGCGCCGAGGGCGGACAGCCCGCCGAGCAACGTCCTGCGCGACAGCGCCGAACCGCCGGGGACATGGTTTCTGCTGGGGTACATCGCTGCACCACCTCACTTACTTTGTGTCGGGCCGGGGGGAGACCCGGGTGTTCACTCGTGGTGCATGTTGATCGACGTCGTGCCACGGATGTCCGCGCAGGAGAATCCGATGGAGACCTCGAACGTTCCAAACTCGACATCCCAGCCGGGCCGTGCCGCGTCCCAGTGCTGGAAGGCCTGCGCGGGCAGCGGGATGTCAGCGGTGATCGTCTCGCCGGGTTCGGCTCGCACGACGGCGAACCCGGCCAGCCATCGGACGGGGCGGTCGACGCTCGAGCCGGGCCGCGCGAGGTAGACCTGCACCACCTGCTTGCCCGGCCGGGAACCGGTGTTGCGTACGGAGACCCGCACGTCCGTGCCCGGTCCGCCGTGGACCTCGACCAGTTCCCATGACGTGTAGCCGAGGCCGTGCCCGAACGGATATGCGGGCTCGACGCCGGCGCGCAGCCACGCGCGGTGACCGACATGGACGCCTTCGCCGTACTCCAGCCGGCCGCCGACGGGCGCCGTGCCGAGCACCGGCACGTCCTCGCCGCCGGCCGGCCACGTCATCGGCAGCCTGCCGCCGGGCTCGGCGCGTCCGAGGAGCACGTCCGCGAGCGCGGCGCCGGACTCCTGACCGCCGAACCACGTCACGAGCACTGCCGCGACATCATGGCGCCACGGCAGCAGCACGGGCGCGCCCGCGTTGACCACGACGATGGTGTTCGGGTTCTCCGCGGCGACCGCGCGTACCAAGTCGTCCTGCCCGTCTGGCAACGACAGGTCCGCTCGGTCGAAGCCCTCGCTCTCGGTCTGAGAGCTGGTGCCGACCACGACGACCGCGACGTCCGCGGCCCTGGCCTGCTCGCGGGCGACGGCGAGCTCCGCGGTGGCGGACCTCCGCGGCGCCCGGGCCCGGATCGCGACGGCCGAGCCGATCGCCGGCATCCGTTGCCGTAGCAGCACATCGACCGGCCTGCCTGCTTCGAGTGGTACGTCGAACGTGCGGACGGGCGGCGTGAGGATCTCCGCGCCCGGACCGTCGTGCGAGGGTCGCACGTCGTCGTCGTGCAGCGTCCGGCCGTCGACGGCGAACACGATCCGGCCCGCGCCACTGAGGCCGAGCTGCCACGTTCCCGAGACGTCCGGGACGATGCGGGTGGTCAGCTCGACAGTGGTGGCCCCCGCGGGCACATCGGCGCCGAGCCGCACGAGAGCAGCGGTCCTGCGCTCCTCACGCAGCACCTCGGAGCCCGTGTCGTCGAGCCAGCGGACCCGGACGGGCGCGTCGAGCATCGCCGGCGGCACCGGGGCGGGGTCGCCCTCGAGGTAGCTGCCCGCGGTGTAGGTGAGTTCGGCGCCAGGGGGCAGGGCGGCCTCGATCCCGTCCAGCGGGGACACGACGTGAGTCGGCCGCACTTCGGCGCTGCCGCCGCCCTGAATGCGCGGGCTGCCGGCCAGCTCGCCGAACACGGCGACGCGGCGCAGGCGCTCCGGCGCGAGGGGCAGAAGACCATCGGAGTTGTGCAGCAGCACGGTTCCGTCCGCGGTGGCCGCGTGCAGCTCGCGGCGTGCGTCGACGGTGATCGGTGTGCGGGTCACCGGCATCGAATCGAGGGCCCCGAGCCGCGCGGCGAGCCGCAGGAGGTTCTTCACCTTCGCGTCGACCGCGGCTTCGCTGACCCGGCCTTCGGCGACGGCCTGTTCCAGCGCCGGGCCCCACGGTCCCCTGGGGCCCGGCATGGTGAGGTCCAGGCCCGCCGAGGCGGAGGCGACCACCGAGCGGGCGGCGTTCCAGTCGGACATGACGAGCCCGTCGAAGCCCCACTCCGTGCGCAGCGGACTGTCGAGCAGCCCGTGCTCGGTCATCGCGGTCCCGTTGACGGCGTTGTACGCCGCCATGACCAGCCACGGCTGCGCATTCCTGACGATGTGCTCGAACGGGGCGAGGTACACCTCGCGCAGGGTGCGTTCGTCGAGGCGAACGTCGACGGTGGCGCGCTCGGTCTCCGAGTCGTTGGCGACGTAGTGCTTCACGGTCGCCGCCACGCCGTGTCGCTGAAGCGCGCCGACCAGCGCGGCGGCGAGCCGCCCGGTGAGGAGCGGATCCTCGGACCAGCATTCGAAATGCCGGCCGGCGACCGGGCTGCGCTGGATGTTCACCGTGGGAGCCAGCACCACGTCGACGTCCTTGCGGGTGGCCTCCGCGGCGAGCACGCGCCCGATCGCGGCGGCGCGGTCGACGTCCCAGCTCGCGGCGATCGCGGTCGGGCAGGGAAGGCACGCGGACGGGGAGCCGCTGTCCCACGCCGGGCCACGCACTCCGGCGGGCCCGTCCGACACGGTGATCGCGCGCAGCCCGATGGCCGGCTCCGGGTAGGTGCGCCAGTGGGAGGCTCCGGTCAGCAGCCGGACTTTCCGCGGGAGATCGAGCTTGCCGACCAAGGCGTCGAGGTGCTCGTCGAGTCCGCCGTTCACCGGTCCTCCTTGATGACGAGTCGCTCGAGGTAGGCGGCCATGTGTCCGGGCAGGTCCATGGCCGGGTCGAGCAACCACTGGATCTGGAGCCCGTCCATCACGGCGATCATCTCGGTCGCCAGGACGAGCGGGTCGAGCGTGGCGGGAAGCCGGTGCAGCTCCTGGTCCCGGCGGATGCGGTCGGCCACGCGGTCACGGACCCGCGCGTAGCGGCGCAGGAAGAACTCGCGGGCGGGGTGGCCGGGCTCGATGCTCTCCGCGGACTCCACGGCGTACAGGCGCATCGCCGTCGGGTCCTCGACGTTGTGGCGGCACAGCGAGACCAGCGCGTCCGCGATGGACAACTTGTGGAACATCTCATCCATGTGCGCCGAGCTGTCCGCGTCGCGCCGTTCGAGTGCCGCGATCAGCAACTCTTCCTTGCTCTTGAAGTGGTGAAGCAGGCCCGGTTGGGAGATGCCGACCTTCGCCGCGATGTCGGCGATGGAAACACCGCGGTAACCGCTGTCGCCGAACATCTCGGTGGCGGTCTGCAGGATCTCCTCTCGCCGCACGCCCGGCGCCTTCCGGTTGCGCACCGACGGTGCCACTCCTGACAAGGGTCTCTCCTCGCGCTCGTGTTGCGGCAGACCTTACCGAGTACTCGGTAAGGTGCGCTAGACCTCCGTTCGGTAACGGGGGAATGACCATGACGTATCGCCCGAATTTCCTGGTGGTGGTGGTCGCAAATCAGTTGAAGGCCGACGCGGTGGGCGCGTTCGGACACCCGTCGGCGCACACTCCGAATCTCGACCGCCGTCTTCGCGGGTCTCTCATGCCCGGGGAATCGCCACTCCCTTGATACGGCTCGCGGGCAGCACGGCGGCCACCACCGCGAGCACGAAGCAGAGGCCGATCACCCCGATGACCGGTTGCCAGGGCAGGTCCATGTCGACGGGACCGGCAAGCTGCGCCAGCGCGGCGTACAACCCGAGCAGCCCGAGCGCGGTGGCGACGGCCGCCAGCACCACGCCCACCGCCACCACCAGCAGCGCCTCGGCCATGACGTATCGCAGGATCTGGGGCTTGGTCGCGCCGAGCAGGCGCAGGGCGCCGCGTTCCGGCGCCCGGTCGGAGGCCGCCATCAGCAGCGTGTTGACCAGTGCGATCACGGTATAGCTGAGCATGATGCCGAGCACGGCCAGCAGGCCGAGGCGGCTGGCGGACGCGGGGCGCTCTGTGGCGCTCGCGACCCAGGCGGCCCTGGTCACCGCGCGCGCGTTGTGTCCCTTGGCAGCCTGCTCCAACGCCTTCTGGACCTCGGTGGCGGAGGCGCCGGGACGCAGCTTCACGTATGCGGCCGAGGGCAGGGCGGAGAAGGCGTGCGCCTGGGTGACGTAGGAGTCCGCGGCGGAGTCGGCGCCGAGGAGCGCGACGACTTCGAAGGTGGCCTGGCTGCCGTCGGCCCGCCACAGCTTCACCCGCTGCCCCAGGCTCAGCTCCCAGGTGGAAGCGACCGCGATCGTGTCGTCGCGCAGCTCCGTGAGCGTTCCGGCGGTCACGGGCACCGACAGGGCCGCGGTGAGCGTGGCCGGGTGCACGGCCTCGGCGGGCCGCTTGATGAGTTGCGTGCCCCCGCCTTCGAGCGTGTAGAGGCTGGTCGAGATCACCGGGGTGACGTCGGCGCCGGGGACGGCCCGCAGGCGTTCGACGAGTTGCCGGTCCAGCCCGGCAGTGCCGGAGGGCAGCACCAGGTAGTCGGCGCGTACGGGGGTGGTCCGCATCGCGGCCTTGGTGGCGTCGGTCATCGCCGCGGCGCCGAGCAGGGTCGCGGCCAGCGCCACGGTGACCAGGACCGGGGCGGCCGTGGCGGCGGTACGCCTCGCCGAGGCGACGGCGCCGGCGGGGACCACGAGTCCGCCCGCGCCGCGCAGCCGTCCGAGCGGGGTGGCGAGCAGGTTCGTGACCGGCCGGACGAAGATCGGGGCGAGCAGCCCTACGGCGGCGATGAGCAGCATGACGATGGGCATGAACGTCTTGTTGCTGGTCGCACCGGCCGGGTCGCTGACGGCGTTGAGGATCATGCTGATGACGGCGGTGGCGAGCAGGCCGCCTCCGGCGATCCAGCGTCCGATCGTCATGGCCTTCGGCTCCAGCGCCGCCTCGCGCAGCGCCTCCGCCGGCCGCACCCGGCCCGCCCGCCGGGCGGCGACGACCACGCCGAGCACGGCGACCAGAACGCCCGTGCCGAAGGCCACGTACGAGGGGGCCGAGGACGTGGAGGGCACGAGCCAGGCAGGCGCCATCCCGAGCGCGCTCAGCCGGTCCAGGATCGGGCGGGTGGCCAGCGGGCCGGTCAGTGCGCCGAGCGCGGAGGCGATGACCGCGACCAGGACAGCCTCGGCATACACCATGCGCCTGACCTGGCCCGCGGTCGCGCCGACGGTGCGGAGGAGGGCGAATTCGCGCTGCCGCTGCCCGACCGCGAAAGCAAAGGTGGAGGAGACCACGAATATGGCGATGAACGCCGCGAAACCGGCGGCGATGCCGACGATCGTGTTGGCGTTGTTGCGTGCCTGCTCGTCGGCCTCGCGGAACGGGTCGGGCAACGCCCGGTCCTGGCCGGTCAGGACCGTGACCTTGCTCGAGGTCGCCGGGGTTCCCGCCTTACCTTCCGCGGTCCCGGACGCGGCCGCCGCGCCCAGGGCGGCGCGGACCTCGGCGGCAGGCTGCCACAGCGCCAGCGCGTCGATCCGCGGTGACAGCCTGGCGGCCCGGGCGTCGGTGAAGAACACGGTGTGCTGCGGCCCCGCCGAGGCGAGCCCCACCACCCGGTACGGCCGGGCCCCCGTCACGGTCACCACGTGCACCTTCTGGCCCACCCGGGCGCCGGCGGTGACCACGATCTCGTCATCCCTGGCGGGCGGCCTTCCTGAGGACAGCCGCTGCGGTGCCGTACGGGCGGCGGACCAGGGACGGCCGACGGCGGGCGGGCCGCCGGCGAGCTGCGCGGGAAAGATCCGGTCCACCACGGCTCCGGGCAGGCGGGTCGCCAGTCCGGGGTCGAGCCCCCGTGGCTCGGCCAGCGGGGCGCTGCTCTCGCCCAGCCAGTTCTTCACGCTGAGGCGCTCGTCGGGCACGACCACGACGGGCGCGGCGGCGTACCGCTGCGGAGCCCGGTCGGGCGAGGAGACGCTGGAGGCCAGCACCTGACCGAGCGCGGCCATCAGGGCCGCGCCGAGCGCCAGGGCGACGAAGGTGCCGGCGAAGGACAGCCACCGGGTGCGCAGCGTGGACCAGGCGATTCTCAGCACGATGCCTCCAGTTGCAACATCCGGTTGGCGATCAGCTCGGCGCTCGGGTCGTGCAGTTCCCCGTAGACCCGGCCGTCGGCCAGGAACACCACGCGGTCGGCGTAGGAGGCCGCCACCGGGTCGTGGGTGACCATGATGATCGTCTGCGCCTGCCTGTCGACCAGGTCGCGCATCAGGCGAAGCACGTCGCGGCTGGTGTTCGCGTCCAGGGCGCCGGTGGGCTCGTCGGCGAACAGCACGGCCGGCCGGCTGACCAGCGCTCGGGCGATCGCGACGCGCTGCTGCTGGCCGCCGGACATCTCGGCGGGGCGGTGGTTCATGCGCTCGGCCAGGCCGACCGCGGCCAGGCCCTGGCGTACTCGCCGGGAGTCGGGGCGGCGGCCGGCCAGGCGCAGCGGCAGGGCGACGTTCTGGGCGGCGGTGAGCGACGGCAGCAGGTTGAAGGACTGGAACACGAAACCGATCCGGTCGCGCCGCAGGAGCGTCAACTTCCTGTCGCTGAGCGTCGCCAGATCTCGGCCGTCCACGACCACCCGCCCCGAGCTCGGCCGATCGAGCCCGGCGGCGCACTGCAACATCGTCGACTTGCCCGACCCTGACGGCCCCATCACGGCGGTGAACGTCCCGGCACCGAAGCCGATCGACACGTCGTCGAGCGCCGTGACGCCGTGCGCGTAGTGCTTGGTGACCGAGACCAGGTCGACCACTTGTATCGGATTCATGGCCGACGACGCTAGGTCGGTTGACATCTGGGCGGTATCGGACAAGCGACTAGGATTCGTCGCGTGCTTCGAGGGCGTGAGTCTGATCAGAAGGCCATTGACGTACTGCTCGACCAGGCACGGGGTGGACGTTCCGGCGTCCTGGTGATCAAGGGCGAGCCGGGGATCGGAAAGACGTCACTTCTGGCGTACGCCGAGGAGCGCGCGCGGGACATGGAGATGCTGCGCGGTCTGGGCATCGAGACCGAGGCCGACATCCCCTTCGCCTCGCTCCACCTGCTCCTGCGCCACCTGCTCGACCGCTTCGGCGCGCTGCCCGAGCCACAGGCCGCGGCGCTGGCGGGGGCCATGGGCCTGGCTCCCACCAGGACCGACGATCAGTTCCACGTCGGCGTGGCCGTGCTGTCGTTGCTGGCGGAGGTGGCCGAGGACCGGCCCCTGCTGTGCCTGGTCGACGATGCGCACTGGCTGGATCAGGCCTCGGCGCGCGCGTTGCGCTTCGCCGCGCACCGGCTCCACGCGGAAGGCGTCGTGATGCTCTTCGGCGCGCGCGAGGGCTTCGACCCGGCGGGCCTGCCGGAGCTACGGCTGACCGGCCTGGACGACGAGAGCGCCGCCCAGGTGCTCGCCGACGCCGCTCCCACCCTCACCGGCCCGATGCGCGTGCGGATCATCCAGGAGAGCGCGGGCAACCCGCTCGCCCTCCTCGAACTCCCCCGCGCCGCTGAACTGCCGGCCTATGACCACAGCCCGCTGCCGCTGCCGGAACGACTGCGGCTGGCCTACGCCGCCCGCATCGGCCGGCTGCCCCAAGACGCCCAGACCGCGCTGCTGGTCACCGCGCTGGCCGACGGCGGCGACCTGAATGTGGTCACGACGGCCTGCGCCGAGCTCGGCATCGAACCCGCCGCGCTCGCAGCGGCCGAGCGTTCCGGGCTGGTCAGGATCGCGGGACGGCACGTCGGGTTCGCCCATCCGCTCATGCGTGCGGCGGCCTTCCAGCTCAGTACGTACGATCTGCGGTCACAGGTCCATGCGATTCTGGCCGGCCTCCTGCGCGGCCGGCCCGACCGGCGGACCTGGCACCTGGCCGCCGCCGCGACGGGCCCTGACGAGACGGCCGCGCGAGCCCTGGAGGAGATGGCCCAGCGGGCCAGGGACCGCGGCGCGAACGTCAGCGCCTCCGCCGCGTTCGAGCGAGCGGCAGAGCTGAGCGAGGATCGGGAGCCGAAGGGGCGCAGGCTGCTGTCGGCCGCCGTGGACGCCACCGAAGGCGGGCAGCCGCAACGAGCCCAGCGGCTCATCGAGGCCGCCACCGGCCTCGTGCCGGACGCGTCGGCCCGCACCACGTTCCCCACACTGCGGGCCAGGATCGCCTCAGCCCAGGGCGCCCCGCACCTGGCTCACGAACTGCTGCTCAAGGGAGCGGCGGACGTGGCAGGCGACGACCGCGCCGCCGCCGGTCTGATGCTGGTCGAAGCGGCACGCAACGCCAACCGTCTCGGCGACGCCGACGGGCTCGTCGAGGCCGCAGCCCGCCTGCGCGCACTGGACCTGCGCCCGGAAGACGACGTCGACCTCGCCAGGCAGGCCGCGTTGGGAATGGCGACGCTGCTGACCGAAGGCCCCGCGGCCGCCCTGCCGATCATGCGGGAGCTGGTGACCAGGGGCAGCCGGATCACCTCGGAAATGCACTCACGCCGGATCAACGCCTCCTACTTCGCCCTCCAGATCGGTGACTTCCAGGCCGCGTGGGAGATCGCGCGCGCCGCCGCCGACGAATGCCGGGCCAATGGCGAGGTCAGCAAGCTCGCCGTGCTCCACATCACGCTCGCCACCAGCGAGATCTTCCTCGGCAGGTTCACGGACGCCACGGCCACCGCGAGCGAGGGACTGCAGCTGACCGCGGAGACCGGCAGGCCGAGCCGGGCCGGTTGCATGCAGGGCATGCTCGCCTGGATCGCCGCGGCCCGAGGTGACGCGGACCGGTGCGCCGAGCTGGCCGCCGCCTCGCAGGAGCACTACGACGCCAACGGGATCGTCAACGGTCTGGCCTGGGCGCAGTGGGCCCAGGCGCTGCTCGATCTGGGCCAGGGCCGTTACGCCGAGGTGCTGGACCGGTTGGAGGGCGCCATGGCGGGTCCGGTGCGCCACCAGTTCCAGGCCGTGCACTTCGCTCCCGACCAGATCGAAGCCGCGGCCCGGCTCGGGTTGCCCGCCGATCAGCCGCTACGCCGCTACGAGGCGTGGGCCGCGGCCTCCGGCCTCGACTGGGCCGAGGCCGTCGCGTACCGCTGCCGAGCCCTTCTCGAACCCGATGGGGAGCGCGCGCACGACCATTTCTGCACGGCCGTACGGCTGCACGCGACCAGCGGCCGCCCCTGGGATTCGGCGCGCACCGCGCTGGTCTACGGCGAGCGCCTGCGCAGGGAACGGCAGAAGAGCGCCGCCCGCCTCCACCTGCGTGCCGCGCTCGAAACCTTCCAGCGCCTGGACGCCCGGCCTTGGACCGATCGTGCCAGGAACGAACTCCGCGCGGCCGGCGACACCAGTCTCTCCGCGGCCGGTACCGACTCCCTTTCCACTCTGTCCCCGCAGGAGCTGCAGATCGTCCGTCTGGCCGCGGCAGGTCGCACCAACAAGGAGATCGGCGCCCAGCTCTTCCTCAGCCCCAAGACCGTCAGCTACCACCTCTATCGCGCCTTCCCCAAGCTCAACGTGACCAGCCGCGCCCAGCTCGCGGGACTCGACCTGACCTGACAAGCGGCGAACCCTTGTCTCGTTCGAGCGGACTACTCCGGCTTGTACGCCTTGAGGACCGATGAGTTCTCTCGCTGACGCCGGTCTGTAGAGGCGACGACCCGCTCTGAAGGAGACGGCGATGACCAACGACCCAGCACTACAGGCCCTGACCAGGCTCGTCGGCACCTGGAAAATCACCGGAGGGCACGACGGAACCGTGACCTACCGCTGGCTGAACGACTTCTTCCTCCAGCAGGACGTGCAACTGGGCGACACTCACGGCATCGAGATCATCGGCCGGGAACGCACGCTGATGGCCGAGCCCAGCACCGACATCAAGTCCCGCTACTACGGCGACGACGGCAGCACCCTCGACTACACCTATGAACTCGAGGGCGACACCCTCACCATCTGGGCGGGTGAGCGGGGTTCCCCCGCCTACTACCAGGGCGTCTTCAGCGCCGGCGACCGCAACCTCACCGGAGCCTGGGTCTACCCGGGCGGGGGCGGCTACGACTCCAACGCCGAACGCGTCGGATTTTTGCGGTAGGAAGGCGTGGTGACTGGTGATCAGCGACACGGCCGTCGACGGCGGGACCGCTCGCGCCTGACCCGGCTCTTGCGGATCCTGGTGAGCGCCCTGGCGCTCGGAGCGGCATTCGGCGCGGTGACCTCCCTCGTCAACGCCATCGCCCACAGCTCCGCCGACCTTGAAAGCCGCGCCTATACCACCAGCGGGTGGTCGGGCACGGAAATCGTGGGCGTGCTGCTCGACTCCGGCTGGGCTTGGGCAGGATTCGCGGTCGCCGTCGGATGGCTGATCACCCGCGCCGAGGAGCGCCGTTCCACGGCACTGGCGCAAGGTGCCGCCGCTGGTGCGCTGGCCCTGCTTGCGGCCACGGCCGCCTACAGCATCGTGGACACCATCCGTAGCGGCGGGCTCTACCCCTGGTACGAGTCCGAGCCGATCTTCTGGTGGATCACCAGCGTCATCTTCGGAGGGCCACTGGGAGCCGTCGGTGCATGCGTCAAGCGACCGGGAGTGATCGGTTTGCTCGCGAAACTGATGGCGCCGGTCGGTGCCGCCGTCCAGATGATCGTGCTCCCGCCCGGCAGGAACGAGGTGATCGAGAACATCGGGAAGACGATCGTATTGACGGCGGCTGCCGCGATCATCTGCTTCATCCTGGCCCGCTTCCTCCTCGTGCAGCGACATCAGACCCGAATGACAGCCGCGGAGTCTCCATCAGGCGGCACGGCAACAACAGGCAGGGTGGCCGAGGCCGCTCCGCGATGACGCGTCACTTCACGACGCGGTAGAGGAGATGGGTGGCCGGCGGGGTGTCGACCACGCTCACCACCTCGAGCCGGATGTGGTCGTCCCCTATGCCGTCGAAGAACCGCTTGCCCCCGCCGAACAGCACGGGCACCACATGGACGCCGATATGGTCGACCAGCCCCGCCCTGATGAACTGACGCCCGACGTCCGGGCCGCCCATCACATAGACGTCCTTGCCGCCGGCGGTCTCCTCGGCCTGCCGCAGGGCGCTTTCGATCCCGTCCGTCACGAAGGTGTAGACCCCGCCCTCGGGTGAGATCTCGGGCGCCCGGTGGGTCACGACGAACAGCGGCAGCCGGGCGGGACCGGTCGGCCCGTTCGCCTTCCACCAGCGCAGCGAGTCGTCGTACGTCCGCCGCCCGCAGATGTAGGCGCCCGCCTTCGACACGACGGCGGCCACGAGCTCGCTCCTGGACGAGTCGCCGCCCATCGCCCACTCGTGCAACTGCTCGCCGCCCTTGCCGAGCGGCTCCTCCGGCGTACTGCCGGTCGCCACGACGAACCCGTCCAGCGACATGCTCATATCGAAGATCACCTTGCTCATGGGCTCCCTCGGTGAATCACGGTTGTGCGGGATGATCGCCAGTGTGCCGGACCGCAGGTGGCAGATTTGTGTCAGTCCCGTGAAACTCGCCGCCGTCCAGGAGAGGGGTGCGATCCGCGTGCTGACCACCGAGCCGCTCGACCGGCCAGGCCTGGTCGATCAACCGGGACAGGACCTCGAACCGCTGGTCAATGCGCCCACATCCCTTGACCGACGGATCCCCGATTCCACAGCGCCGCCAGTCCACCACGATGCGGGTGACCTGGTCGTCTTCGACGAGCTCGCTGGTCAGATTCGAGGCAGCCTCCGCCTCGCTCCCCAACACGTGATCAACATCGCACACGTCGCCTACCACCGCGAAGTAGCGCGTCAGACGACAGGTTGAACTGTTGAATGCGGTTGCCGGCGAATGTTGTTGCGGCTCCGGGATCTGTTTCGGCAACACACCTCCCAGATGTGACGCACCCTGGGCGAAATTGCAGCACTCGGAGATGACGCTGACGACTTTGGGGCTGGCGAGGATAAAGCGCGTTTAGGGGCGGAAGCGAAGTCATGGGCGGAAATCGCCGGACCTGCGAGGTCTCTCCTGCTGTTCCGCAAGTCGTAGATCGAGGTCAGGCCCGGTCTTTGCCCGCAGCTTTGGAGTCGCCGAGCGTGTTGTTGCCAAGCTCCCATCTGGCCATATCTCCCTATTGGCAGCGCCACAAGTAAATCCCTCCGAAGGTCAATGGAAGGCCTGGCGATTTTGTCGGCTGGATTTGCTTACATGGTGTCGAATGGCTGGAATCGAGATCGGGAGGGAAAGTCATGGCGGATCGGTATTATCGGCGCGGTCATTGGGTCAATAAGTCCCGTCGTAAATCAAAGAAAGGGGCGGGCTGGGTGATACTGGCGGTCGCCGTCGGTGGGGCCTGGTTCGCCGTCCAGGGAGCCAAATCCGACACCCCGGTCCCGGCTGAGCCGGCTTCCACAGGCCAGGTCGTCCCTGCCGACGTCGCGCCGCCTGAGGCTCCCAACCCGTGAGCAAGGCAGCATGGGAGTGGCTGCGGTCACGCATTCGTCTACGTCCCCCGTCCGGTGGCGGCGACTGGACCGCAGCTGCAATCGCGGCTCTGTTCGGTGGTCTGCTTTTCTTCGAGGCGATGCGGGCCTTGACCGATCTGCTGCTCAGCCGCTGGTACTTCGGCGCCGCGGCGATCTTCCTCCTCGTCGGGATCGTCGTGGCTCGCCTGCGCTGGAGGGCGGTAATTCGGCGTCGTCGTGTCCAGCGGATGGCTCACCTGCGGCTGGACCTGGTCAGCGAGATCGACCGACTGGACCCCACCGCCTTCGAATACGTCGTGTGCGATCTGATGATCCGTGACGGCATCGATGCGAGGCGGGTGGGAGGAGCAGGTGACAAGGCTGCTGATGTGATCGGCCGTGACCAGGACCGCCGCGTGATCGTGGTGCAGTGCAAGCACACGGTCACAGAGAAAAAGGTTGGTTCACGAGTCATCTACCAGGTCAATGGCACGGCGGAGCACGCACACGGTGCTCATGTCGCCATTGTGGTGACCAACGGGTCGTTCACCAAGGATGCCGCGAAGTTCGCGGCCGAGGTCGGCATTCACCTCGTCGATCGCGCGGGTCTACGGGCATGGGCTCAGGAAGGAGTCAGCCTCCAGGAACTGCTCAAGCTGAATTCGATCACGCGACCGTGGCGGAGGCGCCGCGGGCGGCTCCGCCCTCACCGCCGGATCGGCGGGGCAAGAGCGGCCGGGAGCACGAAGAACGCTTCGTCGCAGGGAAGGCCGTCCACCCCACAGTGACGGCTGCTTTCACCTCGCACAGCATCGGCCGCTCCTCATCGTGAGACGACACGATGCTGATCAAGATGGGCGAGCACGGTGTGGTTGGCCGCCCAGCCGTCAGGAAACGTGATCGGCACGTTGAGCTGGACCTTCGGGGTGGAGGGAAGACTGTCGAGCAGGTCAGAGATTCCCGCCCTGGCCACGACGATGCGTGCGTGCCGGTGCCGAGAGGTCAGCACGCAGAGCCGTCCCGACTCCAGATGGAAGGTCGTGGCATCGCGGCGGCCAGAGTCCGCCAGGTTGCGTTAGCTGTTTCGTTCGCCTGTTTCGTTGAAGACGTCGTGGATGGTCTCGGCGGTGATCGCGCGGGTGGCCCAGGTTTCGAGTTGGGTGAGGTCGGTGCTGGAGACGATCCGGGCTTGTGATTCGGCTGGAACGTCAAGGCCGCGAGTGGCCAGCACCAGCAGCACCATCCTGGCCGCCTCCTCCGCCTTGCCCTCCGCCTTGCCCTCCGCCTTGCCCTCTGCCTTGCCCTCTGCCTTGCCTCGGCCGAAGTGTTCGCGGGCGAAGGGGCTGTAGACGGGCCAGTCGGTGGACGTCATGATCTCCTCCATGAGGCGTCGTACGTCGGGCGTGGACATGCTGTAGGCGTATTCATAGTACTTCGTAGCGTGTTCGCCGCCTGTTGCGGCGAGTGCCGCGGCGAAGGCCTCGACGACCTTGCGGGTGCGGCCGTGGATCATGACCGACATGGCTGCAACGCCCAGGTGATCGGCGGCCTGCTGGGGATCGGTGATGACCGGGATACCGTCCGGTCCCAACACCCGGGCCTGCAGGCGGTAGCCCGTCAGTCCGGACTCGATCGGCTGCGCGTAGTGGGCGGCGGCGCAGCGGTCGGGGCAGACGACCAGGACGGTGACGTCGCAGTCGAGCAGCAGCCACAGTGCGGCGGCGTAGCGGGCGAGTTGCCGGGGCTGTTTGGACTTGTCCTGCTGGATCTCCACGATGATGGCATGCGCGGGTTCTTGCGGTGGTCCCAGGACGAGGACCAGGTCGGCCTCGAAGTCGTCGGAGGGCCGGGTGTTGAAGGTGCTCTCCTCCTGCCGGATCAGCGGAGTGTCGGGCAGTTCCACCCCCATGAGGTCGCGCAGGATCTCCACCGCCAGTTGAGGGCGGTCGCTGAACAGCTTGATGAGCGTGTCGTGTCGGGGGGACGGCATGTCGCCCATTGTGACATGGGCATTGCATGAAGTGACGATGGTTCGTTCCAGCGAGACCGAAGCCCTGCTGATACGGCAGGCCGTGCTGGCGCACACGTCGCGCAGGCATGTGGATCCCCGTTGGAGCAGGCGCTGCTCGCGTGCGCGATGCGGCCGGAACATGGCGGCTGTACGAGAAGCAGTTCTACCGGCCGGCTGCTGCAGGACTTCGTCAGGTCGTCAGCGTCGGAAGCGAGGCTGCCGGCGTGTGGTGTTCTCATCGGCCTGAATCGCCGCCGGCCACGCCGACCAGTGCGTGCGGAACGCGCCGATCGGGAACGGATCCCGATCGGCGCGTCACAGACCACAGGCGGCGGTGTTCAGCCCAGGTGCCGGGCGAAGAACCGCAACGCGCCGTCCGCCTCGAAGGCCGGCACCTCCCCGTGCTTGCCGGGGTTGGCGTGCAGCGTCTTCTCTGCCGAAGCCAGGGCGTCGAACAGTGCCAGGGCCTCCTCGCGCGGCACCCGCTCGTCGTCCCACTGCATCAGGAACTGCACGGGGACGGTGACACCGGCCGCGGCCTCGGCCGAGGCCAACGACGTCCCGTTCAGCCCCAGCACCGCCGCGCGGATCCGCGGTTCGGCGGCGAGCAACGGAATGCCGAGAGCGCAGCCCAGCGACATGCCCCAGTAACCCACTGGGCCCAGATCCCCGACCGCGTCCAGGACCGAGCGCCATTCCGGGACGATCTGGGCGGCCAGCACTGTGTGGAGCTCGGCCAGCAGCGGGGCCGGGTCGCCCGCGCCGGCCATGCGGGCCCGCATCTCGGTGATGATCCGCTCGTGTTCGGCGGACTTGGGCCGGTCGCCGTGAGCCGGGGCGTCGATGGCCGCCGCCGCGAAACCGCACTCGGTCACCAGCCGAAGGGCGCGGTCCACGACGCCAGGAGCCTGCTTGTGTTGTCCGCCGCCGTGTCCGATGAGGATCAGGGCAGAGGGTTCAGCGTCTTCCGGCGTCCACAGCACGCCGGGGATCTCGCCGAAGGTGAGGAACTGTTCGGTGACGCCGTCGGACGACGTCTGGGAGGTGAAGCGCATGTGCGTTTCAAGCCTTTCGGGATGCCTTCTGCGGGCACTCCCTAAGCCATGCGGGAGAGGGAGGCCCGACCTGTCACAGCGTTGATCGGTCTCACCTCCTCAGTTCGCAGCAGCATGCGGCGACGTCGAAGCTACCACAACCGTCTTCACCCGCGTCTCGCCAGGGCGAGCATTGCCTGATGCGGCACCGGGCGGCCGGCACCGCGCACAAGACCGTCAAACGCGTCGTCGAGCGGGCGCTGGCCGGGGGCAAGGCTCAGACATCCCATCAGTGATCAAGGCCCCTGACCACGAGTGAGGGCACGGTCTGACCCCAGGACTCAAGATCGGTCCAGCCTTCGGAAGTGCTCACTCACTCGCGGCTACCAGGCACCGAGTCTGCCCGATCAGCCGACCCGGTAGCTCCCATTAGCCTTCAACCGGGAAGTTGGAGCGGAAAATGTTGCGCGGGTCGTTGTGGGCTTTGATGTCGCGCAGGCGGGTCAGCGCGGCCGGGGTGAAGGCGTCGGTCACTGTCTCGCCGGGATTCAGGAAGGTGAGCGGTTTGCGGCCGCTCACCGGGAGGGCGGCGGCGAGTGTGCGCTGCTTGACCGCGATGGCCGCGGCCGCCGCTGGATCGGTCGGGACGCCGAAGAGGTAGAGCGCGTAGGGCTCGGTCAGCGGGCTGTCGGACGGGCGGGTGAAGGCGCCGCCCAGATGCCGGAGTTGCACGCTCAGCAGCGGAGCGATGGGCTCCGCGAGCAGGGTCTTGGCGGTGAGGTCGTCCAGATCGGTCAGCAGTTCGCCGCGCGACGCCTCACCCCTGCAACGGGGCCCGCTCTGGCGGCCGACACCGCCACCGCACGCGTCCGCGCCTTCGCCGAGGCCGCTCACGACCTCGTTCGTGGTGGCGGCTGAGAACCAACGGCGACGCCCGGCCACCGCCACCGCCACGCTTCGGGCGGGCGAGGTGAATGGCTCGCCCGCGGAATCCTCATCAGGATCTCACGTGCCGTTCTCTACCGTTCCGGTATGCGGTTGAGCACAACAAGGTTCGCTGTCCCGATCTCCGTCGCGCTCCTGGTCCTCGGGGGAGTGGTGGGGTTCGCCGCCCGTGCGCCCGCGTGGACCGCGGCGGACGCGCACCTGAGCGGGCTCGTGCAGTCGGTACGCGGGCCGTGGCTGACCGCGCTGGCACAGGTCCTCAACGTGGGGTTCGGCAACGTCGCAGGCGCGATCATGGTCGCCGCCCTCGTCGCGGACATCGCCGTCTGGAGGCGGTGGCGCGCCGCCCGGCGGGTGTTGGCGATGATCGCCGCGGGCTGGGGCGTCAGTCTGCTGCTCAAGGTCCTGGTCGCGCGGCCCAGGCCGCCCGCGTCCCAGGCGCTGGTGTACGGTCTCGGCCCGGGCAGCTTCCCCAGCGGCCACGTGTGCTTCACTCTGGCCGTCGTGGTCGCGGCCGCGCTGCTGACCTGGAAGACCCGCTGGCGATGGCCTGTCGTGGTGGTGGGCGGCCTGCTCGTGGTCGGGCAGATGGCGGCGAGGGTCTACCTCGGCGCGCACTATCCCACGGACGTCATCGGCTCGGTCATCGTGGCCCCGGCCGCCATCCTTCTGGCGGCGAACGCCCGCAGGCTGGGCCCGTTCCTGCTCCGGGCGGCCAACCGCCGCCGGGCCCGCCGCGCCGGCCCGCCCAGTACGCGGCAGGTGAAGATCCTGCTGATGCACGCGTACGGCATGGGCGGCACCATCAGGACCGTGCTCAACCTCGCCGGCACGCTGTCGGCCGACCACGACGTGGAGATCGTCAGCGTCATCAGGACCAGGGAGCGGCCCTTCTTCCCGATTCCTCCCGGCGTCCGCGTCACCTTCCTGGACGAACGCCCCCGCCGGCGTCACGCGTCGCGACTGTTGCGCAGCAGGCTCATCCCGCGGGAGGAGGCGGCCTACGACAGGTTCGACCTGCGTACCGACCTGGCTCTCCTGCGGTTCCTGCGCGGGCTGCGTACCGGCGTCCTGATCACCACGCGCCCCGGGCTCAACCTGGCCGCGGCCCTGCTGGCCCCGCCCGGCGTGATCACCATCGGCCAGGAGCACACCGGCTTCGGCTCGCACAAGCCCTCCGTCCGGAAGATGATCGCCCGCCGGTACGGCCGGCTCGGCGCGCTCGTCACCCTGACCGAGGCCGACCTCGGCGCGTACCGGGCGGCTCTGGGCTCCCGCGCGCCCCGCCACCTGCTGCGCGTCCCCAACGCCACGCCGCCCGTCAGCGGCGGGCCGTCGCCCCTGACCGCCAAGACCGTCATCGCCATCGGCCGCCTCACCAAGGTCAAGGGCCACGACCTGCTCCTGCGGGCCTGGGAGCAGGTCAGCGTCGCACATCCCGGCTGGACGCTGCGCATCGTCGGATCGGGCGCGGATCGGGCGCGCCTCCTGGCGCTGGCCGGCGAGCTGCGCCTGGACTCGGTCGAACTGCCCGGTCCGTCGTCCGACGTCGGCGCCGAGCTCGACGAAGCCTCGCTCTTCGTGCTCAGCTCCCGCCGCGAGGGCTTCCCGATGACCATCCTGGAGGCGCTCAGCAAGGGGGTTCCCGTGGTCGCCTTCGACTGCCCGCACGGGCCCCGCGAGATCATCACTCACGGCCGCGACGGGCTTCTTGTCCCGCCGCGGGACGTCGACGCCCTGGCCACGGCGATCGGCCTGCTCGTCGACGACGAGCGCGAGCGCCGGCGGATGGGGCGGGCGGCGCTGCGTACCTCCGGGCAGTACGACCGGGACGTCATCGGGGATCGGTGGACCGCGCTGCTGGCGGAGCTGGCGGCCGGTCGCTGACCCCGCCGAACCAGTCGGTCCTGCTCCTCTGGGTCACATTCGAGTCATGATCCGGATCGAGCGCCTTGACCACCTGGTTCTTACCGTTGCGGACATCGACCATCCGCACCGTTGAGGAAGGAGGGGTGGAGCAACGGCCGCCCCCGGGAGGGGCGCCGCTGTGGCCGAGTTCAGCCTCGTCTCCGTCCATGACGGCGAGTACGAGCTCAAGCCGTTGGCGGCGGATCAGGTCGGCGCCGGCCGGTGTGCACGTCAGGGCTTGAAGGCGGTCGCGTGTTCCTGCGCCCAGGTGGCGAACGTGCGGCCGGGCCGTCCGATCAACCGCTCGACGTCCGTGGTGATCTCGGTCGGAACGCCCTCGTTCGACTGCTGCCAGTCCAGCAGCGCGTCGGCGATGGGCCCGGACACGTAGTCGGCCATCTCCGCTTTCCACTCCTCGCGGGTGACCTTCCGGATGGCGATGTCGTGGCCGGTCACGCGGCTGAGGATGCCGATCTGCCCGGCGCACGTGATCGACTCGGGACCGGTCAGTGTGTACGCCCGGCCGCCCAGCGCGGGGTCGGCCAGGACGGCGGCGGCCGCCTCGGCGAGGTCGGCCTCATGGATGGGATCGTTGTACGAGTCCGGGTAGGGCAGGCTCACCGGGACGCCGGCCTTGATGGGCCAGGACCAGGCCAGGGCATTACCGGCGAAAGCGCCGGGACGGAGCAGCGTGCTTCGGATGGGGGCGGCGGTCAGGGCGTGTTCGACGTCCACGTGGGATTTGGCCAGCGGGTTGGTCTCGGGGGCCGGGGCGAGCACGGCGGAGGATGAGAGCAACACGATGTGCTCCACTCCGGCGGTGACGGCCTCCTTCACGAAGGCGTCGATGTGGGACGGCTCGGCGTACAGGAAGACCGAGTCGGCGCCCGCCAGGACGGCCGGGAAGGTGGCCGGGTCGGTGAGGTCGCAGGTGGCGATCGACGGGTCGCTCGGACGACTCGAGGCCGGGCGGACGGACAGGCCACGCTGACGCAGGAGGGCGATGAGCTCGGTGGCCACAGCGCCACGAGCGCCGGTAACAAGGATGGTCATGTCGGGACATGCCTTTCGTCGGCGGAGGGTAAGATGGGAGCGTGACGCAAAAAGTGCGCCACACAAAGATTGTGTGACGCAAATAAATGTGAGGTATGGGCTGTCCCATGTCAAATCGGGCCGAAGCACTGAAGCGGATCATGGACGAGAGCCAGCGGCACTATGCGGCGTACGTGCTGTTCAACCAGGCATTGGCCGACCATCTGCAGATTCACTCCACCGACCTGCAGTGCGTGGCACTGCTGGATCTGGAGTCAGGGCCGGTCAGCACCGGCGAGATCGCGCGACTGACCGGCTTGACGCCCGGCTCCGCCACACGCCTGGTGGATCGGCTGGAGAAGGCGGGTCTGGTGGTACGTCGCCCGGACCCTGCCGATCGCAGGCGAGCCCTGGTCGCTTTGGCGCCCTCGGCACGGGAGAGGATCAGTACGGCCTGGGACCTGCCGGGCAAGGCGTTCACCGAGGTGCTGGACAGGTACGAGGACGCGGAACTCGCCGTCATCGCCGACTACCTGCACCGGGCCGCCGAAGTGGGCCGCGCCCAGGCCGATCGCCTCAGCAACGAGAGCTGAGGGAACCCGCCCCTGCTTTGGAGCGTCACATCTGGGTGTGAGGCGCAGATCGTACGGTCGGGCGAGTGCTTGGCTGGCGGCGTTCGTCATCGGCGTTCCGGGGTTGGGCCTGGTCGTGGTGACCGTCGCGGTGCCCGAGTTATCGCCTCGGAATTTCGCGATGCTGTACCTGATACTCATGGCCTTCGCTTATCTCGTCGGCCTGGTGCTGCTCGCGGTGCTCAGGTTCTCGCCGGACTGGATGCGGGCGCTCGTCACGGCGGTCGCCTTGTACGTGATCGCGCTCCTCAACCCCTTGACCCAGGCTATGGCGAGCTATCCGATCCATGTGGCCAGATGCGGCGGCCTGCCCATCCTCGCGACCAATTTCGCCGCCGCGAAGAGTTACAGCGTTCCTGGCAGTGGGAACTACTCCGTGTCGCCGCTGAACGACAGAGCCTTCTGTACGGAGGAGGCGGCCAAGGCCGCCGGCTATAGCCGTTCCAACTTCTGACGGTCGCAGACGCCGGCAACGGCGGCGGGGTCCCAGTAGAACGGGCGGCATTCGAGCATGCGCCCATCGCGTACGCGGATCAGCTGCAGGATCAGAGTGTCGACTTCGCGACCGGTGGCGCGGGAGCGGAAAAGGACACGATTGCGCACCACGACCGTGTCGCCGTTCCCCCAATGCTCCTGTTCCAAGAACTCCATCGATTCCCACGTCTCGCTGAACGCGGCCAGAAACCGTTCCATACCGTCTCGGCCGCGCCATACTCCCGTCCCCGTGAACGGCAATCCGGGAGCCTGATACAAGACGACTTCAGGATCCAGGTAAGCCGCGACCTCACTGTAATCGGCTTTGCCGTGACCGCCCGCGGCGACATACGCGGCCTCGGCCGCATAGAACCTCTCCATGACCGCCCAGGCCGTATCCACACTCGTCATGGCCCTAGTGTCACGAGAATCCGGGGACGGCACTGGCGACTATCGGACCTCTCGGCACGGCGACCCGCCGGCCGAGTGTCAGGGGAAGGAGATCGATGGATACGGCGGAGTGGTACAACACGTTCGCGGCGATGGAAGCGCGGGGGCAATCCGCGACCTATGAAATGCTGGCCGGCCGGATTGCCGACGACGCCGAATTGCTGGCACTGATCGAGCAGCTCCCCGAGCCGAAACGGCAGCCGAATCTGCTGTTCGGGGCGGTGCGATTCCTTGGTGGGCCCGTCGGCGACTATCAGGCTTTTCGCGCGTGGACGGTGGCCGAGTGGGAGGCGGTGCGGCGGACCATGCACGCGCGGCGCACCCAGACGAACGAGCCGGGGCGATGCGCCGTTCTCCTGCCGGTCCTCGCCGGCCTCCCGCAGCCGTTGGCGTTGATCGAGGCCGGGTCGTCGGCGGGGCTGTGTCTCTATCCGGATCGGTACAGGTACCGCTATGACGACAGGCCTGTGATCGGTGCCGACGGCAGTCCGGTCGAGCTCGAGTGCCGCACGGACGGCCCGGTTCCGGTGCCGCGAGGGATGCCCAGTGTCGTTTGGCGTGCCGGTGTCGACCTCAACCCGCTCGACGTACGCAGTGCTGAGGATGTGCGGTGGCTGGAATCGCTGGTCTGGCCGGAGCAGGAGGAGCGATTCCGGAGGTTGCGGGGGGCCGTCAGCGTCGCCCGCGCGGCGGAGCCGGCGCGGCTGGTGCGCGGGGATCTCAACGAGGTGGTCGGGGGCCTGATCGCCCAGGTCCCCGCCGGTGCCACCCCGGTGGTGTTCCACAGTTCCGTGCTGGCGTACGTGCCGCTCGAGGAGCGGAAGGCCCTCGCTGACAAGGTGCGGGACTGCCGATGGATCTCGAACGAGCCGGTCGGAGTGCTGCCGTTCGTGGACGGTCGACTGCCCCGGCCGGCGCCTCGGGATCGGCTGGTGTGCGTGCTGGCTCTGGACGGGCGGCCGCTGGCGTTCACCGGGCCCCACGGCCAATTCCTGGACTGGTTCGCCTGAGCTACGAGCCGGTGATGCTGAGGTAGGTGGCCCGCTCTGTGGGGACGCGGACCAGGCCCGGCGATTTCGGGACGACGGCGATGTACATCGCGGCGATCTTGCGGACGGCCTTGCGCCGGAACTGCTCGGGCTTCTCGGCCCAGTCCACGGGCTCGCCGAGCGACTTGTGCAGCTGGCTCAGAGACGTGCTGATCTCTGCCGCCAGTCCGGCATTCGCGGCTGTCCAATCCGTGCCGCCCTGCCGGGCGGCGTCCTTCTCCGCCTTTCCCCATTTGGCGAGGATGGCCTTGGCCTCGGCGGCGGTGACGACGCCGCGTGGCGCGGACGCCGCCGCCGAGCCGGAGCGTCCGAACGCGGAGGACGTGGTTTGCCCGCCGGTGCTGCAGGCGGTGACGGGCAGCGCGACAGCACGACCCCGGATCGGAACGGCCGGGTCTCCGCGAGCGCCCACTGCGGGTCGCGCATCGTGCGGGAGACGACGTGCTTCGACACCTCGTTGAGGTGGTCCGCGACGCCGCTCGTGTCGTCGGCCCGGCCCGCGGAACTCATCGGTACGAGTCAATGAGCCGGGCGAGATGCCGGCCGGCGATCTCCAGTGGCGTCTCGCTCTGGGACACCTGGGCGGACAGCTCGGCGCCCTCCAACGTGTTGATCACCGTGTGGGCGAGGTCGTGGGCCACGTCGTCGGCGAAGCCGGAGCGGCGGAGCTTGTCGCGGACCAGGGCGCGCCAGTTCTCGTACGCCTCCTCGGCGGCCTGCTGGATCTCGGGGACCCGGCCCACGCTCTCCAGTGCCGTCGTGGTGACGGGGCAGCCGTCCAGCCAGCCGGAGTCGCGCAGGCCGGTGGCCAGGTCGCGGGTGCAGGCGATGATCGCCGCGGTCGGATCGTCCTCGCGGCCGAACGCCGCACGCAGGAAGTCGGCGAACTCCCGGTCCCCGTGGCGGACCGCCTCGACCGCCAGCTCCCGCTTCCCGCCGGGGAAGAAGTGGTAGACCGATCCCAGCGTGGCACGGGCCTCCTGGGAGATCTGCTTGAGTCCCGTGGCCTCGTACCCCTGCCGCTGCATCAGGCGAGAGGTCGTCCGGACGATCCGCTCCCGGGTGCCGATGGTCTCCATGGCTCACAGTCTATTGGGTAGAGCGTTCGTTCTAGTCGTGTGCTAGGGTCCTGGCCCTAGATAGAGCGTTCGTTCTAGTGTGGATGGGAGATGTCCATGAACGTGACCGTGGTCGGTCTGGGGCCCATGGGGCAGGCGATGGCCGGTGCCTACTTGAGCGGCGGCTACGAGGTGACCGTGTGGAACCGCACGCCCGCCAAGGCCGACGAGCTGGTGGCGCGGGGCGCGAGGCGGGCGGGATCCGTCGAGGAGGCGCTGACGGCGAGTGAGCTGGTGGTGCTGAGCCTGATCGACTACGCCGCCATGTACGCGATCCTGGAGCAGTCCCCGGCAACCGCCCTGACCGGCCGCACCGTGGCCAACCTCACCTCAGACACCCCCGACCGCGCTCGCCAGGCCGCGGCGTGGCTGGCCGAGCGCGGGGCCGTGCAGATCACCGGTGGCGTGCAGGTGCCGCCGCCGGGCATCGGCACGCCGGAGGCCATGACGTACTACAGCGGTCCCAAGGACACGATCGAGGCGCACCGGAGCGCCCTGGAGGTGCTGACCGGGATCGACTACCTCGGCGAGGACCCGGGGCTGGCGGCGCTGTACTACCAGATCGGGATCGACATGTTCTGGACCGGGCTGATGGGCTACCTGCACGGCCAGGCGGTGGCGGAGGCCAACGGGATCTCGGCGGAGAAGTTCCTTCCGCACGCCATCAAGACCATGGATTTCCGCTACTTCCTGGAGTTCTACGCCCCGCGCATCGCCGCCGGCCTGCACGAGGGGGACGTCGATCGGCTGTCCATGGGTGTGGCGAGTTTGGAGCACGTCGTCCACACCGCGCGGGCCTCCGGTGTGGACGGCTCGCTGCCGGCCGCCGTCCTGGAGATCTTCCGCCGGGGCGTCGCCGCGGGTCATGGCCGGGACAGCCTCACGAGCTTGGTCGACGTGCTGAGGCGGTAGCGACTTCGTCCCAGGGGATGGCCTCGATGCGGTCGATATGCTCGTCGCCCCATTCGCCGAGCGGAGCCATCGCGGTGTTGAGCGTGTGGCCGAAATCGGTGAGCGAATACTCCACCTTCGGCGGGACCTGGTGATACACCTCGCGATGCACCAGACCGGCCGTCTCCATCTCGCGGAGTTGCAGGATCAGCACCCGCTCGCTGATGCCGGGCACCGCCCGCCGCAGCTCCCCGAACCGGAGCGGCCCGTCCTGGAGGGCGAAGAGGATCAGCCCCTTCCACTTGCCTCCCATGACGGCGATGGCGGCGTCGAGCCCACAGGTGAAGGTCCGTGGCTTCATGCTTACATTTTTATCAGTATCCGACAAAATTGTCGGTACTTGAGTAAATAGCAGCGTGTCCAGCAGAGTTGCGAGCATGACACCTGTGACGATCATTGGATTGGGCTCGATGGGTACGGCGCTGGCCAAGGCGTTCGTGGCCGCCGGGCACCCGACCACCGTGTGGAACCGGACCGCCGCGAAGGCCGCCCCGCTCGTCGCCGAAGGCGCTGTCCACGCCGGCGTGATCGAGGCCGCGGTGGCCGCGAGCCCGCTGGTCATCGCCTGCCTGACCGACTACGACGCGACCCGCGAAACCCTGCGACCGGCCGCCGCGGCCCTGGCAGGCCGGGCCCTGGTCACCTTGAACAGCGGCTCCCCGGCCGGCGCCCGCGACATGGCCGCCTGGGCGGCCGGCCACGGCGCCCGGTTCCTCGACGGGGCGATCAAGAACGTGCCCTCGGCCGTGGGCGCGCCGGACACCCTGCTCTACTACGGCGGGGACAAGACCGTCTTCGACGAACACCTGGCGACGCTGAAGGTCGTGGGCGGCGACACCGTCCATCTCGGCGCGGAGCCGGATCTCGCCGCGCTCTACGAGATGGCGGTGGGCGGCACCTTGCTGCCGGCGCTGGTCGGCTTCTTCCAGGGCGCCGCCGTCGTCCAGGCGCGTGGGCTGGAGGTGAGCAGCATGGTGCGGTTCACCGCCAAGTGGCTGGAGATGATCATTTCCATCCTGCCCGTCATGGCCGAGGAGATCGACAGCGGCGACTATTCCAAGCTCGGGTCCAGCGTCAACCTCTTCGTCGCGGGCATCCCCTACGACGAGGAGCTCGGCAAGGAGGCGAATCTCGACGCGGCCTGGCACGCACCCCTCCACGACCTGCTGAGGCGGGCCGTGGCGGCCGGTCATGGCGAGCACAGCATCTCGGCGCTGACGGAGGTGCTCAAGAAGGGGTGACTTTCGGCAGGGGCGCCGGATGACGATCGGCGGATGATCCAGCCGGTTCGCCCCTGACAGGCTCGTCGCCGTGAACACCTACTTTCCCGGACGGTGGATCGGCGGCGCGACACTCGTCCTGGGGCCGCTGGTCATGTGCGCCGGGTACCTGCTCCGATACCTGAGCACGGTCACCGCCCTCACCCCCCAGCAGCAGGCGTGGGCGGAGGCGCAACCGTTCGCCGCCTACGGCCAGCTTCTCGCCTACACCTCGGACCCCGCCCTGCTCACCCTCTCCTGCGCGGTCTTCGCGTTGGGGGCACTGCTGCTCTTCCCCGCTTTCGTCGCTCTGGCCCAGCGGGTCGGTGGCGGCCTCGCCTTCTGGGGCGCCACCCTGCTGGTCACCGGGCTGTTCGCCCGGCTCTACTTCGCCGGCGCCGAACAGGCCGCCTTCCAGCTCACCGAGGTCATCGGGCTGGACCAGGCGACGAACGTGATCATGAAGGAGTACGTGGACATCTCCTACGGACCGTGGCGGGTGCCCGTCTGGGCCTCGGTCGGCCAGTACGCGGGCTCGCTCCTGCTGGCCGTCGCCGCCTGGCGCACGGGCGTCTTCGGCACCGCCCGGGCCTCGATGCTGCTGCTGGCGGGAGGCACCTGGATGGGCGTGCTCAAGGCCGCCTCGATCCCCGACGCGCTGGTCACCGTCCTGCTCTGCGTGGCCCTGGTCCCCCTGGGCGTACGGATGCTGCAGGACCGGCTGCCGGTTCCGGCCGGACGTCCGAAGGTGCTGAGCTGGTGAACTCAGCGGCGGAGGTCGCGGCAGGCCAGCCCGAGCCAGACGAAGGGCAGCGGCACCATCGCCGGCCAGAAGCGATGCGCCTCGCCCCAATACCCGAACCCGCAGGTGGGCGGCCACAGCCAGACCTGGTCCGGCAGCAGGAGCGTCGCCAGAACCAGCCCTGGCTGGACCACCACTGCCGCCATGGCCGCCTGCCGCCCGGCCGCGAACCGTACGGCGGTCGCCGCGGCCGCCAGCGCGATCCCCAAGCACACGCCCACCTCCACCAGCAGGTCACCCACCGGGAAAAGGCTGCCCTCGGGGAGCCGGGACAGGGCGTAGAGGAACGCGACCAGCCCGCGTCGATCAAGAGCCTCCGTAAGAGCCGCCTGACGTAGCTGCGGCTTTGACCAAAACCTACAATTGGAGTTATAGTTTTTATAGGGCTTGACTTGAAGGAGATGGCCATCATGTTCAAGACGGCCCCGACGGTCATCCTGCCGAACGTCGAGGACCGGCCGGTCGTCGGCTCTTACTCCACGGCGGAGCAGGCCGACAAGGCCGTCGGATTCCTCGCCGGCAACGGCTTTCCCGTGGAGCGGGCCGGCATCGTGGGCCACGACCTGCGGCTGGTCGAAACGGTGCTCGGTCGTGCCTCCGTGCTGCGCTCCGCCGGGGCCGGCGCGGCCACCGGACTCTGGTTCGGTGTGCTGGCCGGGCTGCTCCTGCCGCTGTTCACCGGGGGTTCCCCGGTGGCCCTGATGCTCGGCGGCATGGCGTACGGCGCGTTGTTCGGCGCCGCCTTCGGCCTGGTCAGCTACTGGACCACGCGCGGCCGCGGCTTCCTCTCCCGCCGGGACATCGTCGCCGACCGCTACGACGTCGTGGCCGACGCGGCGGTCGCCGACGACGCCCGCAACCTGCTGGTCAAGCACAGCTGGCGCAACCCCGGCTGACTCACACCCGCCGCGACAGCTCCACGCCCTGCTCCTCGAGCCGTACGGCCTCCGCGACCAGCTCGGCCAGCTCCGGGAAAGGCGCGCGGGCAGCGGCCACCCGCGACCACTGCCTGCCCGCCTCCCGGTAGACGGCCGCCGCCTCGGCGTGGCCCGTCTCGGACAGGAAGTCGGCGTACAGCGGGCGAGTGGCGCCGGGCGCGGTGTACTCGGCCTCCAGGCAGTCGTGCAGCCGATCCAGCACCGGCCCGGGGTCCTCGCCGAAGCGGCTGGTCCAGCCCTGCTTGCCGGTGGTGTCGGCGAGCTGGGCGGCCAGCTTGCGCATGCCCGACAGCCCGAAGTTGACGTCGAAGTTGTTGCCCAGCACCGGCCCGGTCAGCTTGGCGACGGTGTCCCTGATCGCCCCCGTCACGTCGGGCTCGCCGGCGCCCGCTGCTCCTGTGACCTCGATGAGCTGGTGCTTGTCCTTCTTCAGCGCCGACCAGGCCGCCATGAAGTCCGCCAGCGGCAGCTCGCCGGGCTCGTCGTCGTACACGTGCACGGTGTCGCCGGAGACGCCGGTCACCGCGACGTCGACCGGGTCGGGGAAGGGGAGTGACGGCCGCCAGGGGAGCTGGTGGCGGGCGACCCGGCAGATCGGCTGCCTCCCGGCGTCGAGCGCGGCCCGCAGGTTACGCTCGGCGACCCTGGCGGAGCCGGTCTGGCGGCTCTCGTACGGGATGCCGGCCCGCTCCAGCGCGCGCGGGATCATCGGCTCGGGATGCGCCTGGGCCACGATCGTCAGCATCGGGGCGTGGCCGGCGTACTCGAAGACGAAATACATGAATCCGATGCCGCCGCCCAGCCCGAGCAGCATGGCCTCGGAGTACTCGCCGCCCAGCACGCGGCGCAGCAGCGCCGACTCGTGGTGGTGGCGTCCGGGGCGGGCGGCGACGTGGCGGCGGGCGGTGGTGTAGGACTCGCCGGTCCTGGACATACGGTCGCGTACCCGGCGCTTGAGGTGCTTGTGATCGGTCATGATGGCTGGCTCCCGAGGCGGACCCGTGCGAAGGACCCCACGCTCCGGCCGCACGACCGCCGTCCGAAGAGAACCGACTCGATCGAAGATCTCGCCCCGAGGACATCGATCCCCTCTGCCTTCGCGTCGCCGCGCGGCGTGGGCACGCGGTCAGAAGGTCGGGCGCAGGACGGCGCCGCCGCCCAGATTACCGGATTCTCCCTGACCCCGAAACGCGGCCGAGGCCCGCACCTTTGCAGGTGCGGGCCCCGGCTGGGCGTGTGCCGTGTCAGGCGGGAACGATGTTCTCCGCCTGCGGGCCCTTCTGGCCCTGGACGACGTCGAAGGCTACCTTCTGGCCCTCGACGAGCTCACGGTAGCCGCCGTTCGAGACGATGTTGGAGTAGTGCGCGAAGACGTCGGCGCCGCCGCCGTCCTGCGCGATGAAGCCGAAGCCCTTTTCCGAGTTGAACCACTTCACGGTTCCGGTCGCCATATTGATCTCCCTTGATCGGGGCTGAGACGGAGTCCGCACTGTACGGATCCCATGTCGCGGGTAGCGCGCCCATCCGGAGATGACCGGAAAAACAAAAACGCACCTGCAGTTACACCAGGTGCGCACAAGTCTTATGGGTACCACAACTGCAACGACTTCAATCTAGCACCTCCCTCCGCCGCCGAGCAAATCCCGCGCGCGTTCAGGAGTGGGCGGCCCGGATCTCCGTCACGACGAACTCGTCCACGATGTGCCGGCTCTGCACCAGGTAGCCGACCACGCCCGCCACCGCCTCCGCCGAGAGCGCGGCTCGCGCCTGTCCGCTCAGGAGGTACACCAGAGGAGTCGACGGCTGGTCGATCGCGAAGTGGCGGCCATGGCGGTGCACGTCGTGCAGGGCCCTGATAGGGATGGGCCGCGCCGAGGTGAACCACACCGCCACCTCCCACAACGGCAACGCCGGATCGGCGTCGGCCGCCGCGTGGTAGCAGGTGACGCAGCCGTGCCCGGCATGCCGTCCGTGCGGGCAGGTCCATCGGGCGAGGTCCGCCCGGCTCTGATCGTGGTCGCTCAGGATCGCCGACTCGGTCACGCGACGGCGTGCCGGCCGGGTGGGTTCCCCGGCGGACCAAGAGAAGTCGCTGGCGATGATCGCATCCCTTCGCACCCGTGTTCAGATATCGACCTTAGTCCCCTGGTGGGCAGGCGGGCGGCACGGTGTGCGAGAAGAACTCGAGCCGCAGGGAGCCGTCGGCCGGCAGGGCGATCGCCTGGATCGGCCAGGTCATCGGCCAGCAGGCCGGGAGAAGGAAGTACTTGCCGTTCGAATGGATCAGGAGGCTCAGGCCGGAGTAGCGGTAGCGGTACATCGCGTTCTGGCCAGGAAGCGGGGTTTCCGTGATCCCGGCGCCCGCCAGGTGCAACCGCTGAGGGGTGTAGACGACCGCGCCCGGCAGGGTCCACGACTGGTGGCGCAGATTGTCGACCGCTTCCTGCGCGCGCGTCTGCGTGAGCACGGTGAGCGACCACAGGAGGAGGACCATGAGGAGGGCCACGAAAACCGTGCGCTGGACGACCCATCCCGTAGGAGAGTGCCCCGGGCGGGGCTTCACCTTGGCGTAGAGGGAGGCGGCGTAACCCAGGGCGAACACGCTGAGGCCCAGGCCCATGGGCACGACAGGAGCGTGGGTGGGCGGCCTCAGCCAGCCGGCGGCTCCGAGGAGGCCTGCCAGGGCGCCGGCGGCTCCGAGCACGGTCAGCACCGCGATCGCTCGCATCGTGGCGGTCCGGTGACCGGCCACGAAACGGGCCAGCAGCGCGTGTGCCGGAAGGACGACCAGGATGACCAGCAGGATCAACGCCACTGGCTCGGTCAGGGATGAGGCGCTGTGCAGCGCGTACTCCTGGTAGGACAGGTCCAGCATGGTCGGGTGCACGCCGAGGGTCCGGTAGAGGGTGTTGACGCGGACCGCTCCGACGTAGATCATGAGCGCCGCGACGACGGTGCTGGGCGTCACGATGTGGGCGAGAACTCTCCACACGCGGGCGAAGTCCTGGCCGGCGGCGGGTTCGTCGTCTCGTTCTGGCGTGGTCATGGGCGGGCGGTGGTCGCTAGGACTCGACGGGCGGCGGCGCAGGGTCGTCGCCGTCGGTGTCCGGCGGCTCCTCGTCGGGCGATGGCGGCCCATCCTCCGGTGACGGTGGCCCTTCGTCCGGGTCTGGTACGGGTGACTCCGAGTCGACGTCAGGGGAGACAGGCTCTGGGGCGGGGGATCCCGGCGTGATGTCGGGGGAGCCGGGCCCCGGGGTGGGTGGTGGCGGCTCGCCGGACGGGCTCCCGGGTCCGATGGGCGGGGACGTGACGGACGCGCACTCCGGGAGGGCCGCACCGTCCGGCGCCACCTCGCACGCCTCCTTGACGTAGCCACCGGGCTTCCCGCCGACCTCGGTGAGGTGGGTGACGGCATCCCGCGCCGTGTCGTAGTCGCCGACCGCCGCTGCGCTGATCAACTGCGCGTGGTAGAGCAGCTCCAGCAACTGGGGCCGCACCTCCGCGGGAAGATCGCCGCGTACGTTCTCCGCCGCGTCGAGGGTCTTGAGCGCCTCCGCGTAGCGGCCGAGATTCGTCTTGGCCGCCCCCGCGCACACCAGCGCGACGGCCTTCGTGCTGGCCGGGGCCGCACCGCTGAGAGCGGATCCCGCCCGGGCGGACGCGATCGGATCCATCTTCCTGTCCAGTTCTGCGTACTTCCCTTTCTCCAGCCCGCTCTGGCATTCCCGGCACACCATGGCCGTGGGGTCGGGAACGTCCCCGCCGCCTTCGCGCGGGACGATGCTCTTCACCGGCTTGACGACCGGCCGTCCAGGTCGCGGGGTCATCTCCGGCGACGATCCGTCGGCGCAGCCGCTCGCCAGCGTCAGGCCGGCCGCGAGCGCCGCGGCCACCGCCCCTGGCAATGTCCTGTCCACCGGCCCCCCGATCAGCCTGCTGGTGTCGGACTGAGGTCATACCGCGCCGGGGATCTCCCTAGTCCCACGGAATCTTCAACTTGTAACTTTCAGCCGTCTCTCGGCGGCCTTGCCCAGCTCATCGGGCGGGAGCCCTTAACGGGGGACACTTCCTGGCTTGACAGCGACTGTCGGGATCCTGACACTCGGAGCGGTTTGATACGTGACATACCGCAGGACGCGAAACCGCGCGGATGTTAGCGCTAACCGAATCTGGAGGTCTCCAGTGAGACGACTACGGGTGGCGGCGGCTGCCCTTGTCCTGCTTCTCGGCACATTATGCGTCGCGGCGCCACCGGCCTCGGCCCTGGCCAAGACCGTCTACATCCCGTCCCGCTGGGCCAGCACCGGCGAGGTGCCGTGGGTCCAGGAGCGTACGAAGGAGTCCGCCAACTTCATCCTGTTGTGGGGCGACCGGTCCGGCACGGACCCGAGGAACGCTCCCTCGCAGTATCGCTTCGACCCCGACAACATCCTCAGCCAGCTCGAGAACCTCTACTCCTTCTACGTGAACACCATGAAGTTCACGCCGGAGACCGGTCTCCTGGCCCAGCACAAGATCATTGTGATCATCACCAGGACCTGGTCGAACGCGCCGCTCGACGCGTGGGCGACCGGCGGCTCGACGGACGGCAGGGTGGGCGTCATCAACATCGCCCCCGGGGCCGCGCAGCCCGGATCCTGGGGCTTGGCGCACGAGCTGGCCCACGTGTTCCAGAACTACACGTTCCTCGGCAGGTCCGGGTTCGGGTTCACGCACCCGAGCGCCGGCACGTTCTGGGAGGCGAGCGCCGAGTTCATGGCCATGCAGGTCTACCCCAGGACGGCGGCCGGCGACCTCACCAGGTTCATCCGCACGGAGAACCTCGCCTACAGCAGCAGCCGCCACCACTACGGCGCCTGGATGCTCCTGCAGTACATCAAGGACCGCGACGGCCTGGCCATGTTCAACCGCATCTGGAACGAGGCCAGGAACACCGAGCACCCGCTGGAGACCTACCGCCGCATCTCCGGCATCGACCAGGCGGAGCTCAACCGGCGCCTCGGTGAGTACGCCCAGCGCAACGTCACCTGGGACTACTCCAACCGGGCCGACTTCATGCCCTTCATCAACAGCCTCTATCCGTTCATCACCGCCTACAACGGCGTGGCGGTGGAGCCGGTCAACGCCTCGGCCGGGCACTTCCGGATCTCCGACGCCCTCGCGCCCTCGGACTACGGCTACAACAAGATCCGCCTCGTCCCGAGCAGCGACGGCGCCCTGATCAGGATGCGGTTCCGTGGCCACGTCAACTCGGCGGCGCAGTCGGGCTGGTCGTACGGGTTCGTCGCGGTGCGGAACGGCACCCCGCGCTACGGCCCCGTCCACAACTCCTCCAACGGCGAGGTGACGTTCCAGACCCAGCCCGGCGAGAGAGACGTCTACCTCGTGGTCGTCGGCGCGCCCGGGACCGTCCACAAGTACGCCTTCCTCGACGGTTACCCGAAGAACTACCGCTACCCGTACCAGTTCCGCCTGCAGGGCGCCACGCCGTGGGGCTTCGAGCCGGGCCACGTGAAGCCGCCCGCGCCGGGCGGCGGCCGCTGGCACTCCAACGGCGGCGGCTGGGTGGACAATCGGGCCAACGTGGCCGCCACCGCCTACGTCGGCCCCAGGGCGGCCGTCTACGGCAACAGCACCGTGAGCGGCAACGCCCGCATCGAGGACCTGGCCTGGGTGAACAGCGGCGCCACCGTCACCGGCAACGCCGTGGTCAAGAACAGCGCCCTGGTCCAGGGCGGGGCCAACCTCAGCGGCAGCGTGGTCATCGGCGGCGACGCCGAGCCCGCCACGGCCTGCGGTTCGGGGACGTACCTGATGTTCAACCCCGATCGTCGCTGCGACGGCGGCGGCGGCGAGACGGACGTGAACCCGCCTCATCCGATCTTCAGCGACAACGACCTCGCCTTCGGCGGCGGCTCCGATCCGGACCCGACCCCGGTCAATTTGGCCGGGAGCGCGACGCCGTCGGCCTCGTACACGTCGCCGTGGGAGAGCGTCGCGGCGATCAACGACGGGGCCGTGCCCAGCCCGCGCTGGGGCACCTGGCCCGAGACCGGCACCCAGTGGGCCGAGCTGACCTGGTCCTCCGCTCAGACGATCAAGTCGGCAGAGGTCTACTTCTTCGACGACGGGGGAGGGGTCCGCGTCCCCGCCTCGTGGAAACTGCAGCACTGGAACGGCAGCGCGTACGTCGACATCCCCGGCACCTATCCGACCGCGGTCGACGCCTACAACACGGTCACGTTCACCGCGGTCAGCACCACCCGGCTGCGGGTCGTGCTGCAGAGCGGCCAGGCCTCGGTCGGGCTGCTGGAGGTACGCGCGTTCGGATAGTCATTTGATCGCCTGGTAGGCGGTGGTCCAGAAGTCGCGGTGGAGCCGGGGCGTGTGCGCCGAGTCCATCGCGGCCTGGGTCAGCAGGATGCCGGTGAGCCCTTCGGCCGGGTCGGCGTACGCGGTGGTGCCGAGGCCGCCGTCCCAGCCGAACTGGCCCGGCGAGGCCAGGTCGCGGCGATGGGTGCGGACGGCCATGCCGAAGCCGAACCCGCCGTGCCGGCCGAAGTGGTCGCCGAAGGCGTCCTTCTCGGTCTTCTGCTCCGGCGTCAGGTGGTCCATGGTCATCAGCTCGACCGCGGCCCGCGACAGGATGCGCTCACCGTCGTGCGTGCCCTTGTTCAGCAGCATGCGATAGAAGGCGTGATAGTCATCCACGGTCGAGACCAGGCCGTCGCCGCCGGCCTGGAACACCGGAGGCCTGCTGTACTTCCCGGTGGCCGCCTCGTCCCACACCACCAGCTCGCCGGTCGCCGGGTCGTGCGCGTAGCTGGTCGGCAGCCGGTGGATCTGGTCGGCGGGCACGTGGAAGCCGGTGTCCTTCATGCCGAGCGGCCCGAACAGCCGCTCGCGCAGGAACTCCTCCAGTGACTGCCCCGTCACCCTGGCGACCAGCACGCCGAGCACGTCGGAGCCGGTGTGGTACTGCCACAGCGCGCCCGGCTGGTGCATCAGCGGCAATGTCCCGAGCCGGCGGATCCACTCGTCCGGCCCGAAGCCGGGGGAGGTGGTGTCCAGGCCGAGCTCGTGGATCGCGGTCTGGATCGGGTACGTGTCCGGCGCCGCCAGCACCGCCCCGAAGCCGAAGGTGAAGGTCAGCAGGTCCCGTACGGTGATCGGGCGGGCCGCGGGCACCGTCTCGTCCAGCGGGGCGTCGATCCGGGCGAGCACCTGGCGGTTCGCGAGCTCGGGCAGCCACTCGTCGACCGGCTCGTCCAGGCGCAGCCGGCACTCCTCGACGAGGATCATCACGGCGGTGGCCGTGACCGGCTTGCTCAGGGACGCCATCCGGAAGAGCGTGTCGCGCCGCATCGGCTCGGTGCCGCCCGCGTGCATCGTCCCCATCGCCTCGACATGCGTGTCACCTCCCCGGCTGACCAGCGCGACCAGCCCCGGGACCGCCCCCGTTCCGACGTGCCCGGCCAGCACCTGGCGCATCCGCCACAGGCCGGCCTCGGACAGTCCGGCGATCGGCCGGTCGTGCTCCTCCCACCGGCCCTCGGTGTCCCAGGCGCCCTTGCTGTCCCACGTGCCCTTCATGTCCCAACCCGTGATCTTCGACATGCCCCAAACCCTCCACGTACGGTGTTTCTTGATGCGAACACTGTACTCACAGAGGAACGTTGTGCGCAAGATGTGGCTCGGCGGCTCATGATCGGGAGAAGTCTTTCTGCGACAGGTCGCAAAGATGCACCCACCCTGCCGCGTCCTTATGGCAACAAAACGCAGGAAGCGTGCATCTACCTGATTGCTCACCGAATGCGTGGTTTGTCACTGTTTGTCAATGAGAACGGGGTTCCGGGGCCGTGAAACACCCATGCAAGATCACCACCGTGGTCGCCATCACCGGTCTGGTGACGGCGGCCTGCGCGGTCTCCGGCCCGACGCCGGCGCGGGACGGCCGGCGTACGCCGCCGGTCCACGCCGCCGCACACCACGCCGACGGGATCGCGACCGTCTCGCCGACCTGGATCGACGGCCTGCGGGTGATCCGCGACAGCGGCAACGACCGGTCGTGTCCCTGGTCGATCGCCTACCCGCAGGTGCCGGGCGCCGACGCGTTCACCGCGGCGCTGCGCCGCATGGTGGAGGGCCGGCGCGCCGATTTCCTCGGCCAGGCCTGTGACCAGCCCGCTTGGGAGCTGAACCTGGATTTCGCGTTCCTGGCCGCCTCAGGCGACGTCATCGGCGTGCGCTACACCGAATGGTGGCTCGGCGGCGCCGGCGACGGCCGGTCCACCACCACCCGCTGGTACGACACCGAGACCGGCAAGGTCCTGCCCGCGTCCGCGCTCGTCGAGCCCGGCTCGATGGGGAAGTTCGCCGCCGGACTGGGCACGGCTCTGGCGCGGAAGCAGGGCTTCGACCCCCAGGCGTTCCGTGAGGCCATGGCCGATGACGCCTCCCGGGCCCGCTACCTGGACGATCTGGCGTTCACCGCCCGCGGGGACCTGGTGGTGACCTTCGACGAGAGTGTGGTGGGGGTGGCGCCCGCCGGGCAGTTGCGGGCCGTGCTGCCGGCGGCGACCGTGCGGCCGTTGCTGTCGGACTTCGGGCGCAGGGTGCAGCGGCAGGTCGTGGAGCCCGAGCGGCGCCTGCGCCTGAACGGCACCGTCTCCCCGTCGCCCACGCTTCCTCCGGCCTCGGAGGAGAGCTCCGACTGCCGTCGGGTCAAGTGCGTGGCGCTGACGTTCGACGACGGTCCCGGGCCCTCCACCGAGGTCTTGCTGGCCCATCTGGCCAGGTACCACGCCCGTGCCACGTTCTTCGTCGTGGGGCAGAACGCCGTGATGAGCCCGGATGTGGTGCGCCAGACCGCCGAGGCCGGGCACGAGATCGGCAACCACAGCTGGTCACACCGCGACCTCACCCGGCTGACCGCCGACCAGGTGCACGACGACCTGCGGCGTACCGACGAGGCCATCAGGAAGGCGTCGGGCGTGACGCCGACCATCGTGCGGCCCCCGTACGGCGCCGTCAACGCCGTCGTCCGCGCGCGGACGCCGCATCCGCTCGTCATGTGGAGCGTGGACACGCTGGACTGGAAGTACCGCGACGCCGCCCGGGTGACGCGCGCAGCCCTGTCGGCGGCCAAGCCCGGCGCGATCATCCTGTTCCACGACATCCACCCGACCACGGTGGCGGCCATCCCGCGGGTGTTGCGTACGCTCTCCGCCCGCGGCTACCACTTCGTCACGGTCACCCAGGCGCTCGGCGGCGGCGAGATCCCCCGCACCCGTACCGTTTTCAGCGGCGTCTCGCCGGCCCTGTGAGCAGCTGGAGGTGATCGTGAATTCCGCGGACCGGCGAGAGTTCCACGAGTTCGTGTCGGCGCGATCTCCCGCGCTCATGCGCCTGGCGTACCTGCTGACCGCTGGTGACCAGCACGCGGCCGAGGACTTGCTGCAGACCAGCCTGGCCAAGACCGCGCTCAGATGGAGCCGTGTCGACGACCCCGACAAATATCTCCGGCAGGTGATGTACCGCCAGCAGATCTCGTGGTGGCGGCGCAGGCGGGAGTACGCCGTCCCGGAGCTCCCCGAGCGGCCGGGCGCGGACACCGCGGACGACGTCGAGCTCAAGATCATGGTTCAGAAGGCGCTCGGCAAACTGACCGCCAAGCAGCGGGCCGTGCTCGTGCTCCGCTACTTCGAAGACCAGTCGGAGTCGACCGTGGCCGCCACGCTCGGCTGCAGCATCGGCACGGTACGCAGCACCGCGCACCGGGCCCTGGCGCGGCTCCTGCAGCTGTGTCCCGAACTCCACGACCTGTACACCCGTTCCAATGTCACCGCCAGGAAGGAACCCTGACATGAGCACTGACGAGCTGGTGAAAGACGTCCTCGGCGCGGTGGCCGACGATGCCAGGCTGCCGGCCGGCGTGGCGCAGGCCGCGTGGCGCCGGCGGACGCGCATGCGGATCACGAGGGCCGCGACCGCCGCGGCCGCGCTGGCCGCCGCCATCACCGTCGGCGTGATCACGGTGCCCCCTCTCGTCGAACGGGACACCCCCGACGTCGCCACCAGCGTGACCTGGCAGGGGGACATAGCGGCCGACCTCGACCGCTCGATCCCGGTGCACCGCGTCGCCGCCGGCCGCGTCACGCTCACCGCGTTCGCCGCCTGCGAGCCGACCTGTTCCTGGTACCTGCTCACCCATGCGGGCACGGGCGGCTACACGGGGGCGAGGTGGGGATGGGTCGACGTGGCGCCCTCGGGCCGGACGGCCGCGGTGCTGGAAGAGACGCTGCCCGCGCGCCGGATCGGCCTGGTCGACACCACCGCCGCCGGCCACCGGCGCTGGATCGATCTCGGCCGTGCCGTGGCGGGGAGCGTCGCCTGGTCCCCGGACGGGAAGCGGCTCCTGGTCACCACGTACGACCGTGTCCCCGGCCTGCTCGCCGATCCCGCAGCGGAACCGGACGCGCGACAGGTCAGGACCGGCTTCGCCATCGTGGACGTGGAGAGCGGCGATGCCGGCTTCCACGACCTGCCCGGCGACCCGGACTCCGCCGGGCTGCGCGATGATCTTTCCTGGAGCCGTGACGGCTCGCTGATCTGGGAGGACACCGGCGCCCGGCAGGAACCCCGCAAGTACTACGATCTCACCGGCCGCTCTCGCCCCGGCCCGGCCCAGGAGTCCTCGAGCGACCAGCCCGCCGGGCTTTCCCCTGACGGCCGCCTCCTGGCCATGGGCGGCAGGAGCGGCTCGGCCCCCTTCGTCGTGGACGTCCGCTCCGGCGACAGCACCCTTCTGGAGCCACCTGGTGATCATGTCATCATGCGGTCGCTGGCCTGGGCCGACGACACGCACCTGATCGCCTGGGCCCAGGACCGCGCGACCGCGGGCAGCGGCAAGTCCCGCTACCGCCTGGTGGTGGTCGACGTGGCGGGCAAGCAGGGGGTCACCCCGCTGACCGGCTGGACGGGCGCCCTCAGCCGCCCGAACTGGATGCCCGTCCTCACCACCGAACCGTGAGCTGCGGTGGGGGCGCCCAGGCCCGGCGCCGGTCGCGACCGGGCCTGGGTCGCCGGTCAGCCGGCGGCGTAGGCGCGGATGATCGTCTGGGTCACCCCCGCGCCCGCCGTGTCGGTCACCTTCGCGCGGAGGGAGACGAATCCGGCCGTACGGGGGTTCGGCAGCACGGCGGTCCAGCCGGAGCCGGTGCGGTGGACCGGGACCCGGCGCCAGCTCGTACCGTCGTCGGTGGACATCTCCAGCCGGACCGACCTCGCCTCCGCCTTCGGGGATCCGGGATTGCGCTCGATCCACAGCGGCAGGCGGGTCGTGGTGCCCGGTTCAGCGCGGTTGGAGTCGTCCAGGCCGGCGGGGCGGTAGCGGACCGCCATCAGCGGCAGCGGTTGTTCCTTGTCCGTGGTGGCGGACCTGAACGTCCACACCGACTCCACGGCGGTGGAGAGCGTCGAGTGCGGCACCTCCCGGCGCATCGACGCGGTCAGCGTGTACGTGCCCGGCTCCACGGGGAGATCGGCGCGCAGTCCGCACTCCTCCATCTCGTAGACGGCGCAGTTGGCGAGATCGGCCCTGACAAGCTCCTGCCCGTCCTCGGTGAGCGTGGCGGTGCCGGTTGCGGCGATGTCCGAGCCCGTTCGCCCCGGCCCCCCGTCGGCGAACAGCCCTGCCCCGGAGAAGGTCAGCTTGTCGCCGGTACGGCTGCCGCCCGGCAGCAGGAACGACGGCCCGGTGACCGCGGCGTTCCACACCTCGCTGGTGTGACCGCGTTTCATGAGCCGCCCGCCGTCGAAGATCAGCGCGGTGTCGATCCCGATCCCGCTCTCGTATGTCACCCCGGGAGTCCGGTAGTGGACGAGCGTGCCGGGCAGCGCGATGTCGCCGACCAGAGGTGTCAGCAACCCGGCGGGGAAATCGCTGCGCAGCCCGGCCATGGGCATGCCCGTGGCCGCCGCTCCCGAAGCCCGGTAGGTCGCGGTGACCTTCGCCAGGTCCTTCTGCCTGGCGTTGTAGCCGGGATCCTCAGGCAGGCCGCCGGTGCGCTGGTCGACGAGGTCGTAGACGTACGGGCTGGGAGACACGTCCTTGCTGAGCCACTGGGTGCTGAGACTGTAGGTCAGACCGGGCACGTGGGCGGGAATGACGAAGAGGTCAGAGTTGACGTCCGCGCCGTATGCCGCCGTCCAGGTGTTCCACACTCCATGGACCAGTCCGGTCTGGTATTGGGACTCCAGCAGGGCGCTGGGGTCGTCAAGCGTGACCCTGGCCGCCTTGCCCTGCCGTGCGTCCACCGTGACCCGCTGGTCCCCGCCGTCGACCGTCAGCGTGGAGACTGCGATCGTCCTGGGGAAATTCCCGTCGATCCTCTCCACGATGTCGATGTAGAGGCTCCAGTCGCCCTCGGGCAGCCGGACCCGCGCCACGCCGTTGCGGAAGGCCGGCGAATGGACAGTCCCGGTCTTCGCGTCGTAGATCTGGCTGAACCTGGGGGCGACCGGGAGGCCCTGCCTGCCGAGAACGGTGACGGTGACGTCGTACGACTCCGGTTCGACGTATGCGCCGGCCAGCGTGCGGATCACCGTCTCACCCGACTTCGCGGTGATCGTCCCCGGGTAGTCGCCCGGGGCCTTTCCGGCGGCGTCGATGGTGAGCGTGACCGACGCCTCGCCCTTGGCCGGGACCGTGATCCGGTCGGCCGGCAGCTTCAGCGCCTCGCCCTGCGCCGACAGGTCGAGGGTGACCGGGGCGTCGCCCGTGTTGGCGTACGTGATCGTCCTGGTCGCGGCCCGCTCGCCGGAGCCGTTCCAGGGGAACGCCGCCCACAGGCTGCCCTGCGTGGCCGTGACCTGCTGCTTCAATCCGCGTTCCAGGTCGATCAGCCCGGTGCCCTGCTGGTAGAGCGTCGCGTCCTGGGACGGGGCGGCGCTGCCGATCAGCGCGGCCTTGAGCTGCGCGCCCGTCCACTCCGGATGGCGCTGCGCCAGGATGGCCGCCGCCCCCGTCACATGCGGGGCGGCCATCGAGGTGCCGCTCATGGACCGGTAGCCGCCGCCGGCACGGGCGGCCAGGATGGACACCCCCGGCGCGGTCACCTCGGGTTTGATCGCGTGATCGCTCACGCGAGGTCCCGGGCTGGAGAAAATGGCCATGCGACCCTGTTTGTCCACCGCGCCCACCGTCAGCGCCGCCTCTGCGCTGCCGGGAGTGGACACCCTGCCGGACGGGCCGTCGTTCCCCGCCGCGGCGACGAACAGCGTGCCGGTCCGCTCCGACAGCGTGTTCACGGCCTGCTCCACCGGATCCAGGTCCGGTCCGTCCACGTCGCCGAAGCTCATGTTGACGACCTTGGCCCTGACCTCGACGGCGGCCCATTCCATGCCGGCGAGGATGACCGAGTCGGTCGGGCCGGCGACGCCGCCCACCTTCCCGATGGCCAGCCGCGCCTCCGGTGCCACTCCCCGCTGTTGCTCTCCTCTGCCCGCCACGATCGAGGCGACATGGGTGCCGTGGCCGATGGGGTCGCGGATGTCGGGGTCGTTGCTGAAGTTCCGCTCCTGCGCCACCGCGTCCTTCAGGTCCGGATGGCTGGGGTCGTAGCCGGAGTCGAGGACCGCGACGGTGACGTCCTTGCCGGTCATGCCCTGCTGCCACGCCTGCGGGGCACCGATCTGCTTGACACTCTCGGCGAGGGAGAAGGATCTGCGGCCGTCCAGCCACAGTTTGGTACGGCCCGCCACCAGGGTCCGGGCGCCCGTCAGCTCCTTCCACGTCTGGGCGGCGTTCGCCTTCGGCACGCGTACCGCGCTCATCCCGACGCTGGACAGCTGCCGGACCTGCCGGGCGCCCTGCGGCCCGGCCATACCCTGGGAGATCACGGGGATGTCGGGAGTGTGGGCGTCGCCGTACCGCCAGGCCAGCAACTGGGTGACGTCGAACAGCCGCTGGTCCAGTACGCCCTGTGAGACCAATGGCATGGCGTCCGAAGGGATCACGTACAGATGCCCTTCACGCACCTGGCTCGTGAAGTCCACCTGCCTGCCGGGTCCGGGCCGCACCTGATGCCCGCGGTCCGTGACCAGGACGCGGTCGCCGGTGATCAGCGTCACTCCGTTCGGCTGCTGCGCGGCCGCCTGGGCGGTGTGCACCGGTGTGAGGCCGGCCGCTCCTGCCGCGAGAACCGCGAGGAGCACCTTGGTTAAGTTCATGATTTTCTTAATGTGCGGGAGAAGGCGATCCGTTTCAAGCTGCTCCCTGGGGAGGCTGATCCGTCGCCGCAACCCTGGATCGTCTTCGCGACCGTCCTCGAACGTGCTGCGCCGGTGAGCTATCCGTCCTGTTCCGTACGCGGGGCCACGACGATGTCGCTGACCACGCCGAAATGGTCGGACGGCCAGACGCGGACGCCGTCGAGCACCTCCGGCTCGGTGAACGCCAGCTCGGTACGCAGCGGCTCGCCGCACAGCAGGTCGTCGCCGCCGGTGAAGATGTAGTCGATCCGGCGGGACGGCTCGCGGGCCCGCCTGGCGTAGTCGTTGGCCCGGTCGAACGTGGTGCCCGCCGAGCCGTCCCCGCCATAGGTCCAGGCATCGGCGAAGTAGACGCTCGCGCCGTCCACGACCGCGAGCCCGCGCAGGTAGCGGATCTCGTCGGAGTCGGGGTCGGCGTTGAAGTCACCCATGATCACCGGGGGCAGTTCCGGCCCGGCGAGCTTGGTCACCAGGTCCACGGTGAACCTGACCTGCTCCAGCCGGATCGCGCCGTGATCCTGCTGCCAGTTCAGGTGCGTGACGAAGCAGGGCAGCTCGCCGTAGGCGGTCTCGATCAGGGTGTACAGCAGCGCCCGGGGCTCGTGCCCGCCGTCGGGCAGGGGGAAATCGCGCTTGCACCGGATGGGTAACCGGCTGAGCACCGCGTTGCCCTGGATGCGGCCGTCGTCCTCGCAGGCGGGCGCGTACGCGATCGTGTACCCCAGCCCCTCGGCGATCTCCCGCGCCTGGCAGTAGCCGTCGTGCCGAATCACCTCCTGGAGACCGACGACGTCCGGCCGCAGCCGGGCGAGCTCGCGGCGGATCAGCGCCAGGCGCTGCGGCCACGGGCCGTTGACGCCCCAGACGTTCAGGGTGGCGACCCGGACCGTGGTCATCGCCGGCTCAGCCGGATCGTCAGTACCTGGAACGGCCGCAGCTCCAGCGGCACCGAGCCGTCCTCGGCCGGGTCGATCGGCTGGTCGAGGGGCCTTTCGAGCAGGTCGGTCAGCTCGGCGCGGGCTACCGGGAAGGAGGCGTGCAGGCGGGTGACGGCCCGGCCGCCCAGCGACTCGTACACCCGGACGACCACGTCGCCGGAGCCGTCGTCGGCCAGCTTGACCGCCTCGATGCGGGCCGCCTCGCCGTCCAGCGAGACGAGCGGTCCGGGTGCGGGCCCCGGACCGCCGGGTACGACCCTCAGCGGCAGGTTGAGGGCGTACCCGGCAGCCACCGCGTCCCCTATTGAGGCGCCGGGGACGATTGTGTAGGTCATGCGGTGCAGCCCCTGGTCGGCCTCGGGGTCGGGGGACTGCGGCGCACGGACCAGGCTGAGCCGGGCGGTCGTGGTGGTGCCGCCGTCGGAGCGGGTGGTGCGGGTGACGTCGTGGCCGTATGTGGCGTCGTTGGCGATGGCCACGCCGTAGCCGGGCTCGGACACGTGGATCCAGCGGTGGCAGGACACCTCGAAGCGGGCGGCGTCCCAGCTGGTGTTGGTGTGGGTGGGGCGGTAGAGGTGGCCGAACTGGATCTCGGCGGCCGAGCGGTCGGCGTGCACGTCCAGGGGGAAGGCGGCCTTGAGGATCTTCTGGCGTTCATGCCAGTCGATCTCGGTGGCGATCTCGATGCCCGGGCTGCCCGCGGTCACCCGTACCGTCTGGACGATCCGGGAGGCGCCGAACGCGCGCTCGATCCTGACGGCGGCGACCAGCGGGCCGCGCTCGACGACTGTGACCGACTCCGCATGGACCAGGTCGGTGTACTGGCGGCGGTAGTGCCGGTCGATGTCCCAGGCGTCCCACTGGTTGGGGAAGTCGGTGTGCAGCCGCAGCAGGTTGCCGCGGCCGCCGGGGGCGAGCACCTCGCGGTCCGCGACCAGGTCCCTGACCGAGGCGAACAGGCCGTCCTCGTCGATCTCCACCCGGACCAGGCCGTTGTCGAGGGTGGTCCCGCTGACGGTGACGGGCGCGACGGGTGACACGGGAACGCCGAGCCGCGCCGCCCCCGACCCCGGGACCTCGACGAGCACGGCGGACGAGCCGTCGGCGAGGCGTTGTACGGGCTCTCCCGTCAGGTACGCGGGCGCGGTCACCACCTCGGTGCGCTCCGCCGGGCTCGCGTTGAGCACCCAGGCGGCGCCGCCGCTCCCGGCCAGCGCCGCCGCCGCGTCCGCGACGATCGACTCCAGCTCCGCGCGCACCCGGGCGTAGGCGGCCTCGGCCTCCTGGTGCACCCAGGCGATCGAGCTGCCCGGCAGGATGTCGTGGAACTGGTGGAGCAGCACCACCTTCCACAGCCGGTCCAGCGCCGCGTACGGGTAGTCGAACCCGGCGTGCACGGCCGCGGTCGCCGCCCACAGCTCGGCCTCGCGCAGCAGGTGCTCGCTGCGCCGGTTGCCGGCCTTCGTCCGTGCCTGGCTGGTGTAGGTGGCCCGGTGCAGCTCCAGGTAGAGCTCGCCGGACCAGACGGCGGCCTCCGGCAGCTCCGCGCGGGCGGCCGCGAAGAACGCGTCCGGTTCCTCGATCACCACCCGCGGCGAGCCCTCGAGGTCGTTCAGCCGCCGCGCCTTCTCCAGCATCTCCCTGGTGGGCCCGCCCCCGCCGTCGCCGTGCCCGAACGGCAGCAGCGACCGGCTGCCGAGGCCCTTCTCGGCGTAGTTGCGTACGGCCAGGGCCAGCTCTTCGCCCTCGAACGTGCCGTTGTAGGTGTCGGCCGGCGGGAAGTGCGTGAAGATCCGCGTGCCGTCGATGCCCTCCCACCAGAACGTGTGATGGGGGAACCTGTTGGTCTGGTTCCACGAGATCTTCTGGGTGAGGAACCACTCCATCCCGGCCAGCCGAGCGATCTGCGGGTACGCGGCGGTGTAGCCGAACGAGTCGGGCAGCCACACGCCCCGGCACTCGACGCCGAACTCGTCCAGGAAGAAGCGCTTGCCGTGGATCAGCTGCCGGGCCAGCGCCTCGCCGCCGGGCAGGTTGCCGTCGGCCTCCACCCACATGCCGCCGACCGGTACCCACTGCCCGGCCTTGACCGCCTCGCGCATCCGCTCGAAGATCGCCGGGTAGCGCTCCTTGACCCAGGCGTACTGCTGCGCCTGCGGGCCGGCGAAGACGAAGTCCGGATAGTCCTTGGCCAGCGCGGTGACGTTGGCGAAGGTACGGCCGTTCTTCCGCTGGGTCTCGCGGATCGGCCACAACCACGCGCTGTCGATGTGGGCGTGGCCGACGCCGTGGATCGTGTGCGCGCTGGCGTGCGCCGGTGCCGACAGCACGCCGGCCAGGCAGGCGCGAGCGGCGGCGGCCGTGCCGGAGACGTCGTGGATGTCGAGGGCGTCCAGGCAGCGCTCCAGCGCGCGCAGGATCTCGTGCCGCCGCGGCTCGTGCGCTGGCAGCTCGGCCATCAGCTCGCTCAGCACCTCCATGTCCAGGCGCAGGTGCCAGACCTCTTCGTCCAGCACGGCCAGGTCGGCGCGCTTGAGCGTGTAGAGCGGCGCGTCGCCGGCCGTGGCCTTGTCGCCGAGCGGTGTCGGGATGAAGCCGTTGGCCAGGACGTCCGGGTTCGCGGCCATCTCCAGCAGGAGCCCGGCCCGGTCGCCGGTGATCGGGACGTACTGGTTCCGCGGCTCGATGCCCTTGATCGGGTTGCCGTCGAGGTCGTGGACGAGAGCCTCGGCCTGGCCGCCCGGCCAGTCGCCGATGAAGCCCAGGTCGAAGACGGCCTCCACGCGCCGGCCCGCCCACTCGGCCGGCACGGCGGCCGTGGCGCGCAGCCACGTCGTGGACCACGGCCGGCCCCAGGCCGTGCCCACGGAAAAGGGCTCATAAGCGGCCGCCAGTGCCTCCGCAACCGGCACCGGCTCATCGGGCACGTGCCAGGCGGCCAGCTCCAGGGGCATCGAGGCGGCGTACACGGCGGGCGCGACACGCTCGCCCAGCACGCGGGCGATCCGCTTCTCGACGAGCTGCCGGTCATCGTGCATCGGTCAGTTCCTTCCGCGGAGGTAGGCGAGCTGAGGGAGCTCGCGCTCGTAGCGTTCGAGGAGGCGGCGGGCGACGGCGACGGAGCCGACGAGCGGATGGGTGGCGAAGGCGCGCAGCGCGGCGGCGCGCGAGCCGGTCGTGGCGGACTCGATCACCGCCTGTTCGACGGCCTTGACCGAGGCCACCAGCCCGAGCGCGTGGCCGGGCAGCGGGTCGACCGACAGCGGGCGGGCCCCGTTGGCGTCCACGAAGCAGGGCACCTCCACCACGGCGTCGTGGTCGAGGCCGCCGATGGCGCCGCGGCCGCGGACGTTGAGGATGAGGGTGGTCCGCTCGTCCAGCGCGATGGCCCGCATCAACGCCAGCGCGACCTGCTCGTACCCGCCGGACTCCAGGTCGGCGCCGGCGCGATCACCGGCGCCCGCGGCCTCGCGGATGTCGGCCATGTAGGTGGTCTCCCGCTCCAGCCTGGCGCAGTCCCACGCGCGCAGCGCTGAGCCGTTCGCGTGCGCGTAGAAGCGCTGTTGCTGCTCGATGAGCAGGGCGCCGCGGGTCTGGGCGGCGGCGCGCGAGGCGGCCACCGCCTCCCTGGTGAAGTAGTAGTAGTGCAGGTACTCGTTCGGGACGCAGCCGAGCGTGCGCAGCCAGTCGGCCCCGAAGAGCTTGCCTTCCTCGAACGACGTCAGCGCGGCCTCGTCGGACAGCAGCTCGGGGAGCAGATCGCGGCCACCCACGCGGATCCCGCGCAGCCAGCCCAGATGGTTGATCCCGGCGTAGTCGAGCCAGACGGTGGCCGGGTCCACGCCGAGCGCGCCCGCCACGCGGCGGCCCAGGCCGACCGGGGAGTCGCAGATGCCGATGACGCGGTCGCCCAGGTAGGCGGACATCGCCTCGGTCACCATCCCGGCGGGGTTGGTGAAGTTGATGACCCACGCCTCGGGGGCCAGCTCGGCGATCCGCCGCGCCAGGTCGATCGCGACCGGGACCGTGCGCAGGCCGTACGCGATGCCCCCGGCGCCGACCGTCTCCTGGCCGGGCACCTCTTCCTCCAGCGCGACCCGCTCGTCGACGGCGCGGCCCTCGAGCCCGCCGACGCGGATGGCGGAGAAGACGAAGTCCGCCCCGCGCAACGCCTCGTCGAGGTCGGTGGTGACGCTCACCTCCGGGGCGTCGGCCACGCCCTCCGCCTGCTCGGCCAGCACCCGGGCGATGGCCTCGATCCTGGAGGCGTCCAGGTCGTGCAGGGTGACGTGGGTGACGCGGCCCTTGCCGTGGTCGTCGAGCAGCGCCCGATAGACGAGCGGAACCCGGAACCCGCCCCCGCCGAGTACCGTCAACCTCATACCTCGAACACCTCAACCCCCGAATCACGCAAAGTCTGAAGAGTCGCCGCATCGCTGGCGGCGTTCGTGACCACCACGTCGAGATCCTCCGGGCCGCACACCCGGGCCATCCCCGTGCCGGGGAACTTGCCGACGTCGGCCACCAGGACCACCTGGTCGCTGGCCGCGATCATGGCGCGCTTGACCGGCACCTCCACCACGGTGGTGTCCATGACATGGCCGCCGGGGCGCACGCCGCTGGTGCCGAGGAAGAGCCGGTCGGCCTTGACCTGCCGCAGATTGTCCTCGGTCAGGAAGCCCACCAGCGACCGGTAGTCCCTGCGCACCATGCCGCCGAGGAGCACGAGCTGGATGTCCTCGCTGTCCTGGAGCTCTTCCAGCACGGCCAGGCTGCTGGTCACGACCGTGAGCGAGCGGCCGCGCAGCCAGTGCGCCACGCGGTGCGCCGTCGTGCCGATGTCGAGCAGGACCGTCTCGCCGTCCTTGACCATCTCTGCGCATCTCTGCGCGATCTTGTCCTTCTCCGCCGCACGCATGGCGGCCACGTCGACGAACGGGTCGTCGTGCTGGTCGTCCATAGGCATGGCGCCGCCGTACACTCGCCTGAGTAATCCCTGCTCGGCGAGCTGAACGAGGTCGCGCCTGACCGTCGCCGTGCTGACGCCCAGCCGCTCCGCCAGGACCTCGATCGTGGCGGGGCCGTCAGTGCGCACGATGCGCACGATCAACTCATGACGTCGGTCCCGAAGCATGTCAGGGACGGTATCGCGCAAACTCGCTCACGAACAGAGCCCAAACGTAGTCAATTTTTAACGAACTATTGCGATGTTGAGCAAAGAGAGGCACGATCCAGATTCAAATCCTCCGGGTCAGAAGTGAGCAGCATGGTGTCCAGCACGTCAGACCAGGGCCAGCTCGATGTCTTCGTCTCCGGCCTTCTCTTCTTCGACGTCGTCTTCTCCGGCCTCGACCACGCCCCCAAGCTGGGCGCCGAGGCTTGGACGACCGAGATGGCGACGGGGCCGGGCGGGATCGCCAACTTCGCGTTCGCGCTGAGCAGGCTCGGGTTGCGCACCGGCCTGGCGGCGGCCTTCGGCGACGACCCCTTCGGCCGGCACTGCTGGGACACGCTCGCCGACCAGGAGGGCGTGGACCTCACCCGGTCCCGCCGCTTTCCCGGCTGGGCCACGCCGACCACGGTTTCCCTGGCGTACGACGGTGACCGGGCGCTCGTCACCCACGGCGCCTCGCCGCCGCTGGCCGCCGACGAGATGATCGGGGACCCGCCCCGAGCCCGCGCGGCGATCGTCCACCTGCGCCCGGAGCCGGTGGACTGGCCCAGCGGCACCGGCGGCCTGGTCTTCGCCGACGTCGGCTGGGATCCGACTCAGCAGTGGTCCCGCTCCATGCTCGACCAGCTCGGCGCGTGCCACGCCTTCATGCCCAACGCCCACGAGGCGATGAGCTACACCAGGACGGACACTCCCTCCGCCGCCCTGGCCAAACTGGCGGACCTGGTGCCGCTGGCGGTCGTCACTCTCGGCGGAGACGGCGCCATCGCCGTCGACGCGACCAGCGGCGAGACCGCCGAGGTCACGGGTCTTCCCGTGAACGTCTCCGATCCCACGGGCGCCGGAGACATCTTCGGGGCCGCCCTGGTCGCAGGTACGCTCGCCGGCCTTCCGCTGGCCGAGCGGCTGCGACTCGCCAATCTCGCCGCGGCGCTCTCCGTGCGCCGGGCCGGCGCGGCATCGTCCGCGCCCACCTGGGCGGACCTGGGCCGTTGGTGGCACGGGACCACGTCAACCGAGCTCCGCAGCGACTACGCGTTCATCTCCGAACTCCTGGAGGGCTAGACAATGGAACTCTCACGCAGGCATCTGCTCCTGTCCTTCGCTGCCGCGGCCATCGGCGGGACAGCCGCCTGCGGCGGCGGCAGCAGCAGCACCACCAGTAGCAGCAGCAGCCCGGGCGGTGGCGCCAAAGAGCTGACGCTGTGGTACTGGGGCGGCGGCCTGAGCGACAAGCTCGTGGCGGACGCCGTCAAGCAATTCAGCCAGACCACGCTGAAGCCCTCCGTGATCGGCGGCGACTTCAAGCAGAAGCTCGTCACCACCATGAACGGGCGCAAGTTCGTGCCCGACATCACCGGCATCAAGGGCGAGAACATCGCCTCGATGCTGGAGGAGGCCGACCGGTTCATCGACCTCAACACGCTCGGCGCCGACAAGCTGGCCTCGCAGTACGTCGAGTGGAAGTGGAAGCAGGGCTCCACCAAGGACGGCAAGCTGATCGGCTTCCCGATCGACATCGGCCCGACGGGCATGTTCTACCGCGAGGACATCTTCAAGAAGGGCGGCCTCCCCACCGACCCGAAGGACGTGTCGGCGGAGATGTCCACCTGGGACGACCTGTTCGCCGCCGGGCAGAAGCTGAAGAAGGCCGTGCCCGACGCCTTCATCGTCAGCAGCGCCGAGGGCCTGTTCGACGTGACCGTCGGCCAGGGGCCCAAGCGCTTCATCGACGAGAGCAACAAGTTCATCGGCGACCAGGCTCACATCCGCACCGCCTGGGACCTGGTCATCAAGGCCCTCCAGCTGGGCGTCGTGGCACCCAAGTTCGACGGCCAGGACATGAACGCGGCCATGACCAACGGCAAGTACGCCGCCATGATCGGCGCCGCCTGGATGGCCCTGGACATCAAGAACGGCGCGCAGGGCACCGAGGGCAAGTGGCGGGTGGCCCAGAACCCGGTCGCCCCCGCCAACATCGGCGGCTCCTTCCTGGCCCTGACCCAGCAGTGCCGCGACCCCAAGCTCGCCTTCGAGATCGTCACCTGGCTGCTCAGCCCGGAGAACGCCGCCAAGGGTTTCACCGACGCGGCGCTGTTCCCCGCCAGCCCGGCCACGTACGCGATGCCCGCCATGACCGAGGGCGACCCGTTCTTCGGCGGCCAGGCCACCATCGAGGTGCTGGGGGAGGCGGCCAAGAAGGTTCCGGTCCAGTACGAGGCCCCTGCGGACGCGGCCGTGGGCCAGCCGTTCAAGGACGAGCTCGTCAACGTCTGGACCAAGGGCAAGAACGCCGACACCGCGTGGACCGACGCGGTCGCCACCGCCAAGCAGGTCGCCGAGCGCCAGGGAGTGAGCTGAGGTGGTGTCCGCCCGCCAGGGCACACATGCCAGGCGGAAGTCAGGGATACTGCGGTCGTTCTGGCCGCAGTACCTGGCGATCTCCCCGTTCTTCGTGCTGTTCCTGGTGTTCATGCTGTTCCCCCTCCTCTTCTCCGTCGTCCTGGCGTTCCAGAAGTGGGACGGGCTCGGCGAGATGGAGTTCGTGGGGCTGCGGAACTTCGAGTTCCTGCTGAAGGACTCGTTGTTCTGGCTGTCGCTGAAGAACACGTTCCTGATCTGGTTCATGTCCACGGTGCCGATGCTCTTCCTGGCACTGGTCATCGCCAGCATGCTGAACAGCACCGTCCGCTTCGCCGGCTTCTACCGGATCGCCTATTTCGTCCCGAACGTGACCTCGGTCGTGGCGATCGCCATCTTCTTCGGCTCGGTGTTCGGCACGAACGCCGGGCTGATCAACGTCATCCTCGGCTGGCTCGGCTCGTCTCCCGTGCAGTGGCTGGTCAACGAGTGGACGATCAAAATCGTCGTCGCCACGCTGATCTGCTGGCAGTGGACCGGCTACAACGCCATCATCTATCTGGCCGGCCTGCAGGCCATACCGACCGAGCTCTACGAGGCCGCCAAGATCGACGGAGCCGGGCCCGTACAGATCTTCTTCCGCATCACGATCCCGCAGCTGCGGCCCATCATCCTGTTCACCGTGGTCATCTCGACCATCAACGGCATGCAGACCTTCACCGAGCCGCAGGTGCTGTTCTCCAGCAACGTCGCCAACGCCGCCAACTCCGGCGGCCCGGGCTCGGCCGGGCTCACCGCGATCCTGTACTTCTACCGCGAGGCCTTCAACAACAACGACTACGGCTACGGCGCCGCCATCGCCTGGGCCGTCTTCCTGGTCATCCTGCTGTTCACCGCGATCAACTGGCGCATCGTGTCGCGCCGCGACCGGCTGCCCAAGGGGGCCTCGTGAAGCGATTCCGCGGGGTGGGCCTGCACCTCACCATGATCACGGGCGTCGTCATCTCGCTGTTCCCCTTCTACTGGACAGCCGTCATGGCGACGAACACCACGAAAGACATGTACACCGTGCCGCCGAAGTTGACGTTCGGCCCCGAGTTGATGGCCAACATCGGCCGGCTGCTCTCGAACATCGACTTCTTCGGCTCGATGCTCAACACGTTCATCGTGGCCTGCAGTGTGACCGCGCTCGTGCTCTTCTTCGACTCGATCGCGGCCTTCGCCTTCGCCAAGTTCCCCTTCCCCGGCAGGAACATGCTGTTCGGCGTGCTGCTGCTGACGTTCATGCTGCCCAGCCAGCTCGCGCTGATCCCGCAGTTCGTCATCATGGTGAACCTCGACTGGGTGGGCACGCTGAACGCGCTCATCGTCCCGGCGGCGGCCAACGCCTTCGGCATCTTCTGGATGCGCCAGTACATCAGCGGCGCGGTGCCCGACGACCTGCTCGCCGCGGCCCGCATCGACGGGTGCGGCTTCTTCCGGCAGTACGCGTACGTGGCGCTGCCGGTCATCCGCCCGGGCCTGGCGTTCCTCGGCATCACCACGTTCATCGGCGCCTGGAACGACTACGTCTGGCCGCTGATCGTCATGGTCGATCCCTCGAAGCTCACGCTCCAGGTGGCGCTGTCGCAGCTCAACACGGCGCACAACACGGACTACAGCATGATCATGGCGGGGACGCTGCTCGCCGTGCTGCCGCTGGCCGTGGTGTTCACCCTGTTCGCCCGCGGCTTCATCCGCGACGCGATGAAGGGAGCCCTCCGCGGCTGACCGACTTTATGATCAAATATGCCGAATGGAGCGGATACGGCAGCTGGTCGGTGAGTCGCTGCTCTACTGTTTCGCGGTCGTCGTGCTCACCGGCGGCTTCCTGGCGTTCCACTACGTGCCCGACGGCCAGGAGGTCGCCTACGGCGGCTCCTACGCGCCGCTGAGCGGCGTTCCCATCAGCGCCGCGTACGATTCGGTGCTGACCATCAGCCTGGACGTGCCCGGCGGGCTGTCCATGCGGCAGCTCCACCACAGCTCCACGGTCGTGCTCTTCCTGGGGAGCGTCGTCTGGGCCGTGCTCGGCCGCCTCCGGTACACGCCCGCGCTCGCGGTGCTGGGCTTCGTCGTGCTCGCCGGGCTCGGCGGGTACGGATCCGCCGACGACCTGCTGTCCGGGACCTTTCTCGGGAAGGTCCCGGTCGTCGTGTGGTACGGCCTGCACCTGATGACGGCGCTGGCCGTGGGTGCGGCGCTGGTGGTCTCCTCGCGGAGGGAGGCGGCCCAGCGCCCCAGGACGCCGCGGTTCGTCGCGCTCAGCATCGTCCTCGCCGCACTGGCGATCCTCGGGCTCTGACCCGCCTACCCGCCCTGGGTCATGATGGTCTTCCAGCGCGAGCACTCGCCGGTGGGGCGCTTGCTGGTGCCGCGGCAGACCTGGACCTTGATCTGCAGCACATTGCGGTAGTCCTTGCGGAAGGTGCCGTTGCCGGGCACGCAGTTGTAGAAGCCGAAGCTCTTCCACCGCCCGTTGCTCGCGCTCTGCGCCTTGAACACGACCCAGGCGCAGCCCTTGCCGAGGGTGTCCTCCACGGTGCCGGTGACGAGGTAGCCGAACTGGTGGATGGAGACCTTGCCCCAGGCGCGGGCCATGCCGTCGGTGGAGTGGACGGAACGCCACTTCCAGATGGCGGGGGTGGCCTCGGCGGGGGTGGCGACCGCCAGCGGAAGGGCGGCGGCGGCGAGAACGGCGAGAACGGCGAGCAGACGCAAACGCATGAGGGGACTCCGGAGTGAACCAAAGGTGAATCGGACACTCCTATGGATAGGCCCTCATACTTGTGAGCGGCTTGTAAGCGTCTAGGACACCAGGCGCGCGGGGAAGCCGCCGGTCGCGATGGGCCCCCACCGGTCGATGTGGATGCGGATCAGCGACTTGTCCTGGCGGCGCATGGCCTCCCGGTATTCGGCCCAGTCGGGGTGCTCGCCGGAGATGCACCGGAAGTACTCGACCAGCCCTTCCACGGCGTCCGGCATGTCCACCACCTCGGCGTGGCCGTCGACCTGGACGTACGGGCCGTCCCAGTCATCGGACAGCACACAGATCGACACGCGGTCGTCACGGCGGGCGTTGCGGGCCTTGGCGCGGTCGGGATAGGTGGAGACCACGATCCGGCCGCCTTCGTCGACCCCGCACGTGACCGGCGAGAGCTGCGGGCGGCCGTCCGCGCGGGTCGTCGACAGCAGGCCGTGGTGCCTGATGCGGAGGAATTCCAGCAGTTCGGGCAGGTCGACGCGGCGCGCGGTGGCGATGTTCGGAGCCATCTCAGATCCTTTCGAGCATATTCAGATCTGATCCTTTCATCCCGCGACGCCGCGATCCCGCCTGCCCGGGCGCGTGTCATGCCCTCACGGTCGCCGTCCCGGACAACGTGCCGCCCAAGGCGCGGCGCAGTGCCGCCGTGACCTCGCCGGGCGTCGGCCGGGCCGGCACCGCGGCGATGTGCGCGTCCGGGCGCACGATCCACAACTCGCCGGGGCGTGCGGCGAGGGCCCGGGCGAGCGCGCCGGTGTGGTCGATGTCGCCCAGGCGCAGCAGGCGGACCGGTGCCCGGGTGGCCCGACGCGTCGCATGCAGCACGGCATCGTCATCCACCACGCCTCTCATGTCGCCGGCCATGCCGTCGCCCGTCCCGCTGCCCATGCCGCTCACCGAGAGCAGCAGGAAGCCGTCCCGGGCGATCTCCCGTAGCCGGGTCACCCGCGACCCGGTGACGGACACCGGGGCGTCCGGGACGATCACGCCGGGCGCGGCCGGGGGCACGGCGCCGCGCGGCGGGCGGCCGGCGAACGGGCGGGACGGATCGGGCGTGGTCAGCGGCGAGTCCACGTACCAGAACGGCTCGGCGAGCCGGCCCGCACGTCCCGCTGCTGGACGATCGCCTTGGAGCCGACCGCGTCGCGGCGGGGGCGCGCGTCCAGCAGCACGGACGGCACGCCCCAGCGGGCCAGCAGCAGCGCGGCGGTCTGCCCCACGGGGCCGTTGCCCAGCACCGCGACCGGCGCTTCGATGATCGCCATCCCTCAGCCCTGCAGCTCGGCCCAAACCTGACGGTCGCGCTCGGCCGTCCAGATGACCGGCCGCTCGACGCCCGACAGCTCGTCCCACAGCCGCGACACGTCGAACGGCAGGCAGTGCTCGAAGATCGGCCACCCGCCGTAGCGCCCGACGAGGGCGGCGTGCGTGGCCTCGAACGCTTCCTTGAGCGTTCCGCCGCGCTCGTGCACCGCGCCCACCTCGCGCAGCATGACCTGAAGGAAGTGCCGGGTCTGCGCGATCGCGGCCTCGACCTCGTCCCGCCCGCGGGCCACCGCCCCGCGCCCGCCGACCAGCGCCTCCGCCTTGAACGAGGCCACCCGGTCGAGCGTGCCGGCCGCCCACTCGCGGTGGAAGGCGTCGCCGGTGTAGAGCGCGGCCTGCGACTCGACCAGATCACCGGCGAACAGCACTTTCTGCCGGGGCAGCCAGGCCACGATGTCCCCTTCGGTGTGCCCGCGCCCGCAGTACTGGAGGATCAGCTCGCCCCGGTCGCCGCCGAGGTCGATCGTGAACCGGTCGGAGAACGTGGCGGTGGGCCAGGTCAGCCCGGGGATGGAGGCGGGCTCCTTGAACAGGCGCGGCATCCGCCCGTACTCCGAATCCCAGTCCTGCTGTCCGCGCTCCGCGATCAGCGCCCGGGTGTTGTCGTGCGCGACGATGACCTCCGCGTCGAAGGCGCTCGCGCCGAGTACCCGCACCGCGTGGTAGTGCGACAGGACCAGGAACTTGACCGGTTTGTCCGTGTGCTCCCTGAGCCGGGCCAGCCACGCGCGGGCGGCCACGGGCGTGGCCATGGCCTCGAAGCAGACGAGGAAGTCCTCGCCCTCCACGGCGCCGATGTTGGGGTCGCCCTCGGCGGTCAGCGCGTAGACGCCGTCGGCGAGCACCTCCAGGGTCTGCTGCTTGTCGTCGAGGTCTGCGGACGAGGCGAACGCCTTCTGCGTCATGGCGCTCCTCCTTAATTAATCAAAGGTTTTACTATTGGGGGATGGTACGTTTCGCCGGCCGCGCTTGGGAAGTTCCGACGCGCCGGGCCGGGTGGAAGCGGCGCGGTGGGGTGTGGATGTCGAAGTGCAGGCGCGGTTGGGCCAGGACCGAGTGCGGTGGCGTGTCCGGCGTGATGAGGCCGAGGCGCTCGAAGAAGGGAAACCGCGCGGAGGTGGTGGCGAGATGGCGAGGCCGCATGACCGGGTGCCAGATGCTGTAGGTCCCCACCCTGCCGCCCCGCCGCCGGTACCAGCCCAAGGTGGGATGGGTGAGCCGTTCCAGCCAGTCCGACTCGTCAGCGAAGCCGTCCAAGAGGGTGAGCGGCTGGGGGAGCTCGCTCGCGTCGCAGTGGGCGTCCCCGGCGTCGAGCCGCCAGCGGGCCGGGGCACGGTCCCAGTCCGCCTCGATACGGATGCGGTCGCGCTGCCACGGCATGCCCCACAGGTGCTGCGGGATCGCGACGACGGGGTGATCGAGGTCGGTGCCGAAGAACCAGACACCCGGCTTGCCGTACGCGGTCACGTAGGCCCGGTAGTTGATCTGACCGCAGTCGATGCTCACCTGCGGCAGGAACCGGAAGTGGAAGTCCCGGTCCTTGAAGGCGACCGCCGAGATCAGCGTGCCCGGCCCGTCCTCGAAGCCCATCGTCATCGGCGCGAAGCCCTCGGGCAGGTGCCTGGCCAGGGCGGCGGCGTCCACCCGGTAGCTGACGATGGCGAAGTCGTCCAGGTCTGTCTGTGCGTGGTACCAGCGGGGGCGCGGCCGGGGCGTGCCATCGAAGCTCATACCTCAAACAGTAGGATCACGCCCGACCATCGAAGTGCGCGAGACGCTGAATGAGGCTCACAGTACGTCGATCATGATGTAGTGGTGTGGTGGAGATCCCCGGCGGGAGCCCGGTGCCGCGGCCGAGTGCGCGTGTGGTGCTGGTCGACGATGCTGATCGGCTGCTGCTGTTCTCGAGCTCGAATCCGGCGGACGGCACCACCCGCTGGTTCACCGTAGGAGGCGGCGTCAGGCCGGGGGAGAGCCACCAGCAGGCGGCGCTGAGGGAGTTACGTGAGGAAACGGGCCTGGCGAACGTGACTTTGGGGCCGGAGGTTTGGCGAGGGCGACCCTGGACGGCGTTTCGGGACGGCATCGCATACGAGGTCCGGCAGCGTTACTTCCTGGCCCGGGTGTCCGCCTTCGAAGTCGACACGTCGGGTTTCGAGGAGCTGGAGAGGGCGTCCATCACGGGGCATCGCTGGTGGGCCGCTGCCGAACTGAGCGTCACGACGGACGTTCTGCGGCCGGCTGGGCTGCCTCGGCTGCTGGCGGGCCTCTTGAGGGACGGCCCGCCTGACCAGCCGATCCTCGTCGATGGTTGACGGCCTACAGGGCGGCCAGGCCGGCCCCGACCAGGACGAGGCCGGCTGTGGACGCCACCGCGCGCAGGGTGTTCCAGGCGGTCCACCGCGGCGAATACTCCTTCCACGGCATCCGGCCCGCGTCCAGGGCGTTGTTCATCGGCACGTTGATCACCATGGTGACCAGGAAGGACCCGGCGAAGTTCACCGCGGCGCCGGCGAAGAGCCAGGTCGCGGCCGGCCCGTCCGCCATGAGCCCCGCCACCAGCGTGATGGGCGGCGCGCCGAGGAACGGAACGTATAACCAGGGGTTGAGGATCTTCCGGCTGATGCTCCGCATCGCCGCCTCGGCCTGGGCGGGTTCGAGAGCGTTCAGGCCTGGTATGACGGACATGGAGAAGGTGTAGAAGAGGCCCGTGAGGGCGCCGTGCAGAGCGAGTGCGACAAGAGCGAGTATCAACATGGTCCTATGGTGATCCCGGTGGGATGAGACGGTCCATGCATGGCGCGCTCAATCGCATAAGCAAGCGTCTACAAGGCGCTGATCCGAAGGCACGCTGAGCCGCCACTCCATGAACCGGCCCAGGCCGCGCGGCTCGAGGCGCCAGGGTGATGCCGCCAGAATGTCGGTGGCCTTTGACAGGCTCGGCCCATGCCGAACCTGCTGCCGCCGGTGGCCGACGAGCGCTCAGCCCTCCTCGCCTTTCTCGAGGAGCAACGCAACGCGATCCGCGCCACGCTCCGCGATCTCACCTGGACGCAGGCGACCTCCACTCCCACTGCCAGCGATCTCTCGCTCGCCGCCATCCTCAAACACGTGACTCATGTCGAGCGACGCTGGATCGTCGCAGGGGTGGCCGGCCGCTCCGAAGGGATCTGGCCGGTGACCGACTGGCATGCCGAGCTACGCATGGGGCCGGCGGACACCGTCGAAAGCCTCCTGGACGGCTACGCCAAGGTGACGGCCGAAACCGGCGCGGTGATCGATTCCGTCGCCGACCTCGGCCGGCCGTGCGCTCTCGAGGGCTGCGCGCATTGGTCGGTTCGCTGGGTGCTCCTGCACCTGATCGAGGAGACCGCGCGGCACGCCGGGCACGCCGACATCATCCGGGAGTCCATCGACGGCGCCACCGAACTGGATCACCGCTGACGGCGGGCCGAGGCGAGGCCAGGACTTGACGGCTCTCAGCGCCAGGACCCGGGGGACCGGCTCTCCCGCAGCCTCCACGGCGTGGGATGGCCGACCCGGCTGCCGTCAGAACGGTCTATTGCTGCTCCATCCGTGATCTTTTGTCCCGATACTGGTTCCCGCCTGCAGGACACCCACAAACCAGGAGGATCCGGGTGGAGGTCAAAGGTCGTACAGCCGAGATCATGATCGCGGAAGCCCGCAAGGCCTTCTGGGTGATGGTCGGATTCCTGGCCGTCATCTGGACAGTACAGATCGTCAACTGGGCGTCGGGCTACGCGCTGAGCTACCAGTACGGTCTCCGGCCATGGAGCCCCGACAGCCTGCCCGACATCGCCTCGGCGCCGTTCCTGCACTGGAGCTGGGCACACATCGAAGCCAACTCGGGGCCGCTGTTCGTCTTCGGCTTCCTGTCCGCCTATCGGGGCGTCGCCAAGTTCCTCGGCGTGACGGGACTCATCATCGTGGTCAGCGGCCTCGGCGCCTGGTTCACCGCCAGCCCGCTGAGCGTGGGCGCGGGCGCGAGCGGCGTCGTCTTCGGCTACTTCGGGTACGTCCTGGTGCGCGGCATATTCGACCGGCACCTGATCGACATCGTGGTAGGCGTGGTCATGGCCCTGTGCTTCGCCTACCAGTTCACCGGCCTGCTGCCCCAGGAGGGCGTCGGCTGGCAGGCTCACTTGTCCGGCTTCCTCGCCGGCCTGCTGGGTGGCTGGGTGTTCCGCGACCGCCACCGCGACCGCCACCGCGACCGCGACCGCGCCCGTCCCCGTCCGGCGCCGGCCTCTCCGCCGCAGGACTCCAAGGCCGCGCTGCTGAAGGAACTGGACGATCTCGGACTCTGACAGCCGCAGCCCCTGGCCTTTCCGGTCACCTGTAGTACTCGTAGTGGACGCTGGTCCTGGCCCTGGTGTTGAAGTCGATCCGGCCGTCGAGGTAGCGGTTCCACAGGCGGGTGAGTTTCGCCGACCGTACGGTGCAGCCGGCCCAGCGGACTCCCTTGGGGCGGATGCCGCCGACGTAGTCGTAGCAGGCCCCGACCTTCGTGCCGTTGACCCAGAGCCGGGCGTTCAGGCTGACGTCGTAGAGCCTCTTGCGGGTGAGGTTCTTGATCCGGACCTTGATGCGGCAGGTGTCCTCGCACTTGCCGAAGTAAATCTTGTAGTGGAGCAGGTGCGGGCGAGCTGTCGTGCCTGTTCCCAGGGAGCTCTGCGCTGCCGTGGACGCCGAGGCCGCCGCCGGCGTCACCGCGACGACGCCGGTCGCGGCGGTGGCCGCTAAGAGCATGCCGACAAGACTCCTGGTCATGTTTCCCCCATGGCCATGAACAGCCGCTTCCCCCGTTGAAAGCGGCACACTCTCCTCGATTAACCGTCAGGAAAGTGGCTTAGTCAACATTTGTCCCGGCTGGTGTCATCGGTGCGGGACGTTCACGGCATGAGGGCACGTACGGCCCCTCGCCCGCCGTTCGCCTCCGCCCAGCGGCTCACCTGGCAGGCGGCCTCGGCGTACAGCTGGGAATCCGCCGATGCCGCGCGCAGCCAGTCGGCGAGCGTGGCCGGGAGGGGCCGGCGGGAGTCGATCAGGCAGCGGTCGCCGGTCGGGGCGAGGTATCGGGGATCGTCGCTGACCAGGACGGCGAGACCCTCATCGAACCACTGCGGGACCTCGGCGCCCCCGAGACGGGCGTGGAGTTCCACGTGGGTCAGTTCGTGCGAGGCGATCACGGGATCGACGCCGCGCGGGGACAACATCACCGACCGGTTCAGTACGGCGATGCCGCGTTCACGGCCGCCGCCGATCCTGCGGTAACAGTCCTCGGACAAGCACACCAGGACGTCCGGTGAGCTTTTCAGTCCTCCGAAGAAGTCACTCACCCGCTTGTTCGCCTGCTCGACGACCTCGGCAACGTGCCGGCGTCGTGCCTGCGGCAGGCCGGGTTCCACGTACAGGCCCGGCCGGAGCCGCTCCAGACCGTAACAGCCGGGGCAGGCGGTGGCCGCGACGGAGGGGAACCAGATCGCTGTCACTGCCGCGGCGCCGGTGAGGAGGACCGCGATGACGGCGACCGCGATCCACCGGCGTTTTCCGCGGCGGCTCCCCTCTTGCCGGATCAAGGGCATGTGGTTCCCTCCGGCGGCAGCCGGCGCTCGGTGACGTATCTGCTGACGTGGCCGATGACGCAGGGGTTGGCCATCGCGCCGAAGAGGTTGTGGCCCGGGCCGTCGTGTTCGATCGTGCGGCTGCCGGGGATCTGCTCGACCACCCGGCGGGTGGAGTCATGGTCCTGCCAGGTGCCGGCGCCCAGGAACGGCGGCAGCGTACGGGGCATCGGTGTGGGCGGGTTGGTCACCGGGGTCGGCCAGCCGGCGCAGGTGAGCGGCAGGTGCCAGGCGAGTCCGAAGGAGGCGCCGGTGTTGGGGGCGATGGCGCGCAGCCGCTTGACCGTGCGCGCGACGTCCCGCTGATGGGCGGGGCGCGGGAGGTCCAGGCACTCCTTGTACCCGCCGCCCGGGGCGCCGGGGTAGGGCTGGCGGCTCGACAGCGCGAAGCCCGAAGCGTCGCCGGCCTCGGCCGCCGTGATGGCCGCCGTGAAGTCGCCCCAGGCTGCAGGACCGGGTCGGAGCTTCAGGAACGCGATCGCCTGCAACTGCGTGCCGTCGAAGCGGGCGTCGACCTTCGGGGCGGGGATCGGCTCGCGGTTCGCCTCGGCGATCAGCGCCTGCCAGCGTTTCTCCGTCCCGGCGGGCGCCCACGCGAAGAACCGGTCCATGAAGCGCTCGGTCTCGCGGGCTATGGTGTCGAGTTCCCGTTCCCAGTCGCGGAGGCTGTGGTTCTTGGTGCCGTCGATGTACATCGTGCGCACACGATGGGGGAACAGCCGGGCGTAGGACTGCGCGATCGTTCCGCCGTACGACAGGCCGAGGAAGTTCATCTTGTTCTCGCCGAGCGCTTTGCGGATGGCATCGGCGTCTCTGGCGTCGGCGGCCGAGTCCATGTGATCGAAGAGTTCGGGGTCGGTGTCGCGGCACTTGTCGGCCCTGGCCTTGTTGGCCGCGGCGATTTGGTCGAAGCCGGCCTGGTCGGCGGGAAACGGCGGCGTGCGCACAAAGCCCCAGTCGCACTTCAGCACCGCGCTGCTGAGCCCGGGGTAGCCTCGCGGGTCCCACGTCACGACATCCATCGACGCCCTGATCTTGTCGAAGATCTGGGTGCGTGAACCCAGCGAGGCGATCTGGTACCCCTGAGGGCCGCCGAAGTTGACCATCACGGACCCCCTCTTCGTGCCGGTGGCGGGCAGGCGGGCCACCTTGAGGGTGATCGTACGGTCGCTCTTGGGCGACACGGCGACGGGCAGGTCCGCGCACTGGAGCTCGGGCGCGTCCGCGATGGGACAGGCACTCCACTTGAGGGACGGCTGCGAGGTCTGGGCGCTGAGAGGTGTCGCGAGGACGGCCAGCGCCATGAGTGCTTTGAGCATGCGGAGAACGCTAAGAGCGCGCTCAGGGTGCGGTCTGCCCGCGAAAGTCATCGATTTCTGTTCACCAAAGTTGACTGTGGAGGCAATGAGTAGGGTGAGCCCTATGTCCAGATATGCGCTTGTCGCCGCGGTCGTGGTCGCGGATACGGCGCTGCTGTGGTTGGACGGGACGCAAGGCTGGCTGCTGGCCGCGTACGCCGGGGCGGTGGCGCTCGCCATGGCGGCGATGAACCGCCTGCCGTTCGCCGCCTTCCTCGCGGCGCTGGCGCTGGCGGTGCTCACCGGAGGGTCGCTGGCCCTGCTGACCTGCACCGGCTTCCAGGCGGGGCACCGCATCTCAGCACGCAGAGATCTGGTGGTGACGGCAGGCGCCCTCAGCGCATATGTGTGCGTCCTCCTGCTGGCCGTGCAACGATCCCCCGGCGCTGAGGAACCGTGGATCAGCTTGGCCCGCGTCGTCGTGCTGACCGCGCTGCCGTTGCTCGTCGGCCGGTACGTGGCCGAGCAGCGCGAGCACCTGCGGCGGGAGAGGGCCCTCATCGCCGAGCAGGAACGGCTACGCGAGCGGCTGCGCATCGCCCATGACATGCACGACTCGCTCGGTCACCTGCTCAGCCTGGTGTCCGTGCAGGCCGCCGCGCTTGAAGTGGCCCCTTTGCCGTCAGACCGGCAGCGGGCGGTGCGCGGCCTCGCGGACACCGCCCGTGCCGCCGCGGCCGAACTGCACGAGGTGGTCAACGCGCTGCGCAGACATGACGCCCACGGCCTCGAGGAGATCGACGACCTCGTCGCACGATCCCGTGCGGCGGGTGCCTCGGTCACGATCGAGACGCGCGGCGAGGCCGTTCCGCTCATGGATCCGGGGGCGTCCCACGCCGCCTATCGGGTCGTGCAGGAAGGGCTGACCAACGCGGTCAAGCACGCGTCGGGCGAGCCGATCACCGTGTCACTCGACTGGCAGCCCGACGCTCTCCTGATCTCGGTGGCGAACCCGGTGTCCCGCCGTTCCCCGTCCGCCGGCGGCGGGAGCGGGAGCGGCCTGCGCGGGCTGACGGAACGCGTCGCCGCGGCCGGGGGCCTGCTGCGGGTCCACCCGGGATCGCGCGAGTTCCGGCTCGTCGCGATGCTCCCGCTGGTGCCGGCCCTCGCGGGGGCCGCCACGTGATCAAGATTTTGATCGCCGACGACGAGCCCCTCATCACCACCGGCATCCGTACCGTCCTGGAGTCGGCCGGGGACATCGAGGTGGTGGCCGTCGCGCGTGACGGACGCGAGGCGGTGCAGGCCGCCCGCCGGCACCGCGTCGACGTCGCGCTCCTGGACATCTCGATGCCGGTGATGGACGGCCTGGCCGCCGCCGCCGAACTGACCGGGCCGCGCGTGGTGATGCTCACCGCCTTCGGCGATGAGGACAACGTACGGCGAGCGGTGCGGCGAGGCGTGTCCGGGTTCGTGCTGAAGACGTGCACCCCGGACGAGCTGATCCGCGCGGTCCGTGCCGCTCATGCCGGGCAGGCGTACCTGTCGCCGGCTGTGGCGCGGCAGGTGCTCGACATGGCGGCCCCGGGCGACGACGAGCGCGGACGCGACGCCGCCCGCCGGCTGGCCGCCCTCACGGCTCGCGAAGCCGACATCCTCGCCCTGGTCGCGCAGGGCCTGTCCAACGCCGAGGTCGCGCGGCGCGTCCACATGACCGAGGCCACCGTCAAAACCTACGTCAGCCGCATCCTCGCCAAGCTGAACTGCACGAACCGGGTGCAAGCGGCCCTGCTGCTCCGGGACGCGACTTGAGGCCTGGTCGAACCCCGCCGGAGAGCCGTGCGAATGCCTGGGCTGACCAAAATAGATCATGTAAGGTGAGCCCGGCATATCCTCCAACGGCCTGGAGTTCGTCGTGCCGCACATGTCTCGTCGCCAGGTTCTCTCCCTGCTTCCCGCCGCCGGTCTGCTCGCCGTAGCCTCCCCCTCGCGTGCCGCGGCGGGCATCGATCACGCGCGGCTGCTCGCCAACACCGTGGCCACCTTCGCCGGGACTCCGGACGTCAATGCCCGCCCCGAGGTCGCCGGCAAGCTCGCGGCGATCGTCAGGACCGCCTTCCAACGGCTGACCGCCATGGACCAGGCGGGTGACGGCGAGCTGTTCTCCGGGCTGAAGCTCGGCACCGACGACGCCAACCTCCGGCTGGCCTACCAGTACCTGTACGAGATCGCGCTGGCCACCCGCACGCCGGGTGGCGAACTCGTCGATGACCCCGCCGTCCAGCGGCGGGTCGCCGACGGTCTGCTGTGGTTGCACGAGCGCTACTACGGCGACCAGTCGAAGGGCTACTACGGCAACTGGCACAACTGGGAGATCGGCATCTCCACCCACGTGAGCAGGACCTTGGCCCTGCTGGCCGAACGGGTGCGGGAGGAACGGCCCGACCTGACGGCGACGTACATCGCCTCGATGGACGCCTACCTGCGCAACGGCAAGAACGGCGACGTCGACCTCGACTCGCGGTTCCACACCGGGGCCAACCTGGCCGACATCACCGCCAACCGGATCCTGCAGGGCGCGCTCACCGGCGACGACGCCCGCGTCGCCAAGGCCATCGCCGACCAGGCCACGGTCTTCGCCACGATCGACCCCTACAACCTCCAGCACGGGGTCACCGACGGCTACTACCGCGACGGCTCCTTCATCCAGCACCACTCGGTCGCCTACACCGGCTCCTACGGCCGCGCCCTGCTGACCCGCGTCGTCCAGACCCTCAAGATGCTCGAAGGCGCGACCAGCGACGCTGCATCCGAGGGCCTGCCCGGCGTGGTGCACCGCTGGATCACCGACGGCTTCGCCCCGCTGATCTTCGAGGGGTGGATGATGGAGATCGTCAAGGGGCGGGCGGTCTCGCGCACCACGACCGGCTACGCCGACGTCGGGGTGATCGTGGAGGCCATCGCCGACCTGGCGGAGCACGTCGAGGCGGCCGGCGCTCTCGCCCTGAAGAAATACGTCAAGTTCCTGCCGGCCGCAGACACGGCCGCCTTCGTCTCCCCGGTCAGCATCGCCCGCTACGCGGCCATCCGCGCCGATGCCGCCATCCCGTCCGCCGACCTGAACCCGCCCGAGCGCAGCGTGGCGTTCAACGCCATGGACCGGACCGTCCACCGGCGCCCCGGCTACGCCTTCGCCCTGGCGCGAAGTTCAGACCGGATCAGCAAATACGAGTACATGAACGGCGAGAACCTCATGCCCTGGTTCCAGGGCGACGGCGCCTACTACCTCTATCTCACGGGCGAGGACCAGCGCGAGGTCTTCGGCGTCGACTACTACACGGCCGTCTCGCCGTACCGGCTGGCCGGGGTCACCGCGCCGGTGGAGGAGCGGCGGACGGTGCCCGAGTTGTACGGCCGGTTCTGGTACGAGAACCCGGGCCATCCGCTGAACTTCACCTCGTCCTCGGAGTCCCAGAACACCTACGTGTACTTCCCGCGTGCCGGGAACACCTTCTCCGGCGGCGCGACGCTCGGCGCGTACGGCGCGGCCGGCATGGTGCAGTCGGACGACGCCGCCTACACGGCCAAACAGGCGGGCATCCTGCCCGACGACTTCGTCGCCTACCGGAACGCCCGCGCCACCAAGTCCTGGTTCATGCTCGACGACGAGATCGTGGTGCTCGCCGCGGGCGTCTCGGGTCAGGGCGGCCGCGACGCGGTGACCACCGTGGACAGCCGCATCGCCGCTCCCGGCGACACGGTCGCGCTCACCGGCGAGGGCTGGAACGGCGGGGCCTGGCAGGCGGGGGACACCACGCCGCCGCGCTGGCTGCGCTACGCCAACGGCACCCGCCGTACCGCGATCGGCTACGCCTTCCTCACCCGGCAGCCCGTCGCGGCCGGGTTGGAGACGGTGACCCGCAGCCGCAGAGTCGTGCGCACGGCCAACCCCGACACCGGCGTGACCAAGAACGTCTTCACCGCCTCGATCGCCCATCCCGCCACCGGCCGCGTCCCCGCCCTCGCCTACGCCCTGGTCCCGAACGCGACGGAGACCCGCCTGCGCGGCTACGCGCACGGACCGCTGACCGTCCTGGCCAACGACCGACACGTGCAGGCGATCAAGCACAAGACTCCCGGGATCGTCGCCGCCAACGTCTTCTCCGCAGGCCCGCGCCACGTCGAGCGCCTGCTCATCGACGGCCCCGCCTCGGTCATCGTCCAGTCCGGCGAGCGCACGGTCGTCGCCCTGTCCGACCCCACGATGAAACGCGACCGCGTCTCCGTCGTCCTCCATGGCGCGTCCCTTCGCCTCGCCGCGGCCGACGAGGGGGTGACGGTACGACGCGTGCCGGGCGGCACCCTGATCCAGGCGACGACCCGCCACGCCCACGGCCGCACCTTCACCGCCACCCTGCGCTGAACCGGTGATGTCGCCGTCGTCCGAGGCGAACTCCTTCCGTCAGCGTCGTGCCCATTCCTCCGGCCGGCGGCTGAGCGGCGAGATCGCCTCGCTCGGTTCCCGGCCCAGGCCGGTCGGCGTGTAGCTGCGGGACAGGGGCGGTGGCGAGGGTCACGCGGTTCAGACGGCGAAAAGGAGGGCGGCGCTGATGAGGATGATGACCGCCGTGGCGAAGTGGATGCCGAAGGCTACGGCCTTGGTGCCGCCGTGGCGCAGGACGATGAGGGTGTCGCCGATGGGGACAAGGGCGACCACCAGCATGAACCAGGCCACCGCGTCGGCATCGGCGAAGGCGAGCAGCGCCAGGCCGACGAGGCCGGAGGTGAGGTCACGCAGGCCTTTGATGGTCAGGTAGGCGGCGTCGCCGTCCTGCTTGGCGGGCACGCCGTAGCCGGCGGCCGCGACCTTCGGGGACAGCAGGAATCGGGCGCCGATGAAGATGACGAACAGGGTGAGGACGACAGCCAGGCCGTAGGCGAAGGGGGCAAGCACTGATCTACTCCAATTTCTAGCATCGCTATCTACGATGGCGACGCTAGCAGATCAGTGATAAAGATTCTAGCGATGCTAGAATCTTAGGTGCCTCTCGGTCTCCGTACAGGGACGATCCTCGCGTGCGTGGGCCGGAGCCCGGAGACTCCGGCCCACCGGGGCGGGCCCTACGGGGCCGGGTGGTCCACGACGTACACCGGCGCACCGATCTTGGTCGTGTCGGCCGCATCGCCCACGCCGTTGACGACGTGGTCGATCGTCCCGGCGCTGAGGTTGACGGTCATGATGTGGTGCAGCTTGACGCCCGGGGTCTGCGGGACTTCGAAGCCGTTCTCGGTGTGGATCTGCGGGTTGTTCTGGTTGAAGACGTAGACCCCGCCGCCGTAGAGGTCGTGCGTCTTCACGCGGTTGCCGACCTTGTAGCCGGCCCACCCCTCGACGTCGCCGTTCATCCAGTCGGCCTGGGCCGGCGGGTCGTACGGCAGCTCGTTCTGGTACAGGATCGTCGTGCCGTCGTCGCCGTTCCAGACGGTGTTGTACTGCTGGAAGTGCTCGACGAACAGGCCGGTCGCGGTCACGTGGTCGCCGTTGACGACGGCGCCGTTGCGGCCGAGGTTGGTGTTCCAGCGCTGGGTGTCGGTGAAGCCCTCGGCACCGTGGTCGGCGCGCCACACCCAGGCGTGGTCGATGAGCACGTTGTCGCTGTTGACCTCGAGCGCGATGTCGGTCTTGCCGACATGCGGCCCGCCGACCCGGAAGTACACGTCGGACAGAGTCGTCGGGTTGTCCGGCGAGCTCCAGCGCTTCCCGTGCTTCTTGCCCACCCTCAGCAGGACCGGCGACTTCTCGAGACCAGCGTCGACGGTCACGCCGGCGACGACGACGCCGGGGACGTCCGCGACGTCGAGCGGGGTCGAGCCGCGGACGGCGGTGAGCGTGGCGTGCCCGAGACCCAGGACGACCGTGTTCGGGCGCTTGATCTCGATGCTCCGCGCGATGTCGTACAGGCCGGGCGTGAGCAGCAGGTGCTTGCCGCGCGCGAGCTGGTTGTTGATGACCTGCACCGAATCCGACGGCTTCGCGACGAAGAAGTCGGTGATCGGCAGCGTACGGCCCGGCGTCATGCCGTCGGCCCACGAGATGCCCCGCGTGTCCTTCCGGGCGGCGGGCACGCGGACCTTGTACCTGCCCTGCGCGTCGGCGTACAGGTAGGGCTTCTCCCGGCTGACGGGAGTGGCGTCGAGCGTCGTGTACGGCGGATTCGGGAACCCTGCCTCGTCCGGTGCGCCCACGACGCCCGCGAAGACCTGGTTCCACACCCCGTTCGACCAACCGGCGACCTCGCTGTTGCGGGTCAGCCACTGCTGTTGCGATCCGTTCGTGACGGACGGCAGCTTGGAGTCGGCGATGAAGCCGCCGCTGGCGTACTGCGGGCCGGCGGTGCAGTAGTCCATCAGCGACAGGTTGCCGCCGCTGATGTTGAGACGGCGCAGGGACACCGCCTGGGAGACGGCCCAGAAGTTCGCCGACGACCTGCAGCCGTCCTGGCCGGCCGCGTTGACGTTGATCGACAGGTTGGACAGGGTGCGCCAGAAGTTGACGAGCGCCAGGCAGTTGCCGGTTCCGCCGTCCGCCAGGCAGCGGTTGTAGACCTCGACCTTGCCGTTGATGACGACGTCGGTGGGTGAGGCGCCCAGGCCGGCGATCTCGGTGTAGTAGCCGACCTTGATCTGGAGGGGGTGCTCGGCTGTGCCGTACGTGCCGGGCTTGAAGAGGTAGGCGTGGCGCGTGGCGCCCATCTCGTTGTCGACCTGAGCGGTGTGTGCCGCGTCGAGGGTCGCCTGGATTTCGCTGACCGGCATGCTCGGATCGAAGACGGTGACGTTCGGCCCGAGATCGGGGGCGCCGTGGGCCGGCGATGCGGCGGAGGCGGCCGTTCCCGCCATCGTGACGGCGGTCGCCAGCACGAGACCGAACGTCAACGCCCGGGCGATCTGCAGACCGGGGCGCCGCCTCGTGAGACCCCCGTCGCCGGGAGGCTGGGTCGTCATACGGTTCGTCCTTTCCGCTGCGGGTGCAGCGCTCCATGGACTGTGGACGTCGGAGGTGGATGAGATCCTTCGACCTCTGGTCGGACACCGCCAGACCGGGAGAGAGCGCTCTCTCGGGACCGGAGGTTCGTATCAAGGTCCGGAAAGGTGTCGGACGTTTGTACCGCGTGGACCGGTCGGATCACAAGTGCGCGGATGTGTCCCGCGTCATTGCCGAGTGACCCGGAGCTCGTCCGGTGTCCAGCCGGTGCCCTGAGAACCGGGGTCTGTCGCAGTCGCCGAAAAAGTGATATCACTTTGATAGCGAAATGAAGTCATGGAGAAGGGACGGACGATGGCGAACACATCGGGCGGGGCCGCACTTGAGGCCGCCGTCGTGGACATGCCCGCACCGCAGACGAGCGAGCAGCCGGTTCGGGCGGCCAACGGGTTCGTGATGCTGGGGGTGGCGACGGCGCTGGTCCTGGCCGGAATCGCGCTGCTCGTCACGGGAATCGTCATGCTCGCCTCGGGGGCCGGGCAGGGCGGCATGTGGGCGGTCATCGTGAGCATCCTGATGATCCTGTTCGGGTTCTTCATGTACTTCGGCCTCACCGCGGTGGCGCCGGGCGAGGCCAGGGTGGTGCAGTTGCTCGGCCGGTACGTCGGCACCCTGCGCACCCCCGGCTTCCAGTGGGTCAACCCGATCACGGTGCGCCGGCGGGTGTCCACGAGGATCCGCAACCACGAGACGGGCAGGACGAAGGTCAACGACGCGGACGGCAACCCGATCCAGATCGCGACCGTGGTGGTCTGGCAGGTGCAGGACACCGCGCGGGCGGTCTTCGAGGTGGACGACTTCGTGGAGTTCGTGGCCATCCAGGCGGAGACGGCCGTGCGGCACATCGCGGGCAGCTATCCGTACGACGCGCACGGCGAGCCCAGGCTGTCCCTGCGCGACAACGCCGACGAGATCAACGAACGGCTGTCCACGGAGATCGCGGCCAGGGTGTCGTCCGCCGGGGTGAAGGTCATCGAGTCCCGCATCATCCACCTGGCGTACGCGCCCGAGATCGCCCACGCCATGCTGCGCCGCCAGCAGGCGGGCGCAGTGGTGGCGGCCCGGCAGCGGATCGTCGAGGGGGCGGTCGGCATGGTGGAGATGGCCCTGGCCAGGCTCGCCGAGCACGACGTGGTCGAGCTGGACGAGGAGCGCAAGGCGGCCATGGTGAGCAACCTGCTCGTGGTTCTGGTCGGTGACCGCGACACCCAGCCCGTGATCAACACGGGCACGCTCTACCAGTAATCACCGTGGAGCGGAAGAAGATCCTGCTGCGGCTTGACCCGGTGGTTCACGACGCGCTGGCCAGGTGGGCGTCCGACGAGCTGCGCAGCACGAACTCCCAGATCGAGTTCCTGCTGCGCAGGGCCCTCTCCGAGGCCGGACGCCTGCCCGACGGGGTGGGGCGGATGCGCCCACGCGGACGGCCGAGGAAGGCGCCAGAGGACGACACCGGGGACGACACATACCAGGAAGAAGAGGAGCGGGCGGATGGAGACGCAAGTGAAGCAGGGTGAGTCACTGACCCGATCGGCCTTCCTGCTGGCCTTCGACCTGCGGAAGGAGAAGCTGACTCAGCGGAGCGAGCTGGGCTACCTGTTGCGCGCGGCCACCCTCGCCGAGCTGCTGCTGGCGGGCAACCTGGCGGACGAGTCGGGCAAGGCGCGAGCTCTCACCGCCCCGGCCGCCGAGCCGGGTTCCCTGCGGGCCGTGGTCTGGGAGCAGATCTCGAACTCGCCGCCCCGCTCATGGCGGCGGTGGGTGGACAAGGACAGCGGCAAGGCGGTCCGCGTGGTACGCGACGAGCTGGCGGCCGCCCGGCTGATCAGCGTGGAGCGGCGCCGGATCCTGCTGTTCCCGGTCGAGCGGATCACGCTGCGCAAGGCGTACCTGTCGCGCAGGCTGGCCGAGCGCGTCAGCCGGGTCATCCGCGGCGGCCAGCCGGTCGGGCACCTGGACGAGGACGTCCGCGTCCTGGCGGCGCTGGCCACGGCGGCCCAGCTCAAGACGGTGGTCCCCTCCTGGCGCGAGACGCGTCTGCGCCGGGACCGGATCCAGCAGCTGTCCGCGCCCATTGAGCCGATCGCGACCGCATTGCGCAAGAGCGTCGAGGCGGCCAGGTCGTCGTACGGAGCGGGCTGACACGACGAATCACGGCGGCTCCCACCGCCGGCTCTCGGAGGAGATCACTTGACCACGTCAGTCGAAGCGCCGGCCCGGCCCCGCGCCATCGAGCACACGATTTCCGCGACTACCAGGGCGAACGGCTCGGAAACCACGTTTTGCCCCATGATGAAGGAGAGGATCTGATGCTGGAGATCAGCGAGTTACGCAAGCGCTTCGCGGGCGGTCCCGACGCTCCCGACGGCAAGCTCGCCCTGGATGGGATCAGTTTCGTCGTACGGCCGGGGGAGATGTTCGGGTTCGTCGGCGCGAACGGCGCGGGCAAGACGACGACCATGCGCATCGTGATGGGTGTGCTCCAGGCCGATTCCGGCTCGGTGAGCTGGCAGGGCCGCTTGCTCGGCTACGACGACCGGCGCCGCTTCGGCTACATGCCGGAGGAGCGCGGTCTCTACCAGAAGATGCGGGTCGCCGAGCAGATCGAATACTTCGGCCGCCTGCACGGGATGAGCGCCGCGACCGCCGAGAAGGCCACCGAGGACCTCATGGAGCGGCTGGGCGTGGCCGAGCGCAGGAACGACGCGGTGCAGGCGCTCTCACTGGGCAACCAGCAGCGTGTGCAGCTGGCGGTGGCGCTGGTGCACGACCCCCAGGTGCTGGTGCTGGATGAGCCGTTCTCGGGGCTCGACCCGATCGCGGTGGACGCGCTGGCCACGGCGCTGCAGGAGCGGTGCAGGGGTGGCGTTCCGGTGATCTTCTCCAGCCACCAGCTGGAACTGGTCGAGCGGCTGTGCGACTCGGTCGGCATCGTCTCCGCCGGCCGGATGGTGGCCACGGGCACGGTGGCCGGCTTGCGCGCGGCCGAAGGCGACACGCTGCGCGTGGTCGTCCGCGACCCCGCCCCCGGCTGGGCCGATGGGCTGCCGGGCACGGTCACCGTACGCGGCGATCAGCACATCCTGCGTACGACCGAGGGCGACGGCCAGGAGATCCTGCGCCGCGCCGTCAAGGCAGGCCACGTCGAGCACTTCGGCCACGACCAGCCGACCCTCACCGAGATCTTCAAGGAGGCCGTGGCGTGAACGGGTTGATGCTGGTCGCCCGCCGCGAGATCGTGACGCAGATCCGCACGAAGGCGTTCGTCATCGGCCTCGTCATCACGGCCGTGCTGGTGGCGGCGATCTCCTTCGCGCCCAAGGTGCTGGACCGCCCCGACTCCTACACTCTCGGCACCGTCAACTCCCAGCCGTTGCCGCTGCAGGCGGCCGCGCCGGAGGCGAAGTTCGAGTGGCGATCGTTCCCCGGCGAAGCCGCGGCCAAGCAGGCCGTGCTCGACGGCGACGTGGACGCGGTGCTGGTCAACGGCACGAAGGTGCTCACCGACGGCGATATCAACGACGAGCTCGGGGTGCTCCTGCAGAGCGTCAACCGGGAGGTGCGGCTCGGCGCGGTCGGCGTGTCCATCCCGCCGCTGCAGATGGAGTCCGTGCGCGCCGACGCCCGCTACGACTCCGCACGGACCGGGATCGCGGTGGTGCTCGTCGTCGTGCTCTTCATGCTGCTCATCGGCCAGGTCTCGATGGTGGCCATGGGCGTGGTGGAGGAGAAGGGCAGCAGGATCGTGGAGATCCTGCTCTCCACGCTGCGGCCGTGGCAGTTGCTCGGCGGCAAGATCCTCGGGCTGGGCGTGCTCGGCCTGATCAACCTGGTCACGATCCTGGTCGTCGGCCTCGGCGCGGCCGTGGCCTCCGGGGTCGCCGCCGACTTCCCGCCCGGCGTCCCGGGGCTGGTGGCCGGGGTGCTGGTCTGGTTCGTGCTCGGGTACGCCTTCTTCGCCACCCTGTCGGCCGCGTTCGCCTCGCTGGTCTCGCGCCAGGAGGAGGTGAACACCGTGCTGACGCCCCTGATCATGACGGTCATGGTCACGTACTTCGTGGCCTTCTACGCCACCAACGAGCCCACCGGCACGCTGGCCACGGTCATGTCGTACGTGCCGCCGTTCTCCTCGATGATCATGCCGGTCCGGATGGCCGCGACCGAGGTGCCGCTGTGGCAGGTGGGGGCCTCCATGGCCGGCATGGTGGTGGCGGTGGTGGCGGTGCTGGCCTTCGGCGCGAAGGTGTACGAGCGGGCGGTGCTGCGGACGGGCGCCCGGGTCAAGCTCGGCGAAGTGCTGCGCGTGCGGTAAATGGACGATCTCTAGCGGGCGCGGCGCCTCACCTGGAAGATGCTGATCATCGACGAGCGTTCTGGAGGATGGCATGGTGCTGACCGAAACAGTCCCGGCGGCGTTACCGAAGCAGCGGAGCAGGTGGCCGTTCTTCGTGTGCCTGGCGCTCCTCGCCCCGATCGTCGCCTACGCCCTGGTGTTCAAGGTCCCCGAGTGGCAGAACGACGAGAAGCCGGCGGTACTACGAGTCCGCCGCGATCGAGGGGGTCGCAGGTGGTGAACTCTCCGGCACCGTCTACGTCAACCCGAGCGGATCATGGCGGGACGGGTTCAAGGGCGTCATCGTGCAGTTCTTTGACGGAGGTCACGAAGCCGGCTTCGATATGCGCTGCCACTGACCGAAGCACCGCGCCGCCGGCCGTGGCCCCGGAGCTGGGGTCGCGGCCGGTCGGGTTCACGGAGACGATGGTGCGGCTGGGCCGCAGGCCCACGACGCAGGGTCAGTGTCAACCTTGCCCTTAAAGCCCCGCCTGCACGTTCTGCTCGACCTGCTGTGCGAGCAGGCGGTGGCGGTCGGCTCTATTGACCTCCTGCCGACGCGGATCCGGGATGGGCGCCGCGAGCAGGAGGCGCTGGGTGTACGGATGCTCGGGGCTCGATGTCACGACGTCCCCATCCCCGTCCTCGACAAGTTCCCCTCGATACATCACCGCCACCCGATGGCTGATGTAGCGCACGACGCCCAGGTCGTGCGACACGAACAAGTAGGCCACACCGAGCGACTCCTGCAGCTCGATCAGCAGATCGAGCACGGTCGCCTGGGTCGACAGATCAAGAGCCGACACAGGCTCATCACAGACGACGAGCTTCGGCCGCAGCGCGAGTGCCCGGGCGATCGCGACTCGCTGGCGCTGGCCGCCGCTGAACTCCCGCGCATAGCGGTCCACGGCGTCTTCCGGCAGCCGGACCTTGTCGAGGAGTTCGCGTACCTGCGCCTTGGCGGCATGACGCCTGACGCCCGTGACCCAGAGCGGCTCGGTGAGGATGTCGCCGACCGTCATACTCGGGTTGAGCGAGGTGTAGGGATCCTGGAAGACCACCTGCAGCTCGCGCGCGAGCCCGCGACGCTCACGGCGCGAGGCATGCCCGATCTCCCGGCCCTCGAACAGAATCGAGCCCGCGGTCACCGGGGCGAGGCCGAGAATGGCGCGGCCGAGTGTGGTCTTGCCCGAGCCCGACTCGCCGACCAGGCCGACGGTCTCGCCGGGTTTCACGTCGATCGAGACCTCGTGAAGGGCACGGAACGGTTTCGAGCGGAAACCCTTCGACGGGTACTCGACGACGAGGTCTCGAACCTCAAGCAGCGATTCAGACACGAGAGTCCCCCGTAGCCTCCGCGCGGGCGAGCCGGGCCGGCCGCCCGTCGAGCATCGAGTCCAGCAGCGACCGCGTGTAGTCGTGCTGCGGCGTGTCGAAGATCGCCTGGGCGGGCCCGTCCTCGACGATCTCGCCCTGCCGCATCACGAGGACACGATCGCAGATGTCGGCCACGACACCGAAGTTGTGCGTCACGAACAGCACGCCGAGACCTTTCTCCTGCTGCAGGTCACGAAGCAGGTCGAGGATGTCGGCCTGCACCGTGACGTCGAGTGCCGTGGTCGGCTCGTCGGCGATGAGCAGTTCGGGATCACATGACACGGCACCGGCGATGAGGATTCGTTGCGCCATACCGCCGGAGATCTCGTGCGGGAAGGCGCGGTACGTGCGCGCCGGGTCCGGGATGCCGACCCGTGCGAGCAGGTCGAGCACGCGGTCACGCGCCGCCGCGCGGGAGAGTCCGAGGTGCACCCGGACGGCTTCGCTCAGCTGGTTGCCGACCCGGAACGACGGGTCGAGGTTGCTCATCGGCTCCTGCGGGATGTAGCCGATCCGGCGCCCGCGCACGGTGCGCAGGAACGACGCCGAGCGGCCGAGCAGCGGCTCGCCGGCGAGCGCGATCGCCCCGGAGGTGACCTCGCCGCCGGTCGGCAGCAGGTCGAGCACCGAGAGCGCGACTTGGGTCTTGCCCGATCCGGACTCGCCGACGAGGCCGACGATCTCGCCGCGTGCGACATCGAGCGAGACTCCGTGGACGACCTCGACGGAGCCGCCGCTGTAGGCGACGCGCAGATCGCGGACCGAGAGCAGCGCGTCCGACGGGGCCGCCGCGTTCCCGGCCCCGTTCCCGGCCGGGGGAGCCGCGACGCGGCGGCGGCGCCGGACCGGCTTGGCGCTGCCGGCCTGCAGGGCGTCCCGCAGACTGCTCGCGAACAGCGCGAGGGCGGCAGAGGTCATGAAGAGGGCGAGGCCGGGCCAGAACAACATCTGCGGAGCTTGGAAGATGTTGAGGAAGCCCTCGTTCAGCATGGAGCCCCAGCTGGCGGTCTGCGGGTCGCCGAAGCCGAGGAACTCGAGCCCGGCCTGGATGTTGATGCAGATCGCCAGCACCATGGCGCTGTGCATGATGAGCGGCCCCCGCACGACGCGAAGCATGTGCCGGGCGATGATCCTTGAGTCGCTCAGGCCGGACACCAGGGCGGCGTCGATGTAGAGCTCGTTGCGTACCCCGCTCACCGTGGCGCGCACCAGGCGGAAGGCTCCGGGCGCGAGCATGACGCCGAAGATGACCATTGACGTCCAGATGGAGGGGCCGAACACCGTGCGCAGCGCCAGCAGGACGATGATCGCAGGCAGCGCCTGGAGCAGGTTGGACGTCCAGGAGGTGACCGAGTCGAAGGTCCGGCCGTAGTAACCGGCGATGAGCCCTGCGGGCAGTCCGATGACGAGCGAGGTGAGGAGGGCGATGGCCGCTCCGAGCAGGCTGACCTGGGCGCCGTACAGAAGCCGGGAGAGCAGGTCGCGGCCGGCGCTGTCGCCGCCGAGCGGGTGCGCGGCGGAGATCGGGGCGAAGATGTCGTCGAGCGATGACCGGGCCGGGTCCTGCGGGGCGAGCACGGTTGCCAGCACGGTCGCGAGCAGGATGAGCAGCAGGGCCACCAGCGAGATGATCCCGAGCGGGTCGTGCAGCACCTTGCCGATGACACCACGCCGTGCTGGAACCGCTGTGGGGGCCGGGATCGTGACCATCTGACTCATGAAAGACGCACCTTCGGGTTGAGCAGGCCGATGCCGAGTTCGACCACGAGGTTGACCAGCACGACGATGGCGGTCATCACCAGGACCACGCCCATGATGACCGGTACGTCGCCGTTGACCGCCGCGTTCGTGGCGGCGAGGCCGAGTCCGGGGAGTGCGAAGATGCGCTCGACGAAGACCGCACCGCTGAGCGTGCCGATGAAGGTGAGCGCGACGACCGTCAGCGCCGGCGCGCTCGCGTTACGCAGGACGTGCACGACGACCCGCCAGGACGGCAGGCCGCGCGCCCGGAGCGTCCGCACGTAATCCTGTTCGAGGACGTCGATCACGGCGCCGCGGACCTGCTGCGCCACGCCGGCGACCGCGCCGACCATGAGGGCGACGATGGGCAAGGTGATCGATGCCAGCCACTGGCCGGGCGAGGCGCTGAAGGGGACGAATCCCGTCGCCGGAAAGAGTCGTAGTTGCAGCGCGAGGCCCGACACGAGCAGCAGCGCGAGCCAGAAACCCGGCACCGCGAAGCCGACGATCGCGAGCACCTGAAGCGCGATGTCAATGGCGCCCCGGCGGAGTGCGGCGACGACGCCCAGGGCGAAGGCGAGCAGGGTCGAGATCAGGATCGAGCCGATGACGACCGTGAGGGTGACGGTGGCCCGGCTGGTGAGCAGGGAGCCCACGGGCTCCGCCGAGAACCAGGAGCGGCCGAGGTCACCCACGGAGAGATGCCCCACATAGTCGACGAACTGGACGTACAGCGGCCTGTCGACACCAAGCGCGGCCGACTTGGCGGCGATCTGCTCGGCCGTCGCGTTCTCGCCCAGGATCTGCCGCGCGGCGTTCGCCGCATTGCCGTACATGAGCAGGAACGTGAGGGATGGGACCACCAGGAGCACTGACAGACCCGCGCCGATTCTCTTCGCGAGGAACGCCAACAACTTGACTGCCTTTCCGGCACCGTCTCCGGGCGGACCGAGCCCCGGCCCGTCCGGAGACGGTGCTTCTTGTTAGCCGGCGGGCGCGTAGTTGTAGATCGACGGAATGTTCTGGTCCTTCTGCAGCGTCACGTTGACGGGCCCGGCCACGAAGTACTGCTCCTCGATGAACAGCCAGGGGTCGAACCAGACGTTGTCGACGAGGAACTTGTTGATCTCACCGATGATCTTGCCGTGGTCCTTCTCGGCAGCGGCCGGATAGGACTCGATCAGCTGGGACAACTTGGGGTCGGTCGTGTGCAGCGGATTCCAGGCGGCCTTCTCGACGAGGTAGTTGTTGATCACTTTCCAGTCTGTCGGGCCCGCGCCGAAGATCGCGGGGGCCATCGCGTACTTGCCGCTCTGCAGGCCCGCGAAGGTTTGCGCGATCGTGCCGAGGTTCTCGAATTTGACCCGAATGCCGAGGGCGCCGAGGCTGTTCTTGTAGTTCTCCATCGCGGCGGGCGTGGTGAGCGCGTTGATCGGCAGGGTCAGGTCGAAGCCGCCTGCGTAACCCGCCTCCGCCATGAGCTTCTTCGCGTCGGCGACGTCGTAGGCGTACGCGTTGTTGAGCGCTTCGTCGTATCCGGGGGAGGCCTGCCGGAAGATCTGCGTGTTCGGCACGCCGGTGTCCGCCATCAAGGCTTTCCGGATCTGCGGCACGTTGAACGACATGGCTATCGCGCGGCGGACCCGCTTGTCCCCTAGGGCCGGGACGATCGAACCGGTGCGGTCGTAGAAGATCGTGCCTATCCACGAGATGTTGCTGTCCGGAGTCAGATGTTTGATACCCGCGGCCGTGGCGGCCTTGCGGTTGTCGGCGCCGGTGAGGTTGGCGGCGTCCACCTGACGGCTCTGGAGCGCGTTCAGCAGCGACACCTCGTCGGGGAAGATCTTGAACACGACCTTGGCGAACTTCTGCAGTTGGGGGTCCCAGTACTGCTTGCGCGCGGTGAAGGTGTACGTCGAGCCCTGCACCGTCGCGGCGGTGTCGAGCACGTAGGGGCCCGAGCCGACCGGGGTCGTGGCGAGGCTTTGCGGGTTCTTGAGCGCGGCCGGGCTGGCCATGCGGCCGGCCGCGTCCGCGAGGTTGTAGAGGATGTCGGGATCCGGCGAGGTGTAGGTCAGCGTGACGGTGTCCGCGTCGACGACCTTGACCGAATCGAGGAGGGCGAGCTCACGCGAGAGCGGACCGGTGCCGGCGTGGAAGTGTTCGAGGTTCGCCTTCGCCGCCTCGGCGTCGAAGGGAGCGCCATCACTGAAGGTGACATTGGGGCGCAGGTTGAGCGTGATCGACTTGTTGTCCTCAGCGAGCTTCCAGTCGGCCGCCAGCATGGGGGCATAGGTGCCGTCCGGCTTGCGCAGGATGAGGGAGTCGTAGGCGGCCTGGGCGTAGGGGACGAAGTTGGCGTCGCCGACCCCGGCAGGGTCGAACGTCTGCGGTGCGATGGTGCTGCCGAGGGTCAGCGTGCTGGTGGCAGCGCCGCTGGCGCTCTGCGGCTCGGTGCCGGCGCAGGCGCCGGCACTCATGGTGACGCCGACAGCGAGGGCCGCTGCGACGACGGTGCGGATGTGCATGAATACTCCCTTGAGTCCGTTGCGCGGCGGCGACGGCGTGGCGGGTCCTTGCTCAGCACCTGAGCAGTCATGCTTGGCGGACGATCGACCGCATTGCCTGGGCGATGCGGAGCGCCCGGGCGTCGCAGCCGCCCGGCGGCGGCATGCGGCGGACGATGTACCCGAAACTGATTGCGGTTTCCGGATCGTGGAAGCCGAGCGCGCCGCCCATGCCGTCGTGGCCGAACGCACGGAATCCGCCGAAGTGGAGCCCCGGGACGGGCTTCTGGAAGACGATGCCGTAGCGCCGCTCGATCCCGATCACCTCGTCGATGCCGGCCACCTGAGGTTGGGCCAGTTGCGCGATGGTGTCGGCGGAGAGCAGGGGTGTGCTGGTGAGGCCCACAGTGCTCTCCGCGAAGAGGGCCGCGATGCCGCGCGCGGACGCGGTCGCGCTCACGGCCGGCATGCCGATGGCGCGGTCGCGCCGGGCCTGGAGACGACGCTCGTCTTCGCTCGCAGGGGGCGCGCCGGCGGCCATCACGTAGGCGCCGAGCTGGCCAGGCGTGCGGGGAAAGGGCGGGCCGCCGGAGCCGGCGACCGGGCGCATCGGCAGCAGGTCGAGAGCGCGCGGTTCGAGCTCCTCGGGAAGCCCTAGATAGAAGTCGAGGCCGCGCGGCCCGCGGATCTCCTTCTCGTAGAACTCGCCGAGGGTGCGGCCGGTGATGCGGCGCACGATCTCGGCGCCGAGGATGCCGATGGTCACGGCGTGGTAGCCGAAGGCCGAGCCGGGATGCCAGAGCGGGCGCTGCGCGGCGAGCAGTTCGGCACCGCGCACGGTGCCGGCGAGTTCGTCACGGGTCAGCCGGGGCACGGTCTGCGGCAGTCCGGCCTGGTGGGAGAGCAGTTGGCGGACGGTGATCGCGGCTTTGCCGGCGGCGGCGAACTCGGGCCAGTAGCGCGCCACGGGGGCGTCGAGGTCGAGCCGGCCGCGTTCGAGGAGGAGGCCGATGCTCATGGCGATCGTGTTCTTCGACACCGAGTAGGGGATGAGCAGGCTCTCGCGGGTGATCCCAGGGCCGATCGCGATGTCGAGCACGAGTTCCGTGCCCGCGTAGGCGGCGATCTGGAGGTCGTCGTCGCCGAACTCCCCCCGTTCGGCCATGCCGTCGATGAGCGGGCGGAACGGGGCGGAGACGTAGCCGTCGAAGCTGTTCGTGGGGACGGTCATGCGCTGGCTCCCTACGTTCTCACAATGGCGTGTGAGCAACATTTGGGAAAACTACTGACCGGTGGTAAGTATGTCAATGGCGTTATATATGCAGGGTCCGCGCGTGATCAAGAAATTGGAGTCGCACATGCCAGCTGCCTCGTCGGCAGTCGCCGCTGACACGCTGACCGCACAGGACGGCACGCGCTTCAGGGACCTGAACGGCAACGGCACGATGGAGCCCTACGAGGACCCACGGCTCTCCACCACCGAGCGGGTCGCCGACCTCGTGGCCCGCCTCTCGCTCGCCGAGAAGGCCGGCCTCATGTTCCACACCCAGGTGGTCGCGACCGCTGACGGCCGGGTCTCGAACGTGCCGATTCGACCGGGCCGCGCGGGCGCCGCCGACCTCGTCGGCGGCAAGCTCATCACGCACCTCAACGTCATCGAAATGCCCGGGCCGCGCGCAATGGCGCGCTGGCAGAACGCGGTGCAGGAGCTCGCCGCGCAGAACCCGCACGGCATCCCCGTCACCCTTTCGACCGACCCGCGACACGGTTTCGGGCACAACGCAGCCGCTTCCTTCGCGGCGGCCGACTTCTCCGCCTGGCCCGACCAGATCGGCTTCGCCGCAATAGGCGACGCCGATCTCGTCCGCCGATTCGGCGACGTCGCACGGCGCGAGTACGTCGCTGTCGGCATCAGGGCTGCGCTGCACCCCTCGGTCGACCTCGCGACCGAGCCGCGCTGGGCACGCCAGTACACGACCTTCGGCCAGGACGGCGAACTCGCCGGCCGTCTCGTCGTCGCGTACGTGGAGGGTTTTCAGGGCGCGACCCTCGGTCCCCGCAGCGTCGCCTGCATCACGAAGCACTTTCCCGGCGGCGGGCCGCAGCGCGACGGCGAGGACCCCCACTTTCCCTACGGGCGCGAGCAGATATACCCAGGCGGCCGCTTCGACGAGCACCTCGCGCCCTTCCGCGCGGCGATGGCCGCCGGCACCGCCGGTCTCATGCCGTACTACGGGATACCGATGGGCCTCGAGTTGCATGGTGAGCCGATCGAGGAGATCGGCTTCGGCTTCAACAGGCAGATCATCACCGGCCTCCTGCGCGAGCGTCTCGGCTACGACGGCGTGGTGTGCAGTGACTGGGGACTCGTCACCGATGCGCAGGCGCGTGACGGGAGCCGCAGGCTGCCCGCACGGGCCTGGGGCGCTGAACAGCTCACGCCCCGCGAGCGCGTACGTCGCATCGTGGAGGCGGGCTGCGACCAGATGGGCGGCGAGGAGTGCGTCGAGATCCTCATCGACCTCGTCGAAAGCGGCGACATTCCCGAGTCGCGGATCGACGAGTCCGCGCGCCGGCTGCTCGGGGTGAAGTTCGACCTCGGACTGTTCGACAATCCGTTCGTCTCCGAGGACGAGGCCGCCACCGTCGTCGGCGCGCCCGGCTTCGTCGCGGAGGGGCTGGCCGCCCAGGCTCGGGCGATGGTCGCGCTCACCCCGCTCGACGCGTTGCCGGTGCGGCCTGCGCGACTCCACCTCGACGGTCTCGACGCGGCGGCTGCGGCAGGGGCCGCCGACATCGTCGACGACCCGCGCGACGCCGACCTGATCGTGGTCCGGATCGCGGCGCCGTGGGAAGCCCGCGACACGTACATGCTGGAAAGCGGATTCCACGCCGGCAGCCTCGAGTTCGCTGAAGCCGACATCGCCCGGATCCTCGACCTCGCGGCGATGGCGCCGACAGCTCTCGTGGTGGGGCTGGACCGGCCCGCTGTCCTCACCCCGTTCCTCGACGCCGAGATCACCTTGCTGGCCGAGTTCGGCGCCTCCGATCGCGCGGTGCTCGACGTCGTCCTCGGCGTCGCGGAGCCGGAGGGACGACTGCCGTTCGACTTGCCGCGCTCGATGGCCGCGGTCGAGCTGAGCCTCCCCGACGTACCCGGGGACACCGCCGACGCATTGTTCCGCGCCGGATACGCTGCCAGCAGCACGGCCGGGATCACGGACCTGAGATGAGGGGAACTCCGTTGCTCGACAGGGAAACGCCCACACCGTCGCGCCCCGGCCCATATGACAGCCCCGGCCCTTATGAGAAGGGGCGGGCGAAGCGCCGAGAGATTCTCGACGCCGCGCTCGAGCTGATCGCCGCGAACGGCTACGGCAACACGAGCCTGCAGCAGATCGCCGACGCGGCGAACATCACCAAGGCAGGGCTGCTCTATCACTTCGGCTCGAAGGAGAACCTCCTGACCGAGGTGCTCCGTCGCCGCGACGAACGCGACATCGCCTCCTTCGCGGACAGCGACGCCGCCGGACCGCGCATCGCCCGCATCGTCCGGCACAACAGCGAGGTGCCCGGCCTCGTGGAGCTCTACTCGGCGCTGGTCCAGGAAGGAACCGACCCGGAGCACCCCGCACACGACTACTTCGGCGAGCGCTACCGCCGGATCGCCGGAAACGTGCGCGCCGACATCAGACACGCCGCGGACGCAGGCGAACTGCGGCCCGGGCTCGACGCCGAGATGGTGTCCCGCATCCTCATCGCGGTCGCGGACGGTCTCCAGCAGCAGTGGCAGTACGACCGCTCGATCGACATGGCAGCGCATCTCGACTACCTGTGGTCGCTGCTCGGTACAGCACCGGCTCGGGACGTCGACGTGCCTGAGGATCCCGCCGGCGGGACCGTCACCTCGGGCGGCACGGCATGAACGACCGGAGATTCGGGCCGCACACTCTGCTCGCCGACATCCTCGACCACGCCGAGGCCCGCGACATCATCCGGCGCACGTTGCCCGGGGTCGTGAACTCGCCACTGCTCGTACAACTGCGCCGGCGCGCCCTCGGCGACATCACGGCCGCCGGCCCGCACGTCCGGCTCACCTCCGCACAGCTCGATGACCTGTGGCGCGAGCTTGCCGCACTCGATGCCGGTGACCCGCGCGTGCGTTCCGATCCGCCGGAGATCGCGCCGGATCCCCGCTACGAGCCGGCGGGCACGCCTCGCGGTTCGGCCGAAGTGATCTCCGCACCCGCCGCGGGCGAAGTGTGGGCGACCTGGGAGCTCGTACTCGCCGGACCGAGCCATGGCAATCCGTTCGTCGACGTCGAGTTGTCCGCACGCGTGACCGCCCCCGACGGGTCGGCACGCCGGCTCGGCGGCTTCTACGACGGCGACGGGATCTGGCGCATCCGGCTGCTGCCCGACCAGGCCGGACGCTGGATCGTCACGACGGAAGCGACCACGCCCTCCCTCGACGGCGTCACCGTGGAGCTCACCGCGACGGCCGGTACCGGCCGGGGGCCGGTTCGGGTCGCCGACCGGTACCACTTCTCGTACGCGGACGGCACGCGTCACCTGCCGCTCGGCACGACCGCGTACGCCTGGACCCACCAGAGCGAAGCGCTGCAGGAACAGACCTTGCGTACGCTTGCCGACTCGCCCTTCACCAAGATCCGGATGGGGATCTTCCCGAAGTCGTATCTTTTCAATGCCAACGAGCCCCCGCTCCATCCGTTCGAGCGGAACAGCGACGGTACGTGGGACTTCACGCGCTTCAACCCCGCCTACTTCCGCGCCTTCGAGCGCCGGGTCGCGGATCTCGCGGCGATCGGCGTCGAAGCCGACGTCATCCTGTTTCACGCCTACGATCGCTGGGGCTTCTCGGACATGGGGACCGCGGCGGACGATCGCTACGTCCGTCACGTGGTCCGGCGATTGTCGGCATTGCCGAATGTCTGGTGGTCGCTCGCGAACGAATACGACCTGTTGTTCTCGAAGACCGTCGACGACTGGGAGCGGTTCGCCGCGATCGTCGTCGAGGAGGACCCGGTCGGGCACCTGCTCTCGATCCACAACTGCTTCGGCTTCTACGATTACGGCCGGCCGTGGATCACCCACGCGAGTGTGCAGCGCATCGACGTGTACCGCACCGCCGAGAACACCGACCAGTGGCGTGAGCAGTGGGGCAAACCCGTCGTCATCGATGAGTGCGCCTACGAAGGCGACATCGACCAAGGATGGGGCAACATCACGGGTGAGGAGATGACCCGGCGGTTCTGGGAAGGCGCGGTGCGCGGCGGTTACGTGGGACATGGGGAGACCTACCTCAACGACCGCGAAGAGTTGTGGTGGTCGAAAGGCGGCGAACTCATCGGCTCGAGCCCGGATCGGATCGCCTTCCTCAAGCAGATCATCGAGGAATCACCGACCGGTGTGCTCGACCCCCTGCCCAGTGACTGGGACACCCCTTGGGGCGGCGTGGCATCGCGCTACCTGATCGCCTACTTCGGCTTCAACCGGCCCTCCTATCGCGACGTCACGATGGCGCCCGGCACGGTCTGGACGGTCGACGTGATCGACACCTGGAACATGACCGTCGAAACGCTGCCCGGCACATACTCGGGCAGCTTCCGGGTCCCCCTGCCGGCGCGCCAATACATGGCGATCCGACTCGTCGCGGCCGGCGTGTAGCCGATCGCCGGGACCGTCTGACCTCCTCGGCCGGCGCGGTCGCCGCCTCACCCGGGGTCGTACGCGTAAATCCAGCCGTTCGCCACCAAGGGGTCCGCGTCGGCGAAGGACTTGTCGCGGGCCTGTTGTTCGGGCCCGTCGGGCAGGTGGTTGACGAACGCCCGGGCATGGCTGACTTCCTGCAACCGGCTGGTCCGGGGGATCCGCAGCGTCTCGTAGTGCTGCAGAGCCCGGGCCGGATCGCCCAGGTCGTCGGTTAGACAGCGGGCGAGCACGGCGGCGTCCTCAATAGCCTGCGCCGCCCCTTGCGCGAAGAAGGGGAACATCGGGTGGGCCGCGTCGCCGAGGAGGGTCACCGGGCCCTTGCTCCATCGCCGCAGCGGTGCCCGGTCCAGGAGGGCCCACCGTCCGGGTGTCCCACCTGCCCGGATGAGCTCGGTTAGCCTCCGGTCCCAGCCTTCGAACTCGGCCAGGAACTCCTCCACCGTCGCGGTCGCGGTCCAGGACTCGACGGCATCGTCCCCCGCGGGAGCGAACGCGACGAGGTTCACGAACCGTCCGGCCGAGACGGGGTAGTGCACCAGATGGTGGTCAGGCCCGATCCAGAGTGTCTGGGCGTTGCGCCGGGCGAAGGCCGGAGCGCGCTCGGACGGCACGAGGGCACGGAAGGCGCAAAAACCGGAGTAGGCGGCCGGCGAGGACTCTGCGATCGTGCTGCGCACGACGGAGTGGATCCCGTCCGCTCCGATCACGACGTCCGGCTCGACGATCTCGCCGTCGGCGAAACGCAGCACCGGCCGGCCGTCGTCGCGGGTGGTGAGGTCGACGCACCGCTTGCCGAGGCGGATGCCGCTGTCGGGGACGGCTGATCTCAGGACGTGCAGGAGGTCGGCGCGATGCGCGGTGTAGGTGTGCTCGCCGTACAGCCGCTCGCACGCCGAGGCGAGGTCCTCGGCCGACAGCACCGTGCCGTCCTGCCAGCGGCGGAACTCCCAGCCGATCTCGAGCCGCACCGCGCGGCGCAGGAAGCCGTCGACGACGCCGAGCCGGCGGAGCAGCCGGACCGCGTTCGGCGCCACCACCACCCCGGCCCCCACCTCCTTCAGCTGCGACGCTTGTTCGTAGACGGTGGCGGAGATCCCTTCACGATGGAGGAAGGCGCCGGCCGCGAGTCCGCCGATCCCACCCCCCAGAATCGCGATCCGCGGGTTCTTCGCCCCTGTGTCGGCCATCTGCTCGCACTCCGCTTCTTCCGTGGCTCGTCACCGCCTGTACGGCACGTCTGATGGGCGTCATGGTGCCCCACCGCGCCGCTCCGCGGATCGATATGTTCATCCAATGAACATGCCTGTTTGGGTGCCGCTACCTGATGAGTGAGGAGGTCGCGCGCCGCCTGGCCATGGAACTGGTCGCGGCGGGCGCCCTCGAGCGCCGGGAGGACGGGCGATTCACGGTGGGCCTGCGGTTGTGGCAGCTCGGGACGCCGGCACCGCTGACCGAGTCCTTGCGCACCCTGGCCCAGCCGTTCAGTGGCCGACTCGGTGGCCACGCGCATCGTCGACGGCGCCGGCCGGGTCGTCGCGGCGCTGTCGGTGGTGCTCCGGGCGGGCTCGGTCAAGCACCAGGCCGCGCTGCCGTCGGTCCTGGCGAGCGGCCTGGGGATCTCGCGGCAGCTCGGCTGGCGACCCGGCATCCGGGTCCGCGAAGGCGTCGTCCCCTCGGGCTGACCGTCCACGAGGCGGCCGCATGAGCTCGATCGCGCCGGCATTCCAACCCGGAGCCCTTCTGTGGAGTTATTTCGATATATGGACCGTTACGAGGGGTTCCATGAGTTCGTGCGTACCCGTCAGCAATCGCTGATGCGGACGGCGTACCTACTCACGGGGAACGCCCATCTCGCCGAGGACCTGTTGCAGACGGTCCTCACCCGCGTCGCCTCTCACTGGACGAAGCTCGCCAAGAGCGGCAACCCCGAGGCGTACGCTCGCAAGGCCTTGGTGAACCAGACAATTTCGTGGCGCAGGCGTAAGCAGATCGAGCTGCCCGGGGCCGAGCTGCCGGAGCCGGCCGAGCCCGGGCAGCCTCACGACGAGGCGACCGTGCGCCGTCTCGCCCTGCACCACGCGCTGGCGCAGCTCACGCCGAAGCAGCGGGCGGTCATCGTGCTGCGTTTCTACGAGGACCGCTCAGAGCACGAGACCGCGCAGCTCATGGGCGTCTCGATCGGCACCGTCAAAAGCCAGACCAACTACGCGCTGTCCAAGCTTCGCGCGCTCACCCCCAAGGAGGTGTACCGATGAACACACTGCGTGATGATCTGCATGCGCTGGCAGAGCAAGCGCCCGCTGTCGATCTCGCGGCCCAGGCGGTGCGGGGTGCGCGGAGAAGGCGTGCGACCCGACTGGCCGTGGTCGCCGCCACCGTGACCTGCCTGATCGTGGGCGGTGGGGGCCTGCTGCTGCAGGCACGCCCCGCACCCTCGATCGTCCTCACCCCGCCGGAGACGAAGGCGCTCCCGTTGCCGGCGAAGGGGGTCGGGCCGGTGGAGCAGGCGTACCGATCGGAGTGCCGGGAGGCGGCCGAGGCATGCCGTACCTGGCGGATCTCGACGCGTGAGGGCGACACGTACGAGCTGGGCAGGGATGCGACCGGGCCGCTGGAGGTCACGGCAGACGGCCGCAGGATCGCGTACTACAGCTCGCGGCACCGCACGATCGTGGTGCGCGACCTGGAGAGCGGCAAGACCTGGAAATCGCCGCTGCAGCAGCCCGCGGAGGACTTCGCGGTCGAGTACGCGCTCCGCCTGTCGCCCAACGGGCTGCGGTTCATCGTGTCGGGATGGGGCGGCCGGAAAGAGCTGAACAAGTTGGTGGACGTGGAGCGCGGGACGGTAACCGACCTCAAGCGGGGATGGTGGCCGGTGAGCGTGTCGGACGGTTCCGGATCCGTCGTGCTGGCCAAGCCGTACGAGAACACCAGCCAGGTGTGGGTGCTCGGCCACGACCCGATCACCATCCCGGACTTCACGTACTACTACAGCGCTCTCGCGCCTGACGGCCGGACGCTCGCTCGGCTGGGACAGACCTTCGACCCAGATCGAGAGCCGATGGTGCAGGAGGACGGTTCAATCGTCACTTTCGATGCGGTACAGGGCGGCGGGGAGACCCGTACCCCGATATCCGGGCTCGCGGAAGGGTTCCGTCCTTGGCGACTCGGGAGCTGGCTGAACGCCTCGGAGGTGAACATGCTGGCCACCCCCAAGTCGCTGGGCGCGAACGGGCCTGCGGCGGTGGTTTATGCGGTGGATGTGCGGACGGGCAAGAGCAGGAAACTGTTCGCCGTGCGCGAGGGCGGGCGGAACGTGGTGCCGGGGTTGGTGCGCTGAGCGGGCCCGGGGCCTGCCCCGGCACCCTGCGCATCCTTTCGAGGTGTCGCCTGATTGAGCCGCGGCGCACACCCGTCCCACGTCGGCGTTGTTACGATCCTCCGCATGCGCAGCGCAGACACCGCAGTCGACGGGGAGGATGTGCGTCGGGTCGTCACTTTGGCTATCGACGCTCTGAGGCATGCGGATCCCCAGGCGTGGGAGAGCAAGGCCGGCACGCTCGAGTGGACATGCTGGGAGACGCTCGAGCATCTGGCCGATGACCTGTTCACCTACGCCGCGAGGTTTGGGCTGGCGAAGCCGCCGATGTCCGCGTTGTTGCCGTTCCGGACGAGCAGTGACCGAAGCGGTGGACCGGCGAATGTCATCTTTGTCGAGCGGGCCTCCGGCCCAGAAGGCCTCATGACGATCGTGGAGGCGTGTGGTGGCCTGCTCGCGTCCGTCCTCCGCACTGCTTCCTCGACCACCGTTGCTTACCACGTCTTCGGGCCCTCGGATCCAGAGGGCTTTGCCGCAATGGCGGTTGTCGAGACCCTCGTGCACACCCATGACATCACTCAGGGGCTGAATCTGGAGTGGTCGCCGCCAAGGGAGCTGTGCGAACGGGTGCTGAAGAAGCTCTTTCCCCATGTCACCATTGATCGTGACGCCTGGGAGGTCCTGCTGTGGGCAACTGGACGCACCACTCTCCCCGATCGCCCACGACTCACCGAGTGGCGCTGGTACGGCACGCAGGACGCGTGACGGCCCGCTGCACAACTCGGTGAGCGCAGCGGCAGGGCCTGGTCTGCCGAAATCCGTTTCGTGCGTGTGAGCGAGGCATGGTCATCATCGATGAACCTCACCCAGAAACTGCCGCGCGCCACGCAGCCTGGTCCGAAGCCGCCGCTGAGTCATACCGCACTCCAAGCGCACATCCATCGGGCCGGGCACGTCGGTGTCCGCTCGCCGGCCTGAAGGCAACTGGTCCGCGTCGAGTCCATCACGTCGGGCGATGAGCAACCCCAGCTCGTATCGGCTTACCGCGTCGGTTCCGGCGACATGGTGGATGCCGTGATACTCGGATGCGGCAAGTTCGAGGAGCGCCGCAGCGAGATCGACGACATGCACAGGACATCGCACGTCGTCGGTGAACAACATTCCTCTCGCCCTGCCGGTGGCCAGTGAATGCACCAGCGCCTCGTGCGGAGAATCACCGTCACCAATGATCAGGGATGTCCGGGCTATCACCGCGGTCGGCGCGATCACGTGCACTGCTGTCTCGGCAGCGGCTTTGGCCGCACCATACGGAGTGATCGGGTCAGGGACGCACGTCTCGTCATAGCGAATCGCGGCACCAGAGAAAACCACGTCGCTGGACACATGGACCAGGCGTCCGTATGCCGCAGAGGCAGCGAGAGCCACGTTCGCGGCTCCCATCGCCGTGGTCGCCCAATCTGTCTGCCGGTACGCAGCGTTGATGACCACTTCTGGCCGAAATGCGCCGATCAGCGCGTCGACGTCCTCTCGCCGGCGCACATCGAGCGGCAACCACTCGACACCCGCGGTCTCTCCTGGCCGGGTCAGGTAGGTCGCAGCCACCTCATGCTTGGCCACCGAACACTGCCGAGCGAGTTCGCTGCCGAGAAAGCCACTGCCACCGACGATGAGGAATCTCATGGCCGGTCACCATAGTTGATCAGTCGCTCTGAAGCGGCCGCCGCATCCACGTCCCGAGACATGGTGCTCATACTCATTGACACCGGCCTTTTCGATGCCGTCGAGAGTCGCATCCCAATCTGCTGCACTAGGAGGCCAAGGACCCCGTGGACGGGCGAGGTCGATGCGCGCCCTCGCCGTTCCTGGGCCGGTGACGCGACACGCAGCGCTCCGGAGGCCCGCCGCGTGTCGCGTCACTCCGCCTCCTACGTGAAGTCGCGGGCCGCCGCCGCGCGGCACGAGGTCGCGCCGGACACGTCCCTCGCGGGACCGAGGACCACCGGCAGACTGACCGGTCCTTCAGTGATGATCGACGAGTTGTAGACGATCTCGTCCGTCCCGACCGCCAGGCGCAACTCGGGGAACCTGCCGAACAACGAGGTCAGCGCGATGCGTGTTTCGAGCCTGGCCAGCGGCGCGCCGAGGCAGAAGTGCGGACCGCGGCCGAGTGCCAGATGCATGTCCGGCTCCCGTGTGACGTCGAACCGCTCGGCGTCCCCGCCGAACCTGGCCGGATCGGTGCCCGCGCCGGCGAGGCCGACCATGATGGCCTCCCCGGCCGGGATCGTCACCCCGGCGAGCCGCACATCCTGCCGCGGATAGCGCAACATGATGCCGACAACCGAGGTACGGCTGCGCAGCGTCTCCTCGACCACCTGCTCCCAGGCGATCTGCGTACGCGCCAGCGCGAGCTGCTCCGGGTCCGAGCACAGGGCGATGACGGCGTTGCCGATCAGGTGCACGGTGGTCTCGTGACCGGCGATCAGCACCTGCCACATGATCCACAACATCTCGTCCTCGGACAGGCGGTCGCCGTCGTCCTCCTGGGCGCGGATGAGCCCGGTGGTGAGGTCGTCGCCGGGTTCGCGGCGTTTGCGCGCGATGAAGGCGGCCAGGTAGCCGAGCACCCCGTTGTGTGCGGCGATGGACTCCTCGGGAGTGGCGGTGTGCGACAACAGTACGTTGCCCCACTCGCGGATCTGGGGCCGCTCGTCCTCGGGAACGCCGAACAGTTCGCAGATCACCGTGAGGGGGAGCGGCGCGTTGAAGGAACGCACGAGGTCGACCACGCCGCCTTCGGCGGCCATCCGGTCGAGCAACGCGTCCGTCATCTCCTGGATGCGCGGGGCCAGCCTTCGCACGCGGCCGGGCGTGAAGGCGTGGTTGATGAGACCTCTCAGCCGACGGTGATCCGCGCCGTCCTTGGTCAGGAGATGATTGCCCTCGATGAGCTGGCGCAGCGGCCAGTCGGGGGGAATGCTGCCGTCGTGCAAGGCCCTGAAGTTCCCGGGGTCCTTGCTGTAGAGGATGCCGTCGTTCGCGAGGACCTCGTTGACCATGTCGTACGAGGTCACCAGCCAGACGGGCACCTTGCCTGGCAGTTCGACCCGCAGGACGGGGCCGATCTCGTCGCGATAGCGGCGGATCGTCTGGGATGTCCGCTCGTTCGGAGCCGGCAGTTGGAGGGGGATCTGCATCGGCAACTCCTATGATCGAATGTCATCTTCACTGTGCGTGTAACTTTCAAACACGCCAAGTAGCGAACGGTCTTACCGCCAAGCCGCTTCCACCTGCCGACCGGGCCACATTCCGTGCCGGTCCCGTTTGGTCAAGCACCGGCGCCTGGTTGCCGTCCGGCACCACGCCGGCGTGCGTTCTTGAGTTGCCCGGCCTCGGTCCAGGGCTCGCGGGGTGGGTTTGGTGGCCGAAGCCACGTCCGGACCGGTGATGCTGACGACCTTCGGGGTCGGCAGGCAGAGCGTCGGCTGGTTCTGTTCCGCGACGGGCTCGGCTCCCTTCCCGGCGGAAGGTCCATACGCGCTGGAGTACGTGCCGGGAGAACTGCTGTTCTGGGGCGTCGTGCTGCCCTGGCCCTTGATCATCTGTTGTCCGGTGGCCGTGCGGGCGCTGCTCCTGGCGGCCCGGTCAGGCCGACGGGATCGGGTTGCCGGTCGTTCTCGTCGCATTGGCGGCGGCCGCGAGAGCCACCGGTCCCATCCGATGGGCCGCCCTCGTCGCGTCGGCCGCTTGGAGCCCCCGGGTGCGGATCTCCTGGGCCGGGACCGTCCACCTGGTGCGAAGTATGATCCGCGGACAGTCGGAAGGCGTGATTCCCGGACGGGCGAGGGATCTCGCCATCGCAGTTGTGATCGCGGCCGCCGGCGTCTGGATGATCGTCTCGTCCTTCACGCCGACGCGGTAGGAGCACAACGGACGCAGATCCCGGCATGGAGCGGCATCTACGCCCGGAGCACGTCATTGCGAGGGGGTGCGGGCGCCTCTCGCCTGATCAATTGCCGTGTGGTGGTGGCCCTCGCCACCGCCGGCGTTCCAGTCAGCGCTTGGCGTGGTGGATCTCCGTGCCGGCGTCGGTGTAGACCAGCGCGGCGTAGGCGGTGACGCGGTCGGGGACGATCCCCGCGTCGGCGCTCACCGTTCGTCCGGTACGCCCGTCCACGACGAACGCTCCATCTTTGCCCTTGGCGTAGAACAGGTCCTTGAAATCGGCTTCCACGGTGGCACTCCAATCGTCCGGGCCGTCACCCGCCGCCCGGCGCCACAAGACCTTGCCGGCATCGTCCACCGCGAACGCCCCGTCCTGCTTCGAGGCGCACAGCAGAACGGTGCCGCCCTCGCCGCGATTGCAGCTCATACGCTTGGTCAGGCCGTCCCGCTTGGACAGGACGAAGTCGCCGGTCGCCATCTCGATCAGCCGCACCTGCTCGCTGTCGTCCTCGAGCTCGGCCAACGGCCCGCCGTTCGATCTGATCGCCCAGGTGGCGCTGTCCGGCACCCCCTTGACCCATAGGTCACGGCCGTCGGTCGCGGCGACACCGGTCAACGAGTACTCCCCGGCCGGCTCCTTGCGGAAGCCCACCAGGGCGTCGCCGGATCCGCCGATCTTCCAGAAGCCCTCACGCTGCCACAGCATGCGGGGCTCTTCCAGGGAGAAGGCGAAGGTGCCTGCCATGTAGCCGTCTTCCGACCAGGTGACGGCCGCCACGTCGTTCGAAGCCGACACCTGGAACGCGCCGAGCTTGCCGGCCGGGTCGCCATAGATGTCCACGGGCAGCCGCCAGAGCAGCTTGCCGTTGTCCGTCCGCGCCGCGATCACCTCGAACCCGGCTTGGGCGGAACCGCTGCCTTGCTTGGCCAGCTGCACCGGCACGACGGTGAACATGGCCGGTACGCCGCCGATCTTCACCGGCACCGGGAACGATACGCGGCTTCGTATCATCTCGGCCTGCTTCTTGCTCAGATCGCGTGGCGCCGGCAGGTCATATGTGGGCTTGTTCTGGGTCGCGATGTCGGTGACGGCCTTACCCGTGGCCAGGTCGTACACCGTCACGCCGGACGCGTGCGAGAGCCAGGCCGCGCGCCCGTACAAAGCGATAGTGGGGTAACCCTTGGGGCCGGTCGGTATGAGGTGGGCCGCCTTACTGTCGAACGTCAGGGGCGCCGCGGCCTGTGGATCGCCATTGAGGTCAAGAGCGTTCTGGGTGGCCTTGACCGGCGGCGAGCCGGTGGCCGCCGGACTGCCGCGTCCCCCGGCGGCGCCTGCGGTGCATGATGTCACCAGCGCCGCTGCGGCCAGGGCAATGGCACTTTCACGTATCGGACTCCTCATCCCACTCTCCGCGTTCCGTGACTTGCGACCCCGGCCGGTGACCCAGGTAAGCGCTCATGACATCTGCCCATTCGACCACTGGTGGTCCGGGACCGGTCCCGAGCTCGAAGGAGTTGTGCTCCGCCCCGTCGTGCCTCGGCTGTACGTTTCCGAAGGGACGGAGCACGGTGCCCCACCGATACGGTTCGGTACCAGGAGGGCTCAGGGGGCGGGGACCTCGCGCAGGAGGCGGGAGGTCCAGGGGCACCAGGTCAGGCCGGGGAGGAAGGATCCGCCCGCCTCGTTCAGGTGGTCCTCGACGTAGCGGATGGTCGCGTCGCAGACCTCGACGGCGTTGCCGAAGAACGAGATCGAAGCGGGGTCCAGGTGGTACCGCCACGGGGAGTTGTACGACGCGGGACGTTTGACGATCTTGCCGACGACGTGAATCCGGTCCTTCTGTACGCCGCTCAGGATGTTCCTGGCTTCCCTGATCTTCGCTGGATCGGTCAGTTTGAAGACGAACCTGCCGGACCCCGGCGGGGTGTCGAACTGGAAGTAGGCAACTGACGCCGCTCGTTGTGCGGGGCCGTTCGCGCGGGTCGCCGCGGCCGGTTGTGACAAGGCGAGCATTGCGATCACTGCGAGGACGGCGACATGGGGAATGGCGCGTCGCATGGGCACCTCCGGTGCGTGTCGGGCCGTGGCTACGGCCGTTCGGTGCGCATCGTAGATCCCCACAACGCCAAGATCGCGGTAATTCTCCGCATTCACGACCCCGTTGCTGATCTCTCATTCTGTGCAGGTTGCGAGAAGGCGGCATAGATGGGTGAGTCGGGTTCGTTCGGGTCGGTGGCCTTGCTGCCAGGCGTCGATGCGGACGAGGTTGATAGCGGTGGCGGCCAGACAGTGGCCCACATGGGTAGGTGCAGTGTTCTTGTAGCGGCTGCGGCGACTTTGGGTGCGATGGACGATCTGGGAGATGGTGGACTCGATGCCGGCTCTGAGGCGGTAGCGGGCCCACCAGGCACGGGTGTTTTGTTCTCGCCGGCGCTGTTGGAGAGCGGAGCGCTGAGCGGGTGCTCGCAGGGTCAGGGCGCGTCCCCACTTGCCGTTGCCTGCTGTGGTGCATTGCTGGCGCAGCGGGCAGGTGCGGCAGGTCTCCGCGTCGAAGCGGATCTGGACCAAAGGGGTTCGCGTGCTGCGGCTGGCATGCGTGCTCGCCCACGAGATGCTGGTCTGTCCAGCTGGGCAGACGGCATGATGTTGTTCCTCGTCGATGAGGAAGTCCTCGTGGCTGAAGAGTTTCTGTCCGCCCTTGTGGGTGGCCGCGCGTGCGGGACCGACGAGGTCGATGCCGTGCTCTTGCCGAGCAGCGACCAGGGTGGCTGCGGTCACATAGCCGCTGTCGACGAGTTGCTCGCAGGGCAGCAGGTCTCGCTGTTTCAGCCGGGCATGGATGCCGGCCAGGACCTGGCTGTCATCGCCCCCCGCGGCGCTGGTGGTGGCGATGTCGGTGATCAGGCGGGGCAGGTCCGTCTCACAGGTTTCGGTGACGTGCAGGCAGTACCCCGTCCAGCTGGTGGTTTTCTTGGTGGCGAAGCGCGCTTCGGTGTCGTGAGGGCTGGCCAGCCGTTGCCGCCCCGGTGGTAGGTCCTGACTCTCGCGGATGTGCACGCCGCTCTCGTCGCGGTAGTACTGCTGAACCCATGCCCGGCGCAGGACGTCCAGGGCGGGGATGCGACGTATCCAGCCGGGAGAGGTGGGCCGCCAGATCGCGGCAAGCAGGTGGAAACCGTCTTCTCCCACCTGGACAAGCCATGCCTGGCGGTCTTGATCCTGCGGTAGGCAGTGCCAGGAGTCCACACGCTCTCCATAGCGGCCAAGCCAGTCTGTTTCGCGCTCGGCCAAGATTGCCTCCAGCCAGTCCGGGGCGGCTGCGGCCAGCGCTTCCAGCGCAGCGCGCAGTGTCTCGGCGACGAACTCCATCCGGTTCAGCTCACGCACGTCGGCAACGACCCTGGTGGAGTCGGTGCGCTGGCGTCCCCCTCGTTTGAGCAGCCCTTGGCCGGCGGCGGCCTGGAGTACCGCGGTCAAGATGCTCTCCTCCAAGCCGTGCTCGACCAGCCGGGACCGGAACCTGGCGAGCAGCGTGTGATCGAAGCCGCAGTCTTCCAGCTCCAGCCCAAGGAGGTATTTCCAGTCGATCCGGGCGCGTACCGCCTCGGCCGCCTGCCGGTCCGACAGCCGTTCGGCGAACTGCATCACCGAGACCATCGCCAGCGCTCCAGGAGAGGCTGCGGGTCGTCCATCGGCTGGGAACGCCTCAGCGAACAGGACGTCAGCGAAAACCTGTCCCAGGCTGTCACGCAGCCGAATGGCCAGTGATCCCTTGGGAAAGGCTGCTCGAGCCACCCGCTGTGTCAATTCAGGGATCTCACGGACAGACTGCGGCTCCAGCGACATGAGAGCACCACCTTGAAGGCTACGGGGATACCTTCACCATCCCGGATCCATACTGATCACGAGTGACGATTTAAGAGATCAGCAACGGGGTCATTCACACGCGGGATATGCTCGCGGGCATGGGAGCGGACACCGCGCCGACGTCTCAGCGCCACGGCGCCTGGGAGGTGGCGGCACCCACCGAGGGGCAGGCGATCCCCGGCGTCAAGATGGTCGGCTTCCGCGATCGCTCCGGCGGCACGTTCGAGGAGCGCATTCCCCCCGGCCCGGCGATCACGATCGTGATCGACTGCACCCCGGGCAGCCTCGAACCCCTCGGAAGCGGCGGCATCGTCGCCGGCATCTCCCCGACGGACGCCCGGATGGCCGGACGCGCCGTTGACTGCGTCGAACTGCAGGTGGATCTGCTGGCCTCGCCGGGCTTTCTCGGCGTGCCCCCGGCGGAGCTCAATGGCGCGCCGCTGGACCTGGCCGAGGTCTGGGGGAGTGACGCCGGCCGGCTGCGCGCGCGGTTGATCGAGGTGCGGTCCTGGGACGACCGGTTCGCGCTCGTCCGCGAGGCGCTCGCCCGGCGCCGCCGTTCCTCGTTCCGCATCGACCCCGAGGTGGCCGACGCGTGGCGGCGGATCAGGGCCGGCCACGGGCGGGTGCCGATCGGCGACCTGCCCGGCCGGTACGGCTGGAGCCGCACGCGGTTCTGGAACCGATTCAAGTCGCAGATCGGCGTCACGCCGAAACGGGCGGCGATGATCGTCAGATTCGACCGGGCGCTTCGCCGGCTCGGCACGACCGCCAGTGTCGCCGAGGTCGCCGCCGAGATCGGCTATGCCGACCAATCCCACCTCCACCGCGAGGTGCTCCAGTTCACCGGCCGCACCCCGGGCGCGATCGCCTCAGATCCGCTGTGGACGGTCGACAGCGCGGCCTGGACGCTGGCGCACACCGCCTGAACATTCGTCCAAGACGGCGGCTCCGGTGTCGGGACACGCTGCCCTCATGACATCGCTGATCGAAAGACCGGCGCACGGGCCGGGGCGCGCCTCGCCGGGCACGCGCGCGTATGACGACCTCACCTTCCCCGGAGACCGGCAGCGCGGAGAAGGCGCCGCGGCATGAGCCACGAGAAATGGGCGATCGAAACCCGCGGCCTGGTCAAGGTCTTCGGCGCCAGCCGGGCGGTCGACGGCGTCGACCTCGCGGTCCCCCCGGGGTGCGTCTACTCCGTGCTCGGGCCCAACGGCGCGGGTAAGACGACCATGATCCGGATGATCGCCACGCTGATCCGTCCCGACGGCGGCACCGCCCGCGTGCTGGGCCACGACGTCGCCACCGAGGCGGCCCAGGTCAGGGCACGTCTCGCGCTCACCGGGCAGTTCGCGTCCCTCGACGAGGACCTGACCGGGATCGAGAACCTCACGCTGCTCGCCCGCCTGCGCGGACACCGGGGCAAGGCGGCCAGGAAGCGCGCCACCGACCTGCTGGAGGCCTTCGACCTGAGTGCGGCCGCCAAGCGGGAGGTGAAAACCTACTCCGGCGGCATGCGGCGCCGGCTCGACATCGCCGGCTCCCTCGTCGTCCGTCCCGACCTGCTGATGCTCGACGAGCCGACGACGGGCCTGGATCCGCGCAGCCGCGGTCAGGTGTGGGAGAGCGTGCGAGCGCTCGTCGGGGTCGGCACCACCGTTCTGCTGACCACGCAGTACCTCGAAGAGGCCGATCAGCTCGCCGACCGCATCGCCGTCGTCGACCACGGCCGCGTCATCGCCGAGGGCACGAGCGGCCGGCTCAAGGCTCTGGTCGGCGCGGGCGCGCTGCGCGTGCGGGTCGCCGACAGCGCGGACCGGCCGGAGGTCGCCCGGCTCCTCGCGGCCATGCTCGGCGCCGCGCCCGTTCTGGAGCCGGATCCCGTCGCGCTCTCCCTGCGGGTGGACGAGCCGGCCACGGTCGCGAGCGCGCTCGCGACCATCACCGAACGCGGACTCGGCATCGGCGAGTACGCGCTCGCCCAGCCGAGTCTCGACGAGGTGTTCCTGGCCCTCACCGGAAAACCGGCCGACGGCCCCGCGCCAGACCATGAGGAGGCATCGACGTGACCATCCACCAGGTGGCCGAACGCTCGACGTTCGATCTCGACACCCGGCTGATCTCCGCCGTCGCCGGCGCGCCGCCGCCGGACACGGGCGCCGGCGCGCTCCGCGCGACGCTGGCCTTCGCGTGGCGCGTCCTGCTGAAGATCAGGCATGTTCCCGAGCAGCTCCTCGACGCCACGCTGTTCCCGATCATGTTCACGCTGATGTTCACGTACGTGTTCGGCGGGGCGATGAGCGGATCGCCGGAGGCGTATCTGCGCTACGTGCTGCCGGGGATCCTCGCCCAGACGGTCGTCTTCATGACGATGTACACGGCCGTGACCCTCAACACCGACATCGACCGGGGCGCCTTCGACCGCTTCCGCTCACAGCCGATCTGGCGTCCGGCACCGCTCGTCGGCGCGCTGCTGGGCGACACGCTGCGCTACAGCGTCGCCTCCGCGTTCGTGTTCGGCATCGCGACGCTGATCGGATACCGGGCATCCGGCGGCCTCTGGGGCGTCGCCGGGGCCATCGCGCTGCTCCTGGTCTTCTGTTTCGCGCTGAGCTGGCTCTGGCTGATCGTCGGCCTCACCGTGCGGACGCCGGCCGCCGTCATGGGGGCGTCCAACTTGATCCTCTTTCCGCTGACCTTCGTGAGCTCGGCGTTCGCGCCGCCGGAGACCGTGCCGGCCTGGGTGCGGGAGTTCATGATCGCCAACCCGGTGACGCTCCTCGTCGAGGCGGCGCGCGGCCTCCTCGACGGCGTGCCCGACGCCGGGGACATCGCGCTCGTCGTCGGGCTCTCAGGGGTCATGACGGTCGTGTTCGCCCCGATCGCGCTCCGGCTCTACAACCGCAGGGCCTGAAGGCGTGTTTGCGGGCTGAGCTGCCTGGCCCGCCGTCGCCGCCGCGCCGGCGTGCTCGCCCTAGCGCACGGCGGAGGCGCGCCGGCGGGACAGGAGGAAGCCGAGGGCGATCATCACGACGGCCAGGAAGAGGTGCAGCCAGTTGTCGGCCGTGTTGAGCGGGACGAAGTTCGCCGGGCTGTCGTGCCCGATCAGCATGCCGTAGATCCACAGCAGCAGGTAGACGACGCCACCTCCGATGAGGAAGGCGCGGGCGCCGGACCAGGACCGGGCCATGAGGAGACCGGCGACCCCGAACAGCAGGTGGACGATGTTGTGCAGAATCGACACCTGGAACACGTTCAGCAACAGCGCGCCGGACTGGTGTCCGGCGAACTGCATCTCGTCGTAGTCGGTCGTGATGCCGGGGATGAACCCGAGCACGCCGACGAGCGCGAAGACGGCGCCGACGACGAATGACGCCAGCTGCACGGGGCTCCTGCCGGCGGCAGTACGAGGGCTGTCCATGAGACCTCCTCAGGAGTGTCGTCACCCTCGCGCCTACCCTCCAGTGATGGCGCCATTCGCGCCCTGACCACCAGTGCTGCCATGCTCGGGACGGATCGGATCAGCGGAGGAGGAAGGTCGCCACGCCGCCTGAGGGAAGCTCGTAGGAGAAGTTCGTGCGCCCCATGGAGACGTTGAAGCGCTGGCTGCCGGCACCCCAGTCGTCGTTGACGGCCAGGAGGTAGACGGAGCCGTCGGGGTTGCGGAAGGTCACGCCGATGACGGATCCGGCGTAGAAGGAGGTGCCGACGCGGACGGCTCCGCGCTTGATGAACTTGCCGGCGTGGCCGAGGACGTAGTACTCGGCGGTCGGGGTGGCCTTGCCGGTGGCGGGGTCGATGGTGACGACGCCGAAGCAGGTGGCGCAGCCGCCGTTGCGGGGGCCGCCGGCAGGGTCGAGCGCGAGGTTCCAGGAGATCACGGTGGACGCCCAGTGCCGCGTTCCCCACACGGTGAGCTGCCGCGTCTGCCAGTGCAGGGTGTCGGGGAAGGTCGTCGCCGGGTTGGCCGACTGGCTGCCGGAGCATTCGGTGAGGAGGATGTCCTTGCCGGGGTAGGCGTCGTGTGCGGCTGACATGCGGTCGGGGTCGCCGGCGTAGCAGTGGAAGGCCAGCCCGTCGATCTCCTCGGCGGCCCGCGGGTCGGACATCAGGGTCTTGACGTAGTCGGGGTCGGCCGGGTCATCGGCCGGTCCGGAGTCGTTGGGGTGCAGGCTCCAGTTGTGGTCGTGGCCGAGGATCTGAGTGTCGAGGCCGGCGGCGCGCAGCTTGGGCCCGAGCGCCTTGATGACCGCGGCCGCCTCGGCGGGCCGCAGGTCCATGCCGGGATAGCCGTCGGGGTTGCGGTTCTGCGGCTCGTTCTGCACGGTGAGCGCGTCGACCTTCACTCCTTCGGCCTTGTACGCCTTCACGTACTTGACCAGGTAGTCCGCGTAGACGTCGACGGCGTCGGGCTTGAGCCTGCCGCCGATGAGTGAGTCGCTGGTCTTCATCCAGGCGGGTGGCGACCACGGCGTGCCGATGATCCGCAGCCCTGGGTTGATCGCCTTGGCGAGTCTCAGCAGGGGCAGGATCTCCTTCCGGTCATGGGCGATGGAGAAGTGCTTGAGGCCCGGGTCGGTCTGCCCTGCGGGCATGTCGTCGTAGGTGTAGTGCGGTCCGTTGACGAAGTCGGAGGAGCCGATCGGCTGGCGCAGGTAGGACAGCCCGAGGCCGCGACCCGAGGGGGAGAACAGCGAGCGCATGATCTCTTGCTTGTCGGGCGAGGTGAAGATCAGGTGGGCGGAGGAGTCGGTGAGGGACGCGCCGAAGCCGTTGATCTTCTGGTAGGTCTCACGGGGGTTCACGGTGATGGTCGGCGCGGCGGGGTCGGCGGGCTGGAGGAGATCGGTACGGTCGGCCAGCAGGTTCCGCTCATCACCAGTGGTCAGCCAGACCCGGGCGACGGGCTTGGGCTCGGCGTTGGCCGGGGGTATGGCGATCGTGGTGCCCGCCAGGAGGGCGAGGCCCCCTAGCGTCATGGCTGTTTTCTTCACGCGACGTTCTCCTCGATGGGGGTGGATCCGCCGATCCGGCACAGATCGGCGGACGGAGGGGCGGCGATGTGCTCGCCGTCGAAGCGGATCGAGGCCGAGACGGCCGATCCGAGATGGCTGTTGGTGGCCTTGACGAGGTGGTCGTCGAGCCGGCCCGCGACGACGCGCAGGACGGCCGCGCCGCCCTTGGCCGAGACGATCTCGATCCGATGGGTGCGGCCCCGGTGGCGGAGCTCCAGTTCGATCGCAGGATGGGAGTGGCTTTGGACCAGGACGGTCACATGGCAGACGTCGTGGTCGGGGTGGATCCGGAGGTAGGCGTCAGCCGCGCCGGACAGGACGGTGACCCGATCCTCCGCGGAGAGGTCGCGGTGCGCGGTGCGGTGCAGCGCGTCGGCGAGGATGGTGCAGGGTTCGCCGTGCTCGTCGCGCAGAGGTTCCGTGCCCTCGAGGTGGACGTGTCCACCGGCGGCCAGATGGGCGGCGAGCTTGTCTTGGACTGCGCGGTGCATGAACTGCCCGCCGTGCAGAGCGATCCGGTCGTGCCCGGCCAGATCGGCGTGCTCCAGATCGACGATCCGGTAGTCACGGCCGGCGGCGCGCATCCGGTGGTGGAAGTCCAGCAGCGGCCGTCCGCACTGCTCGGCGGCGCCGGGCGACCAGGCGCCGATCGCGGCGTAGGGGGTGTAAAGGCCCCAGGTGGCGTAGGTGACGGGAGCGCATTCGAGGTATTCCGTGCCGTGGAGCGTGAAGTAGTCGGCGAGCATCTTCACTGCCTGGGCCTTGCCGGTGGGCCTGCCGTCGCCGTCGATCGGCGGGCAGTCCGGGTAGGGGGCGGACAGGACGGCGTCGAGCGCGGGTGTCCAGTCGGTGGTGGCGATCGCGGTGTAGATGTTGAATCCGGTCGCGCCGGCCGCCAGGGCGAGGAGAGTCTGGTGGAAGCTGGTCGTGCCCGAGGCGTAGGCGGTGTCGTACAGCTTGGAGAAGCCCCAGTTCTCTTCCATGTTCGGTCCGGCGGCGCGTTTGGCGGCGATCACATAGCGGGCGTGGGCGGACCGGTCGGCGGAGACGACGCCCATCCAGTTGGTGAAGCCGTACTGCAGGCCGTCCCAGGTCTCCGGCCGGACGCGGGCGAGCCAGGAGTCCAGGTCGCCGTCGTCGCCCGCGGGCGGGTTGAGGTTGAGCACGACCGGGACGGGCGGGGCGAACGCATCGCTCCAGCGGCGCAGCACCTCGCTCAGGTAGGCGGCGTGGAAGCGACCCCAATCGACGTGCTGGAGCGGGGTCGCCGGGCCGCGCGGTGGCTCGACCTCCGCGAGGGTGGTGTACGCGGTGCCGTGCCGTGCGTTGTAGCCGGCGACGTCCCCGTACTCACGGGCCAGGACGGTACGGAAGAACGCCAGCCCGGACGGGCTGTAGTCGTAAGCCGACAGTGGGCGGGCGCCGTTGGTGAACAGGCCTTCGTTCCCGATCTGGCTCCCGATGATCGGTCCTGCGGGCGTGACCAGGTCGGGGGTGAACAGGGCTTGTGCCGCGTCGCGCAGCCACCGCTCGGCGAGCGCGGCGAAGCGCGAACCGAGGGGCGCGGGAAGCGGCCACGGGACGGCGCTGCCGTCGGCGTCGAGTTCGGAACCCGACCACGTGACGGGGGCGCCGTCGGCGTCCAACTGCGGCTCGATCGCGGGATCGGCGAGGGGGCACACCCAGTCGGGCAGGCCGCCGTAGTTGAGCTCGGCGTGGACGAACGGGCCGGGCTTGACGATGACCTTCAGCCCGAGCTCACCGCAGAGCCGGACGAAGGCGACCGCGTCCGTCAGGTCGGGCGGTGCGGCGGCGTCGGGCTGGTGGTGCCGCCACGGGATGTAGGTGGTGACCACGCTGACGCCGGTGGCGGTGAGGAGGGTGGTCAGCCGGTCGCGCCATACCTCGGGGTGGTCGCGGAAATACGGGTACTCGGCGGTGATGAGCAAAGGAAAAGGCTCCGATTACTTGAGTCCGGTGAACTGGATGCCGTCGAGGATGCGGCGCTGGAAGATGAGGAAGATGAGGATCACGGGCATGACGGCGACGACCGCTCCTGCCATGACGAGGTGCGGCTGGGCGACCCGGCCCGAGGCGAGCGCTTGAAGGGCCAGCGGCAGCGTGTACTTGTCCTGGTCGCTGAGGATGACCAGGGGCCAGAGCAGATCGTTCCAGTGGAAGATGAACACGCTGATCGTCACGACCGCGAGGGCCGGCCGGGCCATGGGCAGCGCGATGCTCCAGAAGATCCGCAGCCGGCCCGCGCCGTCCATCATGGCGGCCTCCTCCACCTCCTTGGGGTGGGTCAGGAAGAACTGGCGGAGCAGGAAGATGTCGAACGCCGACACCAGGCTCGGCACGATCAGGCCGGTCAGGCTGTCGGCCATGCCGAGCCACTGGGTGACGTAGACCTTCGGCACGAGCAGCGCAACGCTCGGCAGCATGATCGTTGCCAGCAACGCGGCGAACAGCCGGTCCCGCCCGGGAAAGGGGATGCGGGCGAAGGCGTAGGCGGCCAGTGCCGAGCAGAACACCTTGAGCGGGATCAGCACGGCGACGACCAGGACACTGTTGAGGAACGCCCCGCCGAACCCGCCCAGCTCGAAGACCTCGGTGTAGCTGGCGAGGGTGCCCGCCCAGTCGCCTTCCTCGGTGGTCGGCAGCAGGTGCGACGTGGAGGTGAACACGTCCTGCGGCTGCTTGAACGAGGTGGCGACCATCCAGGCGAACGGGGCGAGCGCGACGAGCGAGCCGGCCGCCAGGAGCAGGAAGGCCAGGACGCGCAGCGGGGCCGGGGCGCGCCGTTCCGGGCGGCGCTCCGGGCGTCGGCGACCCACCGGACGGCGGGTCCGTTCGGCGAGCAGGGTCATGAGGCGGCGTCCCTTCGGCTCAGGCGGAACTGCAGCGCGGTGATGAGCAGGGTCGCTATGAACAGCAGGAACGACATGGCGCTGGCCACGCCCATCTCGCCGTCCCGGAACCCCGACACGTACAGCTGCAGCACGTAGGTGAGGCCCGCAGACTCAGGTCCGCCGATGTCCCTGCCGAAGAGCACGTAGACGACACCGAACATCTGCAGCGAGAAGATGATCCCGGTGACCGTCAGGTAGAAGGTGGTGGGGCGCAGCAGCGGGAGCGTCAGGCTGAACAGTTGCGCGCGCCGGTTCGCGCCGTCGATCTCGGCGGCCTCGTACAGGTTCCGCGGGATGCCCTTCAGCCCGGCCAGGAAGATCAGCATCGCGGTGCCCGATTGCCAGGCGGCGATCAGAACGAGCGCGGGGACGACCATCTCCGGGATGCCGAGCCAGTCGGGCCCGTCGATCCCGATCAGGCCGAGGGCCTCGTTGATGAGGCCGAACTGCGGGTCGTACAACCACCGCCAGATCGCGGCGACGGCGGCTTCGGCCGTCACGACCGGCAGGTAGAACGCGAGCCGGAAGAAGCCCTGTCCGCGCCGGACCGCGTCGATCAGGTAGGCCTGGACGAACCCGGTGAACAGCGCGGCGGGGACGGCCAGGACCGCGTAGAGAACGGTCACCCGGACCGAGATCCAGAAGTCGGGGTAGAGATCGCGGTCGAAGAGGATCTCCAGGTAGTTCCGCAGGCCGATCCAGCGGGGCGCGGAGGTCATGTCCCACTCGGTGAAGCTGAGGAACAACGCGCCCACGGCGGGGATCGCCATGAACACGACCGTGTGCACGATGGCCGGTGTGACGAACAGCCAGCCCACGAACGCGTCGGTGCGGGCGCCCTTTCTGGCGCCCGCCTGCCGCATCAGCTCCATCCGAGGACCTTGGTGGCCCGGGTGGCGGCGGCGTTCAACGCGTCGGCCGGTGATGTGTCACCGTCCACGCCTTCCTCGATGGCCTTGGCCAAGACGTCGTCATTGATCTTGATCCACTCAGTGAGCGCGGGACGGGAACGCGCCGACTCCAGCTGCTGGATGACGATCTTCATGTCGGGGTCGCCGGCCAGCGCCGAGGTGGCTGCGGCCTTCTTGTTGACGGGGAAGTTGCCGGTGATGTCGGCGTACTGGGCGTTGTGCTCCGCGCTGGACAGGAACTTCAGCCACTTCCAGGCGGCGTCGGGGTGGTCGGACTTGCTGAACACGACGCCGTTGTCACCGCCGATCGTGGAGGCCTCCTCGAGCTTCTTCGGCAGCAGGGAGACGCCGAACTTCAGCTGGGGGAACTGCTCGCGGATGCCCAGGACGTCCCAGGGGCCGGAGAAGGTCATGGCGGCCAGGCCCTTCTGGAACGCCTGATCGGTGTTGGTGATCTTCCTCGGGGAGCTGGTCAGCAGGGTGCGCCACAGGCCCAGCGCCTCCTGGCCCTGGGGGCCGTTGAAGGTGATCTTCTTGGCGGTCTCGTCGACCATCGTTCCGCCGGCCGAGGCGACGAACGCGGGGAAGATCCAGGCACCGAACCCGTCGCCCTTGGGCAGGGAGACCCCGGCGACGTTCGCGTGCTCGCGGTGGACCTTCTCGGACGCGGCGATCAGCTCGTCCCAGGTGGCGGGCGGGGTCTGGATGTACTTCTTGTTGTAGAAGAGCACGACCGTGGTCTGCTGGAGGGGGATGCCCATCAGCTTGCCCGCGACCTTGTTGGTGCCGAGAGCACCGGGGTAGTAGTCGGCCTCGTCGATCGTCCCGGCGGGGACCTCGGCGAGCTGTCCGCCGCCGGCGAACCTGGCCATCTGGGGCTGGTCGAGGTAGCCGGCGTCGGGGGCGCCGCTGCCGTTGAGCGCGGTGGCGAGCTTGGTGTTGTAGTCGTCCTTGGGGACCTCGGTCAGCTTGATCTTGATGCCGGGGTTGGCGGACTCGAAGTCCTTGGCGAGTCGCTTGACCTTGACGGCCTGGTCGGGCGTCGGCTGGTAGTACCAGAAGTCGACCGTCTGCGTCGCGGTCTCCTCGGCGCCCTCGCCTCCGCAGGCCGTCGCCGCCAAGGCGAGCGCGAACAGGGTGGCGGCCGTTTTCATCGGTGTTGTCATCTGGGATTCCTGTGGTTCGGGGGCGGATCAGGAGTACAGGTTGAGCTCCTGGATGGACCACCAGTTGCCGGCCGAGCCGGTCTGGACGATCCGCAGGTAGCGCTTGGTCTGGGTGGGGAAGGACACCGTGGTCGTGGCGGCTCCGCTGCCGGAGGCGGTGTTGAGGGCGACGAGGACAGCGTTGCGGATGTAGCCGGAGTCGTTGATCTCGACGACGCCGTTGCAGCGGGTGGAGCAGCCGCCCTGGTGCGGGCCGCCCGACGGGTCAAGGGCCAGGTTCCAGGTGATGGTGGACTCCCCGCCGTTGCGGGCGTTCTGCACGAGCAGATTCTCGGCGTGCCACATGAGCGTGTCGGCGAACGCGGCGCCGTCGTCGTAGGTGTAGAAGTCGGCGGTCCGGTTGAAGTCGGTGGCGCCGATCGGCTGCCGCAGGTAATTGAGGCCCGCCGTCTGAAACAGATCGGCCATCAGCGCGTTACGTCGGGGCGTCGCCATGGCCGCGATCAGTGAGGCGGAGGCGCCGGTGACGGAGGCGCCGAATCCGGCCATGGTCCGATGGGTCTCGGCGGGCCGCGGCCGTGGCGAGGCTTCGGCGGGGATGCATGATGCTCCTTCGACGGGGGGTGAGGGAGACTACGAAGAAACAAAATGAAACAAGTCTGTAAAATGTTTCGTGTCACATGAGTACCCGCATGGTTCCGCCCTGTCAAGAGTCCCGTGTGCACCGCCCTGGAGATCGAATAACGGTATGCTGTGGCTGTGAAACGAAGTGATGTAACACATGGCTAGGCGGAGCAGTGGCAAGGTCACCGTCCGAGCCATCGCCACCGAGGCGGGCGTATCGATCGCGACCGTTTCGCGGGTCATGAACGGCCATGAGTACGTCGCGCCAGAAACGCGCGCCCTGGTGCAGGAAGCTCTGAACAGGCTCGGAGGCACGGCTCTGATCCCGGGCACCGCTTCGGAGGACTCTTCCGCGGGCGCCGTCTACGTACGCTGCCCCTATCTGCTGACCGACTACTTCGGGATGATCGTCTCCTCGGTGGCCGAGACGCTCGACCTGCACGGCCGCCGCCTCATCCTCAGCGCAGGCGACGCGGCCCGCGAAGCGAGCGTCATTTCCGGGCTTCCCGACGACCCGGACATCGCCGGAGCGATTTTCATCGTCCCCTCGGAGAGCAACGAGGAGCTCGAGGAGCTACGTGCCCAGGGGTTCCCGTTCGTCGTGATCGATCCGCGCCTCCAGCCACCACGCGACATCGCCTCGGTCTCGGCCTCCCATTTCGCCGGCGCACGGAACATCACTGCCCACCTCGTCCAACTCGGGCACCGCCGCATCGGCGTCATCGGCGGCCCTCAGGAGTGGCTGGCCAGCGAATACCGTCTCGCCGGCCATACCTCCGCCCTCGCCGACGCCGGACTCCTCACCTCTCCCGAGCTCATCGTCCGCAACCGCGAACCGGCCACCGACTGGGGCTACGACTCCGCCTGCCGCCTCCTCGACCTTCCCGAACGCCCTACCGCCATCGTCGCCTTCAACGACAAGTCCGCCGTCGGCGCCCTGCGTGCCGCCTTCGAACACGGCCTCCGCGTCCCCGAAGACATCTCGGTCACCGGGTTCGACGACCTCTACCTCAGTCTCAGCACCCTTCCCAGGCTCACCACCGTCCGCCAGCCCCTCGAAGAGATGGGTCGCATGGCCGTCAGCCTCCTCATGCGTCTCATCGCGGGTCACGCCGTCGAGGCCCTCCACATCGAACTCGCCACCCACCTCGTCATCCGCGACTCCACCGGTCCCGCCCCGGCCCCGCTGTAGGACGAAAGGGCGTGCGCCGCGAGGCGCTGCCGGCCGACATCGCCATGCCGGCGGATGAGTGGTTCATGGCCGCGCATCAGGAGGCGATGGCCACGGTCCGGCAGAGCGACAACCGACGTCGGCGGGGCCTGGCGAACTGGAGGCTGGTCCCCGGGCCGCATCGGGCAGGTGCGTGTGTCTGGCCGCCTCTGGATCACCCTGGCGAACGTGTTCACCGTCATCCCGGCGCGGCAGCTGAGTTCTTGGCGGGTAAGTTCCGCAGGTGAGGCGTGATCGAGGAGGGCGAGCATGCGCGGGTGCCGGCCGGCTGACATACGCGTTTCGGTGCTGGATACCTCCCCGATCGTGCAAGGGTCCACGCCGAGGCAGGCGCTGCACAACACGGTGGATCTCGCGATACTGGTCGACGCACTGGGCTATCACCGCTATTGGGTGCCCGAACATCACGGCATGCGCGGCGTCGCCAGCTCCGCCCCCGCTGTCCTCGTCGGCCACCTCGCGAACGCCACGCAGCACCTCCGCGTCGGCGCGGGCGGGGTGCTGCTGCCCAACCACGCCCCGATCGTGGTGGCCGAGCAGTTCGGCACGCTGGCCGCACTCCACCCGGGACGGATCGACCTCGGCCTCGGCCGCGCGCCGGGCGGGCCCCGGCCGGCCGTGGACGCAGTCCGTCCCGAGGGAGAGCGGACCGCGAAGACCTTCCGCCAGCAGCTCGATGAGCTTCTGGCCTACCTTGACCCACCCGAGGACGCGCGGGTCAAGGCGATTCCCGTCCTCGGTGGGAACGTCCCGCCGATCTGGCTGCTCGGCTCCACGACCACCAGTGCCGAGCTTGCCGGCGAACTCGGCTTGCCCTATGCCTTCGCCCACCACCTCAACCCTGAGATGGCAGCGGACGCCATGCGCGTCTACCACCAGCGGTTCCGCCCCTCAGACCACGCCGCGACACCGGCAACGCTGGTCAGCGTGTCCGTCATCGCCGCCGAGGACGACGAACGCGCCGAACGGCTCGCCGGCTCCACTCGCCGTCTGTCCTACGAGTTGGTTGCCTCCATCGCTGACCAGCTCCGCCCGAGCGCGAAACGCATACGGGCGGGTCCCGACACCATGCCCCGGCGTGCGCGACCCGAGCAGCGGGACCGCTGAAGGTCAGCCATGACCCAAGCACGATGTCCGAATACCGCCGGGATTGGCGGCCGGCTCAGCGTTATACCTGGTAGGAGCGAAAGGACAAACGATGACCGTCTATACGATCATGAAGAGTCCGCTGGGTGAGCTGCTGCTGGTCGGCGAGGAGACGGCGGCGGGCGTCACGCTCACGGCGCTCGGTTTCCCCGGCGAGGACGACGGCCGGCCGGGCCGGCGGCGTGCCCCGGAGCTCTTCACGGAGGCCGAGCGGCAACTGCACGAGTACTTCGCGGGCGAGCGCACCACATTCGACCTGAAGGTGGCCGGCGGGGGCACCGCGTTCCAGGAGCGCGTGTGGGCGGCGGTCGACGTGGTGCCGTACGGCACCACGATCACCTACGGCAAGCTGGCCGCGCAGGTCGGAGCGCCCCGTGACCGCATCCGCGCGGTCGGCGCGGCGGTCGGCGCGAACCCGCTGCTGATCGTACGGCCCTGCCACCGCGTGATCGGCGCGGACGGCTCGCTGACCGGGTACGCGGGCGGCGTGGAGCGCAAACGGCGGCTGCTCACCCACGAGGGAGCGCTGCACCCCCTGTTCGTCTGATGGAGAACTGTTCATGACCACGACAACCGATCTGACTGGTAAGCCGCGCGAGCGGGTGGCCCACGCCGACTGGCCGGCGATGGCCGCCGAGGTGAACGAGCTCGGCTGTGCCCTGACCCGCCGAATCCTGACCCCGGCCGAATGCCGGAGCATCGCCGGCCTCTACGACGAAGCCGGGCTGTTCCGCTCGACCGTCGACATGGCCCGCTTCCGATTCGGATCCGGGCAGTACCGCTACTTCGACAACCCCTTCCCGGAGCTGGTGCAGCAGCTGCGGGAGGCGTTCTACCCGCACCTGCTGCCGATCGCCCGGGACTGGGCGGCCAAGCTGAACCGGCCCGCGCCGTGGCCGGACACGCTGGCTGAGTGGCTGCAGCTGTGCCATGAGGCCGGGCAGTCCAAGCCGACCCCGATCCTGCTGCGCTACCAGCCGGGCGACTGGAATGCCCTGCACCGCGACCTGTACGGAGACCTGGTGTTCCCGCTGCAGGTCGTGATCGGCCTGGACGAGCCGGGCCGCGACTACTCCGGGGGCGAGTTCCTGCTGGTCGAACAGCGGCCCCGGGCCCAATCGCGGGGCACGGTCACCATGCTGGAGCAGGGCTGCGGCCTGATCTTCACCACCCGTGACCGGCCGGTCCGCTCGGCGCGGGGATGGTCGGCCTCGCCCGTACGGCACGGCGTCAGCACGATCCGTACCGGCCTGCGGCACACCTTGGGCCTGGTCTTCCACGACGCCGCCTGAATCCTGATAAATCACACGAAAGGGCGTGTAACGACATGCCGGCCGCAGTAGCCTCGCCGTTGATCCGAACCCAGCACGTCGCCGCACCGCCAGCACCCACGACCGCCGAAGTGGCCGCGCTCATGGACCTGCTGACCGGGCACCGGCCCCGAGTCGAGACGATCACGCTCGGCCACGGCCGCGACGCCGCCTCTGCCGCGGCCGCTCGGTTCTTCGCCCGCGCCTGGCTCGCTCGCGGCGGGCAGATCCTGACGGTCGTCAGCTGGCCGGAGGAAGCCGCCTCCTGGCTGCGCCAGGCCACCCGCTTCGCCGCGGGCGATCCCGACGCCTGGGTGGTCGCCGGAGCGGCGCCGGGATGGGCGCAAATGAGCCGCCGCCTGCGGCACAGCACCACCTGGGACCCGGCTCGGACCTTCGCCTTCGCCTCGATCGGCAGCGCCGAGACCGTACGGCTGGCCGGTCCCGGCACCCTGGACGGGCTGCGCGGCGCCGCAGCCTACGGCGGCACCTGGCGGATCAGCCGCCATTCCATCACCCATGTCGGGCCGGACATGCCATGAGTTCTCAAGGCGAAGCTTGGGAGAGTGCGGGCTGACCCTTGTGCACACGTCTTGAGCTGGGAAAAGCCCGCTTCATGCGTGCGCTGTGGAAGATCATTCCGTGTATGTCCCAGCGTGAACAGGGATCCGGACTGCCTCCCGGTCACACCACACAGTGCCGTCCACATAGACCCGATGACGCTGCAACGCGGCGATCCGATTCCGTAGTTTCGGTGGCCGCGGCTGCCGCGACGTCCGTGGTTTCGGTGGCCGCGGCTGCCGCGACGGTGGACCGTCGAGGGGTCCTTCAGCCGGATGATGCGCTCCGGCCTCGGTCGCGAGTCCCCGCGTGGTCGTTCCCTGACGTCAGGGAAGGTTCGGATCCGTACGCGAACCGCACGGTGATGGACAGGCCGCCTTCGGGGCGTGCGGCGGCGGTGAGGGTGGCATGGTGAGCTTGGGTGACGGCATGGACGATGGCGAGGCCGAGACCGTAGCCGTCGCGGCGGCCCTGACGTTCGGGCGCCAGTTTCTGGAAGGGTTGAAAGAGGCGCTGGATCTGGTTGTCGGGGATGACCGGCCCGGTGTTGGTGACCGTCAGGGTCGCCTGCGTGCCGGAGGCCTCAGTGGTGACCTTTACGTGCCCGTCTGGGTGGTTGTGGCGGATGGCGTTGTCGATGAGGTTGGCGACGAGGCTTTCGATCAGTCTCGGGTCCCCGGCCGTCACTGAGGGCGTCAGGTGTCCGGCGAGGTCGATGCCTGTCTCCGTTGCTTGGTCGCGGCGGGAGGCGAGCACTCCTTCGACGACGTGGGCGAGGTCGAAGGTGTCCCAGCGGGTGACGCCGCGCTCGCTGGTGGCCAGGGCGAGCAGTGCGTGGACGAGCCTCTCCTGGTGTCCGCCGAGAGCGAGGGCCTCCTGGCAGGCCGAGCGCAGGGTGTCGGTGTCGGCATCGGGGTCGGCGAGGGTGACCTCGAGGAGGGTGCGCAGGCCGGCGAGAGGGGTGCGCAGCTCGTGGGAGGCGTTGGCGACGAAGTGTCGTTGGGCGTCGAAGGAGGCTTGAAGGCGGGCGAACAGGCCGTCGAGGGTGTGGCCGAGTTCGGTCAGCTCGTCCGTGGGCTCGCCGAGGTCGAGGCGCTGGTGGAGGTTTCCGGCGGAGATGATTTGGGCGGTGGCGGTGATGGCGCGCAGCGGGTGCAGGAACCGGCCGGCGACGTACCAGCCGAGAGCCAGGGCGACGGGAATCAGGATGACCAGGGCGACGGCGGATCCCGTGAGGAGTTGGGGCAGGCTGATCCCGGGCCCGGTTTCGGTGATCGTGCTCGATGTGGGGCGGTCTTTGGGGATGGCCGCGTTGATGCTGGCGAGCGGGACGGCGACGAGTACGAGCACGAAGACCCCGGCGGCGTAGATGCCCGCCGCGTAGGCGAGCCCGAGCCGCGTCTGCAGAGACCTTCTGGCCAGCCGCTGGGAGGTCATGGCGATCCGATGCGGTAGCCGCCTTCGCGGATGGTCTCGATCACGGGCGGGTCGCCGAGCTTGGCCCGCAACCGATGCATGGTGTGCTTGACGGCGCTGCTGAAGGGGTCGGCGGCCTCGTCCCAGACGCGTTCGAGCAGTTCCTCGGCGGAGATGACCAGGCCGGGCGCGGCGAGCAGGCATTCGAGCAGGGCGAACTCCTTGGGGCTCAGCTCAAGGCGCCGGCCGGCCCGGAACGCGGTGCGGCGGGCCGGGTCGAGGGTGATGTCCCCGCATGCCAGGGTGGGCGGCAGCGGCGGGGTGGCGCGGCGGGCCAGTGCACGGACGCGGGCGACCAGTTCGGCGAACGCGAACGGCTTGGGCAGGTAGTCGTCGGCGCCGAGGCTGAGCCCGTCGACGCGGTCCTCGATCGTGCCGGAGGCGGTGAGCATCAGGACGCGGGTCTCGCAGCGGCCGTGGGCGAGTCGCCGGCAGATCTCGTCCCCGTGGACGCCGGGCAGGTCGCGGTCGAGGATCACCACGTCGTAGCGGGTGACGGCCAGGCGCTCGAGGGCGGCGGTTCCGTCCAGGACGACGTCGACGGCCATGCCCTCGCGGCGCAGCCCGGTTCCGATGGAGCGGGCGAGGACCTCGAAGTCCTCGACGACGAGGACCCTCACCGCCACTCACCGCCGGTGGTCGTACGGGCGCGGGGCCGAGGTGTCATGCGTCAACGATGGCAGATCCCAGGTCTCAGCCGGGTCGCAGCGGCTGCGACCGTGCTGGAACCGGGTGCCTCGTACAACCGTCGGCATGAATCCATTCACGCCTCACCGATCCAGCCAACGGGTCGAGCAGGACGGTTTCCCCCAGGTGCTGCGCGCGGAGTGGACCAAGTTCCGCACCGTGCGGGGCTGGGTGCTCGCCATGGCGGCCTCCGTGCTGGTCACCGTGTCGCTCGGACTGCTGATCGCCGGGGGTGCCCACAGCGCCTGCGTGACCGGGAAGGGCGAGGGTCCCTGCCCCGCGCCTTTGGTGGGTCCCGATGGTACGGCGGTGAACGACAGGTACTACTTCGTGCACCAGCCGCTCAAGGGGAACGGCAGCATCACCGCCCGCGTGTCGGACATGACCGGGCAGATCCGGCTGCCGGATGTCGTACCCGGGGTGCGCAAGGTCGAGGAGGGGGTGGTGCCGTGGGCGAAGGCCGGACTCCTGGTCAGGCCGAGCCTCAAGCAGGGCACGCCGTATGCCGCCGTCATGCTCACCGGAGCCCACGGCGTGCGGATGCAGCACAACTACATCCACGACGTGCCCGGCGGTCCTCACAATGGCCCGCAGTGGCTGCGGCTGACCAGGTCGGGCGACACCATCACCGGCTACGAGTCAGACGACGGCAAGAGGTGGACCGAGGTCAGCACGGTCAAGTTGACCGGGCTGCCGGAGACGGTCGAGATCGGGCTGTTCGCCGCCTCGCCAGGCGTCTTGTGGGAGATGGCGCAAGCCTTCGCCCAGGTCACCGCCACCTTCGACCAGATCAAGCTGCAGGGCGCGAACGGTTCGTGGCGGCGTGACGACGTCGGCGTCGTCATGGAGTCCGACGGCAAGACCCCGCATCACCCCGGCGGGGTCGTCGAGTCCGGCGACAAGCTCCTCGTGACCGGGGTCGGTGACATCGGGCCCGCCACGGTGGGTGGCGGTCTGCGCGCTGACCTCATGCTGATCGGCGGGGTCGTGGGGCTGATCCCGGTGCTCGTGGCGGCGGTCATGTTCTTCACCGCGGAACACCGGCGGGGGCTGATCGGGACCGGTCTGCCGGCCGAGCCGCATCCAGCGCGGCTGCTGGCGGCCAAGGCCGCGGTGGTCGGCGCGGTCGCGTTCGTGGCGGGGCTGGTGACCTCGGGGGTCGTGGTCCCCGTCGGCCTGGCGATGTTGCGTGCCAATCAGAACCCGATCCAGCCGATCACCCTGGGTACCGAGCTGCGGGTGATCATCGGCTACGCGGCTCTCACCGCGGCAGCCGCAGTACTGGCTCTGGGCCTCGCCGCGCTGGTCCAGCGGGCCGTCGTCGCCATCGGGCTGGCCATCGGGCTGGTCGTCGTGCCCTACCTGCTGGCGACCGCGGGTTTGGCGCCATGGCTGCTGGTGATCACCCCTGCCGCCGGGTTCGCGATCACGCAGAGCGTCCCCACGTTCGCGCATGTGGACGTGAACATGTCACTGCTCGGGAGCTATTACCCGCTCCCGCCATGGGCAGGGTTGGCCGTGACCTGCGCATATGCCGCCCTCGCCCTCGGGGCGGCGATTGCTGCACACCGCAGGAAGGTGCCCAGCTAGGCCGGCTTACCTAAAGGTGCAAGCTCCACCGGCTCAGACAGAGCAGTCGGCGCCGCCATCCTCGTCTCCGTGCTGCGTACGTTGGGCTGCGGGGCGCTTCTCATGGAGTTCTTAGGTGGGGCTTTACGGCATTTTTCGCTGAGTTTTATACCGTGGTGGGATGGAGCGCGCGCCGCAGGAGGCTGGTGCGGCCGAGGCTCAGGGAGCCGTGGCCGGGAGGGCTCGGCGGTTTGTCGTCGGGGGCGTCGCACTTGTCGTCGTGGCGGTGCTGGCGTACTGGGTGGGAAGCAGCGGCGGGAACGGCGAAGGGGCCGCGCCCAGGCCGAGCGCGACGCCGACGCCCAGTGCGACGCTCACGGTGCCCGAGGTCTTCAAGAGGGTCGGGCCGTCGGTGGCGGTCATCCAGGCCGGGAAGTCGCTCGGAACCGGGGTGATCGCGGCCGAGGACGGGACGATTCTGACGGCGTACCACGTCGTCAAAGGCACCAAGGACGTCACGGTGACGTTCGCTGACGGCACCAAGACGAAGGCCGTTGTCCTGTCGTCGAATCCCCGGCGCGACGTCGCGACCCTCAAGCCCGCGGAGCTGCCGGAGATCGTCGTCCCGGCGACGCTCGGCGGCGGCGTGGCCGTGGGCGCGCCCGTCGTGGCGATCGGCAATCCGCTGGGCCTGACCTACAGCGTCTCCACCGGCGTTGTGTCGGGCCTGAACCGGAGCGCCGAAGACGGCGACCTGAGCGGGCTCATCCAGTTCGACGCCTCCGTCAACCCGGGCAGCTCCGGGGGTCCCCTCCTGGACGCTCGCGGCCTGGTCATCGGGATCGTCGTCTCGATCGCCGACCCGGGAGGCGACGAGGCGTTCGCCGGCATCGCGTTCGCGGTGCCGATCGGCGCGGCCCTGGGCGGCGACGAAGGTGACGGCCCGCCGGGTGACGGGCCGCAGATCTGATCGAAGTGTCACGAGAAGGGACACCATGACCTCGACGAAGCCCCCCGAGTCGGCTCATCCGCTCGAACATGTGCTGTTCGAGGTCAAACGCACGATCGTCGGCCAGGACGTCCTGCTGGAGCGTATGGCCGTCGCGCTGATCGCCGACGGCCACCTGCTCGTCGAGGGCGTGCCGGGCCTGGCGAAGACGCTCGCGGTGCGGTCGCTGGCCGCCGCGATCGCCGGGAGTTTCCAGCGCGTCCAGTTCACCCCCGATCTGGTGCCCGCCGACCTCGTGGGCACGCGGATCTACCACCAGCACTCCGGGGAGTTCCGGACCGAGCTCGGCCCGGTGTTCGCGAACCTGCTGCTGGCCGACGAGATCAACCGCGCCCCCGCCAAGGTGCAGAGCGCCTTGCTGGAAGTGATGCAGGAGCATCAGGTGACGATCGGCCGTGAGACGTTCCGGGTGCCCGAGCCGTTCCTGGTCATGGCGACGGAGAACCCGATCGAGTCGGAGGGCACCTACCCGCTGCCGGAAGCGCAGGTCGACCGTTTCATGATGAAGGTGATCGTCGACTATCCGACGCAGGCCGAAGAGCAGGCGATCGTCCAACGGGCGATGCGTCCGCCCGAGCCGCCACAGCCGATGGTGACGGCCGGGGACCTGATCGAGATGCGGGTCCGCGCTCAGAAGGTGTACGTCGATCCGGCGATCGTCGACTACGCGGTACGGCTGGTCGCCGTGACACGTTCCCCCGCGACGGCCGGGCTCGGCGAATTGGAACGGTATGTCACCTACGGGGCGAGCCCGCGGGCGTCCATCGCGCTCGTCACGGGCGCCCGGGCGCTGGCGTTCCTGCGCGGCCGCGACTACGTCCTGCCGCACGACCTGTCCGAGCTCGCGCTCGACGTGCTGCGCCACCGGCTCGTGTTGTCCTACGAGGCCCTCGCGGACGACGTCGACGCCGACACGATCATCACCAGGGTGCTCGGGGCGGTCCGGGCACCCGACGTCGTCCTGCAGAACCGCTGAGCCATGGCCACCGCCCCCGAAAGGCTCCTGCTCCGCCTGGAGTGGAAGGTCGTCCGCAGGCTCGACGGCCGGCTCCAGGGCGCCCACCGCACCACGCACCGCGGCTCCGGGATCGACTTCACCGGGCTGCGCGCCTACAGCGACGGCGACGACGCCCGTCACATCGACTGGAACGTGACCGCACGGCTGGACGCGCCGCACCTGCGAGTGTTCACCGAGGACCGCGAGCTGACGGTGTGGCTCGTGCTCGACCGGTCGGCGTCGATGACGGCCGGCCGGCCGGGACGCGGCAAGCACGACGTGCTCGCCGAGCTCGCGCTCGTCCTGGCTCGGATGTTCGGCCGGAGCGGCAACCGCGTCGGCGCCCTGCTGTTCGACACCGGGATGCTGCGCGTCGTGCCGCCTGGCACCTCCCGGCGGCACGCGCTGCGGATCGGCGCCGAGGTGGAACGCACCGAGGCGCGCGGTGGCTCCACCACCGACCTGGCGGAGATGCTCGATGCGGCCGGACGGCTCGCGCGCCGCCGCGCACTCATCGTCGTGTTGTCGGACTTCATCGGCGACGGCGACTGGGAGCGCTCGCTCCAGCGCCTGGTCCGGCGGCACGAGGTAGTCGCCCTGCGGATCGTGGACACCGCCGACGACGTGCTGCCGGAAGCCGGGCTGATCGTGGTCGAGGACGCCGAGACCGGCGAGCAGCTCGTCGTCGACTCCGCCGACCCGCTGTTGCGGGTCCGCTTCCGCGCCGCCGTCGACGCCCGCGACGCCCGGCTCACGGCGGGCATGCGCCGGGCCGGGGTGCCTGTCCACCGCATCGACACCGACCGCGATCTTGCCGAGGCGCTCGTCGAGGTCGTCGCCCGAACCCGGGACCGGTCGATATGACCGAGCTTGTCGAGGTCATCGATAAACACAGCACCGAGCTTGTCGAGGTCATCGACAAACACAGCACCTTGGTCATGAGGCCGACGCAGGAGGTCTCATGACCCTGTCCTCTCCGCTGCTGCTGGCCGTCGGACTGCTCGTCACGGCGGCGCTCGCCTGGGCGGCCGTCGTCTCGGCGCGCCGCCGGACGGCAGCGCTCGCCGCGGCCGGGGTCGCCGTGCCGGGCGGCCGCCGGGCGTACCTCGGAACCGGCCTGACGATCGCCGGCGTCGCCGTACTCGCGATCGCCACCGCCGGACCGGCGGCCATGGTGCCGGTCCCGCGGACCGCGGGCACCGTCATCCTCGCCATCGACGTCTCCAACAGCATGGGTGCCGACGACGTCGCGCCCACCCGGCTGGCGGCCGCGCAGCGGGCTGCCCGCGCGTTCGTGGCGGCGCAGCCCGACAGCGTCGACATCGGCGTCGTCGCGTTCGAGCGGGGCGGGCTCACCGCCGCACGGCCCGACGCCGACCACTCCATCGCGCTCGCGGCCATCGACCGGCTGAAGATCACCGGCGGCACCTCACTGGGGACGGCCATCACGGCCTCGCTGTCGGCGATCACCGGCAAGCCGGTGGCCGTCGGCCGCGACGGCATCGCGCCCGACATCGGCTACTGGCCGTCGGCGACGATCGTGATGTTCTCCGACGGCCAGAACACGAGCGGGGACGTCGAACGGGCCGCCACCCTGGCCCAGCGGGCGGGCGTCCACATCCACACCGTCGGTGTCGGCACCACGGCAGGGGCCACGGTGAAGGTCGACGGCTACCAGCTGCAGACCTCGCTCGAGGAGGAAACCCTCACCTTGATCGCGCAGACCACCGGCGGCGCCTACCACCCCGCATCCGACGCCGCACGGCTCGGCGGGATCGCCGACACGATCGATCTGCGGCTCACCGTCTCCGACGAGCCGCTGCCCCTCGCCGGCGGGCTGATCGGGCTCGCCCTCGCGCTGCTCACCGCAGGAGCTGCGCTCACCGTGCTCCGGTCTGGACGGGTGATCTGAATGGTGTTCTCATGGCCGTGGGCGCTGCTGTCAGTCCTGATCATCCCGCTGATCTTCGCCATCCGAGAGTGGGCGCGCCGCCGCCGCCGGCGGGCCGCCGTGCGCGTCACCTCGATCGCGCTCGTACGGAGCGCCCTGCCCGGCCGTACGCGCTGGACGCGGAAGATCCCCGCGGCACTGTTCATAGCCGGGCTCGCGCTCCTCGTGGTCGGGGCCGCGCGACCGCAGGCGTCGGTGCCGGTGCCGATGACGTCGTCGACGATCCTGCTCGCGCTCGACACCTCCGGCTCCATGTGCTCCACGGACGTCGACCCCAACCGCATCACCGCCGCGAAGAAGGCCGCCGCGGAGTTCATCGAGTCGCAGCGGGGCGGGCCGCGCATCGGCCTGGTCACCTTCGCGGGCACCGCGGGTCTGCTCGTCCCTCCCACCGACGACACCGACTCGCTGATCGAGGCGCTGGACAACCTCACCGTGGCCCGCGGCACCGCGATCGGGCAGGCCATGCTCACCTCGATCGACGCCATCGCGGAGGTCGACCCGTCGGTCGCACCCACCGGGGCGAACCCCGGCAACGGCGGCGAAGGCTACGCCGGCGCCGCGATCATCGTGCTCACCGACGGCGCCAACACCCAGGGCGTCGACCCGCAGACCGCCGCCCAGCAAGCAGCCCTGCGCCGCGTCCGCGTCTTCACCATCGGCTTCGGCACCACGAATCCGGCCCCGATGGTCTGCGACAACTCACAGTTCGACGGCGGCTTCGGCGGCTGGGGCGGAGGCGGCCGCGGCAGATTCGACAGCGGCCGCAACATCCGAATGATCGACGAGCCCGCGCTCAAACGGATAGCCCAGACCACCGGCGGCTCCCACCACCGCGCCGAGAACGCCGACCAGCTCCACAGCGCCCTCGACGCTCTCCCCAGCAGCTTCACCGTCGTCAACCAACGGATCGACACCGCCGCCGCCTTCGCCGCCGGCGGCGCCATCCTCATCACCGCGGCCCTGTCCCTCTCCCTCTGGTGGAACCGCCCCCGGACCCTGACCCGCTGACGGTGCCCGTGGCCGAAACGCCTCAGCGGTCCCCGCCGGTTCGCGGCCGTCCACGTCCGCCGGGTGGGGCTGCGGCGACGGCGAAGTCCCAGCCGCATGATGGGGCCTGACACCGGAGCCACGGACCCAACAGGCCGGAGGTGACCGAGATCAGGGCACACGGCATCGAAAGAGGCCTCGGCGTCGATCATCCCCGCTCGAAGCACAGGCGCGAAGCAGGCGATCGTCACGGCCTCGGCACAACCGAGGCATGCAGCGGAGGGCGGGGCGTCTGAGGGACGCGAGTGGCGGAACCCGAGGGGCTTCGAAGGCGTAATCTCGCGGGATGGAGTATCGCGCCTGGCTCACCCGCTGCCTGCTGTGTGTGGGCCTCGGTCTGAGTGGGCTGTACGACCTGGAGATGTATCGGCATGCCGGGCACTTTGATCACCTTCCGTTCCCCCCGCTCATCTCCGGGCCCGTCGCGGCCCTGCTGCTCTGGTTGAGCTTCCGGCGAGGGGCTCTGGAGTGGTCCACCGGCATCACCGCCGGCGGCTCCCTGCTGCTGACCACGGCTCTGGGCCTGACCCACCCGGCATGGGCGAGCATGCTGGAGATGAGCTGCCTGCTGGTCCTTCTCGTGCGCGTGATCTACCGGGTGCCACGGCCGGCCGCCGTCGTCGCGCTGTGCGCCGCGCTCTGCGTCGCCCTGGCCGCCCTATCCGTCAGGGAGGCGGTCGAGCCGCACGACGTCTACGACGGCGCCACCTTTTCCGGGTTGCTCGCCAGCGCGGCGATCGGATTCGGGTTGTACCTCCGGATGCTCGACGGCCGCAGGACCGCGGCGATCGCGGCCGCGCGCCACAACGAACGACTGGAACTCGCCCGCGAGCTGCACGACTTCGTCTCGCACCACACGAGCGCGATGGTGATCCAGGCACAGGCGGCCCGCGCGATCCGCGAGACCGCCCCCGAACAGCTCGACGGGATCCTGGAGAACATCGAGCGGGCCGGCGTGGAAACGCTGGAATCCATGCACCACTTGGTATCCCTGCTCCGCGAGGAGACGCCCCCACCTGTTCAACCCGACCAGTTCGTCGCCCGCTTGACCGAGTTGGTCGCCGACTTCTCCAGATCGGACGACCCCGGCGCCACCTTGCGGGTCACCGCGCCGGCCCGCCGGGCGCTGCTCACGTCAGAAGTCCAACTGGCCATCCAGCGCATGATCCTGGAGGCCTTGACGAATGCGCGCCGCCACGCGCCCGGCGCCCCGGTGACCGTTTCCGTCACCGTGCGAAGGGGCCGGCTGTGCGTCGAGGTGAGCAACAAGGCGCCGGTCGAGCGCCCCAGGGTTCTGGCCACCGGCGGCGGAGGCTTCGGTCTGGTGGGCATGCGTGAGCGCGTGACGGGGGTCGGCGGCGAGCTTCTCGCCGGCGCGGCGGCCGACGGCGGCTGGCGCGTGGCCGGGATCTTTCCGGCCGTGCTTGTGACACCATCGGACGCGTGAGCGACTCGACCACAAGCGTTCTCATCGCCGACGACGTGGAGATGGTCCGCACCGGACTCCGGCTGATCCTCGACGCGGAGCCCGGCATCGAGACCGTCGGCGAAGCCGCCGACGGTGTGGAGTGCGTCGAGCTGGCCCGGCGGCTGCGTCCGGACGTGTGCCTGGTGGACATCCAGATGCCGAAGCTGGACGGCCTGGAGGTGACCCGGATCCTCGCCGGTCCCGACGTGGCGGACCCCATGCGGGTGGTGGTCGTGACCACCTTCGACCAGGACGACTACGTGTACCGGGCGCTGCGCAACGGTGCGTGCGGGTTCCTGCTGAAACATTCGGGCCGCGGTCTGCTCGTCGAGGCCATCCGCGCCGCTGCCCGCGGCGACGCGCTCGTCTCACCTGCCGTCACAGTACGCCTGCTCCAGCATCTGGGCATCCAACAGCCGGCACCGCGCAGAGGCGGCGCCCAGCCGGACGACCAGCTGACCACGCGCGAGACGGAGGTCGCGCGGCTGGTGGCGATCGGTCGTACCAACCAGGAGATCTCCGCCGAGCTCAACCTCTCGTTGTCGACGGTCAAGACGCATCTCGAGAGCATCCACAAGCGGCTCAAGGTCCGCAACCGCGTGGAGATCGCCGCATGGGCCTGGGCGGTCGGGATCATCGGCTCGTCGCTCTGACCTTCCGGCCGCAAATCAACGGCATGGGACCAACCGCATGGGACCGTTCCGATGCTTTGCGGCGGATCGGCATCGGCTGGGCTTTTGTGATGTATCGACCTTTTGACCGATGGTGTCCTGGATCGCGGTACAGCATGGTGACTTCATGGTCACGGCAGCCCTTCCTGACACACGCCCGCGCAGCCCCACAAGCACGAAGACCACCGCGACCGGCGCCTCGCACCGCTTCCTGCGGCGCGGGAACCTGATGGTCGAGCCTCCGGCTCGCTGGGGTGCCGACCCGATGGCCGCCGTACTTCTGGCATGATCGCCGTACTGCCCGAGGTGCGCGCTCACCCCTGATGGTGATAGAACTGCGAACTCAAGTGACGAAAAGCAACCCGAACGCGTTTTGCCCGGATAGCTTGATCTTGTACCGTAGCGGCCCTTTGCCGGAGAAGCCGGCTCCGGCCGTTGCTCGATCGCACGCTTCACGTCACGAGGAGCGGGCCATGGTGGACGACGTTTCCCTTTCACAGGACACCTTCATCGACCGGACCACCGAACTGGAGTCGCTGGGCGCACACGCCGCGGCCGCCCGTGCCGGACGTCCCAGGCTGGTCCACCTGACCGGTAGCGCAGGCATCGGGAAGACGAGTCTGCTGCGCGCGTTCCTGGCCGGAGACGCCTGCCGGGGCATGACGACCCTGGACGCATCGTGTCGTCCCGCTCAGGTCGGCACTGCCTGGAGCACCGTACAAGAGCTGTTTCGCCCCGTCGTCCCCGCAGCTGATCGGGCACCGGCGTCCCCGCTGTTCCGGGGCGCTCAGCACGCCCTCCCCGCACTCCTTCCCGGGACGCCCGGCGAGCAGCCGCCCGCCCCGACCCATCCCGTCCTGTACGCGCTGCACGTGCTCGCGGCGAACCTCATGGCCGACGGTCCTCTGGTCCTCGTGCTGGACGACGTCCAATGGTGCGACGAGCAGTCACTGCGGTGGCTGGACTTCCTGCTCCGCCGGGCGTCCGAGCTGCCGCTGCTGGTGGTGCTGGCCCAGCGCACTGAGACCCGCCTGGTCGCTTCCGGCACCGCGACCGAGATCGCCGCCCGCCACCCGGTCACGACCATCGCCCTCGCCTCTTTCACCGCCACGGAGGTCGCGGAGATGGTGGGAAGGGTCCTTCCCGGGCCCGTCGAGCCGTCCTTCACCCGGACCGTCGCGGCCATGTCCGGCGGGCATCCGCTCGTGCTCACCCGGCTGCTGCGCGCGCTGCGTACGGCCGGCGTGCGGCCCGATGAGGACGAGGGGAGGGTCGTCGAGATCGGCCGGGCAGTGGTGGCGGCGTCGGTGCGGGAGGTGCTCGGTCATCTGCCGGATCATGTCCGGGATGTGGCCAGGGCGGTCGCGGTCCTCGGTGAGGAGTCCGCCGACCTGGTCGGCGCGCTGGCCCGTGTGCCCGACGTACTCACCGGAAGCGCCGTGGCGGTGCTGCGCCGCGCAGGCTTGGTGGCGCGCGACCGATCCGATCTGGTTCACGACGTGGTGCGCTCGGCGGTGCTCCAGACGATCGGCGCCCACGGGCAGGCCAACCTGCGGAACACGGCCGCGATACTGCTCAGCGACGCCGGCCGGCCCGCTGACAAGGTCGCCGAACAGCTGATCCGGATGCCCTACGGCACTCGGCCATGGATGGTCTCGATGCTGCGCGACGCGGCCTGCCTGGCAGAGCGTGAGGGCGCGCCCGCGGCAGCGGCGCGCTACCTGCGCCACCTGCTGGAGGCGGAGCCGGGCGACGTGCCGGTACGCGTCCATCTCGCCCGGTTGCTCGTCGAGACCGACCCGTCCGAGGCCACCTTGCTGATCAAGGAGGGCCTCACGCTGACCCCCGATGTGCGGACGCGGGCGGAGGCGGCCGTGGAGTTCGCCATGGCCTGCATCGCCGTGGACCAGTCGGCGGCCGCCGTTCCGGTGCTCATCGAGGTCCTGGACGACCTGGACCTCGCGCTGGGGTCCGGTTCCGCCGATGTCGACCAGGAGCTGCGCACCCTTGCCGAATCGGCGTTGTTCCTCACCGGGTCCGCCGAGCGGTCGACGATGGCCTCGCTCCGGGAGCATATCGATCGGATAGGCAACCTGTCGGGTCACACCCTGGAGCGACACCGGCTGCTCGCGGTGACATCTCTGCTGACAGTGACGGGAGACTGCTCGGCGGAGGAGGCGGTCGAACAGGCCCGCCAGGCGCTGCTCCTCCCCGAAGACACCCTGGCCGGTTGGCCTCAGATCGTCTCGGCGCTGGTTCTCAGCTTCGCCGACGAGGTCGAGGAGTCGCTGGGCGCATTCGACGGCGTGCTGCGGTACGCGGAGGAAAAAGGTGCCGTGCACACCTACGCGCTCGCGCTGTCCAGCCGTGCGAGCGTGCTGTACGGCCTCGGCATGATCCCCGATGCGATGGCCGACGCCCGTCTGGCAGTCAAGATCGCCGATACGCAGCCGCAGGGCAAGAGCTCGCGGACGACCCGGATCACCCTGGCGGGCCTGCTGATCGACCGTGATGAACCGGAGCACGCGGAGACGCTGCTCGCCCAGATCGAGCCGCTCGCCCTGGACAGATCGGTCTGGGGTCACCCATGGTTCCTGATGGTCCAGGCGCGTGCCCGGCGGGCGCTCGGCGACCAAGACGGTGCGCTTCGCCTGCTGACCGCGTGTGCCGAGTCGATCGACGAGACGGGCTCCGTCAACCCGGTGTTCCTTCCCTGGTGGGCCGACACGGCCTGTCTGCTCGCGGAGATGGACCGCAGAGATGAGGCCGGGCAGGTCGCTGAACGCGGAACCGAGGTGGCGCGCCGCTGGAGGACCGCCCGTACGCTCGGACTCGCGGCCCTGGCCCGTGGAGTGAGCGCCTCAGGCGGAGCGAGCGTCGACCTCCTCACCGAATCGGTCGAGATGCTGTCCCGCTCGCCTGCCCGAGGAGAGCACGCCAGAGCCGAACACCTGCTCGGACGGGCGTTCCTCGCGATCGGCGACCAGAACGCGGCACGCAGGCATCTCCGTGCCGCGGCCGACCTGGCGCGGCGCTGTGGTGCGCTGGCCCTCGCCAAGGCCGCCCGGCGGTCGCTCATCGACGCCGGCGGGCGGATGCCGGAGATCACTTCCTCGATGGTGGACATATTGACCAGGACCGAGCGGAAGATCGCCGGTCTCGCCACATCGGGGATGAGCAACCAGGCGATCGCACAATCGCTGTTCGTCACGATACGCACCGTCGAGATGCACCTGACCAGTGTGTACCGGAAGCTCGGCGTCAACGGCCGGGCGGAACTCCGCTCGGTGCCATGGGCGCAGGACGGCGATTTGCGGGTACCCGAATGGGTGCTCGCCTCGCTCGGCCGGCGATGAGCGGAGATCACGACCATGCGTACGACGAGCGGACCGGGTGATCGTGGCAGGCGCGAACTCCTGCTGCTCGGCCGCGATCGTGAGCGGGAGACGCTGAGTTCCTTGATCAGTAGGTTGCCCGGGAACCGTCCGGGCGTGGTGACATTGATCGGCCGGCCGGGTGACGGGCAGAACGCCCTTCTGCGATGGGCGGCCGAGCTCGCCACGGAGCGCGGGATACGGGTGCTGCGCGCGGCGGCGACCCCCGCCGAGCGCGACCTGCCGTACGGCGTCGCCCTGCAGGTGCTGGCGACGATGGACGCCGGTCTCGAACGTTCGCCGCGGGCAGTGCTCGACCAGGAACGGCAAGGCCGGCCGCCGGGCCTGGCCGAACTGCTGAGCAGCGCACGAGAGCTGCCCACGCTGGTGGTCGTGGCGGACGTCCAGTGGGTGGACGCGGCCTCGTCGCGCTGGCTGCACGCACTGGTACGGCGCCTTGCCGGCGCACCCGTCGCGCTCCTGACGAGCCGGAGCGGCACCTGGTTCGAAGGCTCGGACCCGCTGCTCGAACCCGGATTCTCCCCCGGCACTGCGGCGATCACCGAACTCGCGCTGGCCCCGCTGAGCGGCCGCGACGCCGCCGCCGCGGTGGAACTGATCTGCGGCGCGGAAGGGGAGGACCGGTTCACCGCGGCGGCGGTGGAGATCAGTGCCGGCAATCCCTCCGTGTTGCACGACACGTTGCGCCGTTTCGTGGACCAGGGCCGCAAGCCGATCACCGCTCACCTACCGGAGCTGCGTGCGATCGCGGCGACCGTGATCGGCGATCATGTCACCCGGGTGCTGGACGGGCTGCCCCGGGAGGCGGTGGCGGTCCTGGGCGCGGTGGCCGTCTGCGGCGACCTGCTGGACTTCCCTCTCGTCTGCCGCATCGCCGGGCTGCGCACGGTGCCCGAGTGGAAGGTGCGGGCCATGGTGGAGGCGACCGGGCTGACCATCCCGAGCGGGGCGGGCCTGCGGCTCCGAGACCCGGTCGTGACGGCTCGCGTGCTTTCGGAGCTCTCCGCCGACGAACGGGCCGACCTGCACTCCCGAGCGGCGCATCTGGCGCACCGGGCGGCCGTGAACGACGACGACCTGGCGCGGATCCTGCTCTTGGCACCGCCGATCGGCGCGGGATGGGCGACCCACGCGCTGCGCCGCGGCTTCGCCGCGGCGCTCCACAAGGGCGAGCACGGCCAGGCGGTCTCCTATGCCGCGCGCGCGTTGGAGGAACCGCTGGACCACGTGGAACGCCTGCGCCTGAACCTGGAGCTGGCCACCGCCGAAGTGCTGGCCGCGCCGGAAGCGGGCGACCGCCGGCTCAGCCGGATCGCCCGCACCGCCGACGACGGGGCCGGGGTCCGAATCCGTGCGACCGAGCTGCGGCTGGCCTGGGGAAACGCGCGTGGCGTGCGCCAGATGGTTGCCGAAGTGCTGCCTACCGCCCACGGGGGAGAGCGGGATGACCTGATCGCGCTGTTCTGGCTCGCCGATCAGGCGCTACAGGACGACGGCGAGCAAACGCTGCCCGAAGTCCCGGAACTCCACGAGCATCCTCCGGCCGCAGCGCAGATGGGCGTGCGCGCCTGGCAGCTCGCGCTGCGGGGCGAGGACCTGAACTCGAGCCGGGCGCTGGCCCGGGGCGCCCTGAGCAAGGCACACGATGGCGGGCTGATCCTCCCGCGGCTGGCGGCCTGCATGGCGCTGCGGCTGGCCGATGAGAGCCAAGAGGCCGAGGCGCGGCTCGACGCCTTGCTCGCGGAGACCGCGCGGGCACACGTCGCCGTCGCCTCCGGTCGCGTGCTGGCCACGCGCGCCGAACTGCACCTGCGCAGCGGCAGGCTCGACGCGGCGGCGCGGGACCTCGCCGCCGCCGAGCACGCGTTGCCGCCGGCGAGCCGGCACCCGGGCGTCGTGCCGTACATGACGGCGATACGCATCGCGGTCGACCTCGAAATGGGCCTGTTCGACCAGGCCCGGGAGCTCGCCGCCGCGCCGGCTCCCGCCGCGGCGGCGGACAGCGCTTACTGGCCCTACCTGCTGTACGCCAAGGGGCTGGTCGCCACCGTCGACGGGGACCTCACCAAAGCGATCGAGCTGTTCCGCGAGTGCGGTCGATGGTTGTCACAGCGGAACCGGCTCAACCCCGCGATCATGCCCTGGCGCTCCATGGCCGCCCGTGCCTGCCGGAGGCTCGGCGACGTCGAACAGGCTCTGCGGCTGGGCCAGGAGGAGCTGTCACTGGCCCGCCGCTGGGGCGCTCCCAGTGCGCTCGGCTGGGCCGAGCTGACCGTTGGGCTCATGGCCGGCGAAGCACAGCCGGCCAGGGCCCGCATGGCGATGCATCTCCTTCGCGGCTCCCCCGCGGGGATGACCTTCCTCGCCTGGGCTCTCGTGGAGCTGGCGGTCGCGGAGCACGAGGCGGGAAACGAGCAGGCGGCCGCATCCCTCCTGGGCGAGGCGTTGACGGTCACCGCGACGCATCCGTCGTGCCGTGCCGCGCGCCTGGCGCACGCGATCGCCGAGCGACTGCGCACGTCACCGGCACCGGCTCCCGGCCGGCAGCCGGCGGACTGGACCCTGTTGACGGAGGTTGAGCGACGGGCCGCGATCCTCGCCGGGCAGGGACACAGCAACAGGGACATCGCCCGGCTGCTGTCGGTGACCACGCGCACCGTGGAACAGCGTCTGAGCCGCGTGTACGAGAAACTGCGGATCAGCACGCGCGAAGACCTGCGCGCGCTGTCCCCGCGATGAAGGGGCCGAACAGATGTTGCTTGAACGGGACGCTCAGCTGGCCCTGGTGGAGACCGCTCTCCACGCGGCCGTCGAGGGCACGTCCTCGCTGATCCTGCTGAGCGGCCCGGTCGGCATCGGCCGGACAGCTCTGCTGCGGCGGTTACCGCGCCTGGTCACCGGCCAGGACGTGCGGGTGCTGCGCGCGAACGCGGGTCCCATGGAGCAGGACTTCGCCTTCGGCGTGGTGCGCCAGCTGTGCGACGAGCTCCTCGCCGGTCTACCGGAGCAAGCCCGCGAGCGCTCAGTGCGAGAGTACGCGGTGCTGGAGCGGGTGTTCGCCGACGACGACATGCCCGGTGGACTCCCCGCCGCCGACTCCCAGGCGGTGCTGCACGACCTGCGGACGCTGTTCGTCAATGCCGGCGCGGACACCCCGCTGCTGATCCTGGTCGACGATCTGCAGTGGGCCGACACCCCGTCACTCCGCTGGTTCGCCTATCTCGCCAAACGGCTGCGCGGGCTGCGCATCGTGCTCGTGTACACGGTTCGTGAGGGCGATCCCGGCGCGCAGCACCCACTGATCCAGCAGATCACGGATTTTTCGGCGCATGTGCTGCTACCCGGACCGCTGTCGCTGGACGGCACCAGCACCGTGATCCTCAACCGGTTCGGCGAGCCCGGGGACGAGGAGTTCGTCCGCGCCTGCCACGAGACCTCCACGGGCAATCCGCTGTTCCTGATGTCGGTGCTGTTCTCCATGCCCTCCGGGACCCGGCCGACCGCCGACGCGGCCGACGTGGTGCGTTCGCTGCTTCCCGCGCAGCTACGCGATCGGCTGGCGGCCTGCCTGCACTCTCTGCCTCAGCCGATCCAGGCCCTGGCGGCGGCCATCGCCGCGGTGGGCGAGCATGAGGATCCCCGGCTCGTCGCACGGCTGGCGGGTCTGGACGAGATCGGGTACGCCGCGGGGATGCGCACGCTGTACCAGTTCGGGGTGCTGGCGGGTGAGCATCGGCCGCGCTTCTCCCACTTCGTCGTCCGCGACGCGGTGGAATCCTCACTGACGATGGTGGAGCGTGAGCAGCTGCACGACCGGGCGGCGGCCCTGCTGTACGGCCAGGGCCATCCCGCGGAGCATGTGGCCGCCCAGCTGATGACCGTGGGGACCTCAAGCCGACCGTGGTCGGTATCGGTGCTGCGCGCCGCGGCGGACACGGCACTGCGGCGCGGCGCGCCGGACACCGCGGCCCGCTACCTGCGGCGCGCCTTGCTGGACAGCCCGGCGCAGAGCGAGGAACGGGCCTGGCTGCTGATCGAGCTCGCCACCGCGGAACGCGCGTTCGACCCGGCGGCGTGCGAGCGGCACATCTCGCAGGCGGTCCCCTTGCTGACCACGGCCAGGGACAGGGCCGTCGCGACGTTGCGGGCAGCGCCGACATTCTGGGGGACGACATCCCCGTCGTTCATCCAGTTGCTCCGGGAGGTCGCCGAGGAGCTCGGTCCACTGGACTCGCTCGTCGGATCCGCCCACGAGATCGGTCTGCGGCTGGAGGCACGGCTGCGCTACTACGACCACGAGTGTCCGTCCGCGCTCTCGTCAGCGGTCGAGCGGCTGCACGGGCTGGGCAAGGAGCCGCCGCTCCAGTCGGGCGCCGAGCGCGAGTTGCTCGCCGTGCTCCTCCACGCGGGGACGCTGACCTGCCGGTTGCCCGCAGCCGATGCGGCTCTGCTCGCGGGCCGCATCCTCGATCGGGAACCCGCCACGTCGGCGCGCCCGCCCTACATGCTGCCGCTCCTGGCGACGACCTTGATCGCGGCGGACTCGTTGCAGGACGTCGACTCCTGGTTGTCCCTCGGGCAACGGCTCGGCAGCGAGAAAAGCGGCATCGACGGCGAACTGCTCCACGCCCTGCGGGCGATGGTGCTCACCGCCCGCGGTCAAGTGCGCCTGGCCCGCGAGCACGCCGAGCGTGCCGTACACCTCACCGAGGCGGAGTCGCCCGAGGTCAGGGCAAACTTCGCCATCGCCCTCGCCACGGTCGCGCTCGAAGTCCGCGATCTCGGACTGAGCGAGCAGATCCTCACCGCCGCCGACCGGCAGCCGTCGAAGAGCTTGAGCGTGTCGGCGATCCTGCAGATCCTCAAGGCGTCCACGGATGTCCAGCGGGGCGACCTGGCCGGCGCCCTCGACGGGCTGCTGGCCTGCGGGCGGCAGGTGGAACGCAGCGGCTGGCGCAACTCGGTGCTGTTGCCGTGGCGCCCCTGGGCGATCAGCCTGAACCACCGCCTGGGCGCTTCCCACGCCGCTCGGGCGCTCGCGGAGGAGGAGCACGCGCAAGCGATGGCGTGGGGAGCACCCGCCATGCTGGGTCGTGCCCTGCGGTTGAAGGGCATGGTGCTCGGCGGCATCGAGGGCGTCGCGCTGCTGCGAGAGGCGGTCGACGTGCTGCGGAACTCGGACAATCAGCTCGAACTCGCCCGGGCGCTCGTCCTGCTGGGACGGATGTCGGGCGATGACGCCGAGGCGGCGGCGGCTATCCGGGAGGGCGGCGAGCACGCCGTGGCCTGCGGTGCGCCCCGGCTGACGGAACGCGCCCAGCAGGGTCATCGGGCGCCCGCCACACGCACGGCCGTGCTGACCAGAGCGGAACGTCGGGTAGGCGAGCTCGCCGCCCGTGGCCTGACCAATCAGGAGATCGCCGACGAGCTGGGCGTCACCTCTCGTGCCATCGAGAAGCACCTCACGAATTCCTACCGGAAGCTGGGGGTCTCGGGCCGGAGCAAGCTCATCGAGGCGCTGACGACCCTCGTCTGACGCCGGCCGGGTCGCTGACGCAGACGGCGTTGATACGGGCCGGCCTGCGTCCCGCGCTGGTCATCACCGCCGAAGCCGACGTGCTGCACGGCACGCATGCCGCGGACGGTTCGGTGCGTACGGGGGGTGCGGTTCCGAAGGCTCCAGCGCCGAACCGTACCGAACACCGAAGCGATGACCGGCGACCGAACCTTTTCGGCGGCCGCCCACAAGGTTAGCGAGAAGGAGAGGGAACTTGTTGACTGAAATGATCCAGATCTGTAATAAATTAGATACGCGCCTGCAATTCGGCGGTTTCGAGGCAGGATCCCATTCCACTGCGAACTGCGCAGTGATCGCGAACGTCCACTGCGAATGAAAGGGTTAATCCTTTGGCTATCCTCGAACTCCCGGACATTGCACCTGTCGCGACCGGCGGGCGGCACGGCGAGACCGATTACGCCGAGGTTCACCTGCTTCTCCATGATCCCGAACCGTGCATGACCTTTCTTGAGCCGAACCTTGCGACCCGGCAGGCGAATCCGGAATTCATGCGGCGCTTCGGCGGTCCCCCTGCGGACGTGTGCGGAAATGAATTCCAGACCTTCGTGCACTCCAGCGTCCGAAACCCGCCGTCGCGCGAGTTCTCCCGTTCGCTCGAGCAGAAACTCCCGATGGGGTGAGCGCGATCATGTGAGCAGCCCGCTCCGCAAGATCAAGGCGCCCAACCGCACCGCGCCGGCTTCCCGCGCCTGTGCGATGGGCGCGGTGCTCGTGGGCGCCCGGGGCCGGAGAGTCCTCGAAGACGTCGTCAAGTGAGCTCGCCCGTGCACCGCCGACCCGCCTCGAAAGGCCTGCCGGGATACTTCCCGCCCCCGTAGACATTTGCCCCCTCACGTACGCTCCGATCCACCGTCACCGGGTCGAGCAATGAGACGACCACGTGTCGACGAACAGGTGATCAAATGGCTCCCACAATGCAATCCACTCGGCTTGCCACTGGAGTGCGGCTCGATTTCGTACAGTATGGCGATCCCGCCGGAATACCTTTGCTCTTCCTGCCCGGCCTCGCCCATTCATGGCGGTCGTTCGAACACGTACTGCCGTTCTTGTCGAAATCCATCCATGCGATCGCCGTCACCCGGCCGGGCCAAGCCGGCTATCACGGCGGCGACTTCGCCGCCGGCTCGATGGCGCTCCTGGACACCCTCGGCATCCGCCAAGCCGTGATCGTGGGGCATTCGCATGGTGCGGTGGTCGCCCGGCAGATGGCTGTGCGGCACCGGGACCGCGTCACCGGCACCGTGTTCGTGGGGTTCCCCAGCGTCGCATCGGAGCATCGTCCGGCGAGCGAACATGGCCTCGAACACAACCGGGAGCGCGGCGGCACCCACCGCGAGGCCGCCGTGCGCGAGATCAGCACGGAACTGAACGCCGTCACATCGCCCATGATGCTCATGTGGGGGGACGCCGATCCGCATGCCGCCGAGATTCAGCGCATCTGCGATACCACGCCGGAGGCGATACCGGTGATCTACCCCGGGATCGGGGACGCACCTCACTGTGAGGACCCGGAGCTGTTCGGCAGCGACCTGTCCATCTTCGCCGTGCTGGTCGCCCGCGGCCCGCTGAGCGCCTCGTGGAACAGCCGGAGGTGAACGGCCGAGCCGTCCCGCAGCAGTTCTACCGGTGATCACCGGCTCGCACAGCGAGTGCCGGCAACCACGGCAGTCCGGCGTACAGCGTGGGGCGGACTGCCCGCTAGGGGAGCAGTTCCAGGGAAATGTGCGGGGAGAGCGCGCGGAGGAAGTCGGGTGCGTCGAAGATCTCGCCTGCGGAGGCGACGCCGACGGTCCTGGTCCGTCCGGTGAGGATGCGGTCAACCGCTTCCACGACGAGCGGGGCGGTGATGGCATAGATGTCCTGGCCGCTTGCCACAGCGCGCCGTTCACTGCCACCGGAGCGCACGACGACGTCGACGAGGAAGGTCTGCGCGGACCGCCCACGCTCGTCGACCGCGGCCGGCGTCGGTGTGTCCGGGTCCGATATGCCCCTGGCCGCCTCGATCGCCATGTAGGTGCACACCTCGGGGATGGACAGGTGGCTGGGAATGGTGACGACATCAGCCATCGTGAACTCCCCGATGACCTCCTGGGTGCCCATCGGGTCAGGGAAGGGCCACTTCAGGGTGGGCGGGTTGTCCGCGCGGTACTCCAGTTGCCCGTTCGCGTAGCGGACGCGCCGGCCGCCCCGCCGCTCCCGGGAGACCTTGCCCGCGGTGCGCGTCCCGGCGGTGGGGTGCCAATTGCTCAGCCCGTACGCGATGTGCGCCTCGTCGGCCGCGCTCCAGTCGCCCATCGCGGCGGTGGTCAGCAGGTCGCCGAGGCCGCCGTAGAAGGCCATCGCGGGGACGATCACCGCTCCCGCGGCGCGGGCGCGGTCCGTGAAGTGCGCGAACGTGTCGACGTTGGCCTCGATTTCGGCCGCCACATCCACATACGGGATCCCGGCGCGCAGTGCCGCCTCGATCACGGGGGCGGCCGTCGTGGCGAAGGGCCCGGCACAGTTGATCACGGCTGCCGCGCCGGCCAGTGCGCGGTCGAGCGAGACCGGATCGTCGACCGACGCCGGCCGGGCGTCGAGCCCGGGATGGGACGCCGCGAACGCCTGCAGCTTGCCGGCGTCGCGGCCGGAGAGAACCGGGACGAACCCGCGCTCCCGCAGCTCTGCCACCACGAACTGCCCGGTGTGCCCGTACGCGCCGTACACCGCCACCATCTGCCCCGATCCCATGGGTTCTCCCTGTGCTCGAATGATCCGCTGCGGACATCCTGACGGGGGCGGGCACCCAACCGTGAGTGGCCGGAACGCCATTACTCGTACAATTCCGGACATGGGTACTGTCGCGCTGGCCGTCACCGACGGCATGCTGCATTTCGAACTGTCCCTGGCGTACGAGGTCTTCGCCGCTGTCCCGGACGGCGTGACGGTCCCGTGGTACGAGGTCACCGTCTGCGGGCCGGTCGCCGTACGGGTCGGCCGGTTCCGGCTGGAGCCTGACCACGGCCTCGACGAACTCTCGCGCGCCGACACCGTGATCGTCCCCGGATTGGCCGACGTCGACGAGGATCCACCCGCCGACCTCGTCGAGGCGGTGCGTGCGGCTCACCAGGCAGGCGCACGCGTGGCCTCCCTCTGCACAGGCGCGTTCGTGCTGGCCGCCGCCGGCCTGCTGGATGGAAAGCGCGCGACCACACACTGGGCGCACACCCGAGACCTGGCCGCCCGCTACCCCCAGGTCCAGGTGGACCCGGACGTCCTGTACGTGGACAACGGCAGCCTGCTCACCTCCGCCGGCAAAGCCGCAGCCATGGACCTGTGCCTGCACCTCGTGCGCCGCGACCACGGATCCTCGATCGCCAACACGGTCGCCCGCCGCCTGGTCGTGCCGCCGCACCGGGACGGCGGCCAGGCTCAGTTCGTCACCACCCCGGTGCCGGCCCCGGACAACCACCCGCTCGCCGAACTGTTCCCCTGGGTGATCGAACGGCTCGACCAGCCGCTGACCGTGACGGACCTGTCCCGCCAGGCGCGGATGAGCTCGCGCAACCTGGGCCGCCACTTCAAGTCGGTGACCGGCACCACCCCGCTGCAATGGCTGCTGACGCAGCGGATCCGCCACGCCCAGGAGTTGCTGGAGACCACCGACGACAGCATCGACACCATCGCGGCGGTCACCGGCATGGGCACCGCAACGACAATGCGCCGGCACTTCAACCGCACGGTCGGCGTGCCCCCGGACACCTACCGCCGTACCTTCCGCTCACGGACCCGCCCCGGCCCGGACGACAGCGGGCAACGCCACCAACACCCCACTCGGCCCGAGACCGGTTCAACCCGATAGGGCCTTCCGGATCATGGTCTACCTGAGATCCACCCCACTCCAAGCGGCCGGGTGGACGGTCGTCACCAAGTCGGAGTTCGCCCATGGGCGTCTCGGCCTTAGTGGTCCGGTTCGTAAGTCATTCGAGGGTTCACGCGGCTGCTGGTAGTGCGGCAGGCTGGTGGCCGCAGCCGGTTGGCTGCTGGGAGTGGTGCTCCTTCTGTTCGTGTCGCTCGATCCGGGCCATCAGGTCCTCGAGGTCGGCCGGGGTGAACTCCCATCTGAAGGGCCGGGCGGTCTCGTTGTAACGACGCTCGAAGGCGATCAGCCGGTCTTCGACCTGGTCAAGACTGGCGAAGTCGTTGGGTGTGACGACCTTGCGCTGCACGATGGAAAAGAAGATCTCTATTTGGTTCAGCCAGGACGCGTGCACGGGGGTGTGGACCATCACCGCGTTGGGGAACTGCGCGGCGAGCCGGTCGGCCGCCGCCTTGCCGCGGTGAGAGGAACCGTTGTCGACCACCCAGAACACCCGCTTGGCGGAGGCATAGGGTTCGGCGGTCATGACCTTCTCGACGAGGGTCATGAACGGGACGATGCCGGTCTTGGCCGCGCAATGTCCGATCACATGCGCTTGGTGGACGTCGTAGGCGGCCAGGTAGGCTAGCGACCCGCCCCGGTCGTATTCGTGGTTGATCCGCATCCTGCGGGCGGTGCCGGGTGGCAGGGTGGGGTGGCAGCGGCAGCGCGCCTGGATCGAGGTCTTCTCGTCGGAGGAGATCACGTACTCGTTGTCAGCGAGGGGCTGCCCGTCCCAGATGCGCTGGTAGAGATCCAGCACGCGGGCGGCTTTGGTGGCGAAGCCGGGGTCGCGGATGAACACCCATGAGGCGTACTGCCAGGGCTTGAGCATGTCAGCGGCCAGAATCCGGCGGACGGTCGAGGCGGACATCGCCTCGGTGATGCCCCTGCCGACCACTTCGCAGGCCAGGTCGGTGCTGCTCCACCGTGACAGCGGCACTCCGGTCTCGGCCGGCAGCTGACAGGCCAATGCCTTGACCTCGGCCCGCTGGAGGGCGGTGAAGCGGGGTGGCCGGCCCGTCCGGGGCCGGTCCTTGAGCCCGTCGATGCCGTGGTCGGCGTATCGGCCACGCCACAGGCGAACGGTATCGAGGTGAAGGCGCTGTCGTGCGGCGATACGGGCGTTGGAGTAGCCGTGCGCGGCGTCCAGCACGATCCGGACACGGACGACCTGCTGGTAGGGGGCGGTGTGAGAGTGAGCCAGCTTCTTGAGCTGCCGCCGGTCGGAGGCGGTTAAGACGATCTGGCGGGCGCGGGGGACGGGCACGCGGAACGCTTTCCGTGATCTATTTCAGGGACGCCACAACTTTGCTCCGATCCTCACCATCCGGGCATGATCGACACGCCCGGCGGCAGGATAGGCTCATGCCTGCCATCCCGGATTCGACCAAGACCTCCCTGGCCCAGCGGCTGCGCCAGCACGCCCGCGACCGCTGGCCCCAGCTGGCAGGCCTGCACGTCCGCTACCACGGCCAGTTCGCCTACGTCGAAGGCGAACTGGTTGATGGCCATCGCCTGCCCCTCATTCGGCTCCGCTACGGCGGATCAGCCTCCATCTGGGGATTCGGGCTCTACCTCGCCAGCAGCGGCAAGTACGAGAATCAGATCCTGCCCACCGGCATGTCCGCTGGGACACCTCAAGAAGCCCTTGACTGCGCCTGCGGCCTCTACCTCAGCCAACATTGAGGCGGAGGCTCTACCCCCCGAGGGACTTACAGGCGGCACCACTTAGTCCGGCTGGGGCGGGTCCTCGCCCACCAGGCCGTCGATCGTCTCACGGAACAGGTCCGCGTGGCCGACGTGCCGGGCGTACTCGTCGTGGACGTCGACCAGGATGCGGCGCACGTTGGGCGATCGGCCGTCCTCGGTGACGGTGAACCCGGCGGGCCGGTCGAGGCCGCCGTCGGCCAGGACCTTGGCCACGGCGGCCCGGGTGCGGGCGACGGCCTCACGCCAACGGGTGTAGAGCTCGTCGGGCGTGTCGTCGGCGGCGGCTTCCCATTCCCAGCCGTGTTCGGCGGTGTCCCAGGGCGGTGTGGGCCGCTCCCCGAACAGGCGCCAGGCCGCAGTCTCCTCCTCGACCCGGGTCAGGTGCTTGATCAACCCGGCCAGGGTCATCGTGCTCGGCGGGTGTGGCCGGTTCAGGGCAGCGGCGTCCAGGCCGCCGGTCTTCCAGGCGAACGTGGCACGGGAGCGGTCGAGGGCGAACAGCAACATCTCGACTTCGCCGGCGGTCAGGGACGGCTCGTTGATGACGGTGTCGTCGGTCATGGTCCGCATGCTAGGCCGCATTCCGGACGTTTTCCTTCCGGAATGCTCACAACATCCGGGTCGCTCTCAGTCCCCAAGCGGAGGGCCAGCCGGTCGCCGTACCACACCACCTAAACGAGGTTGACCGGTAGCACATAGGCGTCTACGTTCATATCAGCCAGGGAATTCCATGATGCAGACGCGACCGAGCTACCTTCATTACTCAGAACGATGGTGATCGTACCGAGGGAGGCAGTGTGCGAGAACGGTTCGGAAGCAAGTCGGCGATCGTCTCTCTGATCGCCCTGACCCTGGCGGTGTTCACCTACGTGACGACCGAGTCGCTGCCGATCGGCCTGCTTCCCTTGATCGCGAAGGATCTGGGCACCAGCGCGTCGGCGGTCGGGCTGCTGGTCACCGGGTACGCCCTGATCGTCGTGGTGGTGTCCCTGCCACTCACGCGGCTGACTCGCCGGCTGCCTCGACGGCGGCTGCTGTGCATCCTGTTAGGCGTCTTCGTCGTGGCGACCTGCCTGTCGGCAGTGGCGTGGAACTACTGGCTGCTCATGGGGGCCCGGATGGTGATCGCGCTGAGCCAGGCGGTGTTCTGGGCCGTCGTGACGCCGGCCGCCGCCGGCCTGTTCCGGGCCGAGGTGCGCGGCCGGGCGATGTCCATCCTGTACGCCGGTGCCTCCGTCGCCGCGCTGGCCGGCATCCCGGCCGGCACGTGGCTCGGCCAGCAGACCGACTGGCGGGTGTCGTTCTTCGCGCTCAGCGGCCTGGGCCTGCTCGTACTCGTCACGGTCGTGTCCGGGCTGCCCAACACGCCGGCCGGTCAGGGCACGGCGGACCGGGGCAGCGCGCCCGACCGCGGCCGGTATCTGTCGATCGTGGCCACCACGGCGATCGCGGTCACCGGCGCGTTCGCGGCATTCACCCACATCAGCCCGTTCCTGACCGGCATCAGCGGCTTCGCCGAGTCGTCAATCGGTCCGCTCCTGCTGGTACGCGGGATCGCGGGCCTGGCCGGCGTGGTCGTGGCCGGCTACCTCGTCGACCGCCACGACTGGCTCACCATGGCCGGGCTCATAGGCCTGCAAGGGCTGGCGCTCGCCGGTCAGTTCGCGTTCGGCGCCTCCCAGGTGGGGACCGTTGTCACGATCTCCCTGTCCGGCTTCACGCTGGCGGGCCTGACCGTCGCTCTGGGTTCGCGGGTGCTCGTGTACGCACCGGGCGACTCGGACATGGCAAGCGCCGGCACCTCCACGGCGTTCAACGTGGGCATCACCGCGGGCGCGTTCTTGAGCAGTGTGCTGCTGCCCGGCCCGGGCCTGCGCAGCACGGCACTCGTCGGGGCGCTGCTCAGCCTGGCGGCGTTCGCCATGGCGCTGGCCGAACCGGTCTTCTCCAGCCGGCGGAAGCTCGCGCCGGCGACCGCCGACGAGCCCCTGCCCGATCACACCCGAGCCGCGTGACCCGATGCTCAGCGAACAGCACCGTGCAACCTCCATCAATGCTTTAGGTGGTAGCCTGGCTGGCATGCGACCCGACGTGTGCCAACTGCCGATGGTCGGCGGACACCCCGCACTCGATCTGGTCAACACGCTCGAACGAGGGGCGCCGCTCGACGGTGAGCCGCCCTACGACTTCCTGTCCGACACCTCCGCATTGCTGCGCTGGACGGTCAGGGCAGGCCTGATCGGCGACGCCGAGGCCGACCGGGCCGGCCGGGCATGGCGCGACGATCCCGCGGCGGCACACGCGGGACTGGCCGCTGTGCGGGACATCCGGGAGGGGCTGCACCTCGTGATGCTCGCGGCGATCCTGCCCGCGGACGGCGGGGCGGCGGGCGGCCCCGTCGCGGGCGACCCGATCGCGGCCGGGGCTGCGCTGGTCGGGCTGCACGAGCGGTGGTCCGGGGCGGCCGCCCGAGCGACGCTGGTGCTCGACAGAGGCGATCCGCCACAGGTACGGCTCGTCTACGGCACGGTACCGGCCATGCTCATACCCGACCGGGTCGCCGAGGCCGCCCTCGACGTACTGCGGACTGCCGACCTGACCCGGGTACGCCGCTGCCCCGTACACGAAGGCGGCTGCGGGTGGTTGTTCCTCGACCAGAGCCGCAACGCTTCCCGCCGCTGGTGTCGCATGGCCGACTGCGGCACCACGGCCAAGGCCCGGCGGCTCACCCAGCGCCGCCGCGCCGCACGGGTCGGCGCCCCGTAGTTCTCCTGTCCGCGTACACGATCGAACGATCGGCGGGCGTGGCCGGAACTTCACTCGCGGAACCGGCAGCTGGGCCCGGCCGCACCGGCCGCTTCGCTCGAAACACACGCGCGATTAGCACGTGCGAGACTGGTATGCATGACGATCGGCGTGGACGGTGCGCGGACGCGGCGGAGGAACAAGGGTTCCGGCCGGCTGCCGACGATGCAGGACATCGCTGACCACGTGGGTGTGTCGCGTCAGCTGGTCTCGCTGGTGATGCGGGATGTTCCCGGGCCGAGCGCGGAGTCGAGGGAGCGGATCCTCGCCGCGGCGAGTGAGCTCGGGTATCGGCCGAATGCTTCGGCGCGGCTGCTTCGCCAGAATCGCACGCGCCTGATCGGGGCGGTGTTCGAGATCCGCCATCCGTTTCAGGTGCGCTTCGTGGAGCGGCTGTTCGTCCGGGCGGCGGAGAAGGGCTTCGGGTTGGCGCTGGGCCCGAGGACGGTTGAGCGGTCGACGGATGTCGTCGTTGCGGAGCTGATGGAGCAACGGGTGGAGGCGCTGGTCGCGTTCAATCCGGATCCGGCGTCGAGCGCTCTGGCGGAGGCTTGCGATCTCGTGCCCGTGGTGTGGCTCGGGGAATGGGTGCGGCAGCCCGACGTCGACAACGTCCACGTGGACGAGGTCGAGGGCCTTCGTCTCGCGATCGAGCACCTCGTGGAGCTCGGGCATCGTGACATCGTCTACGTCGGCGGGCTCGGAGGGAACGTAGGCCGGGATCGTGCCGACGCCTACCGGGATGCCATGGCCGCGTTCGGGCTGGCGGATCGGATCGAGGTGCTCTCCAGCGGCTTCTCCGAGGAGAGCGGCGCGACCGCGGCGCGCGAGATCCTTGGGCGCAGCCGGCGTCCGACCGCTGTGGTGTGCTGTGGCGACCAGTGCGCGGTGGGTGTGCTGGCGGTGTTCGCGCGAGCGAATGTGCCGGTGCCCGGCGAGATCTCCGTGGTCGGGTTCGACGACAGCTATCTGGCGTCGCTGTCGTACCACCGGCTGACGTCGGTTCGGCAGGATGTCGAGGCGACCGTCGAGGCGACCTTGACGTCGGTGCTGGAGCGGCTCGAGTGCGATGACGGGCCTCGCAGGGTGAGCGCGACGCGGACGAAGCTTGTGGTTCGCGAGTCGACAGGGCCCGTCCGGGCCGGGTCGTGACGTGCGCGTGGAACGCCACGACCCGGCTGCGGCGCTGGGCGGGGTTCAGCGGACGCTGCGGATGGGGATGATGACCGCGGCGCCGACGGCGGTGATGATGCCCGCGCCCCACAGCAGCGCCGGGTAGTTGTCGCCACCGCCGATACCCAGCAGCAGCAGCCCGAGCGCGGGGGCGAGAGACTGCGGCAGGGAGTTGGCGATGTTCATGACGCCGAGGTCCTTGCCCGGCTTGTCCGGGTCCGGCAGGACGTCGATGACCAGAGCGGTGTCGACGGCCGCGTAGATGCCGTACGCGAGTCCCATGATGATCTCGGCGATGTAGAACGCGGTCACGCTGTCGGCGAAGGCGAGGATGACCAGCCCGACGCCGAACACGAGTGTGGAGCCGCCAACGAAGATCTTCCGGCGACGGAGCTTGTCGGACAGCCAGCCGGCGACGGCGGTGCTGATGAACAGGGCGATCGTGTAGAAGAGCACGCCGTTGGCGACCGCCGCGACCGCGTCGTTCGCGCCGAGGCCCAGGTGGTCCTGCATGTAGAGCAGCCGATAGGTCGTGAACATGAAGGTCGCGAGGATCATGCAGAACCGCGACCACCAGGCCAGGCCGAAGTCGGGGTACTTGATGGGGTTCGTCCAGAAGGTGCCGAGGATCCGCGCGAAGGAGAACGGGTGGACCGGTGTCTCCGGGAGGCGATCGGGGGTGACGAGGACGTAGACGACGACACAGGCGACGCCGATGACGCCGGGCGCGATGAACAGGATGGGCAGGTTGTTCACGAGCAGGACGGCGCCGTAGGTGCCGGCGAGGATCGACACGTTCATCGCGAGAGCGATGACGCTGGATGCGCGGCCGCGCTGTGCTTCGGGGACGTTGTCGGCGAAGCTCGCGACGAGCGCCGCGGATGCCGCGTTCGATGCGAGCTGGCAGACCAGCCAGGCGATGGTCAGCGTGAGCACGTTCGTGCTCACCGAGACCCAGGCGAGGCCGCCCAGCAGCGCCATGATGCCGCCGAAGAGCCAGGGCCGGCGGCGCCCCCACCGTGTCTTCGTCACATCGCTCAATGCTTCGAAGAGTGGGTTCCCGATCAGGGCTCCGATCGCGCCGATGGGCAGCACGGTGCCGATGACGGATGCGGGGTTGTCCGGGTTCAGCTCCTGCGCCTTGAGCTGCATGCTGACGAACACCGGCGAGACAATCGCCACGAAGATGCCGAACTGCGCCAACCCGAGGGCGGCGATGTACCAGTTGCTGACCGGCTGGGTGGGGACGGGGGGTGTGTGCGAGCGCGCCGGCAGTTCTGTCGACATCGACGCCTCCTTCGGGTGGTAACCGAACGCCCAGAAACCCGATCATGGTGACCAGATTTAGCTCGTGCTAACCTGCGCGTAGAGCACGTTAGCTCGTGCTAAATAGTTTTTCCATAACCCCGTCGACCTGGAGCGTGGACATGCTGCCTGCTCACCTGCCCGACCCCGAGCTCTACCTGCCTGGCACGGGGGAGCCGTCACTCCGGTGGGGCATCGTAGGACCCGGGTGGATCGCGGACAAGTTCGCGAAGGCCCTGCGCGCTCACACCGCGCAGCGCGTCGTGGCGGTCTCGTCCCGCTCCCGCGACCGGGCGGCTTCGTTCGCCGCCGATCACGGCATCGAGCTCGCGCTCGGCTCCACGGAGCAACTGGTGACCCATCCAGAGGTGGATGTCGTCTACGTCGCGACGCCGCAGAGCGAGCATCTTTCGATCGGGCTGGCGGCGATCGCCGCGGGCAAGCATGTGCTGATCGAGAAGCCGATCACGGTGAGCGCAGCCGAGGCGCGGACGCTGGCCGATGCCGCACGTTCCGCCGGGGTGCTGGTGATGGAGGCGATGTGGAGCCGCTATTTGCCCCAGACGTCGGTCATCCGCAAGCTGCTTGCCGACGGCGTGCTCGGGGAGGTTCGCGTCGTACTCGCCGATCACGGGCAGGCGATCACAGCGGGTCCGCAGCATCGCCTCTACCGGCCCGAGCTCGGCGGCGGGGCGCTGCTGGATCTGGGCATCTATCCGGTGCAGTTGTCCTCGATGGTGCTCGGCGCCCCGACCCGGGTCATCGCTGTCGGCGGCATGACGAAGACGGGCGTGGACGCCTGCTCGACGCTCGTGCTCACCCATGAGGGCGACGCGCAGTCCACGCTGTACTCGTCGATCCTGGCTGCGACTCCGACGACCGCCGCGATCGCCGGATCGGAGGCGACGATCAGCATCGACCGCAGGTTCTACACCCCCACGTCCTTCACGCTCTCGGACAGCAGCCCGTTCGGTCCCCTGCTCACCTGGAGCGACCCGACGGACCTGAAGCTCTTCGACGGGCTCTCGTGGGAGGCCACGGCGCTGGCCCGGTTCGTCGGCGAGGGCCGCACCGAGTCGCCCGTGCACACCCTGGACGAGAACGTGTCGATCCTCGCCACCATCGACCAGGCGCGAGCCCAGATCGCCGCCTCCTGACCACCCACGACTCGAAGGAGAGCGGCCATGACCGATCTCGTCACCACGCTGGAACGTCAGGAGCAGGAGCTGCTCTTCGACGCGTTCGACCACGCGCACGCCTGGCTACTGGGCACACGGATCACCGCGATCGCGCAGGAAGCCGGCCACAAGGTGGGTATCGACATCCGCCGGCCCGGCCTGATCCTCTTCCGCGCCGCCCTGCCGGGCATCACCCCCGACCAGGACACCTGGATCGCCCGCAAGGCCGCCGTCGTCCTGCGCATGGAGGCCAGCAGCGCACTGGTGGACGCCCGCCTGTCCGCCGCGGGCGTGAATCCGGTCGCGGCCGGATGGCTGGGCGCCGAATACGCGGTGACCGGCGGATCGTTCCCCATCCGGGTCCGAGGAGCCGGGGTGGTCGCGGCGGCGACCGCCTCCGGGCTGTCCTCCCAGGAGGACCACGACCTCATCGTCGAAGGCATTCGCGCCTACCTGGCCGACGGAGACGGCAAGTGAGCGACCAGAAGGGGCCGCTGCGACAGTTGCAGCCCGGGCAGCGCGCCCGCGTCCGCGTCTGGGATCGCCACACCGGAGCGGTGCGCACGGTGTTCGAGTCGCGCGACCGGCTCTACGAGGCGCCGAACTGGACGGCCGACGGCCGGCTGCTGGTCAACGGCGACGGGAAACTCTGGCTCCTGCCCGCCGACGGTTCCGCGCCTCCCCGGCGAATCCCCGCGGAAGGGCTGCCGGACGTCAACAACGACCACGTCCTCGCCCCCGGCGGGGCGACCGTGTTCGCGTCGGCGAACGACTGGCACATCTGGGAGGTCCCCCTCGCCGGAGGCACGGCGCGTCGCGTCACCGTCGATGACGGCGGGATGCACTTCCTGCACGGCGTCAGCCCCGACGGGCAACGGCTCGGCTACGTGCGGTTGGACCCGGACGGGGACAATTGGTGGGCGTCGGCGACCATCCACACCGTCGGCGTCGACGGGCGGGGGGACGTCGCCGTCACGACCGACCCGGGCCCGGCGGACGGATGCGAGTGGACGCCGGACGGCGCGTGGATCGTGTTCAACACCGAGCAGTTCTCCACCACGCCCGGGCACGCCCAGCTGGCCCGCGTGCGGCCGGACGGGACCGGGTTGGCGCAGCTGACCTTCGACGAGCGCGTGAACTGGTTCCCGCATGTCGCTCCGACCGGCGATGTCGCGGTCTATCTCAGTTACCCGCCGGGCACCACCGGGCACCCCGCCGACCTGCCGGTCGAGCTGCGGCTGGTGTCGGTCGACGCCTGGCAGGAGCCCACCACGCTGGTCGCGCTCGACGGCGGGCAGGGCACGATCAACGTGCCCAGCTGGGCACCGGACGGATCGGCGTTCGCGTTCGCGGACTACCCCTTCGACCAGCGGAACGACCTGGTGGCCGAGTGACCGGCAAGGAGACTCCCATGACCCTGGAGCGCCGCACCGCGATCAATCCGCTGCCGTGGATCCTCGGCGAAGGCGGCTACCGGCTCGATCGGGCCATCCTGGAGGAGGCGATGACCGCGCTGTCGGAGGTGGGGTTCACGCATCTGACGATCGAGCTGCCCCCGGACATGACCCCGGAGGCGTACGGTGCGCTGCTGGCGGAACATTCCCTCGCGGCCGCGCCGGGGTACTTTTCCGCGCCGTTCCATGACCGGGATCGCCACGGCGAGGCCGTCGAGGCGATCAAGCGGCACGCGCGGGCGCACCTGGAGCTCGGCGTGGACAGTGCCTTCATCGCCACCGACCTGCTGCCCGACCGCATGGCGCACCCGGCCGTCGGCACCGGATACGACGCGGACCGGACGCTCGTGGTGGCTGACGGGCTCGCGGCCGCTGCCGAAGCGGCCGCCGCCGAGGGCGTGCGGTACGGGCTGCACCCCCATGTCGGCTCCGCGGTGGAGGTCGAGCGGGAGGTGCGTGCCGTGCTGGATGCCACCGCGGGCAGCGCACTGTGGTTCGGCCCCGACACCGGCCACCTGCGCTGGGCCGGTGCCGCGCCGGAGAAGGTCATCGCCGCCTACGCCGACCGGGTGCTCAACGTCCACCTGAAGGACGTCGATGCCGCGGCTGCGGAGACCGCACGGGAACGTGACGAGGACTACGCGGCGGCCACCTGCGGCTCGAAGGTCTGGACGGAGCCGGGACGCGGGGCGATCGACTTCGACGCCGTCCTCGCCGCTCTCCCACAGGGGTTCGAGGGCTGGTTCGTCATCGAGGTGGACGTGCCCAACCTTCCCACGCCGGCAGAGAGCAGCGCCGCGTCGCTGGCGTTCCTGCGGCAGCACCCGTACTTCACCACGGCGGCCGGAGGCGACGCATGACCGTCGGGTCGGCGCCGCTGCGGGTGGCGATCACCGGGACCGGGATGATCGCGGCCGCACATCTGCGTGTCACCCGCTGACGCCGGGGCCTGCACGATCGGCGTGCTCGGCTCGCGCCCTGAGCGGTCGAGGGAAGCCGCGGAGCGGTGGGGCGTCCCGGCCGGATACGCGAGTCCATCGCCCCGGCCATCTATGGCGAGGACCGAAGCCGGCACCGGCGATCGTTCCGATTCCCGCCGAACACTTCATCGCGAGTGAGAACGAGACCGTCCAGGCGCCGTCGGTCCTGGTGGCGGATCATTTGACCGCGTGATCAGACTCCGACCCGTGAACGGTCTGATCATCGAGTGGAGGCGGCTCGGGCAGCTCGGATGGTGGTCGCCGAGGAGCAGAGGACGACGAGGTCCCAGGGTGCCGTGACCGGCCGCCGATCAGGCCCTTGCGCCATGTCGGACCCATCCGCCCTGCGCCGCCGACGGAGGCGGGTGGTTCTGTCTGCGTCGATAACGCCTGGGTGATCGTAGTGCCCGGCCTCGCCGGGGTGGGGCCGGGGTCGGGCTCGCCGTGCTCGCCGTACCAGTGGGCCAGGCGGCCGCCCCGGCCGACGGCGCGCAGGCGTCGTTCGACGTGGGTGCGGGTGGCGGGGGTGGTGACGATGAGTACCTCGTCGCCTTCGCGCAGGAGGGTGTCGGGTTCGGGGACGATGGTGTCCCCGGCACGGATGATCAGGGTGACGATCGACGGCTTGGGCAGTCGCAGCTCGAAGATCTCCACTCCGTGCAGGCGGGAACCGGGCGGGATGGTGAGGGTGAGCAGGTCGGCGTGCAGGACGTCGAGGGGTGCGGCTTCGATGTCCACGTCCCTGGCCTGGTGCGGCTGGGTGACGCGCAGCAGCCGGGCGAGCAGCGGCAGGGTCGGTCCTTGGATGAGGGTGAAGACGACGACCAGGACGAAGACGATGTTGAGCAGTTGCCGGCTGCCGGGCACGGCGGCCACGATGGGGAAGGTGGCCAAGACGATCGGCACCGCGCCGCGCAGGCCGGCCCAGGAGATGAACGCCTGCTGCCGCCAGCTGGTCCGGAAGCCGGTCAGGCAGGCGATCACGGAGGCGGGTCTGGCCAGCAGCAACAGGACCAGCCCCACGATGGTGGCCGGGAGCAGCGCCGTGGGCAGCTCGCGGGGGGTGACGAGCAGGCCGAGCATGACGAACAGGCCGATCTGGGCCAGCCAGCCGATGCCTTCGGCGAAGGAGCGGGTGGCCGCGCGGTGCGGGAGAACGGCGTTGCCCAGCACCAGTCCGGCCAGGTAGGCGGCCAGGAAGCCGGAGGCGTGCGCGGCGCCGGCGGCGGCGAAGGCGATGACGCCCAGGCCGACGGTGGCCAGCGGGTACAGGCCGGTGGCGGGCAGTGCGACATACCGCAGCGCGAGCACCCCCGCCCAGCCGACTGCCAGCCCGATCGCGGCCCCGGCCGCCAGCTCGAAGGCGATCTGCCCGGCGATGGCGGGGACATCGGGTGAGCCGGTGGTGACCGTGCTGAACACCAGCACCAAGATGACGGCGGGGGCGTCGTTGAAACCGGACTCGGCCTCCACCAGGCCGGCGACGCGGCGCGGCAGCGGCAACGCGCGCAGGACGGAGAAGACGGCGGCGGCGTCGGTGGAGGAGACGATCGCGCCCAGCAGCAGGGCCAGCTGCCAGTTCATGCCCAGCAGCAGGTGTGCCCCGGCGGCGGTGATCAGCACGCTGACGGCCACGCCGAGGGTGGCCAACAGCGCCGAGGGCAGCAGCAGCCGCCGGATGTCGGCCCACTTGCCGCTCAGGCCGCCCTCGATGAGGATGATGGCCAGCGCCGAGGTGCCCAGTGTCTGCGCCAGCTGGGCGTCGTCGAAGTCGATGCCCAGGACGTCTTCGCCGAGCAGTACGCCGAAGGCGAGGAACAGCAGCAGGCCGGGCAGTCCGAGCCTGCTGGCGGTGCGTGCCGCGGCGATGCTGGCCAGCAAGACGATGCCACCGGCCAGCAGCACTCCATACAGCTGCTGCAAGCTCATCGCGCCCCCTCGATCGACATGGGCATTCCTTGTGCCGTGCAAGCCCATCGTGCCCTTCGCGGAGGCACTCGCACGCAAGACGTTGACCGGTGCTACGCGGATCATGACGGCGGCGACGCTGCTGCCGTGCTCTCTCGGCGGCTTGAGCGTCACCGACCGCAGGTATGGCAATACCCGTTGCCCTGATCCGTCTCGATACTGGTGGTAGAGCTCGGGATTGGTACGGTTCGAGCAAGAAAGGGCGCCTTGACGGGATGAGGTAAGCGGTGGAGATCGAGCAGACGGCGTTGCCGGGCATCGGGCTACGACACGAGTTCACCACGAGATCTGGGCGGCGCATCGGGGTCGTCTCTCACCGCACCGGCCGCCGGGATCTGGTGATCTACGATCCCGACGACCCCGACCGCGCGTGTGAGACCGTCAAGCTGAACGACGAGGAGGCCGACGCGCTGGCCGAGCTGCTCGGCGCGCCGCGGGTGGTGCAGCGCCTGAACGACCTGCACCGCGAGGTCGAGGGGCTGGTCAGCGAGAAGCTGCCGATCGCGGAAGGCTCGCCGTACGCGGGGCGGCCGATGGGCGACGCGCAGGTGCGCACCCGCACCGGTGCCTCCATCGTGGCCGTGGTCCGCGGCGGGCAGGTGTTCACCAGCCCCGCCCCGGACTTCACGCTGGCCGTCGGCGACCTGGTAGTCGTGGTGGGCAGCGCGGACAGCGTCAACGCCGTCGCCGACATCCTGGCCCACGGGTAGGCCCGGTGCAGCACACGGCACTGCTGTTCCTGGAATTCGGCGCGATCATCCTCGGCCTGGGCCTGCTCGGCGCCCTGGCCCTGCGGGTGGGCATCTCCCCGATCCCGCTGTATCTCATCGCCGGGCTCGCCTTCGGCACCGGCGGCATCTTGCCGCTGGCCACCAGCGAGGAATTCGTCTCTGTCGGCGCCGAGATCGGCGTCGTCCTGCTGCTGCTCACCCTCGGCCTGGAATATAACGCCGACGAACTGGTCGCCAGCCTCAAGGGCAACGCCCGCGCCGGCATCATCGACCTCGTGGCCAACGCCGCACCCGGCGCGATCTTGGCATTACTACTCGGCTGGGGACCGGTTGCGGCGGTGGCCATGGCCGGGGTCACCTACGCCACCTCCTCCGGCATCACCGCCAAGGTGCTGTCGGATCTGGGGTGGATCGGTAACCGCGAGACCCCGGTGGTGCTGTCGCTGCTCGTCTTCGAGGACTTGACGATGGCGATCTACCTGCCGCTGCTGACCGCCCTGCTGGCCGGGCTGAGCTTCGTGGGCGGTGCGGTCACAGTGGGCATCGCGCTGGCCACCGTCAGCGTCGTGCTGCTGGTGGCGCTGCGGTTCGGTCGGTTCATCGAGGCGTTCGTCCGCAGCCCCAACTCCGAGGTGCTGCTGCTCAAGGTGGTCGGGCTGGCCTTGGTGGTGGCCGGGGTAGCCCAGCAGATGCAGGTGTCGGCAGCGGTCGGCGCGTTCCTGGTCGGCATCGCCCTGTCCGGCGAACTCGCCCACGAGGCTCAGGCGCTGCTGGCCCCGCTGCGGGACCTGTTCGCCGCGGTCTTCTTCGTCTTCTTCGGCTTGCAGACCGACCCCACCAAGATCGGCCCGGTCGCGGGGCTGGCCGCGCTGCTGGCCGTCGTGAGCATGGTGACCAAGCTGCTCACCGGTTTCTACGCTGCCCGCCGGGCGGGCATTGCCCGGGCCGGCCAAGCGCGGGCGGGGATCGCGCTGATTCCGCGCGGCGAGTTCAACATCGTCATCGCCGGCTTGGCGGTGGCCGCCGGCGCCCACCCCGACCTCGGCCCGCTGGCCGCCGCCTACGTGCTGATCCTGGCTGCGTTCGGACCACTGGCCGCACGCCTGGTCCAACCGTTGATCACCGCGATCGCCAAACGCGCCTGAACCGCTGCCGGTGGCCGGGGGCAAAACGCCGTGGCCTGCCGCCGGCGGCAGGCCACGGCAAGCCCGGGCTGTTCCCGCCCGACCTGACCGGCTACCACGATGGCGCGCAGGTGCCCATGGCCGTCGCCCACAGCGCCTCACACTGGCGCCGGATCACAACCATCGATGAGGTCGCCGCGATACGGGGCCCGGCTCGCCCCCGCGCAATACTGGTCCTTTCCCGCCACGAGGACGAGCACCATCCGCTGATGGCCGCCGTGCTGCGTGACCCCGACGGAGCGCCCCGCGCACGCTGGACGCCATAATCCCCTTGAGGTGCCCAGCAGTTTCCAGACAGTCGGCTACATAAGCTGACAGAAGTCTGGAAGAGGTAGGTACGTGACGAGGCGTCGCAGGCAGTTCTCGCCGGAGTTCAAGGAAGAAGCCGTCCGCATGGTGCTGGAGGGCGATCGGACGGTCGCGTCGGTGGCGCGGGAGTTCGACATCAACGCCAGCACCCTGGGCAGCTGGGTGAATCGGCACCGGATCGCGAGCGCGCAGGAGGAGCAGCAGCCGAGTTCCGGACCGGATCGGGCGCGGATCCGGGAGCTGGAGCGGGAGAACGCCGAGCTGCGAGAGAAGTTGATCTTCTTGAAAAAAGCGGCCGCCTTCTTCGCGTCCGAGACTCGATGACGCTCGCCAAGTACGAGCTCATCGACGCGGAGAAGGCCCGTCACTCGATCCTGAAGATGTGCGCCTGGCTGGGCGTGTCCCGCTCGGGCTACTACGAGTGGCGTGGGCGGCCGGCCTCGGCCACCGCGCAACGCCGCGCACTGCTGGCCGCTCTGGCCGCCGAGATCTTCGCCGGCTCGCACGAGACCTACGGCTACCGGCGGGTGCACGCAGCCCTGCAGCGTCGCGGTGAGCACTGCTCGGCCGAGCTGGTCCGCGCCCTGATGCGCGAACAGGGCCTGATCCCGGCGCAGGTCCGGGCGTTCCGGTCGGCCACCACCGCAGCGGGCGACTTCCGCGGCATCCCCGACCTGGTCAGCCGCGACTTCACCGCCACCCGGCCGGGCACCAAGCTGGTCGGCGACATCACCTACATCCGCACCTGGGAGGGCTTCCTCTAGCTGGCCACCGTGATCGACTGCCACAGCAAGGCGGTCCTGGGCTGGGCGGTGGCCGATCACTACCGCACCGAGCTAATCAAGGATGCGGTCCGGATGGCCGCCGGCACCGGCCTGCTGCAGCCCGGCGCCGTGTTCCACACCGACCGCGGCTCGAACTACACCAGCGACGAGTTCGGCCGCTTCCTGACCGGCCTGGGCATCCGCCGCTCGGTCGGCCGCACCGGGGTCTGCTACGACAACGCGATGGCCGAGTCGTTCTTCAGCGTGCTCAAGAACGAATGGCTGCACCGCTTCGTCTTCACCACCCGAGCCAAGGCAAGACGGCAGGTCATCCGCTACATCGAAGGGTTCTACAACCATCGGCGCCTGCACTCCGCGCTCGGCTACCGGCCACCCCTGGAAGTACTCAACGAGTCCCTTTCAACCCAAACAGCCGCATAGGCTACGCCCATAAGACGGCTGTCCGGAATCTCCGTGGCTCCTCACCTCCCGAACAGGACTTGACGGCTTAGGCAGATCGGATGTTCGCGGCACACGCTTCAGTCCCTGATGTCCCTGCGGTGATGCACGTTCCGGGCTGAACATCGGGATCAGGCGGCGGATCTGTCGCAACCGCTCATGCCGTCGCGGGCGGCCAGAGTTGCACTCGGTAGAGATCGACCTCGACGATGTCGGCGGGGAAGTCGGGTTCCTCGGTGTTGGACAGGACTCTGTTCAGCACACGAGCCGACCAGGCGCTGTCACGCTCGCCGGTGTCGAACTCGAGGTATTCGTCCCACTCCTCCGCGAAATGCTGCGCAACGCCGATCAGGCCGGTTCGCAGGTGGAGACGGCCTTCCCACATGCGATCCCAGGAGGGGAGCGGGCCCGGCTCGGCGTCCCAGAGTTCGTAGCGAACGTGGATCGGACCGCCGGGGGGCACGGCACTGGTGACGTCGACGCCATTGGGCCCTGCTCCGATCCTGGGGAGCGTCTGTCTGCCCAGGACCTCTCCTGGCCCAGGGCTGCCTGTGGGCACGCCGTCCTCCACCTGGGTGACGAGAAAATCCGAGCCCTGGTGAATGCGCAAGCTGTCGTGGGCGCTCCTGCGAAGGACTGCCATGAGGGTTTGCCTTTCCTGCGGTCAGGGAGAGCCCCCGGCGCGCGTCGTGGATGCACGCGCCGGGGCGTTCATGCCGGTCGGACAAGTTGATGGAGAACCGGTCGCCGGGCGGCGGTGAAACCGTAACGTAGCGGTGGATCTTGTTGTTTGTGAGCTCGTCGTCGCTCGCCGGTGGAAGTCCCGTCCGGGTAGCTGCCAGGAGGCCCGGTCATCCGTGCTTCGGGACGGGACAAGGGAGAGCCGAGCCCCTCCGAATCGGGGGAAAGCTCCTATACGTGGGTCGTCGTGGTTGGAAGCAGTTGAAGTGAAGGGACGCGGACGCGACCCTCGCGGCCGCTTGTCGATTGATCGTGCGTAGCGGCCGGAATCGGTGGTATCGGGCCGCAGAAAGGCCTTCTCCTGTCCCTAGCCGCCTGTGACGGTCCGTGACGGGGAGCAGGAGTGACGTAGCCGGCCTGGGTAGTTGGTCGAACTGGGGGGTGCTGTCAGACCCTGCCAGTGAGCGCGTTCACCGGGTTCGATGGATCGCGAAAGGCGCGAATGACGCGCTACGGGACGAAGTGGTTGTCGGCGTGAGCGAGTGCCGATGCAAGAGCAGCAAGGAGAATATTCATGCGGGGAGTGGTGATGCACACCGCTGGAGACGTCCGCGTGGAGGAGCGCGAGGATCCGAAGATCATCGAGCCGACGGACGCGATCATCCGGCTGACGGCCACGTGTATCTGCGGGTCGGACCTGTGGCCCTACCGTGGCGTCGAACCGGCCGACCACCAGGTGATGGGGCACGAGTACGTCGGCGTCGTCGAGGAGATCGGCGCGGACGTGAAGAACGTCAAGGTCGGCGATTTCGTGGTCGGGTCGTTCGTCATCTCCGACAACACGTGCGAGATCTGCCGGTCCGGCTACCAGTCCAAGTGCGTGCACGCCTCCTTCGTGGCGCAGACGATCGGCACCCAGTCCGAAAGGGCCCGCATCCCGTACGCGGACGGCACGCTGGTTCCCACGCCGGGGCAGCCGGACCCGGAGCTGATCCCGTCGCTGCTGGCCGCGTCGGACGTGCTCGGCACCGGCTGGTTCGGTGCCGTCGCCGCCGAGGCCGGCCCCGGCAAGACGGTTGCGGTCGTGGGTGACGGAGCGGTCGGCCTGATGGGTGTCCTGGCCGCCAAGCAGCTCGGCGCGGAGCGGATCATCGCGATGTCCCGCCACCCCGAACGGCAGGAGCTGGCCCGCTTCTACGGCGCGACCGACATCGTCACCGAGCGGGGCGACGAAGGCGTAGCGAAGATCAAGGAGCTGACGAACGGGCTCGGCGCCCACAGCGTGATCGAGGCGGTCGGCACTCAGGAGTCCACCATGCAGGCCATCGGTGCGACCCGGCCCGGCGGGCACATGGGCTTCGTCGGCGTGAACTACGACGTCAAGATTCCGGGCATCGACTTGTTCTTCGCCGGCATCCACCTCCACGGCGGCCCTGCCCCGGTTCGCCGGTTCCTGCCCGAGCTGATCCAGCTCATCTGGGACCGCAAGATCGATCCCGGCAAGGTCTTCGATCTCAGCCTCCCGCTGGAGGACGCCGCGCAGGGGTACACGGCGATGGACGAGCGTCGCGCCATCAAGGTCTTGCTGACCGTCTGACGCACCCCGCCCCCCGCCCTCCGCCCAGGCGGCGAGGCGCGGTGTGGCGGACGGCACCGGAGCGCTCATTCAGATCAGGTGACAGATCGAGGGGAGGACATGAGTAGGAAGGACGAGGTGCGGGAGTTCTTGATCTCCCGCAGGGCACACGTGACCCCCGAACAGGCGGGACTACCCGACTACGGCGACGAACGGCGCGTGCCCGGCCTGCGCCGCGAAGAGGTCGCCATGCTCGCCGGCGTCAGCGTCGACTACTACACCCAGCTCGAACGCGGCAAGATCCGCGGCGCCTCCGAGAGCGTGCTCAACGCCATCGCGCGAGCGCTGCAACTCAACGACGTCGAACGCGAATACCTGTTCGACCTCGCACGCACCACCCCGGCAACGCTGGCCGCACGCAGCCGACGGCGGGGCGGGCCGTCGGTGCGGGCCTCGGTGCAACGGGTCCTGGACAACCTGGCCGTGCCTGCTGTCGTGGTCAACGCGCAGCAAAACCTCGTCGCCGCGAACCTCATGGGCCGCGCGCTGTTCGCCCCGCACTTCGAGGCCGACAAGCCGAACCTGGCCCGGTTCGTCTTCCTCGACCCCCGCGCTCGGGACTTCTACCTCGACTGGCCTCTTGCTCGCAGCATGACTGCCGCGATGCTGCGGCTCGAAGCCGGACGCGACCCGCTCAACCAGGAGCTCACCGCACTCATCGGAGAGCTCTCCACGCTCAGTCCACAGTTCCGTACGGATTGGGGCGAGCAGGACGTGCACGAGCACCGCACCGGCCAGAAGGTCTACCGCCACCCCGAAGTCGGCGAGATCGACGTCACCTTCGACGTGTTCGAACTGCCCGGCGAACCAGGCCTGGCCATCTGCACATTCAGCGTCGAAGAGGGCTCACCGTCCGCCGACAGGTTCGCTCTCCTGTCCAGCTGGGCGGCCACCCAAGAGTTCGGGAGCCGGCATCGCGACAACGTGGCCCACGGTGAGGAACCAGCAGACAGCGCCCCGCCCACCACGGAAAGCCGATGGGTGTGGCTCGTTTCCAGTGAGTCATCCGCCCAGCTCACGAGGTCCCTCCAAAGGAGCAGCACCACCACCGCCGACGAGGTCGAGACCCGATGGTCTCAGGCCGGATGGCCAGATCAGTAATGGCTGTCGCTTTCGTGCTCGACGTTTGTGAACTTGCCGGTTCGTAGGGCCTCTGTGGGGACCATGACGCGGGTGAGCCCGTCGCCGCCCCACAGGAGGTTGGAGATCGTGGCAAGGTGGCTGTACCCCTTTGCCCTGTCACTGATGCCCTGGTGGATGTGGGGCCAGCCGAATGCTTGGGCCTCCCCGAGCTGGAACCCGAACGCCTCCTCGCAATAGGCTTCCCACGCGCCGCCGAACGGCTCCATCACGAATCTGATGTGGTCTGGGGTGTAGGGGCTGTCGGTGTCGTAGCCGGGCTCATCGCGGAAGTCCAACGTCTCCAAGATCGGATCACCGCGGTCACCCGACATGGCGGGCAGGGTGACGATCGGGTCGGCGCCCAGTAGCACGTGGTCGTTGAAGGCCGGAGCCGCGGGTGGGCTCGGCGTCCCCACGGCCCGGGCCGGGTCGGCGGTGACGATCTGGCAGTCGTCCGCCGCACGGTGCTCCGGGTGCAAGGCGAAGATGTTGACCAGGCCGAGCCGGGTCGGCAGTTCGTCACCGAGCCAAGGAGCGAGTTCGTTGGTGTCGAGCACGGCGAGGACACTGAGCGGGCGGCCCTGCTGGTCCTGCGGCCACGGTGTGCCCTGTTCCAGGAAGGCAATGTCGCCGCCAGCCCGACAGCGTCCGGTCTGGAAGTCCTTGTCGGCGGGTTCGAGCACGAACCCGGGTTTGGCCAAATCGACCAACTGTGAGCCCACTCGCTCACCCAGGTGTTCGATGCACAACGAGCGGATGTCAGCGAGAGCGTCTTGATAATTCACGTGCTTATCTAAGCAGGGTGTAGTTCCTCTCCAGGGACTGGTTGAGCTGGGTGTTCGTGCCTGGACTGTTTGATCGCGGGGTTGGCTTCTACCGTGGATGTAGGCGTGTGAGGCGGTGGTGGCGTTGGGGTCGTTGCAGGAGGAGTTGGCGCGGCGGCTGACTGAGTCCCGACGGCGGATCGTGGAGCTTCGCGAGCAGTTGGCCGAGGTGCAGTCACGTCTGGACGCCGAGGAGGACCGGTTGTCCCGGCTGGTGATCACGCAGGAAACGGTGGAGGAGATTCTGGGTGAGTCGGCCTCGCCTGCCGCCGAACCTGTGCCAGCAAGCGAGGGCGTTGACGCCGAGACGCAGGAAGGCGGGCCGGAGGCCGGGCTCCGGGGCAGGCAGGCGGGTGAGCAGCCGGTTGAGGTGGGGCGTCGGGGTGTGGTGACGGTGCCGTCGTGGGAGCCGGAGCTGCACCCGTCGGTGTTGCCGCGGGCGTATCGGGATGTGCTGGAGGTGCTGGCCGATGCCGGTGGGGCGATGCGGGCGGGCAAGATCTCGATGGCGGTGGAGCGGGGTGAGTCAGCGGCCAAGGTGGAGAGAGAGTGCTGCGGCTCCTGTCCGGAATAAGCGGGCGGTGTGGTCATCGGCGGGGAAGTACGCCTCGACGGCGATCTCTTCGAGGGTGACGTCGAAGGCGGCGCCGAACGTCGTGATGGTGTTGATGAAACACAGCTCCGCTCCGCGATGGCAGATGCGGATGGGCAGCGCGATGTCGGTGGGATCGGGCGGCGCCGGATCGCCTTCGGGGCCGTAGGACAGCAGTTCGTCATACAGCGCGCTCAGCTCCGGATCGCCGGTCTGCGTCACCTGGCGGGCGAGCCGGGGCAGCAGGTACGCGCGGACCTGCCCGAGGTTGCGCAGCCGCGGCGCGAACCCGCCCGGATGCAGGCCCAGCCGCATCATGTTGACCGGAGGTCGCAGCAACGCCGCATCGACGCCCTCCAGGAAGACGTCGATCGCGGTGTTGGCCAACAGCAGGTTCCAGCGGCGGTCCACGACGAGCGCCGGATACGGTTGGTGCCCTCGCAGGATCTGCTCCAGGACATTCCGCGCAGAGGCCAAGTGCGGATCTTCCAGTGGTCGCTCCCGGACGACGGGTGCGTGCCCGGCCGCGACCAGCAGGCGGTTGCGTTCCCGCAACGGGACGCCCAGATGCTCGGCCAGGCGCAATACCATCGCGCTGCTGGGAATGGTCCGTCCCGTTTCCACGAAGCTGACGTGCCGGGCGGACACCTCCGCCTGGATCGCCAGATCGAGTTGGCTGAGCCGTCTGCGGTGCCGCCACTCGCGCAGCAGCTCACCGACCGGCCGGTCCTGCATCATGCGGCGATTATCGCCCCGCCTCGTCGAGGATCTCGATTACATGCCATGTAATCGACAGGCCGGGGCGGCGGCTGCGACGGTGGCCCGCATGAGCGAAAACGGCAAGGCCGCAAGCAACAAGCAACGTGCCCTCCATGGGTTCACCCAGTTCGCGGCGGGGAACATCGACGTACTCCGTACCCTGCTGCACAAGGACTTCATCGAGCACAGTCCGGGAAATCCCTCAGGGCGGGAGGCTTTCATCGCGTTCATCGCCAAGGCTCCCGTGGCCCGCGCCCGGCTCGACCTCAAACGGGTGATCGCTGACGACGAGCACGTGGTGATGCACTACCACATGGCCACGGACGACGACCCGCGCGGCGTCGCCGTCGTCGACATCTGGCGGATGATCGACGGGGAGATCGTCGAGCATTGGGATGTCGTCCAGCCGGTGCCGGAAGCCGCCCAGGTTCCCCACGGAATGTTCTGACCGGACGGCATGGAGCAGCGATCCGCCTCGATCGAGACCAGACCGCCCGCAGACGGCGGTCTGGTCTGCCCCGCATGCAGTTCGACGCCGGTCAGGACGCGTCGTAGCGCAGGCGGGAGGCGGCGACGTACGCGCGGTGCTGCTCGGCCCATGTGATGAGTCCGGAGACCTGGGTCGGGAGCGTCTCCCCGACCGGGGTCAGGGCATAGTCCACCCGGGGCGGCGAGGTGGGGGTGACGGTGCGCTCGACCAGGCCGTCGCGCTCCAGGCTGCGCAGGGTGAGAGTGAGCATCCGCTGGGAGATGCCCTCGATGGAGCGCTGCAGTTCGGAGTAGCGCTTGGGCCCGCCGCCGAGCAGGTTCATCACCAGCACGCTCCACTTGTCCCCGACGCGGTCGAGGATGTCGCGCAGTTGGCAGGTCGGGTGGTCCACGCCGACTGTTTCGCGCACATCGGTGTGCCTTCCGCGGGTCAAAGTGCCTTCTTCCGTCATGGGAGCAGTGTGGACCAGACTTGATGCACGCACAAGAAGTAACCAGCGCACAGAAAGTGCTGTTGCGATGAGCATCGACTTGACCGATCCCCCGCCCAGGCCGGGACCTCGCCCGCGGACCACGGGTCTGGAGATCCCGCACGACCAGCTCGACCAGTTCTCCCCGCCACGCATCAGGGCCGCCCTGGTGGCGGAGGCACAGGCGCTGGCGGGCGTGTTCACCGGCCCCAGCCAGGTGTCCGAGCCCGCTTCGCTGGCGCTGCGGCTGCACGAGCCCGCCGGGCCGTGGGCGGCGTTCCTGCACCCCAGCCGCGACGAGTTCGGGCACATCCACCGCTCGGGCTTCCTCCACCTCACCGTGCCAGGGCCGCTCATCGAGCCGCTGGAGCGGGCCGGGTGGATCGAGCCGCATCCGATCAGCCGGCGCCCTGAATGGCCGGACACGATCGTGATGTTGTACGCCCCCCGCGACGAGGCCGACCTGGCCATCGCCCGCGCCGTCCTGCGCGCCTCCTGGCGGCAGGCCACCGCATCTTTTACGACAACGGAGTGATCATTATGCGTGCCATGGCTTTCACCGCCTTCGGCGCTGACCTGGAAGCCGCCGACCTGCCCGTGCCCGAGCCGGGTCCCGGCGAGGTGCTCGTCCGGGTGCTGAACTCCTCGGTCAACGGCTTCGACCTTGGCGTGCTGGGCGGCTATCTCAAGGGCGTGTACGACTACGAGTTCCCCGTCGTGCTCGGCAAGGACTTCGCCGGCACCGTGGCGGCCGTCGGTGAGGGCGTGACCGGCCTGACGCCAGGTGAGGACGTGTTCGGCGTGGTCATGCGCCCGACCCTGGGCCAGGGCGGCTTCGCCGACTACGTGGTGGTGAGCGAGCAGTACGGCCTGGCCAAGATCCCCGACGGGCTCGGCCACACCCACGCGGGCGTACTGGGCCTGGCCGGGACCGCCGCGCTCAACGCCATCGACGCCGTCGCCCCGACACACGGGGAGACCGTCCTGATCTCGGGTGCGACAGGCGGCGTGGGCGCGTTCGCCATCCAACTGGCCGCCGCGCGCGGCGCCCGGGTGATCGCCACCGCCCGCCCCGGAGCCGAAGCCGCCTTCGTCACCGGCCTGGGCGCCACCTGGGCCGTCGACCACACCGACCTGCCGGCGCAGGTACGCACGATCACGCCCCGCGGGGTGGATGCCGCGCTGCACCTGGCGGGCGACGGCCCAGCCGTAGCCGCCCTGCTGACCGACGGCGGGCGGCTGGCCTCCACCCTGCACTACATGCCCGATGAGCCAGGCCGGGACATCAAGGCCACGGTGGTAATGGCCGACCCGAACCCGGCAACCCTGGCCCAGCTCGCCGCGGAGGCGGCCGAGGGACGTCTGCGGGTGCCGGTGGCCCGCTCCTACCCGCTGGCCGAAACACCGCGCGCGATCGCCGACTTCACCGCCGGGACTGTCGGCAAGCTCGCCGTCACGATCTGAGCACATCGACATCTGGCGGGTCGAGCACGGGCTGTTTGCTGAGCACCGGGCGAAGTGACCACCTTGGAAGTGTTCCAGCAGTTCGGCGCGTTGCCCTCTGGGTGACGGCAGGTGACTGCAGGACTTGACAGCACCTGATTCCACATAACCTGCCGCACCACCCTTGACAAGGTGAGGGCGGTGGCAGCGACAGTGTCAGCCCTCCGCCGACTCCCTCGGAGATGGAGTCGGCAAGGAGAGCGGCCCACGCCATCGCCAAGGCAGGGTCCGCCGTGTTGATGGGCCTCTATCCTTGGCAGGCGCAGGGAGCAGAGCAGGGCTGGCGCCAGCGGAGTGTCTATGCCTCACCCTCGACGAGGCCCTCGTTGCTCGCTGGCAGGCCGAATCCCCGGGCCTCAGCCGGGGAGCGCGTCAACACCAGGTGCCACCTGCCTAGCGTTTTGTACGGCGTGGAGTCCGGCGTGATCAAGCGGCTGCCGAGCGGTGAGTTCATCGAGGTCCACACGCCGCCGACCGACGACATCGAGGCCCACATCCGCGCGGCAAGGAGCCGGTGCTGATGCTGCCGGTGGGTCAGGACAGCTCGGGCATCCCGCCGAAGGACATGCGCGGGCCGCTCGCCAAATCATGGGCAAGACTCGCCACAAGAATCCGCGCACGCCAGGTGCTACGGCAAACCCGGCAGCGAAGCCATCGCCGCCGTCACCGAGCACGTCGCTTCGCTGCGGCGCCGGCTCTGACCTGCGATCAGCCCGCAGGCAGCGACATCGGCCTGATGTGTCTCGCGTACTGCGGCGACCTCGCAGAGCGGCGATGACGAGGCAGGGTCAAGGGATGGCCGGCGCGCGCGTTCGAGTCCGGCGGATGGACACGAGACACTCACGATGATCGTCTGGCGAGCGAGGTCACCGGCCGTCTGGTCGCTCCGTGTCTTCACCGGTGCCCGGGGCGGGGCGGGCGAGGCGGATCATGGCCCGATACAGCGCGGTGGGCGTGGGAGCCCGCTCCAGTGGCGGCAGGTCGGCGCCGGGGGCGGCGTAGGCGCGCAGCATCTGGCCGACCAGGCGGCGCCAGGCGCCCGGGGCGGCGTCTTGGGTGGCGGCGACGACGCCGGCGTTGGCCATCAGCAAGATGACGAGGTCTTGTGAGGTGAAGTCGGCGCGCAGGTGGCCGGTGGCCTGAGCGCGGGCGATGAGTTCGAGGAAGCCGTTGTAGGCCTCGGTGCGGCGCTCTTCCAGGGCTTTGGCGGCGGGGAAGGTCATGGTCAGCACGTCGGCGAAGCCGCGGTCGGCGGCCTGCATGGCGCAGACGGCGTGGACGTAGCCGGTGAAGCCACGCCAGGGGTCGGGGTCGGCGAGGGCTTCGGCGACCGCGGCGGCGTAGGCGTGCATGCGGTCGGCGAAGACCGCGTTGATGAGTTCTTCGCGGGTGGCGAAGCGGCGCGACAGGGTGGCCTTGCCGACGCCGGCTTCGCGGGCGATGCAGGCCATGGAGACGCCGAGCCCGTGGCTGGCGTACAGGCGGCGGGCGGCGGCCAGGATGCGCTCGCGGTTGCGTTCGGCGTCGGCGCGCAGCCCCGGTTCAGGCTGCCGGTCCAGGGACGAGTCGGGGTCTGCGGCGGATGTCATGATTCCACTCTACAAGTGGAACAGGCTACCCGGTTTCGTTGTTAGGCTGTCGTCATGGAAGCGGGAAGCCCGTTCCAGTTCCTGAAAGGTGCAGAACATGCGTGCAGTGACCCTGGACTCCGTCCCCACGACCCCGGCCGTGACCGAGGTCGACACCCCCCACCCCGAGGCCGGTGAGCTGCTGGTGAAGGTGGCCGTCTCCTCGTTGAACGGCTTCGACGCCGCCACCGCGGCCGGCTATCTGCAGGGGTTGATGGAGCACCGCTTCCCACTGGTGATCGGCAAGGACTTCGCGGGCACCGTCGAGGCGCTCGGGGAGGGCGTGGACGGTTTCGAGGTCGGCCAGCCGGTCTTCGGCGTGGTGATGAAGCCGTTCCTGGGCACCGGCTCGCTGGCTCAGTACGTCGCCGTGTCCGCCGCCTACGGCGTGGCCCCCGTCCCCGACGGCCTGTCCGTTCAGGAGGCGGGCGCGCTGGGCCTGGCCGGCACCGCGGCGCTGGACAGCCTCAACGCCGTCGCCCCGGCCGACGGCGAGACGGTGCTGATCTCCGGCGCCACCGGCGGGGTGGGCGCCCTGGCCGTGCAGCTGGCCGCCGCCCGCGGCGCCCGCGTCATCGCCACCGCCCGCCCCGGCGCCGAGACCGACTTCGTCACCGGCCTGACCGGCACGCCGATCCACCTCGTGGACTTCACCGGCGACCTGCCGGCCCAGGTTTGCGCCCTCGCCCCCGAGGGTGTGGATGCCGTGCTGCACCTGGCGGGCGACGGCCCCCAGCTCGCGAGCCTGCTGCGGCCGGGCGGCCGCCTCGCCTCCACCCTCGGCCTGACCGCCGACGCCGTCACCGGCACCGTCCCCGGCGGCAACGTCACCGTGCACACGATCATGGCTGACCCCAATCCGCACACCTTGGCCGTCCTGGCCGAGCAGGCAGCCTCCGGCGCGCTGCGCGTGCCGGTCACCGCCACCTACCCGCTCGAGCAAGCACCCGAGGCGTTGGCCGCCTTCGGCGCCGGGACGCTCGGCAAGCTCGCCGTCGCCTGCGCCTGACCCCGGGGCCCTTGTATCCGCCGCCCTGGAGGCCGCAAAGGACCGCACTTCGCGCGGCACCTCGCCCCTGGGGATCACGGTCAACACCGTGGTCCCCGGCATCACGGACAATGGCAATGAGATCTTCAAGATCCCCGAGGTACGGGAGCAGATGTCCCAGCTGTCGGCGTTCAAGCGCCTCGGTGAGCCGGAGGAGGTCGCCGACGTGGTGGTCTTCCTCGCCACCGATCAAGCGCGCTGGATCACCGGCGCGTCCCTCGACGCCACCGGCGGCAGCCTCCTAGGCTGACGCGGTGACGAGTTCGTCGGCGACCCATCGTGCGACGTTGGTGGGGTAAGGCGCCGGCAGCCCGAGGACGATGTGCTGGAAGCCGGCGGCGACCGCCTCGGTGATCGCCTCCCGGCTCATCCGGGGCTGTTGATAGGAGACCGGCAGGTGGATCGAGCGGGTGATCGAGGCGGGGTCGCGACCGATCTCGGCGCAGTAACGGTCCAGCAGTGCGCTGCGGCGGACAACGTCGTCGATGTCGCCGCCGGGGATGTTCCACAGGTCGGCGTGCTCGGCGACCACGCGCAGCGTCGCGGACGAGCGTCCGCCGATCAGGATCGGCGGGTAGGGGCGCTGAGCCGGCTTAGGGTTGCAGAACGCGCCGGTGAGCTGGACGTAGGTGCCGTCGAAGTCGAACGGCTCGGTCTCGGTCCACAACCGCCGGATAACGGTGCACGCCTCGGCGAGGCTCCCCACCGAGTGGGCGAAGTCGTGGAAGGGCAGGCCGTGTGCGTCGTACTCGCGCCGGGCCAGCGGGTGGTCGGGACGTGAGCCCGCGCCGATACCGAATTCGAGCCGCCCGCCGGAGACGACGTCGACGGTCGCGGCGATCTTGGCCAGCATCGCGGGCGGCCGGAAGCGGTTGCTGGTCACGAGCAGGCCGAGGCGCAGCCGTCGGGTCTGGGCGGCGAGCGCCGAGAGCAGCGTCCAGCCTTCGTAGGCCGGCCCGTCCGGGCTGCCGCCGATCGGCATGAGGTGGTCGAACAGCCACGCGTGCTCGATCTCGGGAACGGCGTCCGCTTCCTGCCAGACCCGCAGGATGTCGCGGTAGTCGACCTGCATGGGGGCGGTCATGATCCCGAAGCTCGGCATGGGGTGGTGGGTCCTTTCTGGTGATCGGAGGTCGGCTGACCGCCCCGTCGAGGGCGGGGCAGCGTGCTTCTCGGAGCGTCACTTGGATTCGGTACGGCCCAGCGGATCGGTGCTGTCCGCAAGTTCGGCGCTCGCCGCGGACCAAGCCGGGTCTGCGGGGTAGAGCGCACTGCGGAGGTACGCCCACGTGAGCCGCTGGATCAGGGCGACCCGTTCGGAGCTCTCGTCCGTGGTCTCCGTGGAGGCGTACCCGGAGATCCCGCCCAGCGAATGCTCCGCCCCGAACAGGGTGAGCAGGTTCTTGGTCCCGGGGCTCAGGAAGTACGCATCCGTGAACCACTCCGGCCCCCGGACGGTCAGGGCGGACTGGTCCTTGTCCCCCGCGACCATCAGGGCCGACGTGGTCATCTCCGCGAAGTCCGGGCTCATGAAGGAGAAGTGCTCGGCGGCGAACGGCGTCAGGTCGGCGCCGCCCGTACCCGGCACGGCAAGCAACACACCGGCCTTGATGCGCGGGTCGGACATGTCCTCGCCCGGGACGCCCTCGGCGTCGAGGACCCGCGCGCCCAGCAGCATGCTCGCCGTCTGTGCGCCCCACGAGTGCCCGGCGGCGGCGATGCGGCTCCGGTCGAGGCGCCCCGCGAGGCCCGCAAGGGAGGCTTCGATGAGGTCCAGCTGATCGACGATGCGCGTCAGGTCCTCGACCCGGAAGCGCCAGATCTGCGGGTGACGGGGATCATCGGGCGTGACGTTCAGCGTCCGCGAGTCGAGGTGGGTGGGCTGAACGACCACGAAACCGCGGGCGACCCAGAAGTCGACCAGCGGGGCGTAGCTGTCCAGCGACCCGCCGAAGCCGTGCGAGAAGACGATGACGGGCAGCTCGTCTCCGGTCGCCGGGGCTGACACCCGTACCAGCAGGTCCTCGCCGCGGCCAGGGGCCGGCAGCGTCACCGGGCGTACCGAGATGACGGGAACCGGCGTGCTGACGACTTCATCGGGGCGGCGCATGGGTGTTTCTCCTTGAAATAACGTGAGTGGCGATGTGTGGGCATGGTCACGGAACGCCTGTCCTGGCATCATGGGCAAAGCGGATCCGTGTTCCGCAACCATACGGATCCGTGTTCCGGTTGGCAAGATGAGTGACGGAGGCAACGGAGCAGTGGCTGACATCGGCAACGGATCGAAATCGTCAGCCCCCCGGAAGCGGGCCGACGCCCGTCGCAACGAGAAGACCCTGCTGGAGGCGGCCGCTGCGGCTTTCATCGCCTCCGGCGTCGAGGCGCCCGTGCGTGACATCGCGGCCAAGGCCGGCGTCGGCATCGGCACGATCTACCGCCACTTCCCGACGCGGGCCGATCTCATCGTCGCGGTCTACCGGCACCAGGTCGAGGCATGCGCCGAGGCGGGCCCGGCCCTGCTGGCGAACAGCGACTCACCGCACACCGCCCTGGCGCGGTGGATCGACCTCTTCGTCGATTTCCTGGTTACTAAGCATGGTCTCGCCGAGGCGCTGCAGTCCGACGACGCCACCTTCGCGACTCTGCACGCCTATTTCATCGATCGCCTCGTGCCCGTCTGCGCCGAGCTGCTGGACGCCGCCACCAGGGCAGGCCAGATCCGGCCCGACATCCAGGCCCTCGAACTGATGCGTGGCGTCGGCAACCTCTGCATCGGCGCGGACAAGGACCCCCGGTACGACGCCCGTCGCATGGTCGAACTCCTCCTCGCCGGACTGCGCCTCCACTGATCGGCCTGTTCCAAGAGATCGGTGGTCGTAAGCGATGAGGGAACGTCGGCCCGGGCGGTGCAGGGGAACGAAATTCGGCGTTCAGCTGCGCGCGGACGGCTTTCACAGTCGTCGCTGTGTAAGGAGCCTCCCGGTAAGGACCACCCTCGCGACGTCCCCAATGGCCTGGTGGCCGGAGGAATCGATACGGGTGTCATCCTCACCGGCGTACACGGGCGTGGCCGGAGTGACGGTGCAACTCACAGAGTCCGAGCCACCCCCTTCCAGCCAAGGAGTGGGACTGTACGGTTTTCGGCTCTGGCACGAATCCGGTGGTGACGGTGTGTGTCAGGAGAGCAGGATCATCTGTCTGAGCAGTGGGAATCCGGCGCGGCCATACATAGTCCTCTTAATCAGCTTCGTCTTCATGTGGAATCTGATCTGTCAAGCGGAGGTCCACGATGCGCGATGGATATCGGCTGGCCAGCTCGGTGAGAGACCTGGACAATCAGCAATCGTGAAGGGGATCTCCGGCTTCGAGCCGACCTTTCTCGTCGGACTTGAAGCCGTCCGCGAGGAACATGGACCAAGCCTGGCAGAGCTTGGTGGCCGGCGGCTGACGGGGTTCGCGCTTGTGCGTTTCGTCGAGGACAGGGAATGGTACGCCGAGTGCCCCGTCGTCCTGGACTTCGACGGCGTCCAGGTAGAGGTGAGCCACTGGAAGTTCGACGAGCTGTCGATCGGCTGGAACACCATCGACACGACGGCTGCGATCAGCGGATGGGAGGAGTATGACGAACTCACCCCGGCGTGGTCCAGCGCCGACGAACGGCTGGAGCCGTTCGTCGGCCAGGAAATCCGCGAGGTCGCTCTGCTCGAGTGGCATCCATCGTCGCGTCATGACGTTGCGGGCGGCACTATCGCCGTGGAGTTCGTCTTCGATGCAGGCCGTTTCCACATCGCCAACGCTCTTGATGAGAACAGCATCGATGTCGGTGATGCTCATCCAAACTTCGTGCGGCACCGGCTGGGCCGGGGCGCCGATTTGCCGGGGCGTGGGCCCCGCGGGGGTGGAAACATCGGCGAGCTGGCAGAGCTCGAAGCGGACGGAGAATGAATGCGCGCTGCGATCAACACCGACGACGGCATCCGCACTGTCGAGGTCGATGAACCTGGTGGAGCAGGGGTCCGGCTCTCGGTGGCCGCTGCGGGAATCTGCGGCACCGATGTCATGTTCGCTGGTGCCGGCGTGACCGGATTCATCTATGGACACGAGTTCGCCGGAGTCGACGAAACCGGTAACCGCTATTTCGTCGAACCGACCATCTACGGTGGGGAATGCGCGGAATGCCGCGCCGGTAACCCGCAGCGGTGCACTGAAGCCGGCCACGGAAACCTCGGGATTTACCGCGACGGTGGCCTGGCCGAAGCCGTGGTGGTGCCGGAATACACGTTGCTGGCTCTGCCCCCGCAACTGGACGTCAAGGACGCATGCTTGGTCGAACCCGGCGCCGTCGCCTGGCACGCGGTGCGCCGCGCGCAGGCGCGACCAGGAGAGCGCATTCTCGTGGTCGGTGGGGGGTCGATCGGGCTCCTGACAGCCGCAGGGGCCCGGTACCAAGGGTTGGACGTCGATGTGGACACCCGGCACAGTCATCAGCTGACCGCGGCCGAGCGGCTGGGATTCGGCCGGCCGAGCGGGACCTACGACTTGGTGATCGATGCGGCCGGCAGCGAGTCGAGCCTGGCGCGATCCGCGGAAGCAGCACGACCAGGAGGCCGGATCATCTCACTGGGCGTATACAGGCCGACGATGCCGATCCCCGGGACTGTGAGCTTGGTCAAGGAACTGACCTACATCAACAGCATCGCCTACGGCAGGAACAAGGGGGTCCGCGAAGTCGAGGAGGTCGCCTCCATGTTGGCCAAGAAACCCGAAATCGCGCAGACGCTCATCACGCATCGGTTCTCACTCGGGGAGGCTCGGGAAGCGTTTCGTGTCGCGGCTGACCGCGCAGCCGGTGCGATCAAGGTGGTCATCGAGCCCTGATCTCAGGCCGTGCCAATGCGGTGCCGGGCGGCGAGCTGGTGGCCGAACATGGCATCCCGGTCCTCTACGACCACGCTGTAGGTGTCGTACCCGAGATAGGTCACAGTGCGGCGATGTTGTCGCTCATCGTCGCGGAGTCGTAGCCGTCCGCTGGACACGCTGAGTGCCCGAGACCACGGGGACCCCCTGGCGTAGGTTCTCGACTAGCGGTGCGACTCAGGGATCGAGGGCGGTGCCGGGCCGGCTCTCGAGGCGGGCGGCCAGCGACTCCGGGCGAACGGGCCGTCGCCGGGCAGCCGCGCCCGGTTGCATGGGAAACTGCTGGGGTGACCGCACGACGTATCGCCTACCAGGGCGAGCCCGGCTCGAACTCGCACTTGGTGTGCAAGCACCACTACCCCGACTGGCATACGGTGCCGTGCGCGTCCTTCGAGGACGTGTTCGCGGTGGTGGAGAACGGGGAGGCCGAGCTGGCGATGATCCCGATCGACAACTCGATCGCCGGCCGGGTCGCCGACATCCACCACTTCCTGCCGACCTCGGACCTGTACATCATCGGCGAGCACTTCCTGCGCATCCAGTTCAACCTGATGGCGCCGCCGGGTGCGACCCTGGACACGATCAAGGCCGTGTACAGCCACGTGCATGCCCTCGGCCAGTGCCGCCGGATCATCCGCGAGCACGACCTGGTGCCGGTGATCGCCGGTGACACCGCCGGCGCTGCGCGCGAGGTGGCCGAGGCGGACGACCCGACCCAGGCGGCGATTGCGCCGCCGCTCGCGGCGGAGATCTACGGCCTGCACATCCTCGCCCGCGACGTCGAGGACGAGGAGCACAACACCACCCGGTTCGTGGTGCTCAGCCCGGACTTCGTGCAGGCACCGCGCGGCGAGGGCCCGGTGGTCACCTCGTTCGTCTTCAACGTCCGCAACCTGCCGGCCGCGCTTTACAAGGCGCTCGGCGGGTTCGCGACCAACGGCATCAACATGACCAAGCTGGAGAGCTACATGGTCGGCGGCCACTTCGCGGCCACCCAGTTCCTCGCCGAGGTCGACGGACACCCCGAGGATCCCGGCCTGAAGAACGCGCTGGAGGAGTTGGCGTTCTTCACCACGGACGTGAAGATCCTCGGGGTCTACCCGGCCGACCCGTTCCGCGCCGACTGAGTCTCGAGACGGGCGCCAGGGCGCCTTCCTGAACCACCGTCTCTCCGGCGGACTGGGCTCTGCAGGATCGGGCCGCATCCGGAGGCGCCACGCCCGTTGCGGGATCCGGTCGCGTACGGCGCCGACCGCCGGATCCTGTGCGGGGGCCGGATCGTGTGAGGACGGTGTCTCCGCGCGGAGTCACGGCGTCCAGGTCGCGGCGGATGCCGTGTCCCCGGTTTCGCCTCATCAGGGGCCTACTTCTGCTGTTCGTGATCGGTGCCCCCGGCAGGATTCGAACCTGCGGCACCCCGCGTCAGGAGAGCTCGAGTCGTACGGAGTCCTTTATCTATTGATGGGTTATATGTAGCTGCCCCTTGACGTTTATCGGTTCCTCGACCACAACCTCCTGTCACCGATCGCCTGGCTGCTGTTCGGCTTGGTCAAAACGATTTCGTGACGCGTCTCTCACAAGGTGCTCCAGCTCTTCAGATGCGAGTGTCCCGGGCCACTCGGTGCGGATCCTCGTCCGGCTCCTGGGCTGCAGTGATGTTGCACGACGGGGGTGCGGTATGCCGGCGCGGGCCACCGGTGGGATGGCGTGCCTCTCGTGTGTTGGGTGGGCGGTGTGGCCGATATTGCGCTACCTCTACATATTTTCTACATTTGGCCAAAGGTCTCTGATGTGATGTAAGTCACATGGGTGATGCTGGGTATGGCGCAGCCGTTTGTGTGGGTCGATTGACGTGGAGTTCGCCTCGCTGTGAATTGCGAAAGTGACATTCCGTAATACTCGTGGACGGTATGTAGGTATTGACTGCATGGTGACTGTCGATCAAGATCCAGGCGATCGTCTTTATCAAGTCCTTATGGCGCGGCTCGGCCCTTTCTCCAGGGTCTGCGTCAGCGTGCCTTGAAGAGGTGGCGACATGCGGATCTGGCGGCGGTTACGCACGACGATGCTGGTCATCGCGGTGGCGATGGCGGTGGTGATCTCCGGATTGGGGGTGCCGGACAACCTCGTCGTCCCCGCGGCGGCGTCGGTGGGGGCGCCGGACCCGGAGACGTCGGTGGACGGCCGCCCGGTGGCGAAAGCACAGGTGGCCAAGGGGGCGGAGGAGTCCCAGCCGGAGGTCGACCGCAAGGAGCCGGTATGGCCGAAGCCGGGGAAAGCGGAGGTGGATCCGGGCGAGAAAGCGGTCGCGGCGGGTGCGCTGCCGGTGATGCTCTCCGAGCTCAAGGGCGCCGCGGACGTCGGCAAGGTGAAGGTGGAGACGCTGCCCGCCGACACCGTACGCAAGCTCGGCGGGGTGGGCATCGCGGCCCGGCTGACCGGTGAAAGCGCCGGCAAGGTGCGGGCGGAGTTCTCCTACGCGGGCTTCCGCGACGCCTACGGCGGCAACTTCGCCACCCGCCTGCAGGTGCTCCGAGTCCCGGCGTGCGCACTGACCACGCCCCGCCCACGCGATTGTGTGGTGCGTCCGCAGCAGGTGAAGGCGTACAACGACGTCAAGACCGGCACGCTGACCGCCGACCTCGACACCGACCCGGCCTCCGGCAAGGCGGCCCCGCTGACGCTCCCGAAGAGCCAGACCGGCAAGGACACCAAAGCGGCCGACGCCCGCGCGGCGCAGGCGTTCACCTCGGGGTCGGTGTACATGCTGGCGGCAGGAATGACGGGCCCGGACGGCAACTTCGGCGCCACCGACCTCAAACCGTCCGGCACCTGGCAGGCGGGCACCTCGGGCGGGGGCTTCTCCTACGACTACCCGCTGCCGGAGGCGGCGTCGCCGGTGGGCAACGGGCCGAACCTGTCGCTGCAGTACGACGCCTCGTCGGTGGACGGCGAGGGCCACTGGACCAACAACCAGTCCGGTGTGGTGGGTGTGGGCTGGAGCCTGTCGGCGGGGTTCATCGAGCGTAAGTACAGCCGCTGTACGGCGCGGAACGAGTATGACGAGGAAGCCAACCTCATCTGGTATGCCGACGAGAACGGCCCGTACGGCCCGGCGGTGTGCTGGGAGTCACCGGACGAGCGGGCGAACGACGTCGCCAAGGACTACACGCAGTCGGAGCTGGTGCTGAATCTGGCCGGCCGGTCGGCGTCGATCGTCAAGGACCGCACGTCCGGGGCGTGGAAGACGGTGCCGGACTTCGGCTGGAAGATCGAGCAGCTGACCGGCGGCGCGGACGGCCTGGAGTACTGGAAGGTCACCTCCAGCGACGGCCAGGTGCACCGCTTCGGCTACACCAAGGACGCCCAGTGGCAGCTGCCCTACATCGGCAACCAGTCGGGCGAGCCCTGCTCGGGCCGCTACTGGAACAACGACATCCCGCCCACCTGCACCGGCGTGTGGCGGTGGAACCTGGACCAGTCGATCGACGCCAACGAGAACGTCATCGACTACACCTACGAACGCGAGACCAACTACTTCTGCATGCCGGGCTGCAACTACGAGGTCTACGTGCCGCTGCCGTACGACCGGGGCGGCTTCCTCAAGCAGATCAGTTACGGCCACAACACCCAAGTAAGTGGCAGCACGCCGACCTCGCGGATGACGTTCACCACCTCCGATCGCGGCGGCCTGGACGTGCCGTCGGACCTGACCTGTGGCCCGACCTGCGCTACCAACAACGCGATCGCGTTCTACTCCACCCGCAAGCTCGACTCGATCCTCACCGAGTCCAAGAACCCCACCAGCGGCGCGTGGGAGCCGGACACCCGCACCGACTTCCGCTACCGATGGATCTACACCCGCACCGACTTCGGCCCCGCCTACGACCCGGTGTTGTGGCTGGACAGCGTGCAGCAGACCGGCCTGGCCGGCACGACCTCGCAGAAGCTGCCGCCGGTCAGCTTCGACGCGACGATGGTCGCGGGCCGGATGGACTACGACAACTGGTCGGACTGGACCGACTTCCTGTCCTGGCGCATGGTGCCCCGCGTGGCCGGGATCGGCAACGGGATGGGCGGCCGGATCGAGGTCACCTACGGCCAGGCCGACCCGTGCGGCGGCGGCAAGGGCCGCGACGGCACCAACTACTTACCCGACGCCACCGGCGACTGCTACCGGGTCGACTACGACTACAACGAGGAGACCGGCCAGGAAAGCTGGGGCCGCTTCTTCAAGCAGCTGGCGATGAAGGTGGTCGAGCGTGACCTGGTCGGCGGCTCGCCCGACATGGTCACCAGCTACGACTACCTGGGCGGCCCGCGCTGGACCAACCCGGTCGCCTTCGCCCAGCCCGACCTCGCCCCGGCCGGCAGCGACTGGCGCGGCTATGGCACCGTCCGCACCACCCGAGGCTCCGGCAGCGACCCGAACGGCTACACCGTCACCTCCGACACCTTCTACCGCGGCATCGACGGTGCCACCATCACCACCTTCGAGGGCACCACCGCCACCGACTCCCGCGCCCTGCAAGGCCAGCTGCTGCAGGAGCAGACCTGGAAGCTGACCGCCACCGACCCGCGCGCCTACACCGAGGCCGAATCCACCCGGTATGAGTACCAGGTCGCCGCCACCGGCACCGGCCCTGGCGTCCTGGACCCGGCCTTCGTGCACCGCACCCGCGAACGCACCCGCGAACTGGTCACCGGCGGCACCTGGCGCTGGAGCGACCAGCGCACCGTCTACAACGGTGACGGCCAGCCGACCACGGTCAACGACTACGGCGATACGTCCGTCACCACCGACAACACCTGCACCAGCATCACGTACGCCCGCAACCCGGCCAACGGCATCACCAGCCTGCCCTCAGTGGCCGAGAAGCGCTCCGGCGACAGCTGCACCAGCGGCACGCTGATCGGCAAGTCCATCACCTTGTATGACGGTGGCACCGACCCGGCCACCAACACCCCGTCGGACGGCAACGTCACCGAGACGCGTTCCTACGCCAGTGCGACGTCGATCTCGGTCACCAAGGGCACCTTCGACGAATACGGCCGCCCGCTGACTGCCACCGACGCCATGGGCAAGGTCACCACCACCACCTACCAGCCCGCGGTGGGATGGCCGTACCAGGGAGTCACGGTCACCAACCCGCTCGGCCACACCGTGACCACCACGTCCTCGCACCGGAATGGCCTACCCACCAAGCTGGTGGACGCCAACAACAAAACCACTGAGGTCGGCTACGACGCACTCGGCCGCGCGTCGGCGCTTTGGGAGCCCGGTCAGCCACGCAGCACCCCGACCGCGACCGTCGCCTACGACATTCCCTTTGACGGCAACCTTGGCCAGCCCAACGCCCCGGCCAAGACCACGCTGCGCAAACTGCTGCGCGGCACGACGTACCTGTCCACCTACAGCTATGAGGACGGCTTCGGCCGGCCGCGCGAAACCCAGACTGAATCGCCGGCCGGTGGCCGCGTGGTCCAAATGACCACCTACGACGCTCGCGGCCTCGAGACTGCGTCCTCCCAACCGGTGCACAACACCGGAGCCCCCGGCAGCGGCTTGCTGAACCCGTCATTGACCGCGCTCCCGTCGTGGACCAAGACCGTCTACGACAGCATGGAGCGCCCGACTGCGGTCATCGACTACCACCTGGCCACCGAGTTTCGCCGCACGACGACCGCCTACCCCGGCTTAGACCGCATCGAGGTCGTTCCTCCGGTGGGCGGTAAGACCGTCACTGTCTCCGACGTCTTCGACCGCACCATCAAGACTGAGGAGTGGAAGGACGGCACCACCCACCACGACACCACCTACACCTACAACGCGGCCGGCGGCCTCTCCAAGATCACCGACGCGAACGGCAATGTCCGCACGTTCACTTACGACTGGCTCAGCCGCCGCACGGCGGCCACCGACCCCGACGCCGGGTCGTCCTCGTACGGCTACGACGCCGCAGGCCGGCCGGCCTGGACCATTGACGGCAACGGCGGCAAGGTCTCCACTGTCCACGACGATCTGGGCAGGCGCGTCAGCCAATGGGCAGGTGAGCCGCAGACGGGAACCAAACTCGCTGAATGGACTTATGACTCCGTTGCCAAGGGGCATCCCACGGCCGCCATTCGCTACGTCGGCTCCAGCGCCTATGTCGATGCCATCACCTCGTACGACAACTCCTACCGAGCGACCAGCACCAAGTTGAGCATTCCGGCCGCCGAGGGGGCGCTGGCGGGCGAGTACGAGTTCACCGCAAGCTACGACGCGGCCGGCAACCTGATCCGTCAGGGCATGCCCGGCAAGGGCGATCTGGCATCCGAGACGCTCACTTTCGGTTATACCGACCTCGGGCTGGTCAAGGACCTTACCTCCGACTACGGCGGTGGCACCACCTACGTCAAGGACACGGTCTTCTCGGCCACCGCCCGGCTCAACGAGCGCTCCTACGGTGCCAACTCCCAGGTCAAGCGCACCTACACCTGGGACGAAGGCACTGGCTGGCTCAGCCGTCTCACTACGACCTCCGGCTCGCAGATCGCTCAGGACGACACCTTCACCTACAACAAGGGCGGCCAGCTCACCCGCATCCAGGACACACCGGCCGGTCAGTATGAGTGCTTCGGATACGACGGCCTCGACCGGTTGACCACTGCCTTCACCACCGCCAGCGCCACGTGCACGGCCAGTGACGGCCAGGGCATCGACCCGTACAACCAGTCATTCACCTACGACGCGGTCGGCAACCTCCAGACCATCACCGACAACGGCGTCACCTCTACCTACGGCTACCCGGCGCCAAGCGCCTCCGCGACCCGGCCCAATGCCGTCACCTCCATCACCCGCCCCGGCCGTACCGACACCTACGGCTACGATGCCGCCGGTCAGCTCGTCGCCCGCACGGTCAACGGCAAGCAGTCCACGTTCTCCTGGAACGCCCTGGGGCAGATGGACAAGGCCGTCGTCAACGGCGCCGAGACGTCGATGGTCTACGACGCCGAAGGCGAGCGGCTCATTCGCCGCGACCCCGACGGTTCCTCCACCCTCTACCTCGGCGGCATGGAGGTACGGGCGACCAGTGGCATCGCCAAGGCCACCCGCTACTACTCCGGTCCCGATGGCGCCGTGGTCGCGATGCGGACCTCGGCTGGCATCCAGTGGCTGGCCTCGGGCATGCACGGGTCCACTCAACTCGCCGTGGACGACAGCACAGGTCAAGTCTCCCGCGAGCGCTACCTTCCCTACGGTCAGCGACGCGGAAGCGATGATCTGCCCTTTACCGACAGGGGGTTCCTCGGCAAGGTCGAGGACTCGGCCACCGGCCTGAATTACCTGTCAGCCCGCTACTACGACCCCGCGATCGCCAAGTTCGTGTCCACGGACCCGCTCCTGGACTTGACCAAACCGCAATGGACCAATCCCTACTCTTACGCCGGCAACAATCCCGTGGGTGCCTCCGACCCCACGGGGTTGAAAGTGATCGACGACGCGGGCTCCGCTGACGCGTGTGCCAAGCCCAAGAGCGTCGCATGCAAGGTCAAGCGCAAGCAGGAGGCCGACGCCGCCCTGCGCGCCGCCCAGGCCGAAGTGCAACGGCAGCTCAAGGCGCTCATCGACGCCGTCCTGGCCATCGCGAAGATCGCGGCCGACGAATTGGGCATCACCGCCGGAATCAAGTGCTTCACCACCGGAGACCTGGGAGCCTGCGGAGAGACCGCACTCAACATTCTCGGCTCGCTGGCAGGCGGCCTCGCGGGCAAGCTCGCGGTGAAGTACGCCCTGCCCTGGAAGTGGAAGAAGGCTTACGAACTAGGCAAACGCGTCTGGAAGCATGCCGGCGACGCCATCAGCGCCTTCAAGAACTGGCTCGCCGCGAAGGACAAGCTCAAGATCGCCGAGCGAGTCAGGGAAGCGGCGACCAAGGAATTAGGCGACTGCAACAGCTTCGTTCCCGGGACCTTGGTCGTGATGGCTGACGGAAGCACCAAGCCGATCGAAGACATCGACGTGGGCGATCATGTCCTTGCGACCGATCCGGAAACGGGTGAACGGTCGGCCCAGCCCGTGCTGGCCCGTATCACCGGTGAGGGCGCCAAGAACCTTGTGCGGATCTCGGTCCGGACCGAGGACGGCTCAGGAGTGGTGATCGCGACCGCCGAACACCCGTTCTGGGTGGAGGATCTGAAGGCATGGGTGGGCGCCACCCGGCTGTCGCCGGGCATGTGGCTCAAGACCGGAGCCGGTACGCACGTCCAGGTCGCGGCGGTCGCCAAGTGGACCAGCGCCAAGCAGGACGTCTACAACCTCACCGTCGCGGGCCCGCACACCTACCACGTGGCGGCGGCGAGCACCGACGTCCTGGTTCACAACAACAACCCGTCGTGCGACCTCGCGGCGGCGATGAAGCGGGCCCTGGCGAAAAAGGCCGGGTTCAGCGGGGTGGGCGAGCGACTGCTCGTCGACGAGAACCTCTCACCCGGTTTGGCCGCCTTCCTGCGGAAGCAGGGATTCGACGCCCGGAGTGTCCAGGAGATGGGCCTCAAGGGCGCGAAGGACCCAGAACTCGCTCGGCTCGCCGAGCAACTCGGGGCGAAGGTGGTGACTCGGGATCGCGGACGGCAAATGGATGGCGGTTTTGGACGGAACGCGATCCAGATAAACTCGAAGATTAATAGTTTCGCGGCGATCCTGAGGATCATTACCGGCAAATGACAGGCATTCCCGGCCACGCCGGCCCGAACGTATCCGAGCTTTCCGCGATCCACCGGCGGTGGATCGCGGAGCGGCATCGGCGTACCGAGGATCCCGATTATCGGGAGGAGTGGTACTACGAGCAGTGCGGCAGTTGCCGGTTCTGGTTGCCGCTGTCCGGGGAACTGGGCAGAGACTACGGCGCGTGCGCGAACCCGGCTTCACCCTTCGACGGCCGGGTCCGTTTCGAGCATGACGGGTGTGAGGCGTTTCAGGAGGCGGGAGCCTGGTCCACGCCGGAGGATCACGAGGCTCATCGGCGGTGGAGGCTGTACCTGCACGCTCTGGACGGTATGGACGAGCGCGGCCTGGTGTTGCTTCGCGATGCCCTCGCTGCGGAGCCTGACCGGGAGATGGCGCTGGCCGTGGTTTTGCGTGCGCTGGAGGCGGTAGGCGCGAGTGAGCGGCAGGAGTGGATCGAGCTCGTGCCGCCGGGGCAGGACCGGGAGCATGCTGAGTCACGAGCAAGAGATCTCGACTTCTTGGCGGGCGGACCGAGGGGTGTGCCCGACGATTGGTCGGACTGGATGCAACAACGGCTGGCGGCGACGAGTTCGGACCTCGCGATGCTGGACATCCTTGCCCAAGCGGGGCGCACAAAGCGCATCAGGCGGATGGCCGCCGAGCGCAGACAGGCGATGGGCGGTCCATGATCTTCCCAGCAGGGCGGCAACTGCCGCGATCTTCTGCCGTAACCCCGGGTACGGCGCCCAGGAGCTTCCACGGTCGCGATGCGGCCCTGGCCGAAGTCCGCCTTCGCAGCCATGCGTGCCCGAGAACGTGCGCCATCCGCAGGATTCCCGGCTGCGGCGGCGAGGTGTCGCCGGCCCTTCTCGAGAACCCGCAACACGTCGATGCTGATGGCGCCCGAACCGCTCACGTCCACTCGCAGCATCACCGCAAGCCGCAACCCTGCCCCTCGTAGCGTGCGCCCTTGATAAAAGGAGCTCTCCTCGCTGGTCGGCGGGTGCTGCTGCTGCCGCGCGTCTGGTTGCGGTCCGATTCTCGAGTCAGTGTGGAGACCGAACCGGGCGTTCGACGCGGGTGGGGTTGCCGCGTACGAGTTCATCGTGGATGCGCCAGCGGGCGGTGGTGACGGCCCGCTCTGCCGTCTCGTCGCCGTGTTCGATGCGCTGTCGCAGCAGCCGCATGGCGATGCGGCGGTTGAGGTGGAACTGCCGCTCGGTGTCGACCACGACGACGATCCCTGTGGGGCGGTGGGTCGCTCGTACGGCCGTGCTGGCCTTGTTGCGGTGTTGGCCGCCGGGGCCGCCGGTGCGGCAGGCGACGATGTCGACGTCTGCTTCCGCGAACGTCGTGCGCGGGGTGTCGAGCCGGCACGGTTGGGCGATGACGTACCAGTTCTTTCGACTGGTGTTGGCCCGGTATGGGCTGGGTGCCTGCCAGCACAGGGTTCCGCTCCACGAGGCGGCGAACGCCTCGGCGCCGGCACCTGCGATTCGGATGAGGACCGATCGGTAGGTGCCGGACCGGTCACCGGGAACGGTTTGGACCCGATGGATCTGCAGATTCTGCCGGGTGGCGTCGGCTTCCAGGCGGCACAGCAGCTGGGCCAACGCCCAGGCACACTCCTGCGGGCCACGCCCGGCCGACAGGAGCAGGTGGACGCTCACGGACGCCCCCGCCGCTTGCGGCGCTGCTCCCTGCGCGGCGTGGACGCGAGGTCGGGCGTTTTGTAGGTGACCAGAGGGATCGTAGCGGCCACGGGCGTGGCCAGGTCGTGGTCGACGAGGTCGGCGATCACCTGCTCGATGCGCTTGTAGGCCGTGGGCGCCTCTTCGAAGAGCAGCTGGCGGTCGCCGCATACCACCAGCGACCCGACCGGTGTGCGGCGCAGCTCCTCGACCGTGTGCTTGGCCCGTCCCCGGCGCAGGGCGTCCGCGCGTGACATCTTGCGGCCCGCGCCGTGCGCCACGGAATGGCCGGCGTCCGGCCCGGCGTGGGCGGCCACGAGGTAGGAAGGGGTGCCTCGCGTACCGGCGATGAGCACGTCGCGGCCGTCACCCGGTGCCGCCCCCTTGCGGTGCAGGTAGATCCCGTCGCGGAGCTCGACCAGGTTGTGGCACTGGTCGACGATCGGCTCGGTGGGCTCGGCCCCCAGGGCATGGGCGACCCGGGCGGCCAGCAGCCGCCGGTTGAGTGACCCCCAGCGTACGGCGTCGTCATGCATCGCCAGGTAGGAGCCGGGATCAGGGGCAGGGCCGGCGCCGTGGGCCTCGGTGTGCGCCCGCAGGATCCGTTCGCCCAGCCCTCGGGAACCGCTGTGGACGATGAGCACCAGGTCGCCGGCGGCGAGCCCGAGACGGCTCGAGTGGCCGGGCTCGAAGACGGTCCCGATCCGCGCCAGCTCGACGAAGTGGTTGCCCCGGCCGACCGTCCCGAGGCCTTCGACGTGACCGGCGGGGATATCGCCCTTCACCACGGCCCAGGCGGGATCGTCGGCATCCTGCTCGGGGTCCAGCGCGCGATCGAGATCGGGGAAGCGGGCGGCGAGCTTCTCGGGTACGGCGCGCTTGAGCTTGATGGGGAACACGGCGATGCCGCAACCGATGTCGGAGCCCACCAAGAACGGGTACAAGATGGTCGACGCCATGGCGGCGCCGATGGGGGCGCCCTTGCCGGGGTGCAGGTCCGGCATGGCGGCGACGTGCATCATGCCGTCGAGGGCGGCCACCTGGTGGCACTGCGCGACGGCATCGGACTCGATCCAGCTTGTGGGGGAGGCGAACACGGTGACGGTGGCCGACCCCATGGCCTGGGTGGACGGCAGCGGGGACTCCTGCCGGGAGTGTTGCTGAGACAAAGACGCTCTCTTCGCTGAACGGGGTATGGGCGGGCGGCATCACGGCGCGGGCCGGCGCCGTGGCATCTCGAAGTAGCGGGGTGCTGTCCGTCAGAGCCTCATGGACACCACATTCTCTGATCCCTGCCGTGCGATGCAAACGATTTTCAGCTGAGGCCAGGGCGGATGAGTGGATCCCTTCCGACGCTGCCGGAGTTCGCCATGCCGTCGGCAGGACCACGCGCAGATGGCCTCACCGGAGCGTCCCGCGTCCATGATTCCAGGGGATTGACACTGATGAGACGCACGTCATACCCGGCTTCCTGTCACACATAGCCCGGGCTACCCGGTCAACCGTGTGTAGAGCCTCGGCCTCATCGCCGTCATCAACGCCTGCAACCGCATCGATGTCATCAACCAGCAGCCTTGATCACTAGCCTGGCCAGTTCGGCCAGGACCAGATCGCCCCGACACGGCCCAAGACAGACCAGGCCATTCCGCACAAGACCCGACGCGGCGAGCCAGAGCGATCCAGCGTGCCCGCGAGGCCCCTTTCCCTCTGCTTCGCTGCTGCGACCTGAAGGAGAAGACACATGTCCCAGCCTCTCCCGTTCGTCATCGATCCCACCGGTGCCGACCGGCATGCTGAATACCAGGCCCTGCGGGCTCGTGGCCCGGCCACCCCCGTGGACATCCTCGGCCTGCGCGCCTGGGCAGTCACCGACCCCGCTGTCCTCAAGACTCTGCTCACCAGCCCCGATGTCTCCAAGAACGGCCGCGCTCACTACCCGGCCTTTCAGCAGACGATCAGCACGTGGCCGCTCGCCCTGTGGATCGAGGTGCAGAGTATGTTGACCGCATACGGCGCCGACCACCGCAGGTTACGGCGGATGGTCGCGCCCGCCTTCAGCGCACGCCGTATCGCCGAGCTGAAGCCGACCATCCAATCCCTGGTCACCGAGTTGATCGACGACCTTGCCGCGCTGCCCCCCGGCCAGGTGGTGGACCTGCGCGAGCGACTGGCCTACCCGCTGCCCATCGCCGTGATCGGCCACCTGATGGGCGTACCAGAAGACCAGCGGGACGATTTCCGGCAGCTCGTCGACAACGTCTTCGACAGCACGCTCACGCCTGAACAGGCCAAGACCAACACCGCACGCCTTTTCGAGGCCACCGACCAGCTGATCGCCACCAAGCGCAGCGACCCCGGCGACGACATGACCTCCCTCCTCATCGCGGCACGCGACGAGGAGTCGGACGGTACCGGCTTCACCGATGTCGAACTGCGCGACACGATGATTCTGATGATCAACGCCGGATACGAAACGACCGTCAACGTCATCGACCAGGCCGTCTTCGCGATGCTGACGTCCCCCGACCAGCTCCACCTCGTCCGCACCGGCCAGGCCGCCTGGGAGGACGTGGTAGAGGAAACCCTCCGCGCCGAGCCCGCTATCAAGTACTTGCCGCTGCGCTTCGCCGTGACCGACATCAAGCTGCCCGACGGACAGGTCATCGCCGCGGGAGATCCCATCCTCGCCGCCTATGGGGCCGCCAACCGTCACCCGGACTGGCACGGGCCGGACGCCGACACCTTCGACGTCACCCGCAAGGTGAAGGACCACCTGGCGTTCGGCTACGGCGTGCACTTCTGTCTCGGCGCTCCTCTGGCCCGCCTCGAAGTCGCCGAAGCCCTGCGTCAGCTCTTCGAGCGTTTCCCCGCTATGTCACTCGCGGTACCGGCCGGCTCGTTGCGGCCGGTACCCACTCTCATCAGCAATGGTCACCAGGGACTCCCCGTGTACCTGCGCGTCGCCGAGTAGCATGGCCGGCCGTCGGCCCTGACCGTCAAACTGAAACGTACGCGGACAAAGGCCGGCTCGGCGGAGCTTACGAGTGCCAACATGCCGCTTGAAACGCGCGGATGAGGTTTACGGCAGGCGTACTGTTCAGGGCGTTGTCACACATCGGGGCGCTGTCTGGTCTGAGCTGGTGCACGGCCGGATCCGAGCCGGCCACTGTTTCGCGAAGGAATCCTGATGAGCACGGATCACGCTCACGCGCACCACCTCGAGAACCCCGACAAGAGCGGGCCGCCGCCGAAGATCGACGTGGTCGCCACCGTGCCGGGCGCGCCGCCTGCGCCGGAGGGTGCCGAGGCGATGACGCTCCTGGTCACGTTGCCACCGAACAGCCCTGGCGCGCCGCCTCACCGGCACTCCGGGCCTGCGTACGGGTACGTGGTCAAGGGCGCCGTCAACTTCGAGCTCGAAGGCGAACCCGTACGGGTGGTCCGGGCCGGTGAGGCGTTCTGGGAGCCTGGCGGGGACGTGATCCACTACCAGGACGGCAACCACCTCGCCGAGGAGGAGTCGGCGTTCGTGGTGACGATGTTCTGCGCGCCCGGGCAGCCGATGTTGATTCCGGTCAGCCCGGAGGAGTTGGAGGCTCGGCGAGACCGTCGCGCGCCACAGTCATGACCAGGGTTTCGTTGACTGCGCTCGTTCGCGATCTGCTCTCGCTCGCCCGTGAGGCGGACAGTGGTCGAAGCGCCGGCACTGTCCACGGTGGACACGATCGTTCGTTGCGGCAGACCGTGATGGCGTTGCGGCAGGGCGAGCACATGCACGAACACGAGCATCCTGGCGAGGTCACGGTGCACGTGCTGCACGGGCGGGTGCGGCTTGTCGCCGGGCCTGACTCGTGGGACGGGCTGCCCGGTGATCTGCTGGTCATGCCCGAACGCCGCCACCGTGTGGAGGCCATGGAGGACTGCGCGTTCCTGTTCACCACCGCGCGTTGAAAGTGAAGAAGGCGGGAACCGGGTTCGGTTTCCGCCTTCAGCTTTGTCCGATGAAACTCCGCCCCCGAAGACCCGCGGCGGATGTCGCCGCTCATGAATCGCCAATGTCTCAGATAGGATCTGGCGCGCCAAAGGCACCATGCATCGGTAAACCCCAGCGGAGGCGACACCGTGACAGAGACCGCGCCGCTGCGGGGACGGCATCGAGAGTTGGCGGAGCTGGACACGCTGGTGGACCGTGCCCGCGCCGGTCACAGCGGCGCGCTGGTCGCCTCCGGCGAGGCCGGCATCGGCAAGACCGCGCTCTTGGAGCGCATGGCGGCACGCGCCGCGACCGACGTCCGGGTCGAGCGCATCGTCGCGTCGGAGTCCGAGATGGAGCTGGCCTACGCCGGCTTGCAGCAGTTGTGCGGGCACATGATGAGCTCGGCCGGGCGCCTGCCTGCCCCGCAGCGCGAGGCGATCGAGGCGGCGTTCGGCCTGCGCCAGGCCTCCGCCCCCAGCCCGTTCCTCGTCGGGCTCGCACTGCTCGGGCTGCTCACCGAGGCCGCGGGCGACCGGGCGCTGCTGTGCATCGTCGACGACGCGCAGTGGCTCGACGAGGCCTCGGCGCGCGCTGTCGCGTTCGCCGCCCGGCGTCTCGACGCCGAGGGGATCGCGATCGTGCTCGCCATGCGCACGGTCGACGAGGTGTTCGCCGGGCTTCGGCAGATGGTCGTCGAAGGGGTGGGCGACGACGACGCGCGCGAGCTCCTGCGCCTCTCGGCGCCCGGCGGCCTCGACCGGCGGGTGCGCGACCAGCTGATCGCGGAGGCGCGCGGCAACCCGCTGGCGCTGCGGGAGCTGCCCCGGTCGCTGAGCCCGGCCGAGATCGCCGGCGGGTTCGCTCTCATCGGCGCGATGCCGTTGGAGAGCCGCATCGAGCAGAGCCTGGTCGCGCAGCTCGAGCCGCTGCCCGAGTCGGCGCGCCTGCTGTTACTGCTGGCGGCTGCGGACCCGACCGGCGATCCCGGGCTGCTGTGGCGTGCGAGCGCGGCACTGGGACTGGGCCTGAAGGACTTCGACGCCGCCAAGGACGCCCACGCGCTCGTCGTCGGCACGCGCGTCGGCTTTCGCCATCCACTCGTGCGGTCGGCGGTCTACCGGTCTGCGTCGCCGCAGGACCGGCGGCGCGTCCACGCCGCGCTGGCCGACGTCACCAGCGTCGATCACGACCCGGATCGCCGCGCATGGCATCGTGCCAGCGCGACGCTGCACCCGGACGAAGAGGTCGCCGCTGACCTCGAGCGGTCCGCGGTGCGTGCGCGGACCCGCGGCGGCGCGGCCGCCGCTGGTGCGTTCCTGGAGCGGGCGGCGGAGCTGACGCCTGAGCCGGTCCGCCGCGGGCACCGGCTGCTCGCGGCCGCCGAGGCCAAGCACGAGGCGGGCGCGCCCGCAGCCGCCCTGGGCCTGCTCGACACCGCCCGCGACCATCCCCTCACCGCATTGCAACAGGCGCTCGTCGCCCGGCTGCGCGCCCGCGCCGGATACGCACTGCGGCGCGACAGCGGCGGGCCGCAGCTCCTCCTCGCCGCGGCGCAGGGCCTCGAAGGGCTCGACGCGGTGCTCGCCCGCGACACCTACATCGAGGCGCTGGCGGCCGCGATCTACGGCGGTCGGCTCGGTGACGCCGAGCAGGTGGCCGCCATCTCGAACGCGATCCTGGAGGCGACGACCGCCGCCGAGGAGTCCGACCGCGCGCGGGACCTGATCCTGCGCGGCCAGGCGCTGCTCGCCGCCAAAGGGCAGGAGGCCGCGCTCGAGACCCTGCGCCTGGCGCAGCGCGCTTTCCTCGAGCAGGCCCCGGACTCTCTCGAGCTGCACTGGATGTGGTTCGCCTCCCGCGCCGCGCAGGACCTCTGGGACGCCCGCGGGCTCCGCGCGCTCGCCGATCGGCAGGTCGAGCTCGCCCGCGCCCAAGGCGTCGTGACGGTGCTGCCGATCGCCCTCAGCCTGCTGATGCTGGCGCAGACGGTCGACGGCGACCTGGACGCGGCCGAAGCCTCCTGCGACGAGATCGACGCCATCAAGGACGTCACCGGCCACCCGCTGCCGCCGTACGGGCGGCTCTTCCTCGCAGCGTACCGAGGGCAGGCCGGCGAGACGGAGCGCCTGGCCGAGCAGATCCGACCCGACGCGCTCGCGCGGGGCGAGGGCTACGGGCTGAGTGCGGTCAACTTCGCGAAGGCCATCCTCTACAACGGCCTGGGGCGCTTCGCCGAGGCGGTGGCCTCCGGTCGCCGTGAGCTGCCGTACACGCACGAGCTGAACCACGCGATGCGCACGCTGCTCGAGCTCGTGGAGGCGGCCACACACACCGGCGAGCATGTGCTCGCCGAGGAGGCGTTCGAGAAACTGGCGAGCGTCACGCGGACGGTGGGGACCAACTGGGCGTTGGCCGTGCTGACGATGGCGGAGGCGCAGCTGCGCGAAGGCGACGAGGCCCAGGCCCTGTACCGGGATGCGATCGAGCGATTCGAGCGCGAGCGGATTCCGATCATGGTGGGGCGCTGCCGCCTGCTGTACGGGGAGGAGCTGAACCGCCGGGGCCTGCACGCCGATGCGCGCGAGCAGCTCCGGGCCGCGTACGAGCTGTTGTCCGGCATGGGCATGAACGGCTTCGCCGAGCGCGCCGCACGCGAGCTGAGCGCGAGCGGCGAGACCTTGCGCGTGCGCGCGCATGGGTCGGCGGCGCAGCTCACCGACCAGGAGCTCAATGTGGCGCGCCTGGCGCGCGAAGGACTCACGAACCGGGACATCGGCGCACGGCTGTTCATCAGCGCGCGCACCGCCGAGTACCACCTGCGCAAGGTCTTCATGAAGCTCGGCATCAGGGGGCGCGCCGAGCTGAAGACCGCGCTCGCCGAGCTCGACCACGCGGCGCCGGGCACCGGAAAGCCCATGGGCACGGGACCGATGGCCGGGCCCTGACCGCCCCCCTCGAAGATCCGGATAGCCGCCCTCGCATGATGCTCGCCGCGATCCGAAGGGATGCGCGGTCGCAAGGCCTCGGGGTACCGGCTCTGGCGCGCAAGGTTCACCGAGGCGGCCCAACGGCCTCCACGGGTTGTGCGGGGGATTCGATGATGACAGGGCGCAGGCGTACCGAGATCGCGAAGGCGGCGGCGACGGCTGCCATGCCGATGCCGGCCCACAGGTTGGCGTTCACGTCGCCGGTCTTGGCCCGGTTCGCGGCCGAGTCCATGACGAGCCCCATGATGATCAGCACGGTGCCGTAGAAGCCGATCAGTCCGGCGATGACGACGCGGATGTCGAAGGCGCCGGCTTTGCGGGGTCCGGCGTTTTCGCCCGCGGCGCCCTGCCGGCTCGTGGCGGGCTGGTCGTTGGTCATGTACCCGGCTCCATTCCAGTGAAGAACGGTGGTCATCGGAAGATCACGTTGAGGGCGGTGACGAGCACCAGGGAGATGCCCGCGAGCTTCGCCGGCGCCCGGTACCAGGGCAGGCGGCTCGCCGCCGGATCGGTGCGCCGTTCCTTGGGCGTCTCCGAGAAGACGAGCCCGCTCAGCTCGCTCACCGGCTTGGGGGCGGTCACCAAGCTGACCAGGATGCTGACGGCGATGTCGACGACGAACGCCACGCCCGCGGACACGAAGGCCGCTCCCTGCCCGGGCAGATGGATGACGTCCAGCTCGTTGAGCAACCAGACGGCGACCGCGCCGAGCGTCCCGGACACCAGCCCCACCCACCCCGCGGTCGCGGTCATCCGCTTCCAGAGGATGCCGAGGATGAAGGTGGCGAACAGCGGGGCGTTGAAGAAGCCGAACAGGGTCTGGAGGTAAGTCATCAGGTTGCCGTAGCCGGCGGCGATGAACGCGGTGCCGATGGCCAGGAACGTCGCGCCGACCGTGGCCCACCGGCCGACTTTCAGGTAGTAGCCGTCGGAGCGGCCCTTCTTCACGTACTGCTGCCACAGGTCGTAGCTGAAGACGGTGTTGAAAGCCGAGATGTTGGCCGCCATGCCGGCCATGAACGCGGCGAGCAGGCCCGTCAGCGCGATGCCCAGCAGCCCGGTGGGGAGCACGTCGCGGATGAGCAGCAGGATCGAGTCGTTGTACGTGATGCCCGCACTTTGATCGCCCGCCTTGAGCTGCACCACCTCGGGCACCAGCACCCCCGCGATCATCCCGGGGATCACCACGATGAACGGGATGAACATCTTCGGGAACGAGGCGATGATCGGCGTGCTGCGCGCGGCCGACATCGAGTTGGTGGCCATCGCCCGCTGGACCTCGACGAAGTTCGTCGTCCAGTAGCCGAAGGAGAGCACGAAGCCCAGGCCGAAGACGATGCCGATGACGGACAGGACGGAGCTGCCGAACCCGGCCAGTTCGTTGCCCGGCCACGAGTTGAGCTGCTGCGCGCCGCCCCCTACGGCCGTCCGCACCCTGTCGACCAGGCCGCCGACACCGCCGACGCGGTGCAGCCCGATGAGGGTGAGCGGCAGCAGCGCGGCGACGATGACGAAGAACTGCAGGACCTCGTTGTAGATGGCCGCCGACAGCCCGCCGAGGGTGATGTAACTGAGAACTATGGCGGCGGCGAGGAGCAGGGCCACCCACAGCGGCCAGCCGAGCAGGCCGTTGACCACCGTGGCCAGCAGGAACAGGTTGATCCCCGCGATGAGCACCTGGGCGAGGGCGAAGGTGATCGCGTTCACCAGGTGCGCCCGTGCCGAAGCGGCGGCGCATGAACTCGGGGACGCTGCGTACCTTGGAGCCGTAGTAGAAGGGCATCATCACGATGCCGAGGAACAGCATGGCCGGGACGGCGCCGATCCAGTAATAGTGCATGGTCGGCATGCCGTACTCGGCGCCGTTGGCCGACATTCCGATGACCTCGACGGCGCCGAGGTTGGCCGAGATGAAGGCCAGCCCGGTGATCCAGGCGGGCAGCGACCGCCCCGACAGGAAGAAGTCGAGACTGTTGGAGACCCTCCGGCGCGCGGCCACTCCGACCAGCAGGACGACGGCGAAATAGACGAAGATCAGCGCATAGTCGACGAGTTCGGCGCCGATCCTCAGGGGGTTGTCCACGGGGGTTCTTCCTTCCCGGTCAGGGGACGCGCTGTGCCGGGCGTGGTCATGCGAGCGCCTTTCCGGTCGTGAAGGGTGGCGCGCGGCGGGGAGGCGGTGGCCTGGGCGCTCATGAGCGCTGCGCCGGTGGCACGTAGTCGAAGGTGGGGCCGGCCGTGGTGCCGTCCTCCTCGGGCATCAGCATCAGGGCGGCGCCCTGCCCCTTGAGCGTGTACATGGTGCCGACGGCGGCCCCGAGCAGTTTCGGGTCGCCGTTGAAGGCCTGCTCCAGCTGGTTCAACAGGGTGCAGTAGGTGCGGTTGAACTCCTCCTGCGCCGTACGGATGGCGCTGCCCGGGGCATGATCGGACAGCCGCGGGTCGGGCCGCATCGGGCGCACGGCGGCCAGGTTCGCAAAGATCGGTTCGCCGGTGGGCCCGGACTGCGGGGTGTCGCCGCGCCGATACCGCCGGCCGAGTTTGAGCTCCTGGAAGCGGTAGTAGTGGGCGACCTCGTCGCGATCAGGGTGGAAGACGTCCTGGTCCCCGTCCCAGACCTCGCCCCGGGCCGTGCCCTCGCCCTGTTCGACGATCTCCTCCAGCGCCCCCAGCGCCGACTCCAGATCCTCAACCGCGAACAGCGACCCCGCGGTGTGCCGGAAATGGCTGCCGTTCACCTGGTGGGCGGGGTCGCCGCAGAAGACCTCCCGCTCGCCGAGCTGCTCGCACAGGTGGCGCAAACCTTGTTCGATCGCGTCGTAGAACTGCCCGATCGTCTCGTAGCCGTCGCCTTCCGCCGGGGCGCCGGGCGGCGCCGGCCGTTCCAGGCGCAGGAACATCTCCAGGGCCTCCGGGCCGAACGGGAGCAGCGACACTTCCAGATCGCTGTGGGGCAGCCGCCGGGGATGCGGCGGCAACATCCCCGGCGTGTCGAGGCGCGGCCGGCCGCCGACGGCGTTGAGCAGGTTCGCGGCCAGCGCCAGGTGCAGCATCTCCTCGGCGAAGACGCTGCCCACCACCTCCACGGCCTCCGGGTTGCGCTCGGGGTCCAGGGAGTACAGCGCGCACAGGTACGGCGGCAACGTCGCGTGTTCCAGCTCGACCGCCCACTGCAGGTGCTCACGAAGACTGTCGAGGGTGTCGATCCGTGCCGGCCCGGGAACAGCGACAGTCCCCCGCGGTTCCAGGTTTTTCATCAGAGTCCTACTTCCATTGTCAGAAAGGGTGTTTTCGCGCAGCGTGATCGCCGGCGGCATCCTTGCTGCCGGGAATCTCTTTGTCGTCCATGAGTTCTGCGTCGGGCACCGTCAGGCCGTGGCCAGCCGTTGGCGGGCGCGTAACCGGCGGCGCTCTTCCGGAGTGGTGCCGCCCCACATGCCGTCCGGTTCGCCGGTGCGCAGGGCCCAGTCGAGGCAGGCCGCTCGTACGGGGCAGGTCTGGCAGATGCACCGTGCCTGATCTTCGCGTCGACCGGGGTGGTCGTCCCACGTGATCGGGAAGAACAGGCCGGGGTCCGCATCCTGGCAGGCCGCGCGGGCCATCCAGCGCAGAGGGGGTCGAGGCTCTCGGTGCTGATGGATCTGGTGAACGGTCATGATCTCCACCTCCATGAACGATGGGTCGGTGTGGGCCGGGTAATTCAGCTGGTCGGGGCGACGGTCAGGACGGCGGCGAGGGCCAGTTCACGTAGCAGGCGGGAACAGGGAGCCGTTCTCCAGCTCCGTGATCGCGGCCAGGATGCCGCGCGGCCCACCTGCGCGCGCTCGGTCTCGATGGGGTCGAGCAGCCACTCGGTGACCGGCAGATCATGGGCGAATGAGGTGCGAAGCGCGAGGGGCCGGCAGGCCCGGGTGCCGGATGGGTCTCATCGGCGCGGCTGCCGGCCCGTCGTCCGCCGGATCAGGCGGAGACGATCAGTGCATGCCCGGCATTTCGCCGTGCGCTGTTCCTGGGGACCTCAGGATCGCCAAGCCGATCAGAGACGCTTCCACATCCGAGCGCATCAGGTGCCGGAGGACGCCCGCCCAGACGCGGTGGGTGTCGGGCACGCCGTGAATGAGGATCGCGGGCATGGGAGTGTCACTCCTGCGCGTGGTGGGCGGCATCGAGGATGACGGCGGTCACGGCGTCGGGCTCCGAGGCGGCGAGCGCGTGCGAGGCGCCGGCGACCTCGCGGGTGCCGCGCGAGCCGGCGCGTTCGGCCATGAAGCGCAGAGCGGCGGCCGGGATGTTGAGGTCGAGCTCGCCGTGGACGAACCAGGACGGCGTGGTGCGCCAGGCGGGCTCGTCCGCCGTCAGGGCGTCGGTCAGCGCCTGCTCGGTGACCGGCCGCTGGGTGGCGGCCATCAGAGCGGCCTCGCCGGCGTCCACGTCGGCGCAGAACTGGTGGTGGAACTTGTCCTCGTCGATGCGGAACTCGTTGCCGCCGGAGGCGACCGGGTAGGCGACCAGCGCGCCACCCAGGCTGCTGCCCGGGAATTTGCCGGACAGTAAGAACGCGTTCTCGCCGGGTTCGGGGGCGAAGGCGGCGACGTAGATCAGGGCGCGCACGGCCGGGTTGCCGGCCGCGGCCTGGGTGATCACCATGCCGCCGTAGGAGTGGCCGACCAGGACGACCGGGCGGCCGAGGCCGGCGATCACGTCGCGCACATACGCGGCGTCGCCCTCCACGCTGCGCAGCGGGTTCGCCACGGCGACGGCCGACAGCCCACGGCTGTGCAGGCGCTGGATGACGCGATTCCAGCCGGCCGATTCTGCGAAGGCGCCGTGGACCAGGACGATGACGGGCTGCTCGCTCATGAGATGGCCTTTCCGGTGTTCAGGGCGGTTTTGAGGACCTCGATGGCTTGGGCGATGGCGGCGCCGGACGCCGCGGTGGAGCGGACGGGGTTGAGCATCATGAAGTCGTGCAGCGTGCCGTTGTAGCGGACGCTGGTGGTGGGAACGCCGGCCGTGGTCAGTTTGCGGGCGTAGGCCTCGCCCTCGTCGCGTAGCACGTCGTTCTCGTCGACGATGACGAACGCGGGCGGCAGCCCGGTCAGGTCCTCCAGGGTGGCGCGCAGCGGTGAGGCGGTGATCTCGGCGCGCTGGGCGGGGTCGGTGGTGTAGGCGTCCCAGAACCAGGCCATCGCCTTGGCGGTCAGGTACGGGCCGTCGGCGAACTCGCGGTAGCTGCCGGTGTCCTGGCCGGCGTCGGTGACCGGGTAGTACAGCGACTGGTGCACGAAGGTCACGTCGCCGCGCCGCTTGGCCAGGAGGGTCAGCGCTGCGGTCATGTTGCCGCCGACCGAGTCGCCGGCCACCGCCAGCCGGGAGGCGTCCAGTCCCTCGTCGGCGCCGTGCCGGGTGATCCACTGCGCGGTGGCGTACGCCTGCTCGATCGCCACCGGGTAGCGGGCCTCGGGCGAGCGGTCGTACTCGACGAAGACCACCGCCGCTGCCGTCCCGACGGCCAGCTCACGCACCAGCCGGTCGTGGGTGCCCGCGTTGCCCAGCACCCAGCCGCCGCCATGGACGTACAGGACGGCCGGGAGCGGGCCGGACGACGCGGCCGGCTTGACGATCCGCACCCGCACGTCACCGGCCCCGGCCGGCACGATGATCCACTTCTCGTCCACGTCCGGCTTGGCGACCGGGGCGGCCTGCAGGTCGTCCAGCACCTTGCGGGCGCCGTCGGGGCCCAGCTCGTACAGGAACGGGGGCTTGGAGGTCGCCTCGGCGAGCTCCTGCGCCGCCGGCTCCAGGACGTTGTTGTTCATGCGGAATTCTCCGTCTCCATCTGGTTTCTCCGTTCGGACCTCGCGGATCTCCGCGCACGTCCGCGCGGGCCTTCGGAAGGTGGGCGGCCAAGGCCGGTGGTGCGTCGCCCGGCATCGGGCCGACCCGGTCGATGGCTCATCTCGATCACCATGGTTTGGATCGACTCGCCCACTTAGACCGGGCGGCCCACGGATCCGTGACACCAGGGATCGAGAGGAAAGGAATTGTCACGAACCTGCGCGGTCGTCGGGTCCGAGAGGGCCGCCTGGACGACATCGGCGGCCTGGATCTCCCCAGAGCACAAGCTCGCATCGTCGGCGCCCTGCAGGCGTGACCCCGCCTGCCGACGGCAGGCCACAGTGTCTCAGGCCGTGGCCGCAGTGCCTTCGAGCAGCGTGGTGCTGATCTGTTTGCGGGACACGATGCCGAGCTTCGCGAAGACCTTGCGCAAGTGCCATTCGACGGTGTGCGGGCTGATGAAAAGCTGAGCGCCGATCTCGGGGTTCGTCAGCCCGTCACCGGCCAGGCGCGCTATCTGCGCTTCCTGGGCGGTGAGAGTGGCGCGCGCCTCGGCGGTGCGCTTGCGTACCGTCTCTCCGGTGGCCTGAAGCTCGCGCCGGGCGCGGTCCGCGAACGCGTCGGCCCCCATCTGGCTGAGCATCTCGTAGGCGATGCCCAGTTGCTCGCGTGCGTCGACGCGGCGGTTCTCCCGACGCAGCCACTCGCCGTAGAGCAGCCGGCTACGGGCCAGCGTCACCCGGACCTCGGTGCGGCTGAGCCGCTCGATCGCCTCACGGTACAGAGTCTCGGCGGCCGGGCCGTCGCTCACCTGGGCACGCGCGCCCGCCGAGGTGCCGAGGGCCCAGTCGGTGCCACTGGCCTGTGCCATCTCGTCGAGTTGCTGGGCGGCCTCGGCAGCGCGGGCCGGCCTTCCGCTCCTGGCCGCGGCCTCGACGAGCTCGATCGAGGACCTGATGAACGGGCCTCCCAGCTCCTGTGGGTGCTCGGAGCCTCGCTCGGCCGCGACGTACGCCTCCTCGTAGCGACCGAGGCCGTTGTAGAGCACCGCGCTCGCCCATTGGGTGGCGGTCACCACCTTGCCTTCCCCTTGAAGGGCCGTGTCTCGCGTGAGCGCTTCGATCGCTTGACGTGTCGCGGCTTCCCGGCCCCTCCAGGGCTCGAGCACCAGGGCTGTGTACCGGGCGAAGAAGCGGCTGCCCGTCACCTCACCGATCGCCTGTGCCTCGGCGAGCAGCGCATCGGCGCCGGCAAGCTCACCGGCGAGTGCCCGATTCGACACGAGCATATGGAGAGCCAACGGCAGCACCGACAGCGCCCCCGTCTCGCGTGCCAGGTCGACCAGCCTTGCCGAGAGCACCGACCAGTTGTCGAAGTCCCAGACGTTATGGGCCATGCGGCACGCGAACGAAAGCCAGCCAAGGCCCTCTTCCCCGGAGACCCCTTCGGCGTGGAAGGCGTCCAGGGCCTGCAGCACCATCGGCACGCCCGCCGAGTAACCCTCAGTGGCCACCACCGCCACGCCCTTCAGGAACAGGTCGTTGCGCTCCGGTGGCGGCCCCGGCGGTGCGGCGAGCGTCGCCTTGGCGACGTCCGCCAACTGGGCGCCGCTCGGCAGACGGCCGGCCGTCATAGCCGCATTCAGCGCGTCACGGTAGGTCTCGCGGGCCAGTCCTGGGTCCAGCGGCTCGAGTTGTTTGCCGGCTTTGAGCAGCAGCGGCAAGGCGGCGCCGGCACTTGTGGAGGCGAACACGATCTGACCGCGCAGCAGCTTGGACTGGGCGAGTTCGCGTTCGTCCAGGGGGCTGAGTTCCGCAGCGTCCAGCAGTTCGAGCGCGGCGTCGTATCCACCGGCCTGATACTTGGCCCGCGCCGCCGCCAACGCTCTGGGTCCGCGGCGTGCGGAATCGGGGGTCAGCTCGGCCGCCCGCTCGAGGAACGCGGCCGCCGCCGCGACTCCGCCGCGTGCCTGCGCCCGATCGGCGGAGCGCTCCAGCTCGGCGGCCACCGTCTCGTCGGGGCCGGCCGTCGCGTTGGCCAGATGCCACGCCCGGCGGTCGGGATCCGATTGGCGATCGGTCGCGTCGGCCAGCGCGCGGTGCACATTCTGCCGGTCCTGCGGGGCCGCCACGCGGTAGGCCGCCGAGCGCACGAGAGGATGGCGGAAACGCACCCGGGTTCCTATGGTGATCAGTCCCGCCGCTTCGGCCGGCGATGCGGCGGCCGCTTCGATTCCCAGCAGCTCTGCCGCTCGCGTCAGCAGAGCCACGTCGCCTACCGGCTCGGCCGCCGCGACAAGCAGCAGCTGCTGCGTTTGGGTCGGCAACGACCGGATCCGTCGCAGGAAGCTCTGCTCGATCTGGCCGGCCAGTGGCCGCGCGTCGGGCCGCCCGAACCCACCCGCCAGTTCCGCCAGCGTCAATCCCCGGGGCAGTTCGAGCAGGGCCAGCGGGTTTCCCTGCGTCTCGGAGACGATCCGGTCCCGGACCCGCTCGTCGAGTCGTCCAGGAGTCACGGAGTCCAGCAGGGCGCGGGCGTCGTCGTCGCTCAACCGTCCCACTTCGAGCTGGGGCAGTCCCGTCAACTCGGGTTCGAGGTGGTGCTCGCGCACCGCGAGCACCAGTCCGATCGGCTCCGCGAGCAGGCGTCGCGCGACGAAGGCGAGGGTCTGCGCGGAGACGTTGTCCAGCCACTGGGCGTCATCGACGAGGCAGACCAGCGGCTCTCTCACGGCCACGTCGGCGAGCAGGTTGAGCACCGCGAGCCCGACCAGGAAGCGGTCCGGTGGAGTCCCCGCGCTCAGGCCGAACGCCGTCCCGAGCGCGTCGCGTTGCGGCGCCGGCAGGCGATCGAGATGATCCAGAAACGGGGCGCACAGCTGATGCAGGCCGCCGAAGGCCAGCTCCATCTCGGACTCGACGCCCGCCGCCCTCGCTATCCGGCAGCCGGACGCGCTGCTCCGCGCGTACTCCAGCAGCACCGTCTTGCCGATGCCGGCCTCGCCGCGCAGGACCAGGACCGAGCTGTGGCCGGCCTGCACCGTCGCCACGAGCTGGTCCAGCGTCTCGCACTCGATCTGCCGCCCGCGAAGCTGCAACCCGGGATTTCTGCTTGCCATGGGCACCCCCGCCGACCGTTTGCCCGATGATCGATGACTGCCGAACGAACGTAGGAGGCTACCGGCGCTACGTCTTAGATCGACGGGCAGCCTACCGTTCTGATGTCAAGCCCAGCAATTTGCCGTTGACACCGGCCGCGGGGTCAGCCGGTGCACCGGTCATCGAGCAGGCGGACACTGGGCGACTGCCGATAGGGGTTCCTGGGATGGCGGCGCGGCCGACGCCCGGCCCTGAACGCTGCACACCGGCTGTCGGCTGAGGTCCCAGGCGGCGCCGCCGCGGACCTCACTGAGCGAAGCGGCTCGTGCTGCGCCCCGGTACCCACCACGGGCCCCAGTGCTCCGGACCAGGGTACCCACCAGTCTCTCCCCAGGGCGCGATGGAGGGGCCCAAGAAACGACCCTCATCCCAGTGGCATTGCCGGATGCCGAGGGTGAACGGAGCCGATCGTGACCATGAACCTGTTGGAGTTGCACGGAGACCACGCGCAGCCGACCGATGACCGGTCGATCAGAAGATGGGACGGAGCCACTTCGGTGTTCGTCAGTGCCGCGCCCCGGCTCTTCGCGATCGGTCTGCGCGTCCTGCACGACGTGGGCGAGGCCGAGGATGTGGTGCAGGAGACGTGGCTGCGATGGGCCCGCGCCGACCGCTCGGTCGTCATCAGCCCGCCCGCATTCCTCGCGCTGACCACCACGAGGCTCGCCATCAATGTCGCCCAGTCCGCCCGTTGGCGCCGCGAGACCTCCGCCGGCCCCTACCTTCCCGAGACGACGGACCGCTCTGTCAGCCCCGAGACGGCAGCCGAACGATGCGAGGCGGTCGACACCGCGATCCAGTTGCTGCTGGAGAGACTGACGCCCGTCGAACGAGCGGTCTATCTCCTACGCATGGCCTTCGACTACCCCTACCGCCGGATCTCCGAGATCCTTCGCCTGGGAGAAGACCACGCGCGGCAACTCGTGCGACGCGCCCGCGATCATCTCGCCAACGGGCGACGCCACCAGGTGAGCACCGCCGCGCACCGGCGCCTCGTACGGACGTTCCTCGCCGCCGCGCAGACCGGCGACCTCGCCGGCCTGGAAGAACTGCTCGCCGCCGACGCCGCCCGCTAGGTCGTCCGGCCCTCAGCGTCGCTTCGGCCCTCTCGCGGCCCAGGTACGGTTCAGCCGGTGCGGCACCTCAGGTCAGGTCGCAGCGGGCCCGCAGCATTGCGCAGGCCCGGTGTCCACGCTCAGGCCGGGCGAGGAGCGTGGCCGGCACGTACGATCCGCCCCGGCTCGCCCTCCGGCATGGACCCGAACGCGGGACCGGAGTGCGGGTGCGGCGGCGCGCCCGGGTAGGTGACCACGGTCATCGCGTGCACACTCCGGTCCCGCGTTCGGTCTCCTGACCATGGTCAGCGCCGTTTCCACGCGGCCGATCTCGAGTTGGGCGTGGAACTGCTTTTCGCTGGTCTATTTGCCGGTCGCGTTCCGGCCGAGCCAGTCGTGGTAGCGGATCGTGCCGAGGGTGGCGCCGTCACCCGGGACCAGCGACCGCTCGCTCAACTCGCTGCCGAAGTAGCGCGCGTGCGGGTCGGTGACCACCTCGCGCGGGTCACCCCAGGCGGCCAGCGCCTGACGGAAGAACTCGTCCATCCGGAACTGCTCCGGCCCGGCGATCTCGACCCTGCCGTTCAACGGCGCCCCCACTGCGGTCCGGCCGAGCGCCTGGGCCACGTCGTCGCCCGCGATCGGCTGGAAGAGCACCGGGGCGATGTGCACCTTGCCGTCGACCGTGGCCTCGTCGGCGATGCCGCGGGAGAACTCGAAGAACTGGGTCGAGTGCACGAGCGAGAACGGGATTCCCGACTTCTCGATCAGCTGCTCCTGGGCGATCTTGGCCGCGAAGTAGCCGTTGTCCGGCATCCGCTCCGTGCCCACGATCGACACCGCGACGTGGTGACCGACGCCCGCCGCCGCCTCCGCCGCGAGCAGGTTGCCCGTGGAGGTCTCGAAGAACTTCAGCACCGCAGCCCTCTCGAACGACGGCGAGTTCGACACGTCGATCACCACCTGCGCACCCGCCAGCACCTCGGCCAGCCCCTCGCCGGTCAGCGTGTTGACGCCGGTGTTCGGCGCCGCCGCCACCGCCTCGTGACCGTGCTCGCCCAGCTTCGTCACCAGCTTCGACCCGATCAGGCCCGTCCCGCCGACTACCACGACCTTCATCGCGATCCCTTTCGTCCGCCAGGCCACCTCGTTGCCGCCCGGTCGCCAGCTAAGACCGGACAGCCTCCAGGCTCGTGACAGCTGCCGCGAGGTTCGTTTCGCTGGTCGTACGCCGTGCAGGTCAATGGACGGCCCGGGCGAGTCCCGGGCGGCCGCGCGGTGCGGCCGCCCAGTCGTCCCTTCGCGCGGGCAGCGTGACGGGAACGACGAACGCGCATGGACGGAGTCAGCGTTGCCCTTGGCCGGCACACGCACAAGGGGCGTGTGCGGTTCTTTGCGGCGGGGTTGGCGTCGGTCGCCACTGGGTTGGCCGGAGGGTTGTTTCGGCTCGTCCAGTCGTCCAGGGCTGTGAGAGAGTCCCAAGCCAGGTCGAAGCGTCCGGTCCCATGGGCGTAGCCGGCTGGACGTGGTAGCGCACGAAGCGGCGGATCGATGGGCCGTAGCGTTGGACCATCCGCTCGTAGTAGGCGTTGGTCAACGCTTCTGGGACCGCCATGTCGGTGGTGCCCTGGACGATGATGAGCTCGCCGCCGTGGTGTGCGAACCGGTCGGTGTCGGGGTTCGTCGCGTTAAGAAGCCCGGACAAGTTCCTCGACTCGCTTCTCGTACTGGCGATGGTCGAAATTCACCAAGGAACCGTCGGCGTCCTGCTCGATGAAGTAACGGATCACCGGATCGAAGGGCATGCGGTAGCCGGTGGCTTCACCGTTTCCCACGCTGTCGAGCATCAGGGGGCGCGATCGGCGCCCCGCAAGGGCCTATCCCGGTGACTCCGTTGCCAGCGAGAACGCGAGCGTGTAGCGGGAGGCAACTTGGGCCGCCGTATGTCTTGGGTGTATTCAGAGTGGTGCAATTGGGACAAAAGTGCGGGGGACTGTGGACCAACGTAAGCGGGGCGCCGGGCACGGTGACAACGTCGGGTTGCTCGGGCGGGGGTCGGAGTGCGCTCTCCTCGATCAGATGATCGCAGCCGTCCGCATGGGGGAGAGCCGCGTGCTCGTGGTGCACGGCGCGCCGGGAGTCGGAAAGTCGGCGCTGCTGGAGTACGCGGAGAACTCGGCGGCCGGCATGCGGGTGCTGCGTGCGGTCGGCGTTGAGTCCGAGATGGAATTGGCTTTCGCCGCATTGCATCAGTTATGTGCGCCGCTGCTGGATCGGCTGGAGAGCCTTCCCGCGCCGCAGCGCGATGCGCTCGAGACGGTGTTCGGGATGCGAGGGGGAAGGCCGCCCGAACGCTTCCTGGTGGGGCTGGCGGTACTGAGTCTGCTGTCGGACGCCTCGGAGGAGCGTCCCCTGCTCTGCGTGGTCGACGACGCGCAGTGGATGGACCGGGCCTCGGCGCAGGTCCTCGGCTTCGTCGCCCGGCGACTGCTGGCGGAGTCGGTCGCCCTCGTCTTCGGCTCACGCCAGCGGGCTCAGGACTTGCTCGGACTGCCGGAGCTGGAGATCACCGGGCTGAAGGCCGCAGACGCACACGCTCTGCTGAGCTCCGTGACGCACGTCCGGATCGATCAACACATCCGCGATCGGTTCGTGGCCGAGACCAGGGGCAACCCGCTTGCCTTGCTGGAGCTACGGGGTGAGCTGGCCGTGACCCAGATGGCGGGCGGATTCGGCCTCCTGGGCACCGGCACGCTGCCGGGCCGGATCGAGCAGAGCTTCCTGGCCCGGATCGAAAGCTTGCCCGAGCAGACCCGGTTGCTCCTGCTGATCGCCGCCGCCGAGCCGGTCGGCGACCCCTCGCTGGTGTGGCGTGCCGCCGAACGGCTCGGTGTCACGCCGGCGACGGCCCTGGCGAGCGGGACGGACGGGCTGCTGGAGTTCAACGTACGGGTGATCTTCCGTCACCCGCTCGTGCGGTCGGCCGTGTACGGGTCGGCGAAGGAGGGGGATCGCCGGGCGGTCCATCTTGCGTTGGCGGAGGTCACCGACGCGCAGGCCGACCCGGACCGCCGTGCCTGGCACCTCGCCTCCGCGACGGCCGCGCCGGATGAGACCGTCGCAGCCGAACTGGAACGGTCTGCCGGCCGGGCACAGGCGCGCGGTGGGCTGGCCGCCGCAGCGGCGTTCCTGCAGCGATCCGTGGCACTGACCATCGACACCTCGCGGCGCGCCGAACGTGCCTTGGCGGCGGCGGACGCCGGCCTTCGGGCGGGCGACATCGAAGCCGCGCGCCGATTCCTCGACATCGCCGACCGAGATGCCCAGAGCGAGTTCCAGCGCGTGCGAGCCCACCTGGCACGCGGTCACATCACGTTCTCGGCCGGCTTCAACAACGAGGCGCCGCTGATGTTGCTGACGGCCGCGCAGCGGCTGGAGCCCTTCGACATGGATCTGGCGCGGGAGACGTATCTCATCGCCTGGGCCAGCGCATCCTATGGGGCCGCGAACCGGGACAGCCTCATGGCGATCTCGCGGGCGATGAGGGAACTCCCCTCTCCCGAAGGGAGTCCGCGTGCCCTCGATCTCGTGCTCCAGGGCCACGCGCTGCTCATCACCGACGGCCGGAGCGCCGCGCTTCCCACCTTGCGAAGGGCGATGGCCGCGCTCATCGACGCTCCCCTGCAGGACCTCCTGAAATGGAGCTGGGCGGCCGGTGGCTTGACCGCGCTCCTCTGGGAGGACCGGATCATGGCCGAGTGGCCCGTCCGGGTGATCGAGGGGATGCGCACGGCCGGTGCCCTGTCCGAGCTTCCCATCTATCTCCACGCGTTGGGACTACCGATCGTGTTGAGCGGTGAATTCGCCACCGCGGCCACGATCGTCGCCGAGTCCGAAGCCGTCGCCGCTGCGACGGGCGTGCCCATGACGCAGCACACCCAGCTCCTGCTGACGGCACTGCAGGGTCAGGAGGCCGAGGCCTCGACGCTGATCGCCGCTACGATCGAGGAGGCCGGTGCCAGTGGTCAGTTGAATGGCGTCGCGTCCGCGCACTGGGCGGCCGCGGTCCTCTACAACGGCCTCGCGCGACATGAGCAAGCGCTGTCGGCGGCCCAGGCCACCGCCCGGAGCGCCAACCTGCTTGTCTCCCAATGGGCGCTGCCCGAGCTCGTCGAGGCGGCGGCGCGCGTCGGCGATGACACGGTCGCTCACGGGGCGCTCGAAGGTTTGGCGGACTCGGCAGAACCGTGCGACACGGACTGGGCACAGGGAATCCTGGCTCGCTGCCGCGCGCTGCTGAGCGACGACGCCGCGGACGACTTCTACCGCGAGGCGATCGAGCGGTTGGGCCGGACGATCCTGCGCCCCGAACTGGCGCGCGCTCATCTGCTGTACGGCGAGTGGTTGCGCAGGAACCGCCGGGGGGCCGAGGCGCGGGTTCACCTGCGTACCGCGTATGAGATGTTCGTGTCGATCGGGATGGAGGCGTTCGCCGAGCGTGCCCGGCGCGAGCTTCTCGCCACGGGCGAGACCGTTCGCAAGCGCAAGAAGGGGGCCTCGACGAGTGAGGAGTTGACGGCGCAGGAGAAACAGATCGCCCTGCTCGTGCGGGACGGCCTCTCCAACCCGGAGGTCGGGGCTCACCTCTTCCTGAGCCCGCGTACGGTCGAGTGGCACCTCCGCAAGATCTTCACCAAGCTCAGGATCAGCTCCCGAAGGCAGCTCGGCGACGCCCTCGGTGGAGGAGTTTGAGAAGGCGCCGAGCCGGGAGCGCAACGGCTGCCACACCGGAATTGTCACTGCCCTCCGCCATGATGGCCCCGCTCGTTATCCGCTCACGTGATCTCGAAGGAGCCGTCATGACCGCCAACGAAACTGACGGATGGTCCAATTTCAGGTGGCAGTCCTGGAAGGACCTCGACCTTGTCCGCGCCAGGCTCGACGCGGGCGCCGACCCGAACGATGGGGCGTACGCCTACGAGCGGCCGCTGCACGCCGCGGCGGAGCGCGGCTCGCCGGAGGTGGTCTCCGAACTGGCCGGCCGAGTCGATGATGTCGACGCGGAGTGCGAGGGCCGCACCGCGCTCTGGGAGGCGGTCTTCAACGACCGGCCCGAGAACGCCCGTGCCCTGGTCGCTGCCGGTGCCGACCCGTGGCGGCCCATGATGAGTGGCTGGTCGCCCGGCCGGCTCAGCCTGGCGGGCCCCACGCCTGGCCTGTTCTTCCCGTTCCCGCAGGGTCATGCCGGCCTGACCGAGGCCGAGGCCGACGCCGTGACGGAGGCCGGTCGCCTGACCCGCGCGCTGGGCGACATCGAGTGGGACGGTTTCAGCCTGTCGTGCGTACGCGGCGTCCGCGCCGCCGAGGCGGCGCGGCGCCTGGCCGCCGAGCCGGCCAGTGAGGAAGAGCTGGAAGAGATCATGGAAGACCCCTTCGACGACGAAGCCATGCAGTTCGTCGGGTTAACCGACGTGCCAGGCGGCTGTGTCGTCAGCCAGCAGTGGGGATACATGGCCTCCACTCCCGGCGTCATGAAGGCACTGTCGGCGGGCACGGTCGCCTATGGCATGTACGCCAACCCCAAGAGCGGCAACCAGGGCCGCGTCTACCGCAACGGAGACGTCGTGGACTGGGACACCCACCCGGGCGGCGGCGACGCGTCCTCAGGCGACTCGGCCGAGGAGATCCTGCTCAAATACCTGTACGACGGCCACGCCGAGGCCTACTGCTTCGCCGGCGCGGGCCTGCGCCCGACCGACGCCCGCGCGATCACCGATCCGGACACGCACCTGCGGCTGCCCGAACGGGACTACTGGCACTGACCTGGCGGCTCCCCGGCATGCCGGTGGGCCAAGCGACGGCCCAGCCGCTGCAGCGGCAGCTCCACGAAGCGGTGCGTCACCCAGCCGACCGGCACCAGCACGCCGAGCACCAGCACGCCGATGCCGATCTGCGCCGGCAACGCCGCCCAGCGCATCTCCCCGACCAGGTACATGACGATCAACAGGATCGGCAGATGCACCAGATACAGGGAGTAGCTGATGACGCCCAGCCGGACGAGCACGGCGGGCACCCGCCGGGCCCGCAACGCCATGGCAGCCGCGAAGGTGAGACCCGCCAGCACGATGGTCAGGCTCCACACCTGTGGCTGCACCCACCACCAGCCGGCGTTGAGCGCCCACACCGGCGTCAACGCCACCAGCACCGCGGCCACACCCACCGGCCACAGCCGGCCCAGGCCGCGCTCCCACCGGTGGATGGCCGTACCGGCGAACATGACAGCGACGATCGCCGCGCCGAACCAGGGCACCCGGCTGCTCAACAGCAGCAAGGCCAGCGCCATGACGCCCAGCACGACGGCGGCGAGCCTGCTGGCGCGCCCCGACAACACGCACGCCAGCCCGACGCCGAATACGGCCAACGACAGCCAGGCCAGCCACGTACCCGACAGCGGCGGCGCCGACAGCACCACCCCCGCCACCACGCCGGCCAGGGCGAACAGCACCGGCAGCAGGCCACGCCCAGAACGCACCCCGGCCACGAACAGCGCCCCCGTCAGCAGGTAGAAGAGCATCTCGTACGACAGCGTCCACATCGTGTTCAGCACGCCGCCCACCCCCACTACATCCAGCAGCATCGTGGCGTGCGCGGCCACCGCCGAGGCGTCCCTGGGCACCTCCGCCCGCAGCGCGATCCACGGCGACAACGCCAAGACCACACCGATGACCGCCAGATACAGCGGATACAGGCGAAACACCCGGCCGATCCAAAAGGCTCGCAGGTCGCCGTGCCGTTCCAGCGAATGCGGAATGATGTAGCCGCTGACCAGGAAGAACACCAGCACCCCGTACACGCCCAGGTTGAAGGCGGTAGGGCGTAACCACGGCATGGCCCACGTCGTCAGGTGCTCTCCCACCACCGCCAGCGCGCCCACGCCGCGCAGTGCGTCCAGCCACGCGAGTCGGGAAGGCACCGTCTGAGTGGCTTGGCGGGCATCACCAGGGGCGGTCAGCATACGCCCCAACGTATCGGGGGCGGTCCGTCGAGGAGGCCATCGACGGAGCCATCCGAGCGCTCGTTTGGGGACGCATTGGGGACGATCAACCGCTGTCATGGTGCTTGCTGCGATTGCGAGCGGCGGATCAGCAGCCGGTCGTACTCCGCCTGGGTGAGGGGGAGCACCGAGCCGTGCTTGGCTTCAGGGGGCAGTTGGCAGCTCTTCGACGGAATCCACTTCCCGGAGTCGAGGTCGGTGGTCTCGAACGGGACGTAGTTGCGCCCCCCGAACTCGTCGATGAACATGTACCACTTCTCCTCCGTGTTCGACTTGAACACGGCTGGGCCCTCACCACGGTCGATCTCCCCTTCGCCGATGCGGTCGGCTACGAAGTCATACGAGTTCGAGGTCAGTTCGCGAGACTTCTCGGCGGTGATGAGCTTGGCGCTGGGCACGGAAGGCGTCGGGTCCCGCTCGTCCTTGGTGTAGCGGTAGTAAACGCCGCTGTGCTTGATCACGGCCGAGTCGATCACCGCATGGCCCGGATCGTGCCAGACCCTGGGCTCGCTGAATGTGTGGAAGTCGGTGGTGGTGGCGTACAACATCCGGTTGTAGGTCGTTCCGGTATGGTCCGGGTCGTCCTGGGCGTAGAGCTTCGAGGCCCAGAAGACGACGTACTTGCCGAGTTCTTCGGCGTGGCAAGCCTTCGGCGCCCAGGTGTTGCCCGCGTTGTCGTGAGACACCTTGACCAGCCGCTGACCGGTCCAGTTGACCAGGTCCGTGGAATCCCAGACCACGATCGACTTGCTGCCGGCGCGCTGGGCCCTGTCCCAGGTGAGCTGCACCGGGTCCGCGTTGCTGCCGGACGTCCGCAGGTCCGTGGCGATCAGGTGGAACCTGTCGCCCTCGGGGGAGCGGATCACGAAGGGGTCGCGCACTCCCTTGGTGCCGAGGCTGGAGGTCAGGACGGGCCTTCCGGCGTTCAGTTCCCGGTAGTGCAACGGGTCGTTGCCGCAGCTGAGCGCCATCCGGATCCGTTCGTCGTCGGCTGTCCGGTTGCCGGCGAAGTAGACGAGCAGGTAGCCGGCGTAGACCGGTTCAGGCTGATGCACAAGTGCTCCTGATCAGGGTGAAAGGGCAGGTACGGCGGCTCATCAGCGTGACGTCCCGGGCTCATGTGATCACCTTTCCGCCTGTTGTCGTACGGGCCGTGTAGCGGCGCGCTGGCGTGCCGTTCCATGACAGGCGGAGGCGTCCGGGGATCGCTCCCTCGGCCTTGGTATGAGTCACTATGATGCCGTTTTCATCGACGATGTTCAGGGGCGGGGTGTCGCCGGGTATCTCGATGATCGCCGCTCGGGGACCCGGCAGGACGCGGCGACCTGGGGCCAGGGGGACATCGCCCCGTTCGGAGTGTTCCCGCTCCGCTCACGAAACTCGCCGGCAGCTAAGAGTCATGCGCGGTCGACGGCAGGGGCGACTGGCTGTCGCCAGCGTGGCAGGCAGGCCATCACAAGAGGCTCCTAGCCACAAGGGCTGGCTGCGGAGGCGGCGGACAGCAAGATCAGTGCGGCTTGACGGGCATGCTCACCCGCGCCGACGCTGTCGTGGTGCGCGGCGACGACGGTCGCGCCCTCGACCAGCATCAACAGCTGCCGCCCCAGAACTGGTGGATCGGCGGCTCCGGCGCCCTCGGCGATGCCGGTCAGCAGCTCGAGGTAGCCGTCAAGATGGCGCGCGGTGATGGTGCGTACGGGCTCGACGTGGTGCTGAGCGGCCGCGTTCAGCATCGCGCACCCGCGGAAGACCGGGTCGTCGTACCACAGCTGGAGGGCGTCGAACACGGCGGCGAGCTGGTCTCGGGGGTCGTCGCCGGCGGCTTCGACGGCCGCGGTCAGCCATTGCGTGACCCGCTCGCTGCGCTGCCGGAGCATGACCTCGACCAGGCCCTCCTTGGTGCCGAAGTGCCGGTAGAGCGTCTCCTTCGACACGCCGATGCGGGTGCACAGCTCGGCGACACCGATGCCGTCGAGCCCGCGCTCGTACAGCACCGCGGTGGCTGCTTCGACGATGGTGGCGCGGGTGCGTGCGGGGTCGATCGTCGAGCCTTTGGCGACTGGCATGCATAGATGGTACCGCTCGGTTCGATCTGATGCTAACGTGTCGGAGCATACCGATCGGTTCGATCTCGGGAGTTCTTCCATGTTCGACCCACTTGCCGCCGACCCTCCGCGCGACCCTGACTTTCCGGCCACCACGCCGGCGCTGACGTTCGACAGTGGGGGCGCGTCCTTGCTCGGTGTGTTGCACGTGCCGGCAGGCCGAGGGCCGCACCCCGTCGTCGTGCTGCTGCACGGATTCCCCGGCAACGAACGCAATTTCGATCTCGCGCAGGTGCTGCGCCGTGCGGGCTACGCGTCCTTGGTGTTCCACTATCGCGGTTCGTGGGGCGTCGGCGGCTCGTGGTCGTGGGCCCACGTGCTGGAGGACGCGGCAGCAGTCGTAGCCGGCCTGCGCGATGAGGAGCTTGCAGCCGCCCACCGGCTTGATCCGCGGCGGTTGGTGCTGATCGGCCATAGCATGGGCGGCTTCGCCGCGTTGATGACCGCGGCGACCGAACCGTCCGTCGCCGCGGTCGCCTCGGTGGCTGGGTTCGACTTCGGTACGGTAGCGGCGCTCTGCCGTGCCAACCCGAGTGTCCGAGCGAGCTATGTCGAGGCGTTGACCAGAGAACTGGGTCCCCTCCGGTGCACCAGTGGGGAGGCGCTGGTCAGCGAGATGGAGGCGGCCGGCGACTCGTGGCGGCTGGCCGGGCTCGCGCCGCTGCTGGCGGAGCGCTCGGTGCTCCTGATCGGCACGGGCCTCGACACCGTCACCCCGTACGACGTGCATCACGAACCGGTCGTCACGGCGTACCAGGCACAGCCCGTCGGATACCTCGAACATCATCTCTTCGCGACCGACCACGCGTTGTCGGACCATCGCGTGACCCTGGCACGTACGATCTTGAGCTTCCTGGCACGGTGCCCATGAGGCAGGCACAGTGGCAGGCGCTGCGGTTGGCTCTCGGCACCGCTTCGGCGCTCGGGCTGGCCCGCTTCGCCTACGGGCTGCTCCTTCCGGCCATGCGTGACGATCTGCACTGGACCTTGTCCGAAGCCGGGACGATGAGCGCCGCCAACGGGCTCGGCTACCTGTTCGGCGCGCTGCTGACCGCCGTCGCCGTCCGCCGGATGGGCGCCGCCGCCACCTTCCGTTGGGGCATGATCCTCACGGCGGTGTCGCTGGCCGCCACCGCCGCCAGCGACCACTCTCTGGCGCTGCTGGCCGCGCGAGCCGCGGCCGGGGTGGCGGGAGCCGCCGTGTTCATCACCGGTGGTGTGATCGCATCGCGCATAGCCATGCGCGCAGCCTCCGACTCGCCCATCACCATCTATTTCGCGGGCACCGGCCTGGGCATCGTCTTCAGCGGCGTCACCATCCCGCTGCTGGCCGACCACTGGCGCCCCGCCTGGTTAGGCCTGAGCGTCGCCGCCGCTCTGGCAACGCTGATCAGCTGGCGCGTCGCCCATACCAGTGAGGAAGCGACGGCCGCCGGCGCCGGCCGGGCGTATGTGCGCCCGCTTTGGGGGATCGCCCTGGCCTACCTGCTGTTCGCCGCCGGCTACATCACCTACATCACGTTCCTGTCCGCCTACCTCGCCGATCGGCACGCCCCGCTCGGGCAGGTGGTGCTGACCTGGACAGCTCTGGGACTGGCCGTCGTGGCGGCACCAGCGCTGTGGAGCCGTCCAACCGCACGCTGGCCGGGTACCCGGGCCCTGACCACCCTGCTCGGCCTGTTGGCCATCGGCGCGGCGCTGGCCCTGGCCGCGCCTGCACCACCGGTCGTCCTCGCCTCCGCGGTCGTCTACGGAGCGACGTTCATGGGCGTCCCCGCCGCCGTCACCACGCTCATCAAGGCGAACACCCTACCCGCCGACTGGACGGCCACGCTGGCGGTCTTCACCACGCTGTTCGCGGCCGGCCAGACGGCCGGCCCCTGGCTCGCCGGGCTCCTCGCCGATCACACCTCGACCAACGCGACCCTGGCGTGGACCGCGGTCCTGTGCGCCGCGGCGGCTCTGATCGCCGCGATCGCGGGCCGCTCGAGCCTCTTCGCAGCGTCTCAGTCGAGTGTCATCGAGGCGAACGCTTGACCCGGGCGCCCGCTTACCCCGCCCGCACCAAGAGACCAATGTCCAACAAACGATAAGGAGCACGGCTATGGCCACCTACGTCCTCATCCCCGGCATGTGCCACGGCGGCTGGTGTTTCGACGGACTCATCCAACCGCTCCGCGACCACGGACACCGCGCCTACCCGCTGACGCTGACCGGGCTCAGCGAACGCGCCCACCTGCTGCAGGGCACCGTGAACCTCGACACGCACATCCAGGACGTGACCGATGTCCTGGAAGCCGAGAACATCCACGACGCCGTGCTGGTCGGCCACAGCTACGGGGGAATGGTGATCACGGGGGTCGCCGACCGCATGCCCGACCGCGTGACCGCCATGGTGTACCTGGACGCCATGGTGCCGGAGAACGGTGACTCCTGCTGGAGCCTGGTCTCTGATCGAGAACGGCAGTGGTACGCGGACGTGGTGGAGAGCGGGTACGCGGTGCGACCACTGCCGTTCTTCGACGCCCGGGCCACGCCCCACCCGCTCGCCTCGCTGCTCCAGCCGCTCCGGCTCACCGGCAATCTCGCACAGATCCGGCGCCTGGTCTACGTATACGCGGCGGCGTGGGACGGCGAGTCCCCCTTCACCCCTGTATACCAGCGGCTACGCGAGGACTCCTCGTGGGCGACGCACGCGCTGGACAGCGGGCACAACCTCATGCGGGATGCATCGCAGGACCTGCTGAAGATCCTTTTTGACGCCGCAGAATATGATCACCCGATCAGGAACCCTGTTCGACCCGAACCGCACCATGCGTTCCTCCATCGGTAGCCGGGACTTGCGCCCGGATACCGCCCTGGCCAGGTCACTGTGCCGCGTTGGCAAGAAGAGCAGCGATGTTGATCCTCCCGGTCTGCAGTTTCGCGTCGTGGGGCTCGGCGACCCCGCCGTCGGTGATGTACAACCGGTCGCCGCGAACCGCGGTCGCAGAGGGCGAGGCGAGACCGTCCGAGCTGGTCAGAACGGCCTTGTAAGGGCCGTTCGGGTAGACCACCACGATCCTGTCCGGACCGTTCTGCGAGGAGGAGCCGTTCTGCGCCACGAACACCACATCGGACCAGGGGGTCAGGAAGCTGAAATCGTCGATGTTGGGCAGGCCGCCCGCGACAAGGCGGAGAGGACCGGCGGCGCCGGCGGGGGTGACCGGTACCCGCAGCAGTGTTCCCTTGTTGAAGTTGCTGCACATGGGAGACATCCGGGTGGAATCGACGCCCTTGACGCCGGACCGGGATGTCAGGTGGGCATGCGGTTGAATTTGCGGATGCCTTTGTCGAAGGTGGCAGCGGGGGCGAGGCGGCGCAGTGTCCTCATGCGGATGGCGAGGGGGCCGGCGGGGTAGCGGAGTTTGGGTCTGCTGTGGGTGGCTGCGGTGAGGATGACTTTGGCGACGACGGCGGGGTCGTCGCCGTTTTTCATGGCGGCTTCGATGACTTCGTCGAAGATGCGGCGTCGTTCGGTGTAGAGGGGCAGGGGGGTGTCGGGCTGGACGGCGTTGGTGTCGAAGCTGGTTTTGGTGTAGGCGGGCTGGACGAGGAGGACGCGGATGCCGTGTTCGCGGACTTCGTGGTCCAGGGACTCGGAGTAGCCCTCGATGGCGTGCTTCGACGCGACGTAGATGGCCATGTAGGGCTGGGGGACCAGGCCCAGGACGGAGGAGACGTTGATGACGCGTCCGCCACCCTGGGCGCGCATATGCGGTAGGACGGCCTTCGTCATACGGATGACACCGAGGACGTTGATGTTCAGGACGCTCTGGGCCTGGGTGACGGAGTTCTCCTCGACGGCGCCCGCCGAACCGATGCCTGCGTTGTTGACCAGGACGTCGATGCGTCCGAACCGGTCGATCACCTCTCCGACCGCGGCGGTGGCCGAGTCGTCACTGGCCACGTCGAGATCGAGGTACGTCACACCGGCGGGCGGGGTGAGTCCGGAGGTCTTGCGGCCGGTTCCGATCACCTCGAAACCCGCCGCGACGAAGGCGCGGGCCGTCTCCTTGCCGATCCCCGATGAGGCGCCTGTCACGAGCGCCACCGGGCGAGTTGTCGCCATCACGAATTCCCTTGGTTTAAATTACGATCGTATACCTTACGTTCGTACGACCATATGATGGTCGCCGGTCGATTGGCAAGTGGTCACGTCCGGCGATCCGAGAAAAATCCGGGAAACGTGTGATGTGGTACGGGATAGACCACGAGCGGACGACGAGCAGTTGACCGAGACGGCCGGTCCTCGCATCACCCGAGACGGCAAGCGAACGGTTCGGGATCACAACGGGTTGCCCAGGGGGCGCCACCGGGTACAGCTGGTGGCGCAGTCCCGGCTGTCACTGTGGACGACGGACCGGTGGTTTGATGACTGCGCGGCGGTCCTCCAGCGACGGCTTGCAACCGGCGTGGTCTTGACTGTTGCCGACAGGCAGTCCTCACCATTCAGCCGCAGGGTCAACAACCACAACCACATCGCTGACGGGTTCGACCGGCACCCGGGTCAAACTCTTGACCGTCACGCGCCATACGCCGGTACGAGGCAGGATGGCGCTGGCCCGGTAGCGTCCGTCCCCGAGAGGACGAAGTCTGGGACCGTGCCAGCTCTCATCCGACTCGTCGTGAACGCCGAACACGCCCAAGACAAGGCGATCATCTTCGGCTTCCACCTCGATCTCGGCTTCCTCGCCCATAGTGATCAGATCCGGCAGGTCCAGCGCGAGCACGTGTTCGGGTGCTTGATACGCACGAACAGGACGAGCAGTGAGAATCGCGTGCAAGGCATGGTGGGTGGGAGCAGCACTGGCCAGGACGGCATGCCGATCGCCGGAGTACCGCACGGCGAGGTCGTCGGCCTCCTCCGGCGGTACTGCGGCGAAACGCGGCACCGTGCCGTCGCCTCGCGGGGACTCACCGTTCCACGTCGTCAAAGGGGCGACCCCGGCGGCGTCGTGTCGTACGCTCAGCACGGTCTTGTGCAGGTGGCCGCCGAACAGATGTGTCGTATAGGGCCGGAGACCATTGCGTTGGATCGACTCGGAGATCTTCCGGTGAAAGGCGACTCCGTGGCGTACGGCGTGTGCGCCGATTCCAGGCAGTCCCACGTCCGACAGCGTATGAAGCCCGTCACCAGTGTCAACGCATCGGTAGGTCGGCAAGAGCTCGTGCACCGAGGGAAACTCGCTCATCACCTCGCCGAGCCGGTCGAGGAACTCGCCGAACCGCCCCAGCCGGGCCCTGGCCTGAGGTGCCAAACCCAGGCTGAGTGCGACGGCGGCCTTGGCGGCCCCTTGGTGCGGCGTCCCGATGGTGACCAGTCGCCGGGCCGTGCTCCTGCCGCCCAGCACTTCCAGCGAGTATCGGGCGATGAGGCCGCCCATGGAGTGGCAGAGGTAGCTGACCCGGGCCTCGGGGACGGTCTCCCGCCACCGTGTGAGCTCCCGTTCGACCGTTTCGTCCAGCCGAACGGCATTGTCTGCGCATGACAGCCGCCAGTCGTACGGGAACTCGACAAGGTTGCCCCGGCTGAAGTCCAGTGAACCACGCAGATAACGCAGCAGGCTGCCGTACCCGTCGATCTTCCACAGACCGGGCATGAGGTGGACACCGTTGATCAGCCGGGCGGGTTGCAGCGGCTCATCGATCTGAAGTGCGGCGGCGAGGCGGCGCGGTGGAAGCACACGGCGCATGGCTGCCAAAGAGTGGTCCCACACGGCGGTTCCGTTGTGTTCCAGCACGCTGCCGAGGATGCCTGGCAGCACGACCACCAAGTCGTCGACACGATCAGACATATGGCTCGTCCTCCGTAGGACATCATGTCAGTGGAAAAAGCGACGGAGCTCGGATTCTGATCAACGGAGCCGGTATGGCGGAGGTTCCCGCGGGCGAGGCGACGTTCGTCATCGTGGGCATGTCGGTGTACGACCATCATGAGGATCTCGAGTTCGTGAAAACGGCCGTGCCCGAGTTGCGGGACGCCTTCACCGCATGCGGCTTCACCCACGAGCTCCCCGAACTCTTGCATGGCGGCACCTTTCACGAGGTCGGTGAAACCCTGTCCGGGTCGGCTCCCGGACGCGGACGGTCACTGATCCTGTACTGGGCCGGGCACGGGGCACGCGAAGCCGCCGGCGACTACCTGCTGGCCCAGGACTCGCCCGCGAAGAACTTCACCCAGTTGAACGCCATGACCGCGTCGATGCTCGCGTCGTTCATGGCGCAGTGGCGCTTCGCGCACGCCTTGGTCGTCGTGGACGCCTGTTACGCCGGAGCCACGTCCGCCGAACTAGCCCGCAAACTCGAAGACACGTTTGAGCAGCACCCCCCAGAAGTACGCGCCGCCGTCGAGGTCATCGCGGCCTGCGGACCTTCCGAGCGCATTCAGGACGGCCGTTTCGCGGAGCGGTTCGTACGAGTGCTCAAGGAAGGCGGCACGGGACGATCCTGGGACGCGGGCAACATCCAGGTCTACGCGCACGAAGTGCTCCAGGCGATCGAGGAGCTCCACCTGCAGCCGCCGCTCCCGGCTTACCGCGCGTACGGGTACCCGCAGCGCCTGTTCCCCAACCCGAAGGCGATCCCGGGGCTGCCACCCGCGGACGCCCCCACCCAGCAAGACCGCCAGAGACGCATCCTCACCGGCGGGCTGCGCGACCATTTCAGCAGGGCCGCGCGAAGCATCGAAGTCGATGAGACCGGCTGGTACTTCATCGGCAGGACGCAGCTGCTCCGTGAGGTAGTGTCCTGGCTCGGCCAGGACCGGCCGAGCGGCCTGAGTGTGCTCACCGGCTCTCCCGGGACGGGCAAGTCCGCCGTCCTCGGCCGGATCGCCACGCTCTCCGACCCCAACTATCGCCGCCTCGCGGAGGAGGAGGGCGCGCTGGACGGCGCTGAGCCCGGCACCGTGCCCGTCGAAGGGCTGATCGACGTCGCGCTGCACGCGAAGAACAAGTCCCTCGCCGAATGCCGTGAACTCCTCGCAGCCGGACTCGCCCTCTCCACGCCGCAAGGCGGCCGGCAGACCAGCCACGAACTCATCCAGGCGATCCGAAGCCTGAACCGCCCCCTGCGGATCGTCATCGACGCACTCGACGAGGCCCGCCCCGATGCGGTGCTCGCCATCGCCAGCGACCTCATCCTGCCTTTGGCGCAGGTGCCGAACCTGCGGGTGCTGGTCGGCACCCGTACCCGCACGGCCGGAACGACCGACGGTCGGCGTCCTCTCATCGACCTGCTGGCCCCCGTCAGCCGCCACGTCTGGGTCCTGGACGAGGACCCAGACGTGAAGCAGGACATTCACACCTACGTGACCCGGCGGCTCATGGGCGCTCCCACCTCTCCCTACAGGGGCGATGCGGAAGGAGCGCGGGTGGTTGCGACGGCTGTCGCCGCGGCCAGCGGCAAGATCTTCCTGTTCGCGCGGATCGTGACAGGGGTGCTGCTCCGCATGGAGCGGCCGCTGCGGCTCGCCGGCGAAGGTGCCGCACGCCTGCTCAGCGGGGCGGTACGAGACGTCTTCGAAGCGGACCTGGCCCGGTTCGGTGACCAGGAGATACGGGTACGGGAACTGCTCGCGCCCCTGGCCTGGGCCGAGGGTGCGGGCCTGCCACGCCATCCGGTCTGGACGGTGATGGCCGGCGCGATGTCACCGACCGGGGCGACCTACGACGTGACGGACGTGGACTGGCTGCTCGACGCGGCCGGACATCACGTCAGCCAGTCGAGCGAGGACGGACAGGCCGTCTTCCGGCTGTACCACCAGGCTTTCGCCGACTACTTCCGGGAACGGGACGAGAGCGCCGTCGGCATCCAGCGGGCCATCACCCAGGCGCTTCGCGGCACGCTGCCGGCAGACCCCCGGCTACGCCACTGGGCCTCCGCCAACCCGTACCTCTTGCGTCACCTGTCCTCGCATGCCGCGGCGGCGGGCCGGCTCGGAGGCCTGACCAGCGAGCCCGGTTACCTCGCACATGCGGACCCGCTGCGGTTGCTGGAGGTGCTCGGCAAGGTCGATCCTGCCTCCTACCCGCAGACCCGCGTGTTCTGGCGGGCGGCGCACCGGCTGCAGGATCCCGCGCAACGTGCGGCCGTACTTCACCTGACAGCCCTGGAGCATGAGCCCGACCTGGTGCCGGACATCTTCCCACCGCCGGTGGGAGCTCCGCTGTCGCCTCGGTGGACGCGAGTGGCGCCCACCCCCTTCCACCGGACGTTGACCGGCCACGACGCGCCGGTGACCGCGGTCGGGGTCGGTGAGTTGCCCGGTGGCGACACCATCATCGTGAGCGGAGACAAGGGCGGAGCGGTGCGCGTCTGGGACGCGGCAACCGGCATCCCCCGTACTACGCTGGCCGCCCACGACCACAAGGTCACGGCGGTCGCGGTCGGCACTTTGGACGACGGCACACCCTTCATCGCGTCCAGCGACCACACTCACGTACGGCTGTGGGAGGCGACGACGGGCGTTCCGCTCGGCCTGACGATGACGTTCACGCGGTCCATCCGGCACATCGAGATCAGGGACAACGAGGTCATCTGCTCAGGCAGCCGATGGGGACAGGCCTGGAACGTCGCCGGCGGCACCGTCCGCGAGATGCCGCAGCCTTACGCCGCCGGCTACGAGACAACTGCCGAAGGCGACTTCGAGGTCTCGACAGTCCACGGCGCGACCGCCTACACGATTCCCGAGGGCGCGGGCCTGACCACGGCGATCTCGGCCACCTTGGCGGACGGCGCTCTCATTGTCGTCGCGGCGGGCAAGAACGGAACGGTGCGGATATGGGACGTCGAGACCAGGGCCCTGCGCGCCACCCTCACGGGCCACGACCATGCCGTACGCTCCGTCGCGGCGGGCAGGTCTCCTTATGGCGGCACCATGATCGTCAGCGGCGGCGACGACCGGACGGTACGCGTCTGGGACGCCTCGATGAGGACCGCGGAGACGTCGGCGCCGCGTCACAATCCCCTGGTGGTGGCGGCGGGCCCCAAGGTTGTCGCCAGCGGTGGCGACGACGGAACCGTATGCCTCCGGGACACGGACACCGGCCGACTGGTCTCCGTTCTGACTGGTCATGAGGGCAAGGTCTGGGGGGTGGCCCAGGGAGCCCTGCCGGACGGCACCGCGGTCGTCGCCGGCGGTGGCGAGGACGGGACCGTGCGTCTTTGGGACACGGACACCGGCCGGCCGCGAACTGTTCTGACCGGACATGAGGGCAGAATCTGGGGGGTGACTGTCGCAGCCCTGCCCGACGGCGGCACCATCGTGGCCGGCGCGGGCGCCGACCGCACGGTCCGCACCTGGGACGCGTCGAGCGGCGCGCCTCGGGCCACCCTCGTAGGACACCAGGACGAGGTGAACGAGGTCGCCGCGGCCACACTGGCCGACGGCACGGCCATCCTCGTCAGTGCGAGCCGCGACCGGACGGTTCGTGTTTGGGACGCCGTGACGGGTAGGCATCGCGCCACCCTGACTGGTCACAGCGGATGGATAGAAGCGGTGACGACCTGGAGGGCCGCGGACGGAACAGTGCTGATCGCGAGCGCGAGCCGGGACGGCACCGCTCGTGTGTGGGATGCCACGACCGGCTCCCTCCGCCACACCTTCACTGGACACGAAGGCCCTGTCTGGGGCGTGGCGTTCGGTCACATGGGCGACGGCACGCCCGTCGTCGTCACCGGCGGCAGCGACACGAACCTGCGCGTGTGGGAGCTGAGCGGGAGCATGATCACGCAACTACCGATGCCATGTGTGATCACCAGTGTGGATATCCACGGGTCCACTCTTGCGGTAGGTACCAGCACAGGTGTGAGCGCCTTCAGCCTCGCCTGAACACCCGGGCCACGCGCCCCACCCGTCCCGACGAAGCACCGCCCGCCGCCCCTGGCCTGATCCCGCTGACGATCGCAGAGGTCAAGCGCCTGTTCAACGCCGTCACTGGCCACACATCGACCCTGGAACACTTGCTCACTGGTCAGCCTGGCGACGCCGCCATCAAGCACGCGCCCGCTGGTTCCATCGCCGCGCCCGCCTGGCCACCGCATACACCCAGCTCAGCCAACGAATGGCGGCTGTCGATAAGAGGCGCCCGTCAGGGTGTCCTGACCTCCAGGTCCCCGGAGTCGCTGGACAGCGCGATCGTGCGCTGGGCCGAGGGGAGGCGCGCGGCCTTGATGTTCTTGTGGCCGGAGTCCGTCTTGGCCACGATGTTGTACGACCCCTGAGGCACCTGGATCACGGTCTTGCCCGAATCCGTGGTGGTGGTGACCTGGTCGGGCGGCCCGGCGAAGGCCAGGTTCATATCACCCGACCCGGTCTTCGTGGCGACCTTTCCGCCTGTCAGCTCGGTGGCCTCGATTGCCCCGGAGTCGGTGGTGGCTTCCAACTCGCCCGACAGGTTCTTCAGCGTCAGGTTCCCCGAGTCGGAGCTCACCTTGATGCGGAGTCCTTTGGGCACCTCGATCTGGTAGTGCACGTCGCAAGACGCGCCCAAGGCGCCCCACCCCCAGGTGGTGGGACAGGCGAACGTCAGCTCCAGCGTGTCGCCTTGCACCTTGTGGCTGGTCTTCGGCTTGTCCTTGAGCCAGCTGAGCCGCTCCGTCACGTGGATGCCCCGACGATGGGACTCGACCACTTCGACGGTCCCGGCGTTGTCGGCTTCGACGTGCAATGCCGTTACCTTGTCGGTGACGTTGTACGACACGGTGTCCTCATCCAGCGGGTCGCTGGTACCGCAGCCGGTCAATACCGCCACGAGCCCGATAGAGCACGCGATCATCGCTTTTGCCTTCATTTTCATGGTGCAATCCCAAGTCATCCGGATGTACCGGCCTTGATTGATCCCTGGAGTTGTTCCTGAGGACATCGCTGAGACCGGACGGATCAAGCCCGGTTGCCCGTGAAGCCGGCGACCACCAGCGGCAGCGCCTTACGGACGGTCTGGTTGTGATCCACGCTGCCCGCGTCGGTGAGGGTCTGCGTGGCGCCGTGGGAACGCAGTTGACGCTGGCAGTACAGCGCGTTGTCGTAGGCGACGTCGGTGTCGCCCTTGGCGTGATGCAGGCGGACCGGAACGGCCGGCTTCCAGTTGCAGGTGGAGTCGAGCGCGGTCAGCAGTTCTTTCAGTTTGCCGGTCGGCTTGCGCACCCTGTCCAGGAACTGCGCGGTGAACAACTTCTCGGACGTGGGCGGCAACGCCTGGGCGATCTCCGCGGCCTGGTGGTTTCCGTCGAAGAGCTTCTCCACCTGCTCGTCGTACGGGGCACGGAAGGCCTCGCTCGGCGTGCGGTAGACGTCGGTATAGCGGTCCGCCGAGATCACGAAGTAGGCCAGGTAGAGCGAGGCCATCCGAATCTTGTCGTCCGCCGCGGCGGCCTCGAAAGAACTCAGGTCGAACGGACCGGCGATCGGAGCCAGGCCGCCCAGCCGGAAGTACGGGTCCTGGCCCTGCTGCAGGAAGCGCCCCACCATCATGGTCGCGGGACCGCCCTGTGAGAAGCCGCTGACCAGCACGCGCGAGTCGAGCCGGCGCTCGTGGCCCCTGGTGAAGGCGCGGGTCGCGCGCAGGGCGTCCACCGGGGCGGAGACCGTGGTCCGTGGGTCTCCGTAGGTGTGGTGGCCGGGCCCTGTGCCCAGGCCGAGATAGTCAGGGGCGGATACCGCATGCCCGGCCCCCGCGAACAGCAGCGCCGCGGCGCGGTCGGTGGATTTCTCGTTCACCGAGGCCACATCACCCCGGTAGACGGTGGTGCCGTGCAACCAGGAGACGACCCGCAGGTCGCGCCGGCCGTTGTCAGGCAGGGCGACCAACTGGCTGGCGGTGGTGGACCGGCCCTTGGCGTCCACGGTGCGATAGACCACGCGATAGGCGCTGACCCCGTACTTCACCTGCGTCGCATCGATGCCGGCCGCCTTGAGCCGCTCGGCGATCTGGCCCTTGTCCAGCTTCTCCACGAGAGTCGAAGAGACCACGGCGCCGCGTGCCACGGTTTGTGCCCCTGAGGCTTCGGCGGGGAACGTGGTGGCAAGGCAGCCCAGGGCGAGCCCGGCGGTCACTATGGCGCGAGAAAAGGTCATGCCGAAACCCTAGATACAGCCGCAAAGAGCGGCATTGCTGGCGGCACCCTGGTTCTTGGTGGTGCCAGCCTTACCCCTGCGCCGCCGTGGAGCGTGAACGGCGTCTTCGCCCCGCCTGGACCGCACCTGCCGGCATCAGCCGCTGACGCTGCTATGGGCGCTCGGACGGGCCGCACAAGGCGTGCCGCGCCTGGAGACCTGGGCACGGACAAGAGCTGAGGCGCTTGCGCATGGCGCGTCGCGCGGCGGTCACTGCCGGCGGCACAGGGCGGGAGCGACCGCTGTCCGGTCCACGGCGGGCAGGAGCCTGCGCCACTCCTGCGTAGAGGGGACGTCGGCGATGTCACAGGCGTGGCCGAGTGTGACCTCCTCGTCCAGAGTCCACTCCCGGGTGGTGCGGAGCAGGCCGGTGATGGCGATGCGCCGCCGGTCTGGCGCGAAGTGCAGGCCGCGGACGATGCCCTGGCGGGTGGTCAGCGTGAGAATCTCGCGGTGGTGGCGCGGGTCCCAGAGGATCACCGTGCCGTCCTCGGTGCCGATGGCAAGCCGTTGCCGGTCGGCGCTGTAAGCGAGCGCGGTCACCCGGGACGTGGTGGGAATGGAGGGCTCGTTGATCTCAGGATGGCCGAGCCGGCGGAACGCAACGCCGCGGTCGGCGCCCACGGCCAGGGTCCGGCCGCCGGGATCGAAGGCCAGCGCCCGGACGGTCCCGGGGGCGCCCCAGCCGTCCTTGGCGCGGCTGCGGGCGGCGTGGCCGGTCAAGTCCCAGACCTGGACCTGGTTGGTGTTGCCGCCGGTGGCCAGGAGGGTGCCGTCACGGCTGACGGCCAAGGCGAACGGCTGACCGGCGGTCACGGGGACGTCGAAGGTGTAGTGGTGCTCGGGCTGTTCGCGCGTGTCCAGGAGCCGTACGTGCCCGGCTGCGCCGCCCACGGCGAGCAGGTGATCGTCCGGGCCGCCACGGGCCAGGCCGTGCACCGGCTCTGTGCCGACCGGCAGCTCTCGGCACCGGCCGGCGAGCCGGTATCGGACGACGGCGTCGCCCGCGTCGTACGCCATGGTCAGGCCGGCGGCGCCGTACGACATGGCCTCGGTGTCGGCGCCCGCGCAGGTGTCGGTCTGCCAGCCCCCGGTGTCCCACAGGGCCGCGGTCGTGTCACTGCTGCCGCTGGCCAGGACGGTGCCCTGGCGGGGGAATTCGACCGTGTGCACCGCGCCGCCGTGGCCGTTCAGCGTGGCGAGCGGGCGGCGGGAGCGGACGTCCCACAGCAGGACCTGCTGGTCTTCTCCCGCGGTGGCCAGCACGTGGCCGTCGCCCCGGAACGCCACGTCCCAGATCGTGCCCTCGTGTCCGCGCAGCTCGCCGGACGGCTTCCCGTCAGAGGTGCGCCACACCAGCACGGCACCGTAGTCGCCGGCCGCGGCCAGCAGCCTACCGTCCGGGCTGAAGGCCACGTCGTGGAGAGCATGCGGGGCGTTGGGCGGTCGCAGCACGCGCAGGTCCCGCCCGCCCTTCCACAACCGGACGGTGCCATCGCGATGAGCGGCGGCCAGCAGGGCGCCGTCCGGGCTGAAGGCGACGCCCTCCACCGCCCCGCGCGTCTCCGGCGGCGGCAGCGGGCGCATGCCGGCGACCTGCCACGACTCGACCCCGTCCGCGCTTCCGACCGCCAGGACGGCGGCGTCCGGGCCGAAGGCCATCGCGCCCATGGCGGGCACGCCGCGTAGCGAGCGCTCGGCGAGCAACTTGCCCGTGCCGACCTCCCACAACCACAGGTCGCGCTGAACGCCGGCGGCCGCCGCGAGCCGTCCATCGGGGCTGACGGCGATCGAGACGAGCGGATGAGGCAAGTCCGCGAGCAGGCGCGGCCGTGCGTGCTCCCACACCAACGCCTCTCCGCTGAAGTCGGTGGTGGCCAGCACCCGGCCATCCGCGCTGAAGCTCGCCGACCGCAGCGGGCCTTCGTGGCCCGTCAGGCGCCGGGCGAACCCCTGTGCCTGGACGTTCATCAAGGCGCTGAGCGTCCGGGTCGTCGGAGCCTGCCGGTAGGCCGCAGCGGCCAGCAGCGCCGACACCTCCGGCCGGGATCCGGCGAGCCGCGCGGCCTCCGACGACAGCTGCGCGGCCAGGGAGTGCCGTAGCTCCCGCTCGGCCTCCCCAGCCTTGCGAACGGCCGTGGCGGCGCTCACCACGGCCACCACCAGGAGAATGCCGAGGCAGGCCGCCAGGCGGCGGGTGTTGCGGTGCCGCCTGCGCACCGCCGCGCGTTCGGCATTGTCGCGCTCCCGGCTCGCGTCCAGAAACGCGCGTTCCACCGGGGCGAGCTCTGCGGCCCATTCCCCGACCGCGGTCAGGCGGGAGCCGCGCAGCAGCAGCGACGGATCCCGGCCTTCGGCGTTCCAGACACCCGCGGCATCGGACAGCCGCTGGCGCGCCCGCAGGTCTGCCCGGCCGGTGTCGATCCATGTCCGCAGCCGCGGCCACGCACCCAAGAGCGCCTCGTGGCTGATCTCGACGTGCTCGGTGTCGGCGGTCAGCAGGCGCGCCTGGGTGAATGCCTCCAACACCGTCTCGGCGTTCTCGTCCACCTCGCCCAGCGGCAGCGGGCGGCGGGTGTCCTGCCCGCTGTCACCGACCTGGATCAGGCGCGGCAGCACCTGGCGGGCAATGTTCTGCTGCGCGGGCGTGAGCTGGCCGTACACGTGTTCGGCGGTGGCGGCGACCGCGCCGTGAATGCCGCCGGTACGCTCGTAGCCGGCGACCGTGAGCGGCCCGTCGGAGCGCTGCTGCCAGGTGGCCATCAGGGCGTGGGACAGCAGCGGCAGCGCGCCGGGCTCGTACGCCTCACCGCCACGCCTGCCCAGGTCGCGCAGCAGCAGCTCCACCAGCCCCGGTTCCACCTCCACGCCCGCCGCCCGAGCCGGGCCGGTGATGGCCTCCCGCAGCTCGGCCACGGACATCGGGCCGAGAGGATACTGGCCGGTGCGCAGCGCGTCCACCAGCTCGGGGTAGGCCAGACAGCGGCCGTAGAAGTCGGCGCGTACCCCGAGGACCACCGCCGCGCCCTGCGCGGCCAGGGCCTGCACCGAGTCCAGGAAGTCACGCCGCTCGGCCTCTTCGCCGCAGAGGGTGAAGATTTCTTCGAGCTGGTCCACGATGAGCAGCAACCGCCGCCCGGTCAGGCCCTGGGCGGGTGACTGCCGCAGCTCGTTCGCGCCGAGCCGGTCCAGCAGCCGCTCGGCCGGGCGCGGCCCCGGGCTGAGCACGACCGCGGGCCAGGAACGCGAGCCGGGCAGCGGCAACTCTCCCCGGCGTACGGCGGGGAGCAGCCCTGCCCGCAACAGCGACGACTTGCCCGCGCCGGAGACCGCCACCACGGTCACCGGCCTGCCGGCACAAGCGCGCTGGGCCAGCAGCTCCGCCAGCGCGCCCACCGCCCGTCGTCGGCCGAAGAACCAGCGCGCGTCCTCCTGATCGTAACCGCGAAGCCCCCGGTACGGGCACGCCCGTGCCGCTCGCGCGACCAGCGCGGCCAGCTCGCCGCCAGTCCCGAGCGCCTCGTCGCACTGCCGCGCGACCCCGTCCGTGAGGCTCTTCTCACCGGTCTCGACCTTGCTGAGGTACCCCTTGCTGTAGTGCGTCAGCCCCGACAACCTGGCGAGCGACAGCCCGCGCGCCTGCCGCAGCCGCCGCAGAGCGGCTCCGGCCGCCTCCTCACCACCGTCCGATGCGACCATGCTCTGATTACACAATGTAGTCGATTCGGTACGCGCCGGAACCGGGATTGTCGTCTAATTCGTCCGGATATGCCCGCTGTCTCCTGTTGCCCACGGGCCGAAGGCGACGGGAAACCCCTGGCGGCCACTTCGGCGCGGTGGCGACGATCGCCCTGTCGAACTCGCAACCGAGACCGAAAGGCAGGTCCACCATGAAGATCCGCACCTATGCCGCCGTCGCTCTGCTGCTGACCGCGGCCCTGTCGGCCGCCTTGCCCGCCGCCACGCGGGCCATAGCCGAAGAGTGCGGGGTTCGCGACGACGGCAGGCTCTACTGCCGCAACACGCCGGACATCGTCCTGTCGGCCGACGCCGTACCCAACGCCGACGACACCGGCGTGCTGAAGAGCGACTTCAGCTGGTTCCAGTGCTGGGTGGACGGCTATCCGCATGCCGGAGGCAACAACATCTGGTACCTGACCAAGGGCGACGAGGCCGTGGCGCCCTACCGAGGGTGGGGTTTCCTGGCCGCCAATCACCTGGCCACCGCCCAGGACCCCGCGCCGGGCCTGCGCGAGTGTGCCAAGGCCGACTACGACCTCATCTGACCACTGAGGAGACCTCCAAGATGAACATCCGTCACGCCATCGCCCTCCCCCTCGCCCTAGCCCTCGCGCTGCCCGGGCCCGCCTCCGCCACCGGCGCCTCCGCGGCAGGTTGCGGCGTGGATCCCCACGACCACAAGCTGTACTGCACCAACGACCCCGGCGGCATCCCGCTGTTCGACAAGCCCCGGCCCGTGGACACGGTCGACTTCCTCGACACCACGGAGAGCTGGTTCAGCTGCTGGGCGACCGGCGAGCAGCACACGGGAGGCAACACCACCTGGTACGGAACCGTCGGCGACCGGTTCGGCGAGTTCGGGTACGCGGCCGCCTCTGCGGTCCATACCCCGAGCGGCTTCGACGCCGACCCCAGCCGGTACGGCCTGAAGCGGTGCTGATCTGGCACCGCTGACCGAGCGGCGTCGCCGTCTCCCATCCCGCGGGGGCGGCGACGCCTCGTCACGACGGAATTCGTCCGGCACACTGCCGTCTTCCGGGGAGTGAATGCAGGTCCATCCTGGCCTGCCCATTGCCAGGACCTTCCCTTCGGTGGCCGCGGGGCTCGCCACCGCGACATCCCGCACCACAGGGCGCCCGACCGCGACATCCGCTTCCCGCAACACGAGTCGACCGGTTGGATCAGGACTTGGCCGGTCCCCGCTCAACCGATCTGCTGCGAACTCGCCGCGCCTGCCGGCTCGACGCCCAGTCGGCAGAGACGACGGGCACCGAGGTCGTGGCTGCGAAAGCGCAGAAGCGGCTGGATATCCACCCCGCACCGCTGATGTGGTTGAGCAGGTTCATCATGGTGATCTCGGCCGCGGCCCACTCGTCGGCGAGCGTGAGCTCGGGGACGTACCGGCGCCAAAGGACAGAGCCGTGGGGAACGCTCCGGCCGACCGCGTTGTGAGCCTCAGCGCCTGGTGGCTTCGAGCAGGTGGAATGTGGGGCACTCATCTGTCCAGGTCCGGTAGCACCTCATCCCTGTACCGATCAGACTGGGACAAAGGATGAACACCCTCTCCAGGGCCGCCGGTGCGTCACCTGCCAGGCGGGCGGTCAGGCCGTGCGTCCGCGATAGGTCATCGTCGCCTCACTACCCAGGCGGATCGACATCCCGGGATGCATGCTCACGGTAGCGCCGGGCGGAAGGCTCTGGAACTCCCCACCTTCGGCGAACCTGATCGCCGTCCCGCTTGCCGAGTCCAAGTCGTGGGCGTAGAGATGCCAGCCGTCCACCTGGATCGCCAGATGCTGCTCGTCGACGCCGTCCACCAGCACCTGGACCGTGAGGTCCTGCGGGTCGACGTAGTCCCTCGCCTCGCCGCCGAACACGTAACTCCGGTCGAGAGGGAAGTCGCGGCCGTCGTCCAGCACGAGGTCGCCCAACTTGGGACGAGCGGCGACGTGGTGGGTCGGATACCGCCCCAGTTCCGCCTGGCACACCATGCACGTGCGTCAGCGTTGCGATCAAGGCGAACGACGATCCCCAGGGACCCGCAGGGCGGCCGGAGAACTCCTGACAGGGCCCTTCACGGGTAGGAGCACGGCTCCTTCCGAAGGGGGATGCGCGTAGTGCCGGGGCGCTGCCAGGGTCGGAAGCAGGCGGCCGCTGGGCCGCCCCGATCCGGAAGGACTCCAGCAGTGTTATCGAGACACACCAGGGTGGTGCGGGGTTCGGCGCTGATCGCGGGCCTCACGCTCGCGTGCGGGCTCACCGCGACCGCTCCCGCCGTGGCGGCGGAGCAGGCCAAGCTCACCGCGCCGACCCTCACCGGCCAGTACGACGTCGGCACCACCGACCTCCACCTCGTCGACCCGTCCCGCCCCGATCCGTGGAAACCGGAACGGCGCCGGGAACTCATGGTCACCGTCACCTACCCGGCGGACCGGTTCGCCAAGGGCCCGCGGGCACCGTGGCTCACGCCCGGCATGAGCACCGTCATCGACCAGGCGCTGGCGGGCGAGGACTACCTCGATCTCCCGGCCGGCTCCATCGACTGGGCATCGGCGAAGCGAAGGGCCGAGACCGGCGTCCCCGTGGCGCACGGCGCGCCGAAGCCGGTCGCGCTCTTCTCCCCAGGCTTCGGCTTCCCACGCGAGACGTACACGGCGATCGTCGACGACCTGGCGAGCCGCGGCTACGTGGTCGTCTCGCTCTCGCACACCTACGAGAGCGCGGCGGTCGAGTTTCCTGGCGGGCGGCTCGAACTCGCGGTGTCCGAGGGTGAGGACCCCGAATTGAAGAAGGCGCTCGACGCCCGGGTCGCCGACAGCCGGTTCGTCCTCGACCAGCTCACGAAGATCACCCGGGGCGAGAACCCCGACGCGGGGAAGCGGCCGCTCCCCCGCGGGCTCGGCCGGTCGCTCGACCTGTCCCGGGTCGGCGCCTACGGGCACTCCTACGGCGGGTTCACCGCGGGCGAGACGATGGTCCACGACCGCCGTGTCGACGCCGGGATCAACCTGGACGGCGCGATGGCGACCGCGATCGGCTATCCCCCGGGAAGTCCATACGTGCCGGGCGAAGTCACCGAACGCGGCCTGGACAGGCCGTTCCTCCTGATGGGCGCCGAGGGCGTCGACGAGAACGGGAAACCGCTCGAACACACCCACCGGAATCCCGAATTCGACCGCAGCTGGGCGGACTTCTGGGCCAGCCAGCGAGGCTGGAAGCGGGATCTGCTCCTGCGCGGCGGCAGCACGCACCTGGCCTACAGCGATCTGCAGATCATCGTGCCGCAACTCGGCGCGCGCGTGGCGCTGGAGAAGCGTGAGGCGCTCATCGGCACCATCGATCCCCGTCGTTCGCTGGCCGCGCAACGGGACTACATCGGCGCGTTCTTCGATCTGCACCTTCGCGGACGGGACCGGCACCTGTTCGACGGCGAATCCCCGCGGCACCCGAACATCGACTTCATCGACTAGGGGGCTGAAGGGGACTTTCCCCGCATGTGCTGTGGCGCATGCTCTGCGAAACCTGCGGCCCGGGCGGCGGAGATCCTGGCGCTCAACGTCGACGACCTCGACAACCGGCGCTCCCCGATCCGGTCTACCGCGAACGTGCCCGGTCCGGAGCACTGCACTACCGCGCCCCGGCACCGCTGACGGAGGCCGACATCTGGCGGGCCTACCAGATCGAGCTGCGCGAGCGTGGCGAGCCGCACCACGATCCGTGGGGGATCCAATCCCTTCGAGCGCCGCTGAGCTGCGCCGCTCCCATAGTCGCGGCCAGACGCAAACGAGTGTGCAGTTTCCTGTACACGCCGGCGCCACTGATCGTTCCATTACTCCCCGAGGGCCGAGGCCCCCTCAGAACCGTGCGCCGTCGGCGTCGGCAGGACCGCCGCGGCGGCGCATTGCGTGGACGGCTGTGTGACCTTGAGATATGCGCTGAGTGAATACGGGATCGACTCGCGGGTGGAAGCGATCGGACTGCAGAAACTTTCACGGTGGTTCATAGGCGCCGGAGGCACGTGACCTCCGGGTACGGGTCGGGGCCGTGGGGGAGGCCGTACGTGCTGCCTTGGGTCGTCACCGAGTAGTCGGCCGGGCGCTTGCACTCGAACTGGATGCTCACGTGGCCGACCACCTTCCCCCACGCCTTCTTGCCTTTACACGACGTCTCTTTCAGGCCGCCGACGATTCTCGTCTCGGTCCCGCCGAAGATGGACTTGCGCTTCTCGGTCTTGGGAGCAATCAGGCAGGTGCCGCGCTTGTACCTGGGGCCGACGGCCGTGGCGTCCTCACCGGGGCCGACGCAGACGTACGAGCCGTTCCACCTGAAAGCGTATGACCAGATCCTGCGCTCGCACCCCTTCTTGGTCTTGGTGAAGGCGCGGATCTTGCCGGGGCCGTGGGCGTCGTAGCAGGCCCGTTCGTCGACGTCGCCGTCCTGGATGAGCGTGCAGTCGCCGACGCGCAGGACGCCGCCGCCCTTCCCGGCGTCGCCCGGGTGCGGGCCGGCGAGGTTACGCAGGCAGGCCGTCTGGGTGCCTGCCGGGGTGTCCAGCCAGCCGTCGGAGTCGCGCGGGCACTTCACCTCCCCTTCGCCCTGGGCCACCAGCATGGTGATCCGTGTCCCTGCGGCTGCCGCGGAGCACTCGACCGCGGCCGGGACAAAGGTATTTGGCTGGGGCATTCGTACGTCGAGGCAGAGGCCCCGCGCCCAGGCGGGCGGCTGGCTGAGGGAAGGAGGCGGCGGGCTCTGCTGAGTGGGAGGTGCGGGCGTTCCCCGCGTCGGCGTGTTCCGAGGCGTTTCGCCGCTGCACGACGACAAGGCCGTGACCACCGCTAGCACGGCGATCAGGATGGGTAATCCGCCACGCACGAACCGTCACCCCCGTGTAGTCGCCCCTCGCGACGATGGTCGGCCACGGCCGCCGCTCTGACAAGCCGGCGGCCTGGCCCGATCACGACGTCAACCCCGGGTACGGCATGGAGCCGGGAACCTCACGCCTTCCCCGCCCGGCGGCGTCCGCTCCCGGCCACCGCCTCCGCCCCCGGCCACCGCCCGCGCCGTGGCCACCAGCTCAGCCGCGTTGCGTGCGCGCCTCCTCCGTCCACGCCTCCGCACAGCGCATCCGCACCGCCAGTTCCTCAACATGCGCCGCCCATTCGTGGCGGGAGTCTTGCAAAGGCGTTCTCGCTCTTCAGGTGCGGGTGTCTTCACAGAAGTAGTGCTGCTGCACAGCCGGCGGTGGCCTTGGTGTTTGCTCGCCGGGTGGCGTGATCAACAGTAGGTACCGTTTCCGCTTCCTGGCTGCCAGGGGAAACCTACGTCGTCCCAGCGTGAGTATCGCGGGCACCCGGTGCCGCGGACGGACGGCTTTCTCGCGGATGCTCCCAGGGGCGTCGAGCACTCTTCCTCTCCTCCGCAAGGTCCGCGGTGCGCGGCTGTGGATGAGCGCGTGATGTGGTGATCAATTCACTTCAAGACGTTCACAAGTGCATACAGGAGGTCTTCAAGTGCTTTCAGGAGGTCTTCAAGATGCCGGTGCGAACGTTGACCTGTCGCCGGAGAGTTCGGTGACAAGGAATCAGAGAGGAGCACTTCGGTGCGCAAGAACATTGAGATCATCGACCTCCCGGCTGCGGCTGTGGAGGTTACGGACGACCAGCTCGACATGGTCGCGGGTGCCGGCCTGATGGGGCCGGGGGGCCCCTTGGTCTGCAGCGCTCTGGCAGGTGGGGCGTCGGACTGTTTCCGGCTGAACTGAGACACCGGGTACGGCCGGGCCGATGCCCGGCCGTACCCCTCTCGAAGGGAACCGCCATGCTATTGATCATCAGTGCCGCGCTGGATGACTCGGTCGGCTTGGTCATGCCCAAGCTCAAGGCGCGGGGTGTGCCGGTGTTGTGGTGGGATGAGGCCGATTTCCCCGAGCACACCCTCATCAACGTGGAGTTGCTCGAGGGGAACTGCCATCAGACTCTGACCTATCGCGGCGTCTGCTATGACCTGGCCGAGATCACCGCGGTCTGGCATCGGCGTCCTGGCCCGCCTTCGGCATCGTCGGTGACCCACCCGACCCACCGGGTGTATGCGCAGGAAGCGGCCCGGCGGGTTCTCGACGGCGTTTACGACCTGATGCCGGCCGACCGCTGGATGCCCGCCCGGCCCAAGGACATGGTCCGGGTGGATGACAAGCTGCTTCATCTGCGACGAGCGGTGGA
>NZ_JBITMD010000015.1:0-72347 GCF_044465905.1 Nonomuraea sp. NPDC049480
CCTCTTTCGCCCACGTCCACGCGGTCTGATAGTGCACGCCATTGCGCGCCGCCCACTCGGAAAGCTTCACCCGATCAAGATAGACCATGAGAGAACCTGAGATTCACTGATCATGTGACAGGCTGTCGACCCCCTGCCCCGCGACAGAACATGGGTCATGGACCCACGTACCCGGACGGCCATCGACTGGCTGCTGACCAGCGACGAGCCGGGCGTCCGCGGGCAGACGCGCCGCGATCTGCTCGGGGAGCCCGCGGGCGAGGACGTCATGAAAGGCCCCAAGGTCAACGCCCTGCTCTCGGGCGGGCTCGGCGGCGACCCGTACCAGAAGTGGACCGGCGCCCACTGGCGGCTCGTCTCGCTGGCCGAGCTGGGCGTCCCGCCGGGCGAGCCGCGCGCGCTCGCCGTCGCCGATCACGTCCTGTCCTGGGTGACCGCCCAGCGCCAGGTACGCACGGTCAACGGGCTGCCGCTCCGGCACGCCTCCATCGACGGCAACGCCCTGGCCGCCTCCTGCCGTCTCGGCCTGGCCACCGACCCCCGCGCCCGCCGGCTCGCCGAGTGGCTGATCTCCTGGCAGTGGCCCGACGGCGGCTGGAACTGCGACGAGCGGGCCAGCGGCCGCCGCTCCTCCTTCCATGAGACGCTGCCGCCGATGTGGGCGCTGCACGAGTACGCCCAGGCCACCGGCGACGAGTCGGCGGCGCTGGCCGCGGCGCGGGCGGCAGAGCTGCTCCTGGAGCACCGGCTCTTCCGCCGGATGGGCACCGGCGAGGTGATCAACCGCGCCTGGCTGGTCCTGCACTACCCGCCGTACTGGCACTACGACATCCTTCAGGCGCTGCTGGTGCTGTCGCGGATGGGCCTGGCCTCCGACCCCCGGGCCGCGGACGCACTGGACGTGGTGGAGCGCCGCCGCCTGCAGGACGGCCGCTGGCGTACGGGCGGCCGGTGGTGGAACCCGCCCGACCGGCCGTACGCCCACGACCCCGTCGACTGGGGCGGCTCCGGACCGAACGAGATGGCCACACTCAACGCGCTCCGCGTCCTGCGGGCCGCCGGCCGCCTATGACGGTTCTGCCGGTGGGCTGGTTCTGCCGGCGGGCTGGTTCTGTCGGCGGGCTTTGCTTGACTCGGGGGCATGGCTCAGCATGCTCAGCAAGAGATTCTCGTTCTCGGCGCGACCGGCTCCACCGGCCGGCGCGTGGCCGCGCTGCTGCGTGCCACCGGGCACGCCGTGCGTGCGGCCTCCAGAACCAGCGAGACCAGGTTCGACTGGTCCGTGCCCGGCACGTGGGAGCCGGCGGTGGCTGGCGTGTCCGGCATCTACGTCATGGCGCCCGACGGCACGCCGATCGACCCGGCGTTCGTGTCGCTGGCGGTGGAGCGGGGAGTCCGGCGCCTCGTGCTGCTGTCCAGCGGGGGCATCGAGACCATGGGCGACGAGCGGCTCATGGCCGCCGAGCGCACGGTGCGCGACTCGGGCGCGGAGTGGACGATCCTGCGGCCGAGCTGGTTCGACCAGAACTTCGACGAGGGATTCTTCCAGCCCGCGATCATGGCGGGCGAGGTGGTGGTGCCGCTGGGTGAGGCGCGGCAGGCGTTCGTGGACGCCGGCGACATCGCGGCCGTCGCCGCCGCGGCCCTCACCCGGGACGGCCACGCGGGGCAGGTCTACGAGGTCACGGGACCGCGCTCGCTGACGTTCGGCGAGGCCGTGGACATCATCGGACGGGCGGCCGGCCACGAGGTCCGCTATCGCGGGAACGACGAGGACTACCTCACGGCGATGGGTTTCTCGGAGCAGGCGATGGCCGAGGCCAAGGCGTTCGCCGCGCTCCGTGACCTCGGCGATGAGCAGGTCTCGGACGTCGTCCACCGGGTGACGGGCCGCCCCCCGAAGCCTTTCGAGACCTACGCCGAGGAGGCCGCCGCCCGAGGCGCCTGGCGGGCGTAGATCCCCGCGCCGGGCGGACGACACCCCGAGGTCTAGCCGGTCCTCAGCTCCCGGATCAGGCTCACCGCCGCGTCGAGGAACCCCACCTCGCGAGCGGTGAGCCCCTGATCCGCGCCCCTCCTGGCGCTGGCCTGGTCGAGCCCGTCCCCGAAGTCCATGGCGTCACCGAGCCCGTCGAGCAACGCCACGAGCACCTCCCGTGCCACCGTCGTGAAGGGGCTCTCCTCGTCCACCGCCACCTGCCCGACGATCACCGCCGACATGGCGCAGTCCAGCCCCGGCGGCCCCTCCTGTGTGTTGCACCAGTCGATCACGTACGGCCCGTGGGGCGTCAGCATCACGTTGTCCGGATGCAGATCGAGATGGAGCACCCGATCCCGGGGATCACCGGAGACCCGGGCCGGGATCGCGTGCAACTGCCGGAGCAGCCCCGCCGTGACCCGGCCCACCTCCTCGGCGGAGATCTCCCCGTCGATCAGCGCCCGCAACATCGTCGGCCCGGACAACCGCCGCATCACCAGATCGGTGGACAGCTCGCCGCCGGCATCGGGGTAGACGTCGGGGTAGACGTCGGGCACCGGAAACCCGTGCGCGGCCACGTACGCCATGACGGCCGCCTCCCGCCTGACGTTGAGCGGAGTCCGGTAGCGGCGCAGCACCCGATCACCGTCGATCGCGTACACGGCCGCGCTGCGCCCCCACCCCACCAGCTCACCGATCTCCATGCACCCCAACCTACGGGAGGGCAGATGAGCTGCCGCAGGCGCGCCACGACCCGCACCAGGTTGGTCTGCGCTGCCATCACGGACTCCATGTCTTTTACACGCCCGGGGTCGAATCCCCAATCTACGGATTGAGCGAAGCGTTGATCATACGGCCCCAGGCTATGGTGACCTGCGTCCGCGCACCATTGACGATCAAGGAGCTAGGTAAGCGTTCCGCGCATATTCCGGATCTTGAGATGTGCATACCCGTGCACTGCTCCGCCCGGGTCTTCCATCGTCGCCCTGGCCACGACGGAAGGGAACTAGATCCTTCTGAGACTCGTTTTCTTGCCGTGCGGGGTTTGGGCGACTTATTGGACGATTTTTTCGATCGGCGCCCGGGTTTGGGGTTGATAGGGGCTGCCCTGATGCTCGGCGTGCTTCCTATGGTCCTTCTGGAGGAGGCTTTCGGACAGCCGTGGCTTTGGCCGCGAGTGGCGTGGGGTGCCGCGATCGGCACGGCCATAGCGGGTATTCCCTGCGCCCTAGCCCTTGTCCGCAAGGCGCGCCGCACAGCCGGGAACATGCTGGCGCTGCTCGTTGTGGTCGCGATTTTCGCTACCGCGGCCTTGAAGTTTCCCCATCGCAGAGAGCCCATTCCACTGGTAGGCGTCGGCCAGGCCGAATGGGCTGCCGTCGTTGCGACGATCATCATCTGGGGGGCAATCGGCATCGCTGTGTTCACCGTAAACGGCATGGCGCGACAGGCACGCGGCCGTGATCATTGTGGTCGAGTAGAGGAATTGGGCCAAGACGTGGGCTATGTAGCGGCATGCGACTGTGGATGGCGAGGCGAGGCCCGGCAGGATGCCTCGACTGCCTTCGTTGATGCGGGTAACCACGCGAACAGGATTCAACTCACGATACGGAGTGCCGATGGTGGCACTTGAGCCCGGTTCTCCGTGCGGCCGCACACTCCTCAGCCGGCCACCTCAGCCATTGACTGCCTGACTCTCGTCGCGATCATCTCGGCGCCTGAGGCTCCCGCCGGAGGCAGGTCGAACTACAACCCCACGTATCGGTGAGCGGCGCGGCCGACGGCATGCCATAGGCACCCGCAGGGCGGGCGAAGCGAGTGCGACCCACGGCGGCGCATCTGGCTCTGTGCGGCGGCGCGCCGAGCTGCGCCCCGACCCAACCAGCTCACCGATCTCCATGCACCCCAACCTACGGGAGGCTCAGTCCTTGATGCAGATGAGCTGCCGCAGGCGTGCCACGACCTGCACCAGGTCCGTCTGCGCGGCCATCACGGACTCCAGGTCCTTTACGCGCCCGGAATCTCGTCGATCACCCCGGCGTCCTTGCGGCCCTCCACGCCGAACGTCTGCTCCTGCAGGTCCTTGAGCGTGAAGGTCTTTTGGCCTTGTTCCTGCTCATCTTCCGCCCGGCCCCGTGCGAGGCCGGATTGAACGCCTGGCTGTTGCCCAGGCCCTTGACGATGTAGGTGCCGGTGGCCATCGAGCCCGGGATGATCCCCAGCTCGCCGCTTCCCACCCGGATGGCGCCCTTGCGGGTGACGAGCACGTCCACGCCGTCGTACCGCTCCTCCACCACGTAGTTGTGGTGCTACTGCTTGCAATCAGGCATGCGGTTCTAGTGAGCGTCGGGCGCATGGATCTCATCCCGGTGGTGAGCTACGAGCGGGCCGGCGCGGATAAGGCTAAGGACGAGCAGACTATAGAAGACCAGATCAAGGTCAATCTCAGTACAGATGGGACGGCTCGGGTGGCGGGGGCGCCGCGGCCCCACACAGGACCGCCATGCCGGTCCTCTGTCGTCAAGGAGGTCGGGCCAGGACCGCGTACAGCCCTTTGCCGACCGAATCCTCCTCTCCACCAACCCCAGACATTCACGTAGTTGTACCGTTACTCTGTGTTGACTTCCTATCCGGAGATCCGGGATCGGATCTACAAGCTGGCGCGTGAGCGAGACTTGCGGGTCGATTGGGGCGAGACGACGCCACTGGTTCGCCTACTCTTGCTCTACGACCACCATCAGGTTGTGGTGGCTCGTACGGTTGTGCCGGTGAGGGGCATCAGCGTTCGGGCCCTGGACGACCTGCAGGCGGATCTTGAGCATGTCTTCGGGAAGGACTGGTTGCAGTGACCTCTTCCGTTCACCGTCTGACGTTCCGAGTGACCCGGGAACACGCCCTCGATCTTGACGCCGATGTCTGGTACGCCGCCCCCGTTGGTCTCCCCATGCGCTCCGGCGTGTCCGCCGAGACGCTTGCGGAGCTGCGAGTGGCGGTCGAGTCGGTCAAACACTTCGTCCTGGGAGTCTCCCAGGACACGGCGGTCACCGTCGAGTATGTCTACGATCTTCCCGGTATACCGGCCGAGGTGTGGCAGGCGCACCGAGAGTTGCTATCCCGACTGTACGAGGCCGGATTGTCGGAGGACGACCGGGCCGAACTACTGCTGTCAGCGTGAATCCCTGCTCCTGCGTTACGACGATCAGGGATGCTGGTAAGCGCTGAGCCGGACCGCCTTTGACGGCCGCCCCGCCCCCAACCGGGACGAGCACGCGGGGCGACGTACGAGGTGGCTCTCCCACGTACGCCATGACCGCCGCCTCCCGCCGCGCATCGAGGGGAGCCGGTAGCGGCGCAGCACCCGCTCGCCGTCGATCGCGTACACGGCCGCGCTGCGCCCCACCCCGAGCAGCTCACCGATCTCCATACGCCCAACCTACGGGAGGCTCACCCCGTGGGTGCATGCTGGCCGACTCTGGACGAACGGCGATCCGTTTCTCGGTGTCGACGCTTCCCTGCGCGGCGCGTGGCATGGGTTCAGCGACAACCAATACGACGACATTGTGGATCTTGGCCCGGAGCGCACCAGCATCCCGGTCGGAGCCGGCTGGGCAGCCCTCGTCGGCGCGGACGGAGTCGTCCGCGATGACAGCTGGATGGAGGTCTTTCAAGCAGAAGACGGCGGGATCGCCATCGTGCAGGCATCCGGTCCCGACTACCCACGTGTGCTGCCTGAGGCCCTCCGCTACCCGGACACCGATGATGAAGACGGCGCCTCGCTCATCGTGCACAGTGGCGAGATCGCCTTGTTCAGCGCCGCGTGCGACGGCAGCGGACCACATTCGCAACCCCTGATGCCTGCCCGACCAGGATCGGTGCCGCCGGTGCACGGACGACCATCGCACGAGGACGATCCGGGCCTTCTGATAACGACGACGTTCACAACGTTCGCGTTCAAGGTGCGCTGGTACACCCAGCTAGACGAAGAGAGCTGTTTCGCCCGGTGGCTGCTGACGCCTGCATCAACCTTGTGATCAGTAGGTACCCGAGTGATCGCCACCATCGTCGCCGAGACAGCCGTCGGCTACAGAAGGGACAACAGATGATCACTTTTGACGGGACCTTCTATCGCATCGCAGATCCGGAGTTCGAGATGACGATCCCGGCATGGGAGGGATACGAGCCGGACACCGCCGACGAGGCAGACGCGACGATCACTTTCCGCGACGGCTCCCGCCGATATGCGACCTTCATGACCCTGGATGTGGTCCAGCGCAACATGGACAAGAATGCGCGCACCGGCGAGTGTCTCGGCGGCAGGTACTTCTGGTGCTCGGACTTAATCATCGTTCGAGACGCCGGGTTCGAGGGTATGGCGGCCGCGATTCGTGATCTGATCTCGTCTGGAGACATCGAGGGAGCATGCGGCCTGCTCGATCCTCTTGACGATAGCGAGGAGAAATGAACACCCCGGCCCCAGGGGGACCGGAGCGAGTGAGGAGTCGAACCCGCGCTGTCAGCTTGGGAATTGCAGCTATCACGGGGACTGGACCTCGGATCGCCTGGCCAGCGGGGTCGCTGGAGCAGTCGTGAGTGACCGTGATTGCCCCCTCATCACCGGGGCTAATGGCACGACGATCAAGCCGCGAGTTGCGGCCCTACCACTCCTTGCCCTCTGCCAAGCACTGGTCCTTCATCAGGCTGATGGAGTTGTTGATGGCGCGCAGGACAGCACGAGCATGGTCACGCTCAACGCCCATGCGCGTCTGGAAGTCCCGGTCGTCGAGGTGGATCCCGTTGCAGACCTCGTTGAGAGCGTTGTTAATAGCGAGAGCGTCATCCGGGCTAAGGTCCACTGTGATCACATCAGCGGTGATTCGGGTTACGTCCACGTACGACATTGTTCCGGCTGGAGCGCACCGCGCGCACCCCGCCCTGCCCGACGATCATCCCGTCTGCCGTCGTCCCGCCCGAAGTGGAAGCGGGCCATGGTCTGCTCGGCTTGTCCCGGGTCGATGGCGGACGGGCGTCAGGCTTCCGACTTAACCAGCCAGGAACCTCAGGATCACGCGGCGATCATCCCCGGAGCTGGAAGCCCCCGCCGGAGGCGTCTGTTTCACGAGCTTGTGATGTACGGGCGCTGCCAGCGTGATGCTTGTAGTCGTAGTACCTCGGATGCCCGCAGTAGCAGACGCTGGTCCACATGCGGTCTGGGTCGGTGGACTGCTCCGGTCCGGCTCCGCATGCGGGGCAGGCGGAAGGCTCTTCGTCTGTGACGTGAGGTGGCCTGTCCATGACGGCACTGTACGGTGTGGCGGCGTGCCGGCGGTCGGCGCGTTGGTTGGGTGCGGCGCAGAGGCCGTGCGGCGATGCCCCGCGCGACGCCTGCGCCGTGACCGGCCCCCAGGCCGCAGCGCGGCGCAGGGACGTCGGCGCGGCGCGCCGCCGCTTGATATTCACAATGGCAATTCGGCAAGATCTGATTGCGTGGCGCATCACTCCCGTGCGGCGCCCTGTTGAATCGGAAGCGTCCGGTCTTTGGCGCTCATGCAGAGCACCAGAATGGCCCCGAAGCGGTGAGAGCAGCAGCCACGGCTGTGAGCCGCTACACCTCCATGAGGACGTAGAGCAGAGCGTTCATGCTGGTTCCGCTGACGATGTCGCGCTTGTCGATCAGGCGGCGGATGTCCGTCAGGGGGACCCACTCGATGCGCTCGGCCTCCCACCCTTCCGTCGGCGGACCGATGTACTGGGCGCTGTCGGTTCGGAAAATGTGGTGCTCGGAATCGGAAATGCCGCTGGTCGGCTGGGTGTAGAGCAGCGGACGCAAGGGGCCGGGCCGCCAGCCGGTCTCCTCCTCGACCTCTCGGGCGGCGGCTGCGATAGGTTCCTCTCCCTCGTCGATCTTGCCGATCGGGATCTCCCAGCCCCAGGTGTCGGTGATGAAGCGGTGCCGCCAGATGAGCAGCACGCGGCTATGTTCGTCGGTGACGACGGCGCCCGCACCGGGCGCGGTGCGGATGAGCCGATGATCGAGATGCCTTCCGTCCGGAAGCTCCACATCGGCCACCCGGACGTCGAGCCAGGGGTCGGTGTAGAGCGGTTCTTCCGAGTGGACCTGCCAGCGCATTCGGGTGCTCCCAGCGTGGACGCCTGAATCGGCACCAACGCTACAAGGGGATGCCTGCCTGCTGCCTGGCGCGAGCGACAAACTCCTTGACCGGTCGCGTGTCGTAGGCGCTCAGCGCAGTCGTCACCGACTCGATGCGCTCGGCAAGGCGCTCGGATTCCATGCCCTCGGTGCAGTCCAGCATGCATTCCGCGGTGGAGGCGGCCTGTTCGAGTTCACCGCGTTCAGCAAGGATCAGAGCGAGTGTGGCCAGCCTGTGAGCCTGCCCTCGCAGGTGGCAGGTGTCAGCCAGACACAGGGCCTCTTCGGCGTACGCCTGCGCGGACGTCAGATCCCCCAGCCGCCGCAGCGCCTCTGCGTGCTGGCACTCAAGGAGCCCTGGCTGTACGTAGCCGGTCTCCGGAGGTTCCTCTCCCCGCCGGATCTGGGCCGCCGTGGCCTCGGAGAGCCGCATGTGGGCGTGGCAGCTCGCCCGATCGCCGATGCGTGCATAGGCCTTGGCGTGGAGGATGTGAAGATCCATAGCGAGGGCGGGGCTCAGGTGGCCTCGCGCTCCTCGTAGCGCGGTCTCGCAATACTGGATGACGCGCCGGTACTTCGCCTGCGCCATCGCCTGGTTCGCCAGCAACGCGATCACATAGCCGCCGAACGCGAGGTTGCTGGACGCCTTGGCCATCCGCAGCGCGTGGAACAAGTAGCGCTGGGACAGCGCCTGCCTGTCGGAGTCGTACGCGCATATGCCCGCGAGCGCAGCCAGCCCACCGGCCGCTCGGAACAGTTCCCTGCCGAGGCGGTCGTCGTGACTGCCTTTGAGCAGCGGCGTCACGCTGGTGTTGAGAAAGGCGACGAGGCGCGGCCGTACAGGGACACCTCCCACCCTGCGGTACATCTGCTCGTATCGGATCCGCGCGTCCTTGAGCACTTGCACGTCAGCCATCGACACCGGACGCGGCCCTTGGCGGGAAACGTCGATCTCGTGCGGCGGATTCTCCCACTCGAAGACGGGAGCGATGGCGGCCGGGCCATCGATCATCGCTGCGCCAACCGGTAGGACCTTGTTGCCGAGATCTCCTCGCCACAGAGCCACCGCTTGATCGACGGCCTTCGGCAGCTCCATCCCGACGTCGTCGCCTGCGGCTCTCGCCATCCCGATATCGGCCAGTTGAAGGACGCGCCCCACCCTGGGCCCGATGATCTCGCAGATGATCTCTGGGACGTCTCCTCTTGGGGTGGCGTTGTCTCTTATCCAGCGGGCTACTGCCGTGTGGTCGTACCGGGTTGGACGACGAGCCGTCACAGTGGCCCTGTTGATGCGTGCGGCCAGTCCCGCGTGAGAGATCCCCGCCTCTGCGAGTAGCGAGTCCAGCAGGATGTTCAGCTCACTCACCGTCGGCCCCTCCGTCCAGCGAAGCCCTACCCGGAGTGTAAGCAGTGCGTCACATCGTGAACAGGCGAGTTGGTGGAAGACCAGGTCATAGGTGAATCGCATTCACACGGGGTGTGAACCGGTTCCCACGGCCACCTCCGATCACGCGCTTATGGCGGCGCCCCTTGGCCAAGTGCACTGGCTCCATGACCCGGAACCACCCCAAGATCATTATCCTGCCGTCCCCGCCAGAAGCCGCACGCGACATGGGCAAGGCTCTGGAGGCACTCGGTGTCCCCGCCGATGTCCACGACGCATACGGGCTGGCGCTGGTGTCCGTCTGGGTGGGCCTGGTGGTCTGGTGCGACGGGGACCGTTACTGGTGGCGGACCGGCTGGGACCCACAACGTGAGCGGGTCATCTATGCCTGCCATTCGGCACTCGAACCCGAGAGAGCCGCCCACCGCGTCGCCTTCCGCTACGCGGAACTCCGCAGAAGCCATCCTTTGACCGGACCCACCAGCGAGGTCACGGCAGCTTCCTCGGAATCAGCCAGTTGACCTCCAAAGCCCCGCTGGTAGGGAGCCGCGTAACAATCGTGAGTCTCCTGCACAGCAATGCGAGAACCTGCGCCTACGGTGCCGCTCTCGTGGGGCGTCAAGGCGTAGTGATCAGCATCTTCATGTACGGGGCCAACGCCCTCGTTCAAATCGACGGCGACCAATACGATCTTCCTGCCGGCATTCGTCGCTGGCCGGTTCATTGGGATGACCTCGCCGTCGAGCCCGTGGCCGTCGCGGAGGAGCCTTCAGCGTCCGAGTGGCGAGCGGGATCTCCGGAACCGGCCGCGAAGCCGTCCTCACGCCGTACTCCCTGGAACCTCAACCGGCCTGTGCGCAGAGCCGGTCAGACCTCTGCCAATCTGCGACTGGTCTCTGCCGTTCGTTCCGGCCTCTCCACGCGGCCGTTCGTTCCGGCCTCTCCACGCGCCTGCGTCCGATGCGCCGTACTTGTAGGCAGCTCACCTTGAGCACCGCATGCGGCCCTGCCTCTGGCTGCTGGTCCAGCCACGGCCGCTCTTCCCCCGCCTCGAACGTGATCTATCAGGCCGGAGATCGCCCACCCGCTGCAACCGAATCAGCTGCCGTACTGCTTCGTCTCGGGTCGCTCCACCAGCAGGACGTGCGCGGGCTCGTCGGCCACCGGCCGGTGCCGCAGCCCTCGCGGTACGACGAAGACATCACCCGCGACCATGGTGACCGGTTCGCGTCCTTCGAGCTCGATCCTGAATGTGCCGTCCCAGCACAGGAACAGCTCGTCCTCGTCGTGGTAGTGCCAGGGGAACTCGCCGTGGAGCTGAGCCAGCCGTACGACGGCGTCGTTCACCCGGGCCAGCTCGCGCTGCTGGAAGGGGCCGGGAAGCGTGCCGATGACCTGCGGAATCGACACCGCGACACCAGATTCGACCTTCATGACGTCCTCCTCGTCGTCGGATGCCCATTCAACCGCCGCCAATGGCCCCTTCACAGATCCAATCAAGCTAAATTGGCTCTTCTCTCGAACCAATCAGCTTCAGCGTGAGCCGGTGCAGTCGCTCGGCCGGCCGCCGGTCGAAGGACGGCAGGTCCAGGCCGATCCGGCGGTCCCGTACGAAGGCGGTGAGCGGCTCCACGGGCGGGTCGTCGATGCGTGCGACGATCGGCTTGATCCCCTCCTCGACCGGCATTCCGTACCGCTTGAGCGCCTCGGCGTGCGGCGCGGTCGTCGCGTCGTACTGGCCGGCGACGCTCGTCGCCACGCCCCCGGGATGGATCAGGACGTAGCGAGTACGACCTTCCCTGCCCGCGAAGGCCACCCCCAAGAGGTCGTTCGCTTTCCCGGCCTGGAACTGGGCCGTCATGCCGTCATACCCGCGCTCCAGCATGAGATCGTCCCAATGAATCCGCCCGTCCGGCTGGCCGGGCCCCGACACGTTGACGATGAGCCCGGGCTCGCGAAGGCCGTGGCTGAGCAGGAAGCGGCTCAGGTAGTCCAGCGCGAACGTCCCCTCCAGTCCCTCGGCGGTCACGTACCGGCTCGTGCGGAAATACCGCGCGCACAGCACGAGCGCGTCCACAGCGTCGAACCGGCCGTTGATCTCCTCGATCACCCGCCTGTTCTCGCTGATCAGGCTCAGGTCCGCCGGGATGGACACGGCCCCGGGCGGCGCCTTGCGCGCGTCCCGGCCGACGACCACTACTGTGTCCCCGCGGTCGAGGTAGGTGCGGGCGAGCGCCCGCCCCATGCCGTCCGTGCCGCCGGTGATCACCAATGTTTTCACGAGGTCCTCGCCATCTGATCAGGTACGTACTGCTCGGCCGGGGCCTGCGGCCTGCCGGGCAGGAGCGGGATCGCGGCCAGGACGATCACGATCACGGCGAAGGAGAACCAGGCGACGCCGTGGAAGCCGGCGACGGGACCCTCCGCGGTCTGCAGGATGAGCGTGACGAGGGCGACGCCGAGGGCCGCCCCGAGCTGGTTGAGCATGTAGAGCACCGAGCTTCCCTGCGCGACCATCGGTCCGGGCAGGGTCCGGTAGAGGGAGCCCATCGTCGGCGCGCTGAAGCAGCCGCTGCCCAGCCCGAGAGCGAACGCCGCCAGCGCCGGCCACATCTCGGGAGTGTCCGGGCCGACCCGGGTGAGGGCCAGCGTGCTCAGCGCCGCCACGATCGCGCCGCCGGTGGCGAGCCCGCGGGCGCCGATCCGGTCCGACATGCGCCCGGCCAGCGGCATGGCGACCGCGCCGCCGAGTCCGATCGGGGCCATGAGCAGCCCGGCGGCGAACACGCCGTGGCCGTGGACCTGCTGGTAGTACAGGGGCAGGGCGAACAGGGCGGCGAAGAGCGACAGCCCGCCGAGCCCCATGATCGTGACGCTCGCGCTGAATCCCCGGTTGGCGAACAGCCTCAGGTCGATCAAGGGCTCAGCCCGCCGACGCGCGTGGATCCCGTAGCCGAGCAGCAGCGCGGCGCCCACGCCCAGGGGGAGCAGCGGCTGCCAGGCGGCGACCGTACCGTGCTCGGCCGTCTGCGACAGCGCCAGCACGACGGCCCCGAACCCGGGACCGAGCAGCGCCAGCCCCAGGACGTCGAGCCCCGCCTCCTGCGGCTCGCCGCGCCCGTCGGCCGGGATCACGCGCCGGGCCAGCAGGTACGCCACCGCGCCGAAGGGCACGCTGAGCAGGAACATCCACCGCCACGGCAGGCTGGCCAGCACGGCCCCGCCCGCGATCGGCCCCAGCACCGGCCCGAGGGACAGCACCACGCCCATCAGCCCCATCACCCGCCCGGCACGACGCGGACCGGCGGCACGGGCCAGCAGGATCAGTACGAGCGGATCGAGCAGCCCCGCCCCGATCCCCTGCAGGACGCGGAAGGCGATCAGGCTGCCGACGTTCCAGGCCATCCCGGCGCCGAACGAGCCGGCGATGAACAGCAGCAGGCCGGCCAGCCACAGCCGCTTGCCGCCGAACCGGTCCACGGCCCACGTGGTGAACGGGATGGTGGCGGTGACGGCCAGCAGGAACCCGGTGGACGTCCAGCCGATCGTGCTCAACGAGGTGTCGAAGTCCCGGGCCAGGGTGCCGGCGGCGACGGCGGCCATCGTGCTGTTGAGGATCCCCAGTAACCCGCCGAACAGCACTACGGCGATCACTCCGAGCAGCCGGGGACCCAAGCTGTCTTTTGAACTCATGAGTTCAACGTAGTTGTCTCCTTTGTCCGCATGCAACCTATGCGTATACGAAGTTGAACCCGTGAGTACAATGAGGGCATGAGCACGAGCACCGCCTCGCGTGGCCGGATCGACAAGCGGCAGGCGATCTTGGAGGGCGCGTTCACGGTGTTCGCCCGACAGGGCTATGCCCAGGCCTGCGTGCAGGAGATCGCCGACGAGGCGGGCGTGGCCAAGCCGACGGTCTACAACCACCTGACCGACAAGGCGACCCTGTTCAAGCACGCGATCGAGGCCACCGCGCGGGCAGCGCTCGACGATCGCCTGGCCGTCCTGGAGCCGCTGGCGAGTCCCGGCGACGACCTGCACGCCACACTGGAGGACGTCGCCCACGCGCTGCTGCGCCTGCACACCAACGAGCGCTCATGCGCGCTGCGCCGCCTCCTCTACTCCGAAGTCACTAGATTTCCAGACATTCTGGAGATCGCGGTGGCGAACGGGCCCCATCGGCTCAACCGGGCACTGGCCGACCGGCTGGCGAGGCTCACGCTCGCGGGCCGCCTGCGCGCCGCCGACCCCGACCTGGCGGCCGAGCAACTCATGGCCCTGCTCCTCGGCCCTCTGGAGGCCCGCACCAACCTCGGCACCCGCCCGATCGAGGACGCCGAGCTACGGCAGTTGGCGGCGGCGGCCGTACGGACCTTCCTGAGCGCCTGGGGTCCGGACGAAAGCAACACACCTTAGGCAATCATGGCGACAAGACCCATTGTCGATGGTAGGCAAGGGATATAGTCTGCCGCGTGTGGTGGAACGAGACGACTACGCGGCCATCCGCGATCGGATCATCGGGCTCTCCCACCTCCATGGCTTGCGCTGCGACTGGGCGGAAACGACGAAGCGGCAGCGATTCCTCTTGCTATGGGATGCCGAGGGCCGTGTGGCGGCCCGGGCGAGCGTCCCGCTGTACCCTCGGGAGACCCCGCAGCTGGTGGACTCCCTCGAGCAGGGGCTCGCGCACCTGTTCGGCGACGACTGGCTAGAGGACTGACGACCTGGTTGGAGAACCGATGACTCCCGCAGACCGCGTTGACGTCCATGTCACCATGGCCGGCAACCTGTGGCTGGCCGAGGTGGACGGCGTGGCGGGCGGTATGTCGGCCCGTACGCTGAAGGAGCTCCACGGGGACGTCGCCGAGGGTCTGCCGTATCTGTTCGCCGACCGCGCCCGGCCCCCCACGCCCGTCTTCCACTACACGCTGCCCGGCCTGTCGGAGCAGGACCTCGACGACTTCGCCGCCCTCCAGCGCCAGGCCGCCGCGATCGCCGAGGACTACACGCGTACGCTCAAGAAACGCGTCAAGCACATGCACGAGCTGGGTCTGTCGGACGGAGACATCGGCGAGCTGCTGGGCCTCACCAAGCAGCGCATCCAGCAGATCCGCACCAACGCCAACGACGAGGCCCGCCAGACCGGGTGAGTCCGGCGGGCCTGCGGTCAGATCAGGGCTTGTCGTCGGTCCAGCCGGTCTCCAGCACGGCCGTCGAGTGCCAGACCGTGCCCGGCTCGAAGCCCGCCTGCAAGCCGCCGGGCTTCACCACGACGTTCTCGTTGGCGAGGGCCTGGCCGGTCGACTCGTCGAAGATCAGCCGGTTCTCCAGAACGGCGCCTCCCTTGACGCGCTCCTCGGTGGAGACGGCCGCACCCTGGCGGCCCTCGGCGTCGGTGACGTTCTCGGCGACCTTGACGGTGTCGAGCTCGGCCAGCATGCGGAACGCCGCACCCCGTACCTGCGGCGTCACCGGCATGTCCGTGATCAGGCCCGTGCTGACCCTGAACAGCCAGGCGTCGGAGCCCATCGGGACGCTGGAGGACTCCGTGTCATGGCCCTTGTACGAACGCAGCAGCCACTTCTTGAGCTCGTCCGGGTCGCTCGGCAGGCCGCGCAGGTCCTTCATCGTGACGTTGCGGCCCAGCCAGAACACCTTGTCGCCGTCCACCAGCGGACTGTGACTCGTCCGGACCTTCCCGGGAGCGATCGGCATCCTCAGCCCTCCCTTGCCCGGCACCCTGATCTCGACCTCGGCCGGGGATCCGGCCGCCTCCCACGCCTGGCGGTCCTCCTCGGTGACGGGCCGGGCCCCGAGCGACTGGCTGCGGCTCCACTGCTCGCCGCCGGTCGCGCTGGGCGTCCACATCTCGGATCGGTCCTGCATCATCAACCGGTAGCCGCCCTTGGCCACGCTCATCAGGCTCCGGGTCACCGTCGTGGTGTGCCAGTAGTCCCCGGTGGTCTCGGCCTGCCGGTCCGCGTTCTCGGCGGCGGCCAGCAGGACGTCCCGCGCCGACAACTTCACCTTCGGCGCGGCCGTGGACCCGGCGGTGGCCGGTACGCCATCGGGCGCCCGTGGCGTCGGCACGGCCCCGTTCCCCGCCATGACGACCACCACGGCGGTCGCGGCGGCAGCGGCCCCGGCGAGCCCCAGCCCCCACACGGGCCGTACGATCTTGCGTCGCCGCCGGAGCTGACGCGGCTGGGACATGGCGTGGGAAAGCTCGGCGGCCCTGGTGCGCTCGTCCACCGGCCGGTCGCCGAGGTGCGCGGGCCGGGCGGCCCGAAGCTCGTCGATAGGGTTCATGACCACTCCTCACTGAGGTTCCGAACGTGGGACAGGGGCGGCTGGCCCGCCTGACCGCGGCCTTGCGCATGAGGCCCTCGGGCCGGCCCGGGAGCCGGCTCCGCGACGTCCTCCATCGCCTGTTTGAGCCGCTTGCGGGCCCGATGCAGGCGGACGCGGAAGGCCGCGGACGAGCAGCCGACCACCTTGGCCGCCTGGTTCGGCGACAGGTCGTGCCACGCGACCAGCATGAGGATCTCCCTGTCGTCCTCCGCCAGCGCGGCCAGCGCCCGCAGGACTCCCATCCGCTCGGCCACCTGATCGGCCACGTCGCCCTCGGTCCAGGCCCGCAGCTCCGCGGCCAGCGCCTCCCTGCGCGCATCGGCCCGTACGTTGTCGCGCAGGATGTTCCTGGCCACACCGAGCAGCCACGGCAGAGCCGGCTCCGGCACGTCGTCCAGCCGCCGCCAGGCGATCGCGAACGTCTCGCTCACCACCTCGTCCGCGACCTGCCGCCCCGCGCGACTGACCACGTAAGCCCACACACGTTGCCGGCACTCGTCGTACATGCCGGTGAACCGGTGCGAATCATCCGTCACGCCCAGCCCCTTCGTTCGGGATGCGTTCTTCTGATACCAGGAAGTGGTCCGAATCCCTCACTTGTTACGCCCTGGGACCGCCGACTTGACCTCAGCCCGCGCAGGACCCCTGTCATGAAGCGCCAGGCACGACCACCGGATCACCGGAACCCAGCAGGGCAGATAGGTCGACCAACAGAACATCTCCCCTGCGGCGCGCCGTACCGACGAGATCCTCTTGGAAGCCCTCCATCGCGAACAGGGCGAGGACCGCCGACGAGGTGTCGTGCCCGTGCTCCGCCAGAAGCCGCTTGAGCCGGTCCAGCCGGTCGAGATCCGCCACGCTCCTCCGAGTCACCGTCGCCTTCGCCTCTCCGATGAGGCTGATCTCCGCCCTCCCCGACCGCTTGTCCAGGGCAACGACGTCGATCTCGTGCTTGGCCTGCCCCTTCCGGTCGTTGACCACGGTCGCCGACACGAGGCCGGCGTTTCCCCGCAGAGCCGGATCAGCCTGGGCCCGAAGCCAGTCCCTTGCGCATGCTTCGAAGTGAGGCCCGAGGATGCGAGCGACAAAGGTCGCTCGTGAGCGCTGCCACGCCTCCGCCGACTGCCCTGTCTCGACGAGATCGCGCTGCGGCACGGTGATCAGGTTGTGGAATCTGATGATGGGATCGGCAACAGTGATCACTGGACGCCTCTCCCACAACGGGTCGGTGTCGTACCGCAGATATCCCGCGCCCGTCAGCGCGTCGACGGGCCGGGTCAGCGACGAGCGCGGCTGCTCCAGCAACCCACCGATCTTGACCGGACTGGTGGCGCCGTTCGCGACCGCATTGATGATCGCGTAATGCAAGGCGCTCCCGGTGAACTTGGGGTCCTCCCTCAGCAGATACTCTGCTTCGCTTCCGGAGAAGAGCGCCTGACGCGGGTCCAGCACAGTAGCTGGAGCCCACATGTCCAGTTCGTCGATGGTTTGCGGTGGATCCACACTGGCGAGATTGTGATAGCCGGGAGCGCCACCGAGGATCGCATGCACCCGAAGGGCTGTCGCCGGGTCACCGATCCCCCAGTGCCGCGCCATGGTAGCCAGGTCGAACGGATGCAGACGGAGATCGATCGCCGCGCGCCCCCGGAGCGCCTTCGTACCAGAGAGCAGTTCGTTCATCACTGACATAGCCGACCCGCAGACGATCACCCGCCCACCAGCAGTCCCCTTACCGGCCTGGGACTCGTCATACAGCAGCTGGAGTAGACCGGGCAGCTCCGGAGAATGCGCCATCCAGTACGGCAGCTCGTCAATGACGAACACACCCCGACGTTGAGCTGTCAGCTCGATCGCGGTGGAGAGGAGCGACTCCCAGCTCGCCTCGCCCATCATCTCCGGGCCGATCCCCGCATAACGCGCGATCTCAGCTGCCAACCGCCGCCGCGCCGCGACCACGCCCTCCTCCGCCACAGCCGAGACATAGAGGCCGCCGGCGGCTTCCGCCAGTGCGCGAAGAAGGAAACTCTTTCCGATCCTCCGCCGCCCGGACACGACGCCGAGTCGGAGGCGGGGGTCCCGGTGTTGTACGAACTGGACAAGGGCCGTCCACTCGGCATCGCGAGACAGTACTCGTGGAGGCTTGAGTATGGGTGTCACCTAAATAGTATGGCTGATGACATACAAATTAGTTAGCATGTGACGATAAACAACGGACCTCATGCTTCCCAGGGCTTCACAAGCCATCCGCAAGAGCGGACCCGTAGAACAGCACACGTGAATCTTCGAATGGTGAGCCCCAAGTCCTGGGGTGTTGTCGTCCTGGGCGTCCTCGCCCTGGTCATACGGCTCGATGAGCGGCACATCGTGTCGATCAACGATGCGACGCAGTGCACCTACGTGAACTACGCCGGGATCGGCCTGGGGGCGATCGCCCTGCTGGTGGGTGTGGTCGCGGCATGGGAGGCGGCGACCGGCCTGATCGCCTACCACGGGGTCGCCAAGCGCGTCCCCACCTTCGCCGTCATCGGCATCGGCGCGACACTCGGCCTGTTCGGGCTACTCAAGGGCTTCGCGATCGTCATGAGCCCGTGTTCCGGGATCGGCTGATTCGATAGCGGTCCAGCGGGGTGGCGCGGACGGCATCCTGAAGGGGCGGCCTTCGTCCCCCTCGTCGCCGAGCACCTCGTCGCCGGCGGCCGGTTCAGGGTGAGCGCCGACACCCCGGAACTGGTGGAGCTTTTCCAGAGGGTCGCCCCGGGGGGTGGGTGACACGCTCGGGCGGCCTGTGGTCAGCTACGCCAACGGGAGATACATGGTGATCACCTTCGGCGAGGTGGCGTCCGGCGTCACCGGCCAGGGCGGCCGCTCAGCGCTGGGTTGATCGCCAGGCGTACTCGAGCTCGTCAGCGGTCTGCCTCTTGCCCGAAACTCCCCACCAGAGCCTCCACCCGATCGCGCTTGGCGTACAGGTCCCAGAAGTTCTCCGCGAAGACGTCCGGGTGGATCACCTCCGGCTCGAACTCGAGCGGCGACCCGGACGACGTGATCGCCCGATGCGGCACGCTGCCCTCGATGAGCGCGCCGACGTTGACGGCTCCGACGTAGACGCCCTTGCCGGCGAGCACGGCGTTGAGGGTGTGGAAGTAGTTGCGCAGCGCGGCCTGGGCCATGCCGGCGTTGCCGAGGAACGGGGTCGGGTGGATGCCGGACTGCCCCGCCGTGAAGAGGATGGCGCCGTGGCCGCGGGCCACCATGTCGGGGAGGACCTGCCGCACCAGGGCGATCCCCGACAGCAGGTACCGGTCCATGATCAGGCGCGTGTTCTCGACGTCGACGTCGAGGGTCGACACGATCTCCTCTCCCATGGTGCCGCCGCCCGGGCTGTGTTCCGCGACGTCGATCCGGCCGTACCGCTCCTTGATGGCCGCGACGGCGCCCGCGAGCTGGGCGCCGTCGTAGACGTCGGCGGTGAAGCCGGCCGCCTCGATGCCGTCGCGCGCCAGCTCGGCGACGAGGTGGTCGAGGGTCTTCCCGGTACGGGCGACGAGCGCGACGCGGAAGCCCTCACGCCCGAAGCGGCGGGCGAGGGACAGGCCGAGGACGGGGCCGGCGCCGAAGATCGCGAGTGTTTTCGACATGACGTCTCCTTAATTGATTCAGCTAAGTTGACTGTGTTCCCAACTTTCCTGCTCGAGCAGCGTACCCACAAGTTGGGACTGTTCTCAAGTTCGGTACGATGGTCCGCATGCCGACGCAAGCGAAGCCGCTACGCAGGGACGCGCAGCGAAACCGGGACCTACTGGTGGCGGCCGCCCGCGAGCTGTTCGCCGTGCGCGGGCTCGACGTCGCCCTCGACGAGATCGCCCGTACGGCGGGGGTGAGCAGCGGCACCCTCTACAACCACTTCCCGAACCGCGCCGACATCGTCGACGCCGTCTTCGCCGACCGGACGGCCACCGTGGTGCGGATCGCGGAGCACGCTCTGTCGCTGGCGGATCCGTGGGCCGGGCTGGTGCACTTCCTGGAGCGGGTCTGCGAGCTGCAGGCCGCCGACCGCGGCTACAACGATCTCGTCTCGCGGCGGCTGCCGCAGACGGCGCCGACGGAGGACCACGCGCGGGGGTATGAGCTGATGCAGCGCATCGTGACGCGGGCGCGGGAGGCCGGCGCGCTGCGGGAGGACTGCACGCTCGAAGACATGGCGTTCGTGACCTGGGGCATCGCGCGTACGGTCGAGGCCACGGCAGCCGTGCGGCCGCAGGCTTGGCGGCGGCATCTGGCCCTGATGCTGGACGGGTTCCGGGCCTCGGCGGCTCACCCGCTGCCGGAGCCCCCCATGCGTCCCGAGGAACTGGTCCGCATCATGCGGGAATGTTCATGATCGGCCGGCTCGGCCCAGCCGGCCGGCATCTTCAACTGATACGCGACCGGCCCGAACGGTAGCGAGGTCCGCTCGGGCCGGCCGCAGCGCGGGCTACTTGGCGTTCGCCTTCAGGTAGTCGCCGTTCATGCGGGCGATCGTGTCCAGCGGGATGCCCTTCGGGCACACCGCCGTGCACTCTCCCGTGTTCGTGCAGCCGCCGAAGCCCTCCGCGTCCATCTGGTCCACCATGGCCTTCGCCCGGGACACTCGCTCCGGCTGGCCCTGCGGAAGGAGGCTCAGGTGGGTGATCTTGGCGGCGGTGAAGAGCGAGGCGGAGCCGTTCGGGCAGGCGGCCACGCAGGCGCCGCAGCCGATGCACGTGGCCGCGTCGAAGGCGGCGTCCGCGTCCTCCTTGCGTACCGGGATGCTGTGGGCGTCCGGGGCCGAGCCGGCCGGGACCGAGACGAAGCCGCCGGCCTGGATGATGCGGTCGAACGCGCTCCGGTCCACGACCAGGTCCTTGACGACCGGGAACGGGGCCGCGCGCCACGGTTCGATGGTGATCGTGGCGCCGTCCTCGAAGTGGCGCATGTGGAGCTGGCAGGTCGTCGTGGCGACCTGCTCGCCGTGGGCGACGCCGTTGATGACCATGCCGCACATGCCGCAGATGCCCTCGCGGCAGTCGTGGTCGAAGGCGATCGGGTCGTCGCCCTCGATGATGAGGCGCTCGTTCAGTACGTCCAGCATCTCCAGGAAGGACATGTCCGGGGAGACGTCCTCCACCCTGTACGTCACCATCCGGCCCGAGTCGTCCGGGCCGCTCTGACGCCAGACCTTCAGGGTCACGTTCACTTGTAGCTCCGCTGGGTCATCTTGACGTACTCGTACTCGAGCGTTTCCTTGTGCAGGACGGGCCCGTCCGGCGTGCGCTCCCACGCCGAGACGTGCGCGAAGTTCTCGTCGTCGCGCAGGGCCTCGCCGTCGGCGTCCTGGGACTCGGCGCGGAAGTGGCCGCCGCAGGACTCGCTGCGGACCAGGGCGTCCAGGCACATGAGCTCGGCCAGGTCGAAGAAGTCCGCCACGCGGCCGGCCCGCTCCAGAACCTGGTTGAGCTCCTCGGCGGTGCCGGACACCTTGACGTTCTGCCAGAACTCCTCGCGCAGCTCGGGGATGCGCTCCAGGGCCTTGCGCAGCGACTCCTCGGTGCGCTCCATGCCGCAGTAGTCCCACATGAGCTTGCCCAGCTCACGGTGGAAGGAGTCGGGGGTGCGGGTGCCGTTCACTGCCAGGAGCCGGTCGATCTTCGACCGGACCCTGATCTCGGCCTCGGCGACGGCCTCCTCGTCGACCTCGCCGAACGGGCCGGCGGCCAGGTAGTCGCCGATGGTGGTGGGAAGCACGAAATATCCGTCGGCGAGGCCCTGCATCAGCGCGGAGGCGCCGAGGCGGTTGGCGCCGTGGTCGGAGAAGTTCGCCTCACCGATCACGAACAGGCCCGGGATCGTCGACTGCAGGTCGTAGTCCACCCACAGGCCGCCCATCGTGTAGTGGACGGCCGGGTAGATGCGCATCGGCGTCTCGTACGGGTTCTCGCCGGTGATGCGCTCGTACATCTCGAAGAGGTTGCCGTACTTCTTCTCCACGGCGTCGCGGCCGAGCCGGTTGATCGCGTCGCGGAAGTCCAGGTAGACGCCCAGGCCGCCGGGACCGACGCCGCGGCCCTCGTCGCAGACGTTCTTGGCGGCCCGTGAGGCGATGTCCCGGGGGACGAGGTTGCCGAAGGCCGGGTAGATGCGCTCCAGGTAGTAGTCGCGCTCGTCATCCGGGATGTCCCCGGGGGCGCGGGTGTCGTTCTTGCGCAGCGGCACCCACACGCGGCCGTCGTTGCGCAGCGACTCCGACATCAGCGTCAGCTTCGACTGGTACTCGCCCGACACCGGGATACAGGTCGGGTGGATCTGCGTGTAGCAGGGGTTGGCGAAGTACGCGCCGCGCTCGTGCGCCCGCCAGATCGCCGTCGTGTTGCAGCCCTTGGCGTTCGTGGACAGGAAGAAGACGTTGCCGTAGCCGCCGGTGGCCAGCACCACGGCGTCGGCCAGGTGACGCTCGATCTCGCCGGTGACCATGTCGCGCACGATGACGCCGCGCGCCCGCCCGTCGGCGACGATCAGGTCGAGCATCTCGTGCCGGGTGTGCATGGTCACGGTCCCGGCCGCGATCTGCCGCTCCAGCGCCTGGTACGCGCCCAGCAGCAGTTGCTGGCCCGTCTGGCCGCGGGCGTAGAACGTACGGGAGACCTGGGCGCCGCCGAAGGAGCGGGTGTCGAGCAGGCCGCCGTACTCGCGGGCGAACGGCACGCCCTGCGCGACCGCCTGGTCGATGATGTTCACCGAGACCTGGGCGAGGCGGTAGACGTTCGACTCGCGGGCGCGGAAGTCGCCGCCCTTGACCGTGTCGTAGAAGAGCCGGTAGATGCTGTCGCCGTCGCCGCGGTAGTTCTTGGCGGCGTTGATGCCGCCCTGGGCGGCGATGGAGTGGGCGCGGCGCGGCGAGTCCTGGTAGCAGAACGACGTGACGTTGTAGCCCAGCTCGCCCAGCGTCGCCGCGGCCGAGCCGCCCGCGAGGCCGGTGCCGACCACGATCACGTTGAGCTTGCGCTTGTTGGCCGGGTTGACCAGCTTGGCGCTGAACTTCCGCTTCTCCCACCGCTCCTCGATGGGTCCGGCGGGAGCCTTGGCGTCGCGGATCTCCGGACCTTCGATGTACTTCACTTCACAACTCCGAACGTGATCGCGAGAGGCGGGGCCAGGAAGCCGACGACCAGCACGGCCGCGATCAGCCCCGCCGAGAGCCGCAGCACGCGGTACCGGTTGCGATTGGCCCAGCCGAGCGTCTGCACGGCGCTCCAGATGCCGTGCCGCAGGTGCAGGCCGACCATGACGACGGCCACGAAGTAGATCAGCGTCACCCACCACCGGGACGCGTCGAAGCCGGCGATCATCCGGTCGGCCGGGGAGGAGTCGAAGCCCTTCGGGTTGACGACGCCGAAGGTCAGGTCGAGCAGGTGCCACACCACGAAGAGCGCGATCGTCAGGCCGCCCCACCGCATGATGTGCGTGGCGTAGCCGCCCGCCCGCGACTTCTTGGCGACGTACTTGACCGGCCTGGCCTTGCCCGCGCGGCGGGACAGCGAGATCGCGGCCCACATGTGCAGGACGACCGAGACGACGAGGACGATCTCCACGACCGTCAGCAGCGTCCGGTACGGCAGCAGCGGATCGCCCAGCGTGCGCAGCGCGGACGCGTAGTCGTTGAACGAGTCCTTGCCGAGGAAGATCTTGAGGTTGCCCAGCATGTGGCCGACGAGGAAGAGCACCATCACGGCGCCCGTGACCGCCATGACGACCTTCTTGCCGTTCGACGAGTTCAGGAACCCGCCCTTCGGCCTGGGCGTTGGAGTGGACTTGGGAGGTGTCACAGGTGCGGTCGCGGCACCGCGCTCAATCGTCGCAGTCACGTCTTCAGACGCTAGGTACGCAGCAATGATCCGTCCAAGTCATCAATGGTCTGGTTTCCATAGCCGGAAGCTATGATGCTGGTGTAAGCGGCTTTTCCCGGGCAATTCGGCAGGGCCGATGCGAGGAAAATCACATGCAGCTGCAACAGCTCGCCTACTTCGTCGCCGTCGCGGAGACCAGGCACTTCACCCAGGCCGCCGAGCGCATGCGGGTCGCCCAGCCGTCGCTGAGCAAGCAGGTCAAGGCGCTGGAGACCGACCTCGGCGCCCCGTTGTTCTCACGGGCGCGCGGCAACGTCACGCTGACCCCGGCCGGGGAGGCGCTGCTGCCGCTGGCCCGCCGGATGCTCGCCGACGCCGACACCGCCAGGCAGGAGGTGGCCCAGCTCGCGGGGCTCAGGAGGGGCCGGGTGCGGCTCGGGGCCACGCCGTCGCTCTGCGCGGGGCTGGTGGCGGACGCGCTGGCCCGCTTCCATCGCACGTACCCGGGGATCGAGCTGCTGGTCGAGGAGGGCGGCTCGCGTGACCTGGTCAGGGCGCTGGCGCGGGGGCAGCTCGACCTGTCGTTGATCATCATGCCGCTGCAGAGCGACGACCCGTCGCTGGTGACCGAGGAGATCCTGCGGGAGAACCTTGTGGTGGTCGCGCCCTCCCATGAGAGGCCGAAAGGCCCGTACCTGGAGATCGATGACCTGCGCGGCCGGCCGATGGTGATGTTCCGGCGCGGCTACGACCTGCGGGAGGCGACGCTGGCGGCGTGCCGCCAGGCGGGGTTCGAGCCGCGCTTCGCGGTGCAGGGCGGGGAGATGGACGCGGTGCTGCGGTTCGTGGAGGCGGGACTGGGGGCGGCCGTGGTGCCCTCCATGGTGCTCGACGGGCGCCCCGGGTTGTCCGGCACACCGCTCAGGCCGCCGGGTCTCAGCAGGACGATCGCGCTGGCCCACCGCAAGGATGTCGAGCCGACCACGGCCGCGCAGGCGTTCAGGGAAACCCTTCTGACGTTCGTGGTGGAGGCCGGACATGAGGGCACGCTTCCACAAGGGGTAGACCTCATCGCAGAATGAGCAGAACGTGACCAACGTCCCGGTGAGGCGGTCTGTGACGGCAAATCTCTCAGAAACGCTGACGCTGCTCCTCGTCGAGGACGACGACGGCGACGCCTTCCTCGTCGAGGAGCTGCTCCAGCAGGCCGTGGCGCCGCCAAAGATCTTCCGGGCGCGGAGTCTCCAGGAGGCCAAGGCCAAACTGACCTCCAAGATCCAATGCGTGCTCGTCGACCTCTCGCTGCCCGACGCCTCCCGGCTGGAGGCCCTGGAAGAGATGCTGGCACTGGCGCCGCACGCGGCCGTGCTGGTGCTCACCGGGCTCAGGGACGCGCACGTGGGCGTCGCCGCCGTACAGGCCGGGGCGCAGGACTACCTGGTCAAGCAGGACGTCGACGCGCGGCTGCTGGCCAGGGCCATCAGGTACGCGATGGAGCGCAAACGGGCCGACCACGCGCAGCTCAGGCTCGTCGAGGCGGAGCTGATCGCCAACCAGAACGCCAGGATGCAACGGGACCTGCTGCCCAGCGCGCTCCTGAACACCGACGAGATCGAGCACACGACGCGCTACCTGCCGGGCAGCGGCGGCACGCTGGCCGGGGACTTCCTCGACACGGTGCAGACGCCGGACGGCGCGGTGCACGTCGTGGTGGGCGACGTGTGCGGGCACGGCCCTGACGAGGCCGCGCTCGGCGTGGCGCTGCGCATCGCCTGGCGCGCGCTGGTACTGGCCGGGCAGACCGGCGAAACGCTGCTGCGTACGCTGGACACGCTGCTGCGGGCCGAGCGCAAGGCACCGGAGATCTTCACCACCCTGTGCATGGCGACGATCGCGCCGGACCTGCGGTCCGCGACGATGCGGGTGGTCGGGCATCCGCCGCCGGTGCTGGTGCGTGACGGCGCCGTGGAGGTCGTCGAGGGCGGCCCGTCCGGCCCGCCGCTCGGAATCTTCCCCGACGCCGAATGGTCGGTGCTCGACGTGCCGCTGGGCGAGAAATGGTCGATGATGCTCTACACCGACGGCCTGATCGAGGCGGCCGTGGGCGAGCGCAACGAGTTGCTGGGTGTGGAGGGGCTGGTCGGGCTGGTGCGCGAGCACGGCGCCGTCGACCTCGACCGGCTCATCCGGCACGTCGGCACGCTCAGCGACGACCTGGCCGTGGTCCTGGTGAGCAGGAGGAGAGAATGAGCATTCACCCGCTGCCGCCGCCCAAGGAGCCGACCGGGCTCGGCAGGCTGCCGATCGCCCGCTGGTTCATGTTCATCGGCGCGGTGGCGGGCGTGGCGTTCGTGGCCGGGGTCGTGATCACCATGCTGATGCTCGCCCAGGCCCAGGCGCTCAATCCGAAGCCCGAGGTGGCCGCGCAGATCGGGCGGCTCAACGCGGCGCTGATCGTCCTGTTCGCGGTGCTGTTCGCCTGCGGCGTCGGGCTCGGGATCATGGTGCGGTACGCCGTGCTCAAACCCATCGACCAACTCACCCAGCAGGTACGCACGGTCGCCGCCGGCGACTTCGACCACACCCTGCACGTGGACCGCCCGGCGGAGCTGGCGGAGCTGTCCAGCCACCTCGACTCCATGCGCGGCCGCATCGTGTCGGCCTGGCGCGTGGCCGCCGACCAGGCCGAGGAGCTGCGCAGGTCCAACGGGGAGCTGGAGCAGTTCGCGTACGTGGCCAGTCACGACCTGCAGGAGCCGCTGCGCAAGGTCGCCAGCTTCTCCCAGATGCTGGAGCAGCGCTACAGCACGCAGCTCGACGAGCGGGCCAAGCAGTACATCCACTATGCCGTCGACGGCGCGAAGCGCATGCAACTGCTGATCAACGACCTGCTGGACTTCTCCAGGGTCGGCCGCGTCACCGGCGAGCGCACGGTGATCGACGCCGGCGAGGCGCTGAACCAGGCGCTGGAGAACCTGTCGGCCACGATCGAGGACACCGGGACCACGGTCACCAGGGACGACCTGCCCAAGGTGAAGGGCAACCGGCTGCAGCTCACCCAGCTGTTCCAGAACCTGATCGAGAACGCCGTCAAGTTCCGTTCCGAGGAGCCCCCGCGCATCCACATAGGGGCGAAGCGGTCCGGCGACATGTGGGAGTTCAGCTGCTCGGACAACGGCATCGGCGTCGAGCCGAAGTACGCCGACCGCATCTTCCTCATCTTCCAGCGTCTCCACGCCCGCGACGTGTATCCGGGGACTGGCATCGGCCTGGCACTGTGCCGCAAGATCGTCGAGTACCACGGCGGACAGCTGTGGCTCGACAGTAGTGTGGAGGACCAGGGCGCGACGTTCCGCTGGACGCTGCCCGCGGCTGGAGACGACGATGAATGAGTGGCGCCCGATCGAGGTGCTTCTGGTGGAGGACGACCAGGGTGACATCCTGCTCACGAAGGAGGCGTTCGACTTCAACAAAGTACGCAACCGCCTCAACGTGGTGAACGACGGCGAGCAGGCCATGGCGTTCCTGCGCCGCGAGGGCGGCTACGCCGACGCGCCGCGCCCGGACCTCATCCTGCTCGACCTCAACCTGCCGCGGATGAGCGGCATGGAGGTGCTGCGCGAGGTCAAGGCCGACAACGTGCTGAGAACGATCCCCGTGGTGATCCTGACGACATCGGAGGCGGAGGAGGACATCCTCCACAGCTACCGGCTCCACGCCAACGCTTATGTCTCCAAACCGGTGGATTTTGAGCAGTTTATCCGGGTTGTCCGGCAGATCGATGATTTTTTCGTGACTGTGGTTAAGTTGCCGACCCAGGGGCAGCGCCTCTGACGGGCCTACGTGACAGGAATCACAGCCGACCATCGAAAAAGTGAGTGACCCCGCTCACAAATCGAGATGCGGTCGTCGTAACGTATCCCCCACCAACGTGCGCTTGAGCGGGATTCGGCCCGTACGCGCGCCCAGCAAAACGAAACCACGGACCCCCTGCGCGATAAGGGTCCGCGGGAGGTGGAGAGGTCCCTGATGACCCAGACGACGCCCGAAGCACCGGGGAGAAGGCAACGCGCACAGGTCAAGGTGCGCACATTGCGGACGGACCGATGGTGGCTGACCCCGCTGCTGACCTTCCTGGGGCTCAGCGCCTTCCTGATCTACGGCGTGTGGGCGATTTTCGATGCCAGCTACTACGTGGCGGCATCGGAGTACATCGCCCCGTTCTCGTCGCCGTGCCTGGCGACCTCATGCCCCGAGGGGGCAAGATTCCTTGGCCTGGCCCCCTTTGGTGACTGGTACACACTGCCGCCGGGACTGCTGATCCTCGGCCTGCCCGGCGGTTTCCGGCTGACTTGCTACTACTACCGCAAGTCGTATTACCGGTCGTTCTGGCTGGCGCCGGCCGCCTGCGCCGTGCAGGAGCCGCACGGGAAGTACACCGGTGAGACCCGCTTCCCGCTGATCTTCCAGAACATCCACCGCTACTTCTTCTACGCCGCCCTGCTCATCGGCTCCGTCCTCACCTACGACGCGATCCTGGCGCTCGTCCACACGCCGCTCGGGCTGGGCACCTGGATCCTGGTGCTGAACGTCGTGCTCATCTGGGGCTACACGCTGGGCTGCCACTCCTGCCGGCACATCACCGCGGGCCGGCTCAACCACTTCTCCCGTCACCCGCTGCGCTACCGGGCCTGGACGTTCGTCTCCAAGCTCAACGCCAAGCACCAACCCCTCGCGTGGGCCTCGATGTTCTCCGTCATGGGCGCCGACCTGTACGTCCGCCTGGTGGCCAAGGGCATCATCGCCTTCCCGTACGCGTAAGGATCAACAGTGGAAATCGAACGTCACGAATACGACGTCGTCGTCATCGGCGCGGGTGGCGCCGGTCTGCGAGCCGCGATCGAGGCCCGGCAGCAGGGCAAGAAGACGGCGATCGTCTGCAAGTCGCTGTTCGGCAAGGCGCACACGGTCATGGCCGAGGGCGGCGCGGCCGCCGCGATGGGCAACGTCAACTCCGACGACAACTGGATGGTGCACTTCCGTGACACCATGCGGGGCGGCAAGTTCCTCAACAACTGGCGGATGGCCGAGCTGCACGCCAAGGAGGCGCCCGACCGGGTGTGGGAGCTGGAGGCCTGGGGCGCGCTGTTCGACCGCACCAAGGACGGCAAGATCAGCCAGCGGAACTTCGGCGGGCACGAGTACCCACGGCTCGCACACGTGGGCGACCGTACCGGCCTGGAGCTGATCCGCACGCTGCAGCAGCGCGTGGTGGCGCTGCAGCAGGAGGACTACGAGAACCACGGCGACTACGAGGCCTACATCAAGGTCTTCGCCGAGTGCACGGTCACGCGGCTGCTCAAGGACGGCGACCGGATCTCGGGCGCGTTCGGCTACTGGCGCGAGACCGGCAACCTCATCCTCTTCGACGCCCCGGCCGTGGTGCTGGCCACCGGCGGCATCGGCAAGTCGTACGTCGTCACCTCCAACTCCTGGGAGTACACCGGTGACGGCCACGCCCTGGCCCTCCTGGCCGGCGCGAAGCTGATCAACATGGAGTTCATCCAGTTCCACCCCACCGGGATGGTCTGGCCGCCCTCCGTACGCGGCATCCTCGTCACCGAGTCCGTCCGGGGCGACGGCGGCGTGCTGCGCAACTCCGAGGGCAAGCGCTTCATGTTCGACTACATCCCCGAGGTGTTCAAGGACAAGTACGCCACCACCGAGGAGGAGGCCGACCGCTGGTACACCGACCAGGCCAACAACCGGCGCCCGCCGGAGCTGCTGCCGCGTGACGAGGTGGCCCGCGCGATCAACGCCGAGGTCAAGGCCGGGCGCGGATCACCGCAGGGCGGCGTGTTCCTGGACGTGTCGACCCGGCTCCCGGCCGAGGAGATCAAGAGGCGGCTGCCGTCGATGCACCACCAGTTCAAAGAACTGGCCGACGTCGACATCACCGCCGAGCCCATGCAGGTGGGCCCGACCTGCCACTACATCATGGGCGGCGTCGAGGTGGACGCCGACACCGGCGCGGCGGCGGTGCCCGGGCTGTTCGCGGCGGGCGAGGTGTCCGGCGGCATGCACGGCTCCAACCGGCTCGGCGGCAACTCGCTGTCCGACCTGCTGGTGTTCGGGCGCCGGGCGGGCGCGGGCGCGGCGGAGTACGTGGACGGGCTCCCGGAGCGGCCCAAGGTCGCGCCGGAGCTCGTGGACGAGGCCCGCGAGGAGGCGCTGGCGCCGCTGGGCCGCAGCGGCGAGAACCCCTACGAGGTCCACCACGAGCTGCAGCGCACGATGAACGAGCTGGTCGGCATCATCCGCAAGGCCGAGGAGGTCTCCGAGGCGCTGCAGGTCGTGGAGAAGCTCAAGGAGCGCGTACGCCTGGTCGGGGCCGCCGGGTCCCGCATCTACAACCCCGGCTGGCACCTCGCGATCGACCTGCGCAACATGGTGCTGGTGTCGGAGTGCGTGGCCAAGGCGGCGCTGCTGCGCGAGGAGAGCCGCGGCGGGCACACCCGTGACGACTTCCCCGGCATGAACCCGGAGTGGCGCCGCAAGTTGCTCGTCTGCTCCACCGAGGACGGCTCGGCCATCGAGGTCCAGGAGAAGGTCCAGCGGCCCATGCGTGACGACCTGATCACCCTGTTCGACGGGGACGAGCTGAAGAAATACCTCACCGACGAAGAGATGGCCGAGTTCGACGGGATAGCGAAGTCATGAGCTACAAGGCAAAGTTCAAGGTCTGGCGCGGTGAGGGCGGCGAAGGCAGTCTCGAGGACTTCACCGTGGAGGTCAACGAGGGCGAGGTGGTCCTCGACATCATCCACCGGCTGCAGGCCACGCAGGCGCCCGACCTGGCGGTGCGGTGGAACTGCAAGGCGGGCAAGTGCGGCTCGTGCAGCATGGAGATCAACGGCAAGCCGCGGCTCGGCTGCATGACCCGGATGTCCACCTTCGAGGAGGACGAGACCATCACGGTCACGCCGATGCGGACCTTCCCGGTCATCAAGGACCTGGTCACCGACGTCTCGTACAACTACCAGAAGGCCAGGGAAGTCCCATCCTTCACACCGCCGGAGGGCGTGCGGCCCGGCGAATACCGCATGAAGCAGGTCGATGTCGAGCGCTCCCAGGAGTTCCGCAAGTGCATCGAGTGCTTCATGTGCAACAACGTCTGCCACGTGATCCGCGACCACGAGGAGAACAAGACCAACTTCTCCGGTCCGCGTTTCCTCATGCGGATCGCCGAGCTGGACATGCATCCGTATGACGTGGCGGACCGGCAGGAGGCTGCTCAGGAGGAGCACGGGCTCGGCTACTGCAACATCACCAAGTGCTGCACCGAGGTCTGCCCCGAGCACATCAAGATCACCGACAACGCGCTGATCCCGATGAAGGAGCGCGTGGTGGACCGGAAGTACGACCCGCTGGTGTGGCTGGGCAGCAAGATCTTCAAGCGCGCCAAGTAGGTCCACGGCAAAAGGGAGGGGGCTGGAATCATCCAGCCCCCTCCCTTTTTGTTCGCCTACTTGCCGCGGCGGAAGCGCTTGCGCTTGGAGTCCGGCATCTCCTTGGTCGGCTCCTGCGGCTGCTGCGGCGGAAGCGGCTGCACGGCCGTCACGTCGCCGTCGGCGGGCAGCTCCGGCGGCAGGTACGGAGGCGGCTCGTACTCGGAGGGCCGCTGCGCCGGCTCGAACAGGGACCCACCTTGCTGCCACGGCTCGGAGTCGCCCGTCTCCGCCGCCGAGGCAGAGCCGAGCGGATGCTCGTGCCCGTCTTCGTACGGCGTGGCGCCGCCCGGTGGGATGTCCGCCGGCGGAACCAGCGGCTCGAACGGGTCGCGGTACTCCTTGGGCTTCGGCGGCTCGTGGTTGTAGGAGTCGAACTCGTCCGGGTGCAGCACGACGGGAGGCGGCTCGGCCGGCGCCGCGGGCGGGGGCTCCTGCGCGTAGCCCTGCGGCGGGTACGGGTGCCCCGGATCCTGGTAGACATGACCGCTCGGGTAGGTCTGCACCGGGACGAAGCTGATGATCGGCGCGTACGCCGTACCGCCCGGGTAGGCCGGGCCGCCCGGGAAGCCCGCTGCGTACCCGGGACCGGCCGGGTAACCCCCAGGACCGGCCGGGTAACCCCCAGGACCGGCCGGGTAGCCGCCCGGCGGCAGGTCGGGACGCCCGCCGAGCTGCGGCCCCGCCTTGCGCACGGCCGCCGCGTGGGCCATGCGGCGCAGCCGCCCCTCGAAGATCAGCACCGCGAAGAGCGCGAGCAGGACCAGCACCAGCGCCGGGATGCTGAGCTTCTGCGTCAGCGTCTTCTGGTCGAACTCCGGCGCCGCGTTACGCAGCTCCAGCGGCACCTCCTCCTCGGAGGCGGGCTGCGTGTCGGTCGGCGCCACGGTCGGGGCCGTATCGGTCGGCGCCACGGATGGCAGCTCGACGGCCGTCTCGGGGCTGGTGGACACGGTGGCGGACGGCACAGGGACGGTTTGCGAGGGCAGCGGCTGGGGGTTCTGTTCCTGGGCGGGCGGGGTCGGCGCCGGGTTGCTCGGCGGAGGCGTGGTGCTCTTCTTCGGCGTCGGGCTCTTGGTCTTCTTCGTCGGGCTCGCGGTGACGGTCTTGGTGATCGTCGTCTCGGCCGGTTCCGTCGGCGTCGGCGTCGGCAAGGTCGTGGTGACCGTGACCGTGGTCTGCGGGTCGGACTCGCACGAGGGGTCGTCGACGTCGCAGGGCTCGACAGGGGGGTCGAACGCCACGGAGGCGCTCGCGCTCTGCACGATGAACGGCGTCGCGCCGGCGCCGGCCAGTCCCAGCGCCAGGACGATCGCGGACACGGCTGTCGCTCGAGTGCGTGCCACCGTCGCCCTCCGCGTAGTCCCGGAACCATGGTCAAGGGAATACTAGTCCGGTCAAAGTAACAGTAAAGACCGAATTACAGCACCATTCTATGCTTCCGGTGTTTTTGCACCGTGACAATGACCCACAGAGCTCCGAGCAGCGCGGCAATGGCCCCGATCGCGAGCGAATGTCCCAGGGCTCCTTTGAGCGGGCTGACCCATCCGGCGGGCTGGGCCCGCTTGGTGGCGGCGGCCATCTCCCACGGCAACGGCGCCGCTCCCGTCTCCGGCTCCGTACCGGGCAATGCGGCGATCTGAGGGGACGGGACGACGCCGGGCGAAGGGGACACGGTGATCCCGGGCACACCGCCGAGCGCGGTTTGAGGCACGCCTGGAAGGGCGCTGGGGACGGCTGCAGCTGATCCGAGAGGAAGCACCTCCGCGGACGCCGCGGACGCCGCGGGGAAGGCCTGCTGCGGCGTGGCCGGCGGCAGTGTCAGCCCGGGGTCGAGCACCGTCCCGCCCGCCCGGCGCGTCGGCGCGTCGCCCCCGCTCTGCTCGCCCTCCACCGCTGCGACGCCGCCGGACTCCGGCTCCACCGTCGCCGCGCCACGCGTGCCGCGCCCCACGGCGGCGCCTCCGTCCGCCTCGGCGCCGCCGTCCGCCTCGGCGCCGCCGTTCCCCACCGGCCCGGCAGCGGTGGCGGACAGGTCGGCGCCTGCCTCGGCCGCCCCGGCGGTGGGCGACCCGGTGGGGGTGGTGAGCTTGGTGGCCCGGCCGCTGATCGTCGGGACCACGTCCGTGACCCGTGTGGCGACCGTTCTGCGCATGATCGTCAGGTCTTCCTCCGAGCCGGCCCGCGTCCTGGCCACCGCCGCCAGCACCACCTTCCTGACCCCCTCCGGGGCCGTCAGGGTCACGTCCACGGAGCGTTCGCCGGTGATCCCCCCGAGCCTGCACACCCAGGTCCCGGCAGGGAGCGAAGACGAGGCCCCCGCGACGGCCAGCGCACGCGCGGCCAGCGCCCGGGCGGCGGTCCTCGGCCGAACAGCCTCCGCCTCAGGAATGACGACGGAAGGCGGGACCGCGGCGCCGACGGCCGAAGGCCGGGCGTCCGGCGGGACGGACCGCCCCGCCGACGGTACGCAGGCCACCTCCGACAACGCCCCCACAGGACTGGCGGCCACCGCCACCCTGGTCTCCTCGGCCATCCCGTTCAGCCGCACCCGGAACCGCTGCACGTCCCCGGTCCTGATCCACTTCCCGACCTCATCGTCGTCGGACCCGCTCACCCGTTCCAGGACCAGCGACACCCCGGCCGCGGCCACGGGCACGGAGGGCGCCGCCACCGCGATCACCACTCCGGCAAGGATCCAGCCACGACGCATCACTCCCACTCCCCCGCTGCGACAGATCGCCCTCAACTACGCTGAGTAGCCATTCTGTCACAGAGTGGAATCGGTCAATCAGGCGGGATCAAACCCTCCACGGTCTTCATGATCGGCAGATCGGCCCCCAGCCACTTGACGTCGTAGTACTCGCCGGGCCCAAGCCACCGCAGCGCCAGGTGCTCCCTCGGCTCGGGCGTCCCCGAGGCGAGCGTGGCCAGCCAGACGCGCAGCACGTACCCCTCGGACAGCGGCCAGTCACCGCCCACGCGCTCGCCCACCGCGATCTCCACGCCGAGCTCCTCGCGGCACTCCCGGATCAGCGCCGCCACCTCGCTCTCGCCTGGATCCACCTTGCCGCCGGGGAACTCCCAGCCGCCGGCGTGCGCCGCGGGCGCGGCGCGCTGGGCGGCCAGCACCCGGCCGCCCGGGCCGACGATCACCGCGGCCACCACCACGATCGTGCTCATGTGTTGTGATTCCTCATAGGCCTCATAGAGCTGGATTCTGCAGCTTCTTGAGCTGTTCGAGCACATCCGGGTTCTGCAGGGGGCGGGTGAAGCCGACGCGGCTGGCCCGGCCCGAGTAGCTGGTCACCTTGATCGGCCCGCACAACCGGCACCGGGCCTCCAGCATCTTGCCCTTGGACACCACCAGCCCGACGTGTCCGGGACTGTTCGCCGAGGTGCCCGGGCCGGCGTTGAAGAACACCAGGTCACCGGGCTGCTCCTGGCCCTCTAACACCTTCACCCCGAACGGCCACTGCCCGAACGTCGTACGCGGGATCAACAGCCCGGCCTCCTTGTAGGCCGCGTAGATCACGCCCGAGCAGTCGAACGCGTCCGGTCCCGTGCCACCCCACAGGTACGGCTTGCCGCGCTGCTCCAGCGCGTACTTCAGGATCTTGGACACGACGTCGCTCGGCGCGGCCTCGATCAGCGGGTCGTCGCACTCCTCCTCGGCCTGCGGCGGCACCTTGACCTCGCCGGACTTGGCGTACTTCCTGGCGATCCCCTCGACCTGGTCCACGTACCACCAGGCGCGGTTGTACACGAACAGCGCCTGCCGAACGTCCTCGGGCGCCCCGTTGCGCTTGAGCATCTTCGCGGCGCCGAGGATGGCGTCGGCCGGGTTGTACACGTCGCCGACGCCGTCACCGTCACCGTCGGAGGCGTACCCGTTGAACTGCGACGACATCGAAATCCTGGCCTTGCCGCCCCACGTGGAGATCAGGAACTGCATCGGCCCGGCCGCGCCCGCGTGGTTGGTGCCGCTCTTGACGCCCGGCAGCGTCGAGCGGCCGTGGTCGGTCTCGCGCTTGCCCACGGCGGCCAGGATGCTCCACTGGACGCCGATCTTCTCGCCGTTCTTCTTGTACAGCTCCAGGTAGTCGGTGGGGATGTCGGCGGCGGCCGAGTCGGAGGCCTCCTCCACCTGTGCGGTGTCCTCGCAGTCGATGGTGGTGCGGCCCTCGCTGAGGAACGACGGCATCGAGATCAGGAGCATCGGCGACACGATGACCAGGACGAGCAGGAGCCCTCCGGCCAGGCCGATGATCAGGGCGAGGCGCGTGCGGGAGACGTTCACCCCGGGTCTCCTTCCTGGCCCTCCGTCGCCGGCAGGATGTCGAAGATCCGCCAGTCCGTCCCGAGCTGGCTTACCGTGACCGCGTAGTCCTCGGTGAGCAGCTTGTCACCGCTCTTCGCGGCGACCTGCCTGGTTCCGGCGACGACGAAGACGATCGAGTTCTTCTCGATCTGCCTGATCTCCTTCAGCCTGGCCGTGGCCGTGGAGACGATCTCGTCATTGCGGTTCTGCTCGACGGTGCCCGCCGACGTCATCGTGCGGGCCAGGACGTTGCCGAGCTCGGGAGTGGTGTACGCCTTCAGCCGCTCGGCGTAGGCCGCCGGGTCCTCGTCGTACCTGAACGTGCCGTACACGGCGGTGAACCGCTGGGCCAGGTCCGCCGCCGCGGCGAGCTGCTCCTCCTTCATCGGCAGGTAGTTGTAGACGTCGAACGGCGCCTTGCTGGCGGTCGCCAGCGGTGTGCTGGACGCGACGGCCACACTGGTGGGGCGGTTCGCCTCGCCCCCTGCGGGCTCGGCCGGGTCGCCGGAGTCCGGCCACAGGGTGATGTAGATGCCGACCGCGGCGATGACCACGACGATGGCGGCGAAGGCCAGCCCCCGCCTGTCGCCTGGCTGGGCCATGTTCAGTCCTTGTCCGGGTTGTTCGGCTTGAGCCAGAAGGGCACGGACGGCCGGTCCTCGGACCCCCCGCTACGGGGACTCCACAGCGGCGGCGCCTCTGACGCGCGGGACGTGGGCTCGTCCGCGCCGAAGATGCGCGGGCCACCCGACCCGCCACCGCCGCGGGCCGCGCCACCGGTGGGCCTGGCTCCGCCGTTACGCGACCCACCGCCGGAGCCCCCGCCCAGGAGACCGCCGCCGTTACGCGAGCCGCCACCCGACCCGCCGGACAAGCCGCCGCGCGAGCCCCCGGAGCCACTGAACCGCGACCCTCGGGAGGAGCCTGAACGCGAGCCGCCCGACGAGCCGCCGCGTGAGGCCCAGCCGCCGCCCGACCGGCCGCCGAACCAGCCGCCGCCGGAGGAGGCTCCGTTGGAGCCCGTCGAGCCGCCGGTCCCGGCACCCCTGGAACCGTTCGAGCCACCGGTTCCGGCACCCCGGGCGCCGCCCGGGCCGCCCACCCTGGGTCCGCCGGCGCCCCGCGTACGGGCCGCGCCGCCCAGGTTGAGCGGCGGCGCGGTGCCCTTGCGCGGCTCCATCGGCGCCCTGGCGCCCGCCCTGCCGCCCTGCGGGTCGGTGTCGAGCGGGGCCGCCGTGGCCGGGATCCGGGTGCCGGAGGAAGCGCCGTCGCCCTCCTCGGCGCGTACCCGGGCCTGTCCGGTGGTCGCGGCCGCGGTCGCCGCCGCACCGGCCGGGTTGGCCATGCTCGCCGCCCTGATGAGGGGCTCGGCCTTGCGCAGGCCCCAGCGGCCGATCCGGGCCGAGGCGACCGGCGGCAGCGCGCCCGCCGACCGTTCGAGCACGGACGAGCTCGCGGCGTCGCCGAGCATGCGGGTGGCGACCGTGTGGCCGTTCATCGAGGCGAACAGGTGCTGGAACGGGCGCCGGTAGAAGAACACCGCGATCGTCAGCAGGGCCATGAACAGCACCTGCATGCCCCACGGCATGGCCGTGGAGATGATCAGGGCGTAGCCGTACACGAGGACGCTCAGCACGAGCGTCAGCACCGCCTGTCTCAGCAGCGTGCCGATCAGCATCTCCACCCAGCGCATGGCGATGATGCGGCCGCTGCCCGGATGGACGCCGATGAGCAGGAACACCGGCCCCAATATCAGCAACAACAGGAAGCCCACCTTCAGCACCAGCAGCGAGACCGCCACCAGGAAGATGAGCAGTCCGGCCACGACCGCGGCGATCAACGCGCCGACGGCCACGCCGAGCCGGTTGGACCAGTCGCGGCCGGAGAAGACCGTGTAGCGGGGGTCGTTCCTGAGCTTGTCGGCCAGCGAGGCGAACTCCTGCTGACGGGCCTCTCGATCAGGGGTCGGTTGACCGGCCACGGCGGGCGGGATCGACTGCATCTCCAGCACCTTGCGGCCCCAGTCGCGCACGATGGGCTGCTGTGGGTCGGCGGTGCCGAACAGGCCCACCAGCCACGGCTTGCAGACCAGAGTGGACCACAGCGCGTCGGCGTTCTGGTCGACCCCCGGCGTGCCGGTCTGGGCGTAGCCGCCGGCCTTGACCTCCGCGCCGGTGGCGCCGGGCGGCGGCAGGCAGGAAGCCCCGCCCGCGCCGGGCAGGCCCGAGAAGGCCGAGTTGACGACCTCGCCGGTCTTGTCCGTGACGACCTTGCCCAGGCCGGTGAAATCGCCGGGACGGCTGAGGAACCAGGTCGCCACGGTGACGGCCAGCACCATCCAGATCACGCCTTCGGCGGTCGTGGTGGCCCGCTTGCGGATCAGCCCGTACCAGGCCAGCCAGATCGCGCCGAGGATGACGATCGGCTGCAGGAACGGCCAGTACATGGCCCTGGAGAGGCTCTGGACGATGTCGTCGACGACATCCTTGATCGACTGGAGCGGTCCCTCGGTGGCCGCCGCCTGGTACGTGGTGATCGTCAGCCGGTCGATGGCCTTGGCCGCGGTGAAGATGCCGTTGGCCCACATGTTGCCGAGCACGGCGACGTAGTCGGCGCAGCCCAGCTCGTGGGTGTGCCAGAACTGGCCGCTCATGCCGAACTGGGCGTAGTTGGTGGTCGCCGCCCCGGTCGAGGGGTTCGGCGCCTGGATCAGGCCGTCGGTGCCACCGCCGACCATCTCGGGGTTGAGCGGGCCCGACAGGTCACAAGGGGCCGCGGCGGCCGGCGCGGACACGCCCCCGATGACCAGTGGAACCACCAGGATGGCTGTGACCAGCGCAAGAGCCAGCGCGAGTCGTCGGGATAGCCGGATCTTCATGACCGTACCTCCTGCGCCCTGCCCACGCCCCCTTGAAGATCATCATGCCCGTTGCCGTCGGGTTTGTCGTGTGTCGGGTTCGTGTCGAGCCAACGGAGAAGTTCCTCGGAGATCAGGTCTACTCCGATACGGCCTGCCCTGCCATCCAGATCGCGGAATACGCATTCGCCGTTTCCGAGCGAGCGCAGCACGGCCTTGTGCTCTTCCGACGCCTCCACCCCGAGCAGGGACATGACGTGGTCCACCTCCACCCGTTCGGTGGACCGGAACGCGAAGACGGACGACAGGCAGTTGGTCACCTGCTCGTTCAGCAGGTCGCCCGCGTTCTGCGAGACCAGCACCAGCGCGGTGTTGCGGGAGCGGCCCATCCGGCTGACCTCAGGCACCAGCTTGGCGCCCTCGGGCGTGGAGGTGATCGCCCATGCCTCGTCCAGGAAGATCGCCTTGGGCGCGCGCCGGTCCAGCCCGTTCATGAGCCGGCGGGCGAACTGGGACACCAGGTAGAGCAGGGCCACCGACAGCCGCTGCTCGTACGAGTAGTCGTCCCTGGTCGTGGCCACGTCGGGCAGTGTCAGCCCGCCCAGTGTGAACACTGTCGTCCACCCCTCGGTGTCGATCTGGTCGCCGCCCGACGGGTCGAAGCAGAGCCTGGCCAGGTGCATCTCCGACATCGAGCGCAGCACCGCGCCCAGGTTCTTCGACGCCGGGTCGTCGGCCTGCTCCAGGTGCTCCACGACCTTGCCGAGCGACGGGTCGGGCGCGTTGGAGACCGCGGCCACCGCCTGGATCATCGCCGACTCGCGCTCCTCCGACATGCGCGGCAGCAGCAGCCGCAGCGTCTCGGTGGCCATGGTCTTCTTCGCCGCGATGTCGTCGCCGAACGAGAACGGGTCCAGCAGGCCCGGCGCCGCCGAGCCCAGCGGGATGATCCGCGCCTTGCGCCCGCGCTTGTCCAGCAGCCGCACGAGCGACTCGGCGTCGCCCTTCGGGTCGATGACCGCCACCGTCACGCCGCGCAGCGCCATCTGGTAGATCATCAGCAGCGCCAGCGTCGTCTTGCCTCCGCCGGGCTCGCCGGTGATCGCGATCGCCGTCGGCCGGTTGCGGGTGGCCGCCACCAGCGGGTCGAAGTGCACGATGCTGCGGGCGCGGCCGACGGTCTCGCCGATGTACGGGCCCAGCCAGCCCTCGCTGCCCTGGTCCAGCCGGTCGCCGAGGTCCACCGTGGCCGTGGCCATGCCGCCCGCGATCGTCCGCAGCGGCTGGCGCTGGGCGTAGGCGTTGACGCGCACCTTCTCGCCCGGCAGCGCCTCGCAGAACAGCGAGAACTGGTCGCCGGTCGAGTTGACCACGTCGATGCCCATGTCGCGGAAGTGCTCGACGACCGCCTCCACCCGCTGCACGCAGATCTCCTCGGTCGGCGCCGAGACGATCAGGCGGTGCCAGCCGTACACGAAGGGCAGCCGCTCCTTCGTGATGCCGTGCTCCAGCATCCGGGCCGCGTCGATCTGCTCGGCCAGCGCCAGCGGCGCCTCCGCGCCGGCCTCGCGGATGTGCTGGTCCATGTCGCGGGCGTGCGCGAGCCTGCGCGCCACGTCCTTCGACGCCTTGACCGCCGGGATCAGCCGCATCCGCGACGAGATCTCCACCGGGAACGGCAACTGGTCGGCGAAGTGCATCCACGGCTCGCCGTCGGGGAACGGCATGACATCGGGGAACCGGGCGAACGACAGATGGGCCACGTACGAGTCGCCGTGCGGCTGCACGATCCGCAGCAGCGACCTGCCGTTGTGGATCTCGCCCTCGACCAGCGACTCGATCTCGCCCCTTCCCCAGCGCCGCCGCGGACTGGCCGACGGCGGCGGGTCGCCGAGCGCGCCCGCGGCCGCGTGCTGGAACAACCACGCCACCTCGACGGAGGTGGCGTGACGGGCGTAGAGGGCGCTCGACGCGAGCGCCCGGCCGAGCCGTTCGGACTGTTCGTTCCACCGCCCGATCTCGCTGTCGGGCACGTGGTCGTCCGCCATGCCGAGCGTCTTCTCCGTCTTCTGATAGAAGCCGAAGAGCTGGGACAGCACCCCGCTGCCGAGCTGCTTGCCCCGCGGACCCAGCCGCACGCCGAGATAGACCTCCTTCGTCCAGAAGTCCTTCGCCCAGACGTGCCGGTACATCTCCTCCAGGTAGTCGCGCCAGCCAGGCCCCTCGTCGGACGTGGCGTTCAGCGCCATGGCCCACTCCGCGGCAGGGTACGTGCGGTGCGCGACCCTCAGGTGGACCTCGGCGTCGGGCATCCTGATCGCGGCCAGCGCGATCGTGATGTTGGTGGCCAGAGCCTCGCGCTCCTCCGGCGTGACGAACTCGTAGCTGACCGTCGGGAGGCGGAAATACGCCCATGCGGAGGTGTCTGTGAGCAGGATGCGGTCGTCGAAATAGCGGACCGCGAGGCGCTGGTGCGCTCGGGACGCCCTGCTCATGCCGCCCCCTCGGCGCATGAACGGGCCAGACCTGCTCGCTTGTTCACTTATCGCTCACCGATTCTCGTGCCCGGGGGGTCACTCGCCAACTCCTCTTCGCTCGGTCGTACGGTCTGTGCCGCGAAGCCCGCGACCACGACCCCGGCGAGGGCGAGGTAGGCCCGCCGCCCGGCCGCGCGCAACTGCCCCGGGTCGACGACCTCCGCGCCGCCCGGCGCCAGATCGTCCTCCCAGGGGACCCTGACGATGGCCCGGCACCTGCCCCTGGCCACCGACTCCGCCTGCTCGACGTCGGTCATCGAACGCCTGCTCACGCCGTTGACCACCATCACCGCCCGCCTGCGCAGCTCCGCGCAGCCGTGCCCGTCGAGCCACTCGTACGTCATCGCCACCGCCTCCGGCGCCTCCTCGCTCGCCGGGACCACCAGGACGAGCTGGTCCGCGTACGGCAGCAGCCTTGCCGCCAGCGCGGCCGCCGGGTCGATCACGGCCAGCTTGTAGTGGCGGTCGAGCAGCCGCATGGACTCGCCCAGCCGGTGGTCGGAGAAGAACGACCGATCCGCCAGGCGCTGTTCGGCGCCCGCGTCGGTGTCCGCGCTGATCACTTCGAGCCCGGAGGCGGTCCTCGTGGTGTACCCACGCATGGTGAGATACCCGCTGACGCGGTCCAGCCCGGACAGCAGCGAGGTGAGGGTTTCGGGAGTCTCGGGTTGTATCTTGCTGGTCAGGGTGGCGCCACCGGTGTTGGCGTCGATGGCCACGACCCTGTCGTCGCGGTAGTGGGCGAAGGTGTGGCCGAGCATGAGAGCGGTGGTGCTCTGCCCGGCGCCGCCGGTGCAGCCCAGGACGACGACCCTCCGGCCGCCACTGAACACGCCCCTGGCCCTGGCCTCGTCGATCTCGGAACCGTCGGTCCGTACGCCGTTCCCGCCGACGACCACCTGCGCGATCCGCCGCCACCCGCCGGAGTCCCGGCCGATCACGGACTCGACCCGGCGCACCCGCCCTTCACCCGGCTTGGGCACCGGCACGGGCACCACAAGCTCCCCGGTCCTGACCACGGGCCGGTCGGCGGCGGTGTCCTGCCGCCCGGCCGCCGCAGGCCGTTGGTTGACGGCAGCCGGTCTCTGGTCGTCCTCAGACACCGCCGGGGCGGCTTCGGACGCGCGTCCCTCCGCCCTGCCGGACGCATCGGACGTGGGACCATCCGCTTCGCCGGACGCCTCCGGCACAGGGTCCTGCGTCGCCGCAGCCCGATCATCGGCGTCACCTGGCGACGCGGCGAGGTCGCCTGCGACGCCCCGCACCAACGTGAGGCGCTCACCCGCGGCGCCCGCCGCCGACGCGGTGCCACCGTCCGGTACATCGTCGCCATCGCCAGGCCTTTGCGGAGCACCGCCCTCGTGCGTATCGCCTTCCGGTACATCGCCTTCTGACATACCGACCGCAGCAGCCGGCTCGCTCGGCGCCTCGCCCCCCGTCACAGCCCTCTCGCTGGGGGTCTCGCCCGCGGGCCCCGGCTCGGTCCGCGCATCACTCGCCGCAGACTGCTTCTCAGGGACATCGCGTACCGACTCCGGCCTGCTCGACTCCTCGGCCACCGGGGGCAAGGCCGGTGTGTCGGTGTCTGCGGAGACCGGTGTCGTGCCGTGTGTAGCCGGGCCGGCCGTTGGCCGGCGTTCCGGGCGAGGGGTGCCCGGGTGGGACGAGGGCTTGGCATCCGGGTTGAGCGGTGGCCAGACCCGCTTCGCGCCCGACAGCGTCAGCCCCGGTCCCAGCCTGGGCGGCTGGCCCTTTCTGTGCTGGTCTCGCGCGACCTCTTCCTCGTGCCGCTCGCTCTCCAACCGGCCGGGCGCATCCATGCGCTCAGCGGGATCGGCCGGTACGTCAGCGCTGGCCGCGAGCCTCCTCAGCCGCCGCAGGGCCTCCGTGTCGATGGGCTTGCCCGCGGCGGGCTTGCGGCTCTGCGCCGTCTTGATCGGCACGACCGTCCCACGCGCGGCCTCCGCCTCCGCCTCGCCGGGCGAACCGGACCCACCCCTGCGCTCGGCATCGCCGTGGGCCGCACTCCCCGGAGCCGCGCCCGTCTCGCGGACAGCCCGCTCTTCGGCGGCGATTTCATGGCCCTCGGCACCGTGGGCGGCGATCTCCTCGTCGGCACTCTTGCGCGCGCCGGCGTTCGCTCCGGTGTCCCGGCCCACCACGCTCGCACGGCCGGCGGCTTCCCCACCTACGCTCTCACGATCGCCGGCCTCTTGGCCGACGGCCTCACGACCGATCACTTCACGGCCGGCGGCATCCCGGCCGGCGGCATCCCCGAGTGCCGCCTCACGGATCGCCGCTTCCCTGAGCGCCGTCTCCCGAAGAGCAGCCTGCTGGGCCGCGGCCTCTTTGATCGCGCTCTCTCGGGCGGACAGCCGCCGACCGCCGGTCCTCTTGCCACCGCCCCTTCGGCCGGCGTCCGTCAGACCACCGTCTCTCTGGCCGCTCTCCCTCCGACCGGCATCCGCCCGATCGTGCTCCCTCCGACCGCCGTCCGACCGGCCATCGTCCGCCCGACCGCGCTCCCTCCGGCCACCGTCCGACCGGCCGCCGTCTCTCCGTCCGGGGCCCCTGCGGCTCGCCGGCTCGCGCTCGACAGGTACCGGCGTCGAACCCTGGCCGAACGCGTCGTCGTCCCCGTGGACGACGACCAACGGCACGTCCTGCCGGCGCCCAGAACCCCCTGAGGCCCCCTCCTCGCGCCGTGCCGGCCCTGCCGGGGGTCCGGTTGCCGGGGACAGAACCCCTTGGCGTGCCTGAGCTTTGAGGGCGGGCGCGGCGCCGCGGCGGGAACCCCAGCCGGTGCGGGTGGTCGCCGGCTCAGCGACGGTGGCCTGCCCGGCCGCGGCGGCGGCGGCCGCGACGGCGGGGCGTACCTGGCGGGGACCGGTGATCCGCCGGCCCTCGCGCCGGCGCTGCGGATCGCGGGCCTTACCCGGCCGCATGAACTTGGCCCGCGCGGGAGTGGTACGCCAGACGCGCGCGGAGAAGGTGATCGCCTCTGGCTCGGCCGTGGGCGCGAGGCGGTACCACGCCTTCGGCTCGCCCAAGTAGCGCAGGTGGGATTCGAGGAGCTCGGTGAGCCGCTTGCCCTCGATGACGGGACGGGTCGACAGCCAGGTCACGATCCCGGGCGGCACCAGGAACAGCACGTGCCACGGCATCTCCAGCGGCACGCCCACCAGGACCAGCAGGAGGGACCACGGGACGAACACCCCGACGAAGACGCCGATCCAGACGATGGGAAGCGGCATCGGCAGCCGCAGGTCGTACAGCTTGTAGAGCCGCTTCTCAATGCGCCAAATGTTCGTATATGTGGGCAGGTCCACCCGGTCCTCCTCTCCACCCGCTCCTGTATGACCGCCGCCGGACGGTCTCAACCCTTTACTTGATGCCCAGTGCGCCGGCGATTGCCTTCGCCGTCACCTCGATGATGTTGGGAACGTAGAAGATCACTCCGATGGCCACGGCCAGGATCAGGAATTGCACGAATCTCGTGATCTCGCGGGTGAAGAGGAAGAAGAGCGCGACCACGGAGACGACAACGAGGAACAGCGGGGCGAAGAACGCGCGCAGGAAGTCGGCCAGCCCGCCGGTGTCGATGCCGGTCGACGTCGGCGTCGGCGTCATTTCGATCAAGATGAGCATCATGGTCTTCAAGGTCACTTCTTGTCCTCCCGGGGGGTACCGATCAGCAGTGCGGCCGCGCCTCTAGTCAACGACCCGGCCGGCGCCGCGGATGTCGGCGACGAACCACTTGTCGCCCTGCTTCTCGACGGTGAGCCGGTAGGCCTGCTCCAAGCGTGCGCCGGCCGCGGCGGGGTCGGTGGCGTTCGGTGAGGGCGAGGCCTCGCCGTTCGACACGACCCACACGACGACCGCCTGGATCTCTCGAGTGGCACCCCCCACAGGCACCACGACTTTCTGCAGCTCCGCGAAAGTGAAGACGCCACCGAAGCTGGGCAGGGTCTTGCCCGCGGCGACATAGCGCTGCAGCCCGGCGGGATCACCGGACGCGTATTCCTTGAAGAAGCCCTCCAACTGCGGCTTAAGCTCGGCGGCGGCCGCGTCGTCGGTCTCCGGCGGAGCCACCTGGGGCAGCTCGGCCGGAGCGGGGGCGGGCAGGATCGCCGGGCGGCCGGACACGACGAACCTCTTTCCGGCGTCGTCGCCGGAGTAGTAGATCGGGACCGACAGCATCATCCTGCGCGGGCCTGACTGGAAGGCCACGCTGACCACGGCGTTGTGGGCGTCGGCCGACTCGATGTCGTACGGCTGGATCGCGACGGCGCCCAGCCTGCCGTTGCCGTCCCAGCCGAATTGCGGATTCGACGCGTCGGGCAGGAAAGCCTGCAACTTGCGCTGCCTGCTGGCCGCATCCTCGGGGCTGAAATTCAGATAGACCCCCGCGAACTGGGCAGCGAAAGCCATACCCCGCTCCACGGGGAATCCGTTGTGTGCCGCCACGGCGCCATTGGGCGTTGCGGCCTCTTGCTGGGTAAACCGCTCAAATGGGGCACGAATCCCATTCACCACGATAACCACGATAAGCGCCCAGAGAATGATGCGGCCCGTCCACACCAGCCACCGGCCGCCGCCACCGGACCAGCCGCCACGGCGCGGCCTGCGGGGTGGAGGCGCGTCGAAGTCAGCCGGGTCCAGGGTTGCGGAAAGCCCGGGGCCGTCAGCGATCCGAGGATCGTGGACGGTAGACCTACGAGCCATCACGCCTCCGCTCGCGCCGATCCCCCCGGCTGGCGCGGTGTCGTCCGTTGCCGATCCCCATCATCCGCGGTGAAGTAGTCACCCTATCCGGTCTCCGCCATTGTTCCAGGAAAGCCACGCCCATGCTGCAGGCACGACCGCCCTCACGGCAAACCGGGGCAGGATGACAGGCTCCAGTGCCGATTCCTGTCACTTCCCAGTGGAAACAGCTTTTGACCAGGCCAAACGCCTAAAAGCGCATAGCGCGGCGGCCACGGATTCCTGACCAAAATAGGCATGGACTCTCACGCCCCGCGCAGGGAGCGCGCCGGCCGGAAACCTCCTCGTCAGACTGCCGCCCCGCTGTCGCGACCGGTCGTGACCGCAGCGGCGATCCATGCAGATTTCTCATCGGTGAGGGCGAGCGGAGAGCCCCGTCACGCGGGTTCGGGGTCCTGCGTGGACCGCCCCTGACGCCTGCTCTGCAGGTCCACGACCGTGGTCCGGCTCTGGAGGTCCACGACCGTGGGGCGCACCGCCCGTTCGAGCGAACCGCGTAGGTCGGCCAGCATCTCCGCGGCGTCACGCTCACGCATCCGGCTGGCCATCTCGTTGTGCTCGTCGACCTTCCTGCGCAGATAGGCCTCCCGATTGACACGCAGGCCGTACATGAGCTCGACCCTGATGAGGGCGAGCTCCTCCTCCAGGCTGATGCCCGCCAGCGTGGGCGCGGAGCGTCGTTTCCGGATGATGCGACGGATCATGAGGGCCTCCCGAGTCAGCGTGAACGCCGTGACGATTCGACGCGCGGGGGCCCAAAGTGGTTGACGCATCAGTTGTCCAGGGATCAGAAATCAGAGTCGGCCTGGACATCAGACGCCGTTCGCGAGCGTCGCCGCCATCCATCGTCGGCGACCCAGCGTAGCGAAGACTCACCCAGAGTAATCGGATTGGCGGCGCGCGGCGGATGTCGGCCGGCGCGTCTAGGGTGGTGCACGTGCCAGCAGACGAGAAGACGCCCTCATACGAGCAGGCCCGCGAGGAGTTGACCGAGGTCGTGCGCCGCCTGGAGACGGGCGGGCTCACCCTGGAGCAGTCGATCGAGCTCTGGGAGCGCGGCGAGAAGCTGGCGGCGGTCTGCGAGGAGTGGCTCCAGGGGGCCAGGGTCAAGCTCGCCGCCGCCATGGCCCGCCGCGCCGAGCCCGGGTCGAGCCACGCCGACGACGCGCCCTTCTGAGCCCGCGCGTCAGGCGTCCTGCCGCAGCAGCGCCACCACGGGGATGCGGCGGCTCGTCTTGGCCTCGTACTCCGCGAAGCCCGGCGCCTGTGCCACCATCCTGGCGTAGAGGTCGTCACGCTCCGCGCCCTCGATGAACACGGCCTTGGTCGTGAACTTCTCCGTCCCGACCTCCGCGGTCGCCTCGGGCGTGGCCCGGAGGTTGTGGTACCAGGCCGGGTGGTGGTCGGCGCCCGCGTTGGACGCGATGACGACGTAGCGCTCGCCGTCCGCCAGGTACATCACCGGGGTGGTGACCTGCCTGCCGCTCTTGGCCCCGGTCGTCGTGAGCAGCACCAGCGGTGAGCCCTCGAACATGCCGCCGACCCGCCCCTCGTTGGCGCGGAACTCCTCGATGATCTGCTGGTTGAAGTCGTTGGGCATCCTCAGCTCCCTCGAATCGGAGATTTCTCCGGTTCGGAGACTAACCGGAGAAATCTCCGCTTACAACCGGTATGCTCCAACCGTGCGCGGACGTACATCGCTGCCCGTCATCGGGCAACCGCAGCCGGAGCGAGCCGACGCCGCACGGAACCGGCAGCGGATCATCGAGGTCGCCGCCAGGATGATCGCCGAGCGCGGCGCCGACGAGCTGTCGCTCGACGAGGTGGCCCGCGAGGCGGGCGTCGGCGTGGGCACCGTCTACCGGCGCTTCGGCGACCGGGCCGGGCTGGTCTACGCGCTGCTCGACGAGCAGGAGCGGCGCTTCCAGTGGGCTTTCTTCGCCGGGCCGCCGCCGCTCGGGCCCGGCGCGCCGGGCTGCGACCGGATCGCCGCCTTCCTGCACACGCTGGTCGATCGCGTGGCGGCGCAGCAGGGGCTGTTCCTGCTGCTGGAGAAGGGCAAGACAGGCTCGTTCAGCGGGCCGTACCGGGTGCACCACATCCACCTGGCCACACTGATCGGCGAGGCGTGCCCTCGCGCCAACGCCCCCTACCTGGCCGACGCTCTGCTCGCGCCGATCAACGCCCGCCTGATCGCGTTCCAGCGCGAGGAGCGCGGCATGACGCTCGACGAGATCAAGGCCGGGCTGACGGCGCTCGCCACGGCCGTCACCCGCGCCTAGGAGTCAGGTCATCAGGCAGAGCAGGTTGCCCTCCGTGTCCCTGAACGCGGCCATGCGGATCTCTTTGCCCGGCGTCCCGAACGTGCCGTCGTCAGTGAAGATCAGATGCGGCTCCTCGACGATCGCGACGTCGTGGGCGCGCAACCGCGCGACATCCGCCTCGATGTCGTCGGAAACCAGGTAGAGCACCGCGGAGGGAGCACCCTTCTCGATCAGCAGCCGTACGCCGTCGAGGTCGAAGAACGCCAGCCCGGGCGGGCGATAGGTGGCGATGTGCCGCAGGCCGAGCACGTCGCGGTAGAAAGCAGTGGCCCTGTCGAGGTCGTCGGCGTGCTGGGCGACCTGCGCGAGTCCTCTCATGTGCCGAACGTAGACCTCGGACCCGCTACGCGCCCTCGTTTTCCACCCGAACGGTCAGCCGGTCGTCGGAGAAGCGGATGGTCAGCGGTGAGCCGGGGACGACGTCCTTGGCCAGGCGGACGACCTCGCCCGACGGGAACTGCACGATGGCGTAGCCGCGCTCCAGCGTGGCCGCCGGGGACAGCGCGACCAGGCGGGCCCGCAGGTGGACCAGGTCGTCGACGGCCCGGTCGAGCGAGCCGGACAGCGAGCGCCTGGCGCGGTCGCGCAGCGCCTCCGCCTGCTCGGCCCGGCGTTCGAGCTCGCGTACGGGGTCGGCCAGCGAGGGCCGCGAGCGCACCGACGTCAGCCAGGACATCTCCCGGTCGAGCCAGCCGCTCACCACCCTGCGCCCCCTGTCGCGCAGCTGCCGGATCAGCGTCAGCTGCTCGCCGACGTCGGGCACGACCTTCTTCGCGGCGTCGGTGGGGGTGGACGCGCGTACGTCCGCCACCAGGTCGAGCAGCGGGCTGTCCTGCTCGTGGCCGATCGCGCTCACGACCGGTGTGCGGCAGGCGGCCACCGCGCGGACGAGCGTCTCGTCGGAGAACGGCAGCAGGTCCTCCAGAGAGCCGCCGCCGCGGGCGATGACGATCACCTCGACGTCGGCGTCCGCGTCCAGCTTGCGCAGCGCCTCGGTCACCTCGCCCACCGCGTAGGGCCCCTGGACGGCCACCTCCTCGACCTTGAACCGCACGGCCGGCCAGCGCCGTCGGGAGTTTTCCAGCACGTCGCGCTCGGCCGCGGAGTCGCGGCCGCAGACGAGCCCGATCGTGCCCGGCAGGAACGGCAGCCGCCGCTTCCTGTCGGCGTTGAACAGGCCCTCGGCGGCCAGGAGCTGCCTGAGCCGCTCCAGCCTGGCCAGCAGCTCGCCCACGCCGACCGGGCGGATCTCCAGGGCCGTGAAGGCGAACGAGCCCTTGTTGACCCAGAAGTCCGGCTTCACCTGCATCACGACCCTGGCGCCGTCGGTCGGCCGCGGCACGGCCGCCTCGTAGACGCCGCGCGGAGCGGTGACCCTGGCGGACACGTTGGCGACCGGGTCGCGCAGGGTCAGGAACACCGTGCCGCCACGCGCGCTCAGATCGGTGATCTGGCCCTCGACCCAGACCGTGCCGAGTCTGCCGATCCAGCCGCCGACCATCTGCAGAACCGTGCGGATCGGCAGGGGGGACTCGGGTGAGGTCTTCGTCGCGGTCATGGCCGAAGACTACGGGCTCCGTGCGACTATTCCCCGGCCTCGATCTTGGCGAGGCGGTTCTCGAACATCCGCACGACCTCGGGGCGTGCCTTGGTCGCCCGCTCGTAGGCCAGAAAGTCGCCGATCTGCTCGGCGGTCTTGCCGCGCATCCTGGCGCGCAGGGAGGCGACGGTCATCTCGGAGTAGCCGGGCAGCGGCTCGACCAGATCGGTGGCCTTGGCGGCAGCCGGCTCCGGCGCCGCGGCGGGCTCTTCCACGGGCGCGGCGGCCTTGCGGCGAGGGGCGCGCTTGGCCTTCGGCTTCGGCGCAGGAGTGGCCTCCGGCTCGGCGACCGCAGGCTCCGGCTCGACGTCGGTCTTCGCGGCCGCCGTGGGCTTCGCGACCGGCTTGGCGTCGGTCTTCGCGGCCGCCGTGGGCTTGGCGACCGGCTCTGCGGCTTCCTCGGCGGGGGCGGCGGCCGCCTCCGCGGGAGCGGGCTCGTCCTCGACCTCGGGCTCCGCGACGACGGCCTTCGACTCGGCTTCGGTGACGGCGGCCTCGGGCTCGGCCTCGGTCTTCGTGGCGGCGGCCTTGGGCTCGGCAGGGGCGGCCTCGGGCTCGACGGCGGGCTTGGGGGCCGCCTCCGTCGTGGCGGTCGCCTCGGCAGCGGTGGTGGCCGTGTCGGTGGTGGCCGTGTCGGTCGTGCTCGCCGGCGCGAAGATGACCGGGTCCGACTTGGTCTTGGCGACGCCGTTGGGCTCGGACGCACCCGGCCGCGGCGCGAAGATGACCGGCTCCTTGCGGGCGGGCTTGGCCTCCTCAGCCGCCGGAGCCGCGGTCACCTGGTCGGCGGTGGGGGGACGGGAGTCGTACGTCTCCTCCTCGCGCTCCTGCTTCTTGCCCAGGCCCTTGATCGAGTTCTTCATGCGGTCCACGACGAGCAGCGCCTGCCCGGCGGCGCTCAGCGTGGTCTGGACGACGAGGAGCGGAAGATCCTTGGCCTTCTCCTTCAACTCATCCTTGTTGGTAACTGTTTTAGCGATGTTGCGTATCACGTCGCTGAAGGACATGACGTCTCCCTGGGAGGTCAGTATGGGACGGCCAGTCTGGCAAACCGCGGGCGGCCACGCACGGGCGGGCCTGATGGCCGCTCCACGTAGCATAGAAAGTATGGAGCCCCAGACCCCCACTTCCCGCCGAGTCCTCGTAGCCAAGCCACGGGGCTACTGTGCCGGAGTCGATCGAGCCGTGGTTGCGGTCGAGAAGGCTCTGGAGCAGTACGGCGCGCCGATCTACGTACGCAAGCAGATCGTCCACAACACCCACGTCGTCAAGACGCTCGAGGCCAGGGGCGCCATCTTCGTCGAGGAGACCGAGGAGGTGCCCGAGGGAGCGATCGTGGTGTTCTCCGCCCACGGCGTATCCCCCGCGGTCCACACCGAGGCGAGGCAGCGCGGGTTGCGCACCATTGACGCTACCTGTCCGCTGGTCACCAAGGTGCACAACGAGGCGAAGAGGTTCGCCGGGCAGGACTACGAGATCCTGCTGATCGGGCATGAGGGCCACGAGGAGGTCGAGGGCACCTCCGGCGAAGCCCCGGAGCACATCCAGCTCGTCGACGGGCTCGACTCGGTCGACAAGGTGCAGGTGAAGGACCCTAGCAGGCTGATCTGGCTGTCGCAGACCACGCTGTCGGTCGACGAGACCACCGAGACCGTGACCAAGCTCAAGGAGCGCTTCCCCAACCTGATCGACCCGCCGAGCGACGACATCTGCTACGCCACACAGAACCGCCAGATCGCGGTCAAGGAGATCGCCGCCGAGTCGCAGCTGGTGATCGTGGTCGGCTCGGAAAACTCCTCCAACTCCAAGCGCCTGGTCGAGGTGGCCAAGGACTACGGCGCCGACGCCTCCTACCTGGTCGACAACGCCGGCTTCATCAGGGACGAGTGGCTGGAGGGCGTCACCACGGTCGGCGTGACCAGCGGCGCCTCCGTCCCCGAGGAACTCGTCGAGGAGGTGCTGGCGCACCTGGCGAAGCACGGGTTCGGCGACGTGACCGAGGTCGAGCCGGTGCAGGAGAGCGTGCGCTTCTCGCTGCCCCACGAGCTGCGCAAGAACCTGAGGGTCGTCTCCTAGTCCTCTAGTCCTCGCCGCGCGGCGTCCCGTACACCTTGGGCTCGAAGTAGCCCTCGGGTTCGGGCACGAACGGCTGGCGCGGGCGCGGCACCTCAGCCGCGCCCGCCTTCAGCTCTTCGCGCAGCTCGCGTACGTTGTCCCACAGCCCGCGCCGCCACGCGACGCCCAGCACCACGGCCGAGCCCGCGAACAGCCATGGCGCGCCCTGCGTCAGCGACGAGTAGAGGCCGAGCGCCAGCGACTGGACGATCGACACCGAGCCGAACGCCCGCCCGAGCTCGACGAACAGCGTGGCGCAGAAGAACACCAGCGGCGGCGCCACCACCAGCGACAACAGCTCGCGCCGGTTGACCAGCAGCACGCCCAGCAGGCTCGACGCCACGAAGGCCCCGCCCACCAGTTGCTCGATGTCGAACAGCGCCGTCAGCACGTAGCCCGCCAGAGTGGCCACCAGGGCGAGCGCGATGGCGCCGCGAGCGGTCAACCTGACAGCCGGGCGCCTGCTCTTCTCACCCACCGGACCGCCCCCCATCATTGGCCCCCGTTCACTGCGACCCGTGGGCCAACTTACCGTTCGAGCCGGAGAGCAGAGGCGACGTTTCGAGTAGTTCGGGGGAGGCCAGGGGTCTCGGGAGGTCTTCGAGCATCTCGGGAGAGTCGAGATCGCCGTCGACGACCCCCAGGTCGTGCAGCTTGCGCGCGGTGACCAGGACGCGGCTCTCGAGCGAGCCGACCGACTTGTTGTACGCCTCCACGGCCCGCGTCAGCGCCTTGCCCAGCGACTCGACGTTCCTGCCGAGGGACGACAGCCGCTCGTACAGCTCCTTGCCCAGCTCGAACACCGCCCGCGCGTTCTCGCTCAGCGCGGCCTGCTGCCAGGCGTAGTGCGCGGTGCGCAGCATGGTGATCAGCGTGGTCGGGGTGGCGATGTGCACGCGGCGCGTCATCGCGTATTCCAGCAGCCCCGGATCGCGTTCGAGCGCCGGCGCCAGGAACGCCTCGCCGGGGATGAACAGCACCACGAACTCCGGCGACGGGTTGAACGCCTGCCAGTAGGCCTTGGCGGCCAGCCGGTCGATGTGCTCGCGCACGTGCCTGGCGTGCGCGTCGAGGCGGACCGTGGCCAGCGACTCGTCCGACGCCTCGGCGGCCTCAAGATAGGCCGCCAGCGAGACCTTGGAGTCGACCACGATGTTCTTGCCGCCGGCCAGCCGGACGACCATGTCGGGCCGCATCGAGCCCTCTGTGACCTGCTCGTCGAAGTCGCAGAAGCGCTGCATCCCGGCGATCTCGGCGACCCGGCGCAGCTGAAGCTCCCCCCACCGGCCGCGGGCCTCCGGCCGCTGCAGGGCTCTGACCAGGGCGGTGGTCTGGGAGCGCAGCTGCTCGTGGCTCTGGCGGACGAACTCCATCTGCTTGGCCAGCTCGGCACGGGCGGCCCGCTGGCCGGACTCGGTGTCGCGCAACTGCGCCTCGACCCGCGCCAGAGCGTCCTTCAGCGGCTCGACCAGGTGCTCGACGGCCTGCTTACGCTGCTCGAGATCGCCCGCGGCCTCGGCGCGGCTGGCCGAGAGCCTGGTCTCGGCCAGCTCCAGGAAACGTATGTTGTTGACGTCGAGCGCCCGCGTGGACAGCGCCTGGAAGCGCTCGGCCAGCTGCTCCTCGACGTAGACGAGCTTCTCGGCCGCCGCCTTGGCCCGCGCGTCGGACTCGGCCACCCGCACCGCCGCCCGCGTCCTGGCCACCAGGAACCCGACGAGCAGCCCGACGGCGAGACCGATGAGAAGCGAGACGACGTCCACTTCATCGATGATGGCAGGACTTCGGCACGTCGTTCCCGCCCGACACGCTCGTTACGCCCAGCACGTAGACTTGGGGTCCGTGAGTGAGCGGAGCGAGCGAACCATTAGACACAGCAGTCAAAGACTCATGCGACCGACGGAGTCGGGCGCATGAGTCTCTCCATAGGCATCGTCGGCCTGCCCAACGTCGGTAAGTCCACGCTGTTCAACGCGCTGACCAAGACCGGCAACGCGCTCGCCGCGAACTACCCGTTCGCCACCATCGAGCCCAACGTGGGCATCGTGGGCGTGCCCGACGACCGCCTGCCCGTGCTGGCCGAGATCTTCGGCTCGGCGCGCATCCTGCCTGCCAAGGTCGAGTTCGTCGACATCGCGGGCCTGGTCAAGGGGGCGTCGGAGGGGCAGGGCCGCGGCAACCAGTTCCTGTCCAACATCCGCGACACCGACGCGATCTGCCAGGTCATCCGCGTCTTCACCGACCCCGACGTCACGCACGTGGACGGCGACATCTCTCCCAAGCGCGACATCGAGACCATCAACTTCGAGTTGATCATGGCGGACCTGCAGACGCTCGAGAAGGCCATCCCGCGCCTGCAGAAGGAGGCGCGCAACGTCAAGGACAAGAAGCCCGTGCTGGAGGCGGCCGAGGCCGCGAAGGCGGTCCTGGAGACCGGCAAGACCGTCTTCGAGAGCGGCCTGGACCGCACGGACCTGCGCGACTTCCACCTCCTGACGGCCAAGCCCTTCCTGTACGTGTTCAACCTCGACGCCGACGAGCTGACCGACACCGCGCTCAGGGAGCAGCTGTCGTCGCTGGTCGCCCCGGCCGAAGCGGTCTTCCTCGACGCCAAGATCGAGTCGGAGCTGGTCGAGCTCGACGAGGAGGAGGCCCTCGAGCTCCTGCAGTCGGTCGGCCAGGAGGAGTCGGGGCTGCGCCAGCTGGCCAGGGTCGGCTTCGAGACGCTGGGCCTGCAGACCTACCTGACGGCCGGGCCGAAGGAGACGCGCGCCTGGACGATCCGCAAGGGCGCCACCGCGCCGGAGGCGGCCGGCGTGATCCACACCGACTTCCAGCGCGGCTTCATCAAGGCCGAGGTGATCTCCTTCGACGACCTGGTCGAGGCGGGCTCGATCGCCAACGCCCGCGGGGCCGGCAAGGCCCGCATCGAGGGCAAGGACTACGTGATGCGCGACGGCGACGTGGTGGAGTTCCGCTTCAACGTCTGAGCCGGCTCAGCCCTTGGGGCGCTGCTGCAGCAGCGCAGCCAGCTCGGCCAGCTCCGGCCAGTCGGCCGTGCCGGTGATCACCAGTGTCACCTCGGGCAGGACGCGCACCAGCGAGCGCTGGTTCTTGTCCTCGCGGTAGCGCTGCTCCCACGCCACCCCGCCGACCTGCTGCGTGCCGACGGCCTTGTCGGAGTTGGCCAGGCGGCTGGCGAACCCGGCGGCCGGCTGCTCGTTGCTCTGCGCGAACATCGCGTGCTCCCTCTTGGCCGTGGCGTAGCCGAGATAGAGCACCTGGGCGCCGCTCTCGCCCTTGGCGATCCTGTTGCTGTTGGGGACCCAGCCGGGCGGGTCCTGCCGCGGGGCCCACACGCCGTACGGCACCGAGTGGCCGAAGTTGGCGACGGTGATCGAGTAGTCGCGCCGCGGGATGTGCTCCTGCCCGCCCTGCGGAGCGACCAGCAGGAACAGCCCGGCGCCGGCCAGGCAGACGAAGAGCGCTACCGCGTAGCCGTAGAAACCTTGGGTGAACCGTCGCACAGTTGGCGAGGTTACCCGCTGGAGGAGGCGGTCGCCGAAGCGGCCGGGCGGATCTGCCCGATGATGGCGAGGACCTCCTCGGCCAGGCCGCGGTCGCCGGTGCGCACGACCTCGGACACGGCCGCGGCCAACGCGCCGGTGACGACCACGACCAGCGCCGGCTCGTCCTCGAACAGCGCCGCGTTGAGCTGCGCCCACTTGCGCAGCCGGTCGCGCATGACCACGTCGAAGCCGGGCGGGCCGTCGCCGCGCAGGAACAGCGCGGCCGTGTCGCGCTCCTCCAGGCAGCCGTCGAGGTAGGCGCGGGCGGCGCTGATGAACACGCTCATGGGGTCGCTCTCGCCGCCGGCGCGGGTCGCCCTGGCCGCCTGCTTGGTCCTCTGCGACTGCCTGGCCTGCCACTCCTCGAACAGCGTGAGGTAGAGATCGGCCTTGCCGGAGAAATGGTGGTAGAGGCTGCCCACACTGGCGTCGGCCCTGGCCACCACGTCGGTCACGCCGGCCTCGGCGAAGCCCTTCGAGACGAAGACCTCCCTGGCGGCGGCGAGCAGCGTGCTGCGCGTCGCCGCGCCCCTCTCGGACGTGCGCGGCTGGGCCACCACGTTTTCCACATCGCTCATTCGCCCCTCCTCCACGGCGCGGCGCCTTGCTCCATGGTGGAGGAAAGATCCTTGACGCGCACCCGTTCTGCGATATGCAGCCGCAATTCGAAGCTTACGAGCTAGTCAGGGCACATGAGTAAGCCGGGCCGGGCAGATTATCCCCCTCTGACCGGGAAGTGAAGGGCAACTACGATCGAGAGAGTTGTCTACGAGGAGGCCAATGATGTCCGATTCGGTACCGGCGCCGCTCGCGACCGGCGAGCACGCCCCTGATCGAAACCTGGCTATGGAGCTCGTCCGGGTCACGGAGGCGGCCGCGATGGCCGCCGCCCGGTGGGTCGGCCGGGGCGACAAGAACGGCGCCGACGGCGCGGCGGTGAACGCCATGCGCCAGCTGATCAACACGGTCTCGATGAACGGCGTGGTGGTCATCGGCGAGGGCGAGAAGGACCATGCCCCGATGCTCTACAACGGCGAGCACGTGGGCGACGGCAGCGGCCCGGACTGCGACGTGGCCGTGGACCCCATCGACGGCACCCGGCTGACCGCGATGGGCATGCCCGACGCGGTGTCGGTGATCGCGGTGAGCGAGCGCGGCTCGATGTACGACCCGTCGGCCGTGTTCTACATGGAGAAGCTGGTCACCGGCCCAGAGGCGGCCGACGTGGTGGACATCGAGGCCCCGGTGTCCGCCAACATCAACGCGGTGGCCAGGGCCAAGCACTGTTCGCCGTCCGACGTGACGGTGGTCGTGCTCGACCGGCCCAGGCACGAGCGGCTGGTCAAGGAGATCAGGGAGGCGGGCGCGCGCATCAAGTTCATCACGGACGGCGACGTGGCCGGCGCGATCATGGCGGCCCGCGCGGGCACCGGCATCGATCTCATGCTGGGCATCGGCGGCACTCCCGAGGGCATCGTGGCGGCGTGCGCGCTCAAGTGCCTGGGCGGCGTGATCCAGGGCAAGCTGTGGCCGCGCGACGACGCCGAGCGGGCCCGGGCCCTGGACGCCGGTCACGACCTCGACCAGGTGCTCACCACCAACGAGCTGGTCGACTCCGACGACGTGTTCTTCGCGGCGACCGGCATCACGCAGGGCGAGCTCATGCAGGGTGTACGGTTCCGCGCCGGCGCCGCGATCACGCAGTCGCTGGTGATGCGCGGCCGTTCGGGCACGATCCGCAAGATCGAGAGCGAGCACCAGTTGTGGAAGCTGCGCGCGTACAGCGCGATCAACTTCGACACGCCGGGCTAGCGGCGGCGCCTGCGGCGGGGCGGTTCCTTGACCTTGACCTCGCCGGCGAAGTTCGTGGTGCGCACCTCGACCACGGGCGCGCCCGGCTCGGTCGGCTGTTTGGTCAGGCGGACCGTCTTGTCCTTGGCGACCCTGATGACCTCCAGGTCCTCAGGCACGTGGATCTCCAGCCCGCCGAAGACGAGCGTGGCGTGGATGACGATCCGGTGGTTCTGCAGGATCGCGTCGCGCAGGTCCAGCTTGGTGGTGCCGAACATGGCCGTCACCGCGAGCTCGGCGGGCACCACCCAGCGCCCGCCGCGCTGCTCCTTCCTGAAGAACGCCGACACGGGCCGGCCGTCCAGGTTGAGCGGCTGCTCCTCGGCCGGCAGCAGGTCGGTCGTGAGCTGGGCGAGCTCGCCCAGCGTACGCGCGGAGTAGAGGACACCTAGCCGTTCCTCGAGCTCCTCCAGGGTGAGCCGCCCGTCGGCGTGCGCGTCCTGGAGGACCTGCGCGATGCGCTCGCGGTCGGTGTCGGATGCGCGTAGCTCGTGCGGCTTCGGCACGTCGCCCGCGGCGGGTGGGCGGCGGGCCGACACGAATTCCTCGGCCAGGCGCTCTCCGACTTCCTGCAGCTTCGGCAACCAGGATCCCGCGCGTTCGTTCACACTTCTGACGATATCCGGCGACCGCCCGTTTCGCTTGCCCCTAATCGGCCACTACTAGTGGATTCGCGCGAGCAATCCGGCGGTTTCCTCTGCCAGGTCCTCGTTCGCCTCGGCGTGGCGGTCGAGCAGAGCGAGGACCTCGTCCGGCGCGCACTCTCATGAAATTCTTGGAATCACCGCGCACACTCTCCCTGTTGACACAGACACAGGGAGGTGTACGTGCATCAACCAGCACGATGGGGACTCGGAGCGGCAGGCGCGGGCGTCGCGGTGATCATCGGCCTTGAGCTGTCGAGCCTCGACGAGATGAACCCGATCAGACGGACGATCAGTGAGCACGGGCTCGGCCCCGACGGCTGGATCTTCGGGCTCGGGGTGGGCCTGCTGGCGGCCGGATCGGTGGCCATCGGGGTGTCGCTCGCGCGTAAACGGCTCGCCGGGATCTTCGGCACGATCGCGCTCATGGGCTGGAGCGTGGGGCTGTTCCTGGCGGCGTGGTTCGAGAAACACGACTGGTCGGTGGGTCCGAGCACGAGCGGCAGCATCCACCGGATCGGCAGCTTCATCGCGTTCCTGTGCCTGCCGCTGGCAGTCATGATCATCGCCCGGCCGTGGCGGCGCCGGGAGCGGTCGCGGGCCACGCTGGTGGCGTTCGGGCTCGGGATCTGCTCGGTGTTGTGGGTCGTGGGCATCGGCGCCGTGATGATGATCGGGGCCCAGAACGGGATGCCGTGGTACCGCGTCATGCCGCTCGGGCTGGTGGAGAGGGGACTCGCCGTCACGGAGGTCGCCGCGCTGCTCGCCCTGGGGGTGTGGGGCGCGGCCGAACAGCTCGGCGAGGAGGCCGCCCCGGTGATGACCGCTCAGGGGCGCAGCAGCGTGATGAGGTCGTCCACGTAACCGCTGAAGACCGCCGCCATGTCCACCTGGTCGGGGTCGATCAACCACTGCGTCTGCAGGCCGTCCATCATCGCGATCAACCGGTCGGCGTGCGCCTCGGCGTCCAGGCCGGCACGGAACTCGCCGCGCTCGGCGCCCCGGTGCAGCGCCGCCGCCATCTGGGCGCGCAGCCGGCGGTAGCGCCGCCTGGCCCACTCGTGCCCGGGGTGGTCCGGCGTCACGGCCTCGCCGCTGATCACAGAGAACAGCTGCACCAGCCCCGGCACCCGCGAGTTGTACTCCACCACGCGCACCAGGCCGCGCAGCGCCTCGATCCCCCCGGCCGACGTGATGTCGAACTTGCGTACGTCGAGCTCGTCCCGGTAGTCGAGCACCGCGACGAGCAGCCGTTCCTTGCTCCTGAAGTGGTGCAGCAGACCCGCCTGGGACAGCTCGACGCGCTCGGCGATGCGGGCCAGCGACGCGCCCCGGTAGCCGTTCTCGGCGAACTCCATGAGCGCGGCGGCCAGGATGCGCTCCTTGCGTGCCTCACCCGTCGCGTAGCCCCGTTTCACCCCGGCACCCTATCTTCCCGATCTTCCCGCTGGCGCGATGGCCGGGCCTGCCGCTAACCTGACCCCGCCTCACGTTTGATCTCCCCCCAATCAGGAGGCCGCCGTGCCGTCCCAGCGTGACCGCCAGGCCCGCGTCGCCACGTACGTCGTCTACGCCGTGCAGGGCCTGTCATTCGCCTCGTTGCTCATCCAGGTCGCCAACCTCCAGGCCAAACACGGGCTCGACGAGGGCACGCTGACGCTGCTGCTGCTGATCGTGCCCGTGCTGGCGGGCGTCGGCAGCGTGGCGGCGGGCGCGTTCGCCGCCCGGATGGGCAGCAAGCTGCTGCTGCGCGTCGCCCAGCCCGCCGTCGCCGTCGCCGTGGTCCTGGCGGGACTCGCGCCCAGCGTGCCGCTGCTGGTGCCGGTCCTGCTGCTGTTCGGAGTGGCGGTGGGCGCGGTGGACGCGGGCATGAACATGCAGGGCGTCGCGGTCGAGCGCAGGTACGGCGTCCAGGTGCTCAACGGTTTCCACTGCGTGTGGAGCGTGTTCAGCATGGCCGCCGCGCTCTGGGCGTCGGCCGCCGCCGGCCTCCCGTTGCCGCTGGTCATGGCGGCCCCCATGGTCATCGCGGTGGCCGGCTCGCTGTACGCCGGGCGGGACCTGTGCACGAAGGAGGAGGAGACGGCCGACGGCGCCGCGGCACCGGTCGGCGGCACGTTCCCGTGGCGTCCGATCATGCCGCTCTGCCTGGCCATGGCCTTCCTGTACGTCGGCGACGCCGCGGTCTCCAACTTCAACACCGTCTTCATGAAGGACGTGCTGGGCGCGAGCGCGAGCGTCGTCCCGCTGGCCTACGCCGCGTACCAGGCGGCCACGCTGGTCGTCCGGCTCGGCGGCGACTTCGCGGCCAGGAAGTACGGCCCCGCCGCCATCGTCAGGATCGGCGGCCTGATCGCCACGCTCGGCTTCCTGGGCGTCGTGCTGGCCCCGAACCAGCCCCTCGGGATCGTCGCGTTCGCCCTGACGGGGATGGGGCTGGCGGTGGTGGCGCCGCAGTCGTTCTCGGCGGCGGGCAAGCTCGACCCGGCCGGGACCGGGGTGGCCATCGCCCGCGTGAACCTCTTCAACTACGTCGGCTTCATCGTCGGCGCGGCGCTGGTCGGCGGCATCGCGGATGCCGCCGACATGCGGGTGGCGTTCGTGGCGCCGCTGGTGCTGACCGCCGTGATCGTCGCGCTGGCCCCGGGCTTCCAGCCGAAGCCGGCCACCGAGCCGCACCGGGCATAGGCGGCCTTCCTCAGCCGGCGGCTTGTCCCGACATCCTGACCTTCAAACCGCGTACGGCGTCGGCGGCCTTGTGCGCCGGCAGCCGTGCGAACCCCACGACGACCGCCGGCGGCCCGGGGAACTCCCGCATGGGCCCCACCGGCTCGGCCGGCACGCCGAGTGCCTGCGCGGCCCGCGCCACCTCGTGCTCGTCCCAGCCGCTCGGCAGCTCCAGGTACGCGTGCAGGCCCGCCTCGATGCCCTTGACCTGTACCTTCGGCAGCTCCTCCGCCAGCGCGGCGACCAGGGCGTCCCGGCGGCGGCGGTATTCCCTGCGCATCCGCCTCAGATGCTTGTCATAACCGCCGGTACGCAGGAAATGGGCCAGCGCGTACTGATCGATGACCGGCGAGCCCAGGTCCAGCTCGCCCCGCGCCCGCCGGATCGCCTCGGCCAGGTCGGGAGGCGCCGCCACCCAGCCCATCCGCAGCCCCGGCGCGAGGGCCTTGCTGACGCTCCCGGACAGGACCACCCGGTCCGGTGCCAGGCCCTGCAGGCAGCCGACGGGGTCGCGGTCGAAGCGGAACTCGGCGTCGTAGTCGTCCTCCAGGATCGTGCGGTTGCCCGCGTACGCCCACTCCATCAACGCGGCCCGGCGCGAAGGGGACAGGACCACGCCGGTCGGGTACTGGTGCGCCGGAGTGACCAGCACCGCGTCGCCGCCGAGCCGCCGTACGTCCAGCCCTTCCTCATCCACGGGCACCGGGACCAGGTACGCGCCCGCCCGCCTGAGCAGCGGCGCCTGGCGGCTGCTCCCGGGGTCCTCGACGGCCAGCCGCAGCCCTCGATGCCGGCCCAGCACGTGCAGGACCAGGCTGAGGCCCTGGGCCACGCCGCCGACGACGACCAGATTCTCCGGCCGCACGTCGGCCGCCCTGACCCTCCTGAGGTAGCCGGCCAGCTCCTCGCGTAGCTCGGGAACCCCGCCCGGGTCGCCGTAGTCGAGCGCGTCGGAGGGAACGGTGGTCAGCACGTGCCGCACCGACGCCAGCCAGTGCTCCCGGGGGAAGTGCGCGAGGTCGGGTGAGGTGGGGCGGTGCCCGTAGTAGGGGCCGGCCATCGCACGCCGCACCGGCCTGGCGCGAAGGGGCGCCCCCTTCGGCGGCCTGCGCGCGGCGCCCACGGCGTTCTTGGGAGTGACCTGGGTGCCGGCGCCCACCCTGGAGACCAGGAAACCCTCGGCCACGAGCTGCTCGTACGCCTCCACCACCACGCCCCTGGAGACCTGGAGGTCGGCGGCGAGGTCGCGGGTCGCGGGCAGGCGCGTGCCCGGGGCCAGCCTGCCGCCGCGGATGGAGTCGCGCAGCTCAGACGCGATCTGTCCAGCTATGCCCCCCCTCTCGCGATCTATCTGGATATGGAGGTCAGCCATATTGGTCCTGTCTTTCGGCGGGACATTGGACTGTTTATGCGAACCATTGTCTCCCTAGCATCCTTCCCATGAGAAACGGCATATTCGGCGCCGCCTCGGCCATGTTCCTGGTAGGGACGCTGGCCGGGGTGTCGGGACTCGTCGGCGCGTACCCCATATACGGCGGGCAGGCCGTCCGGTATCTCGTCGCGGCGGTGATCCTGCTCCTCATAACGTGGGCTCTCGGCCTGCGGTTCGTACGGCTGACGCTGCGCGAGACCCTGTGCCTCGGCGGACTCACCCTGCTCGGCCTCGTGCTGTTCAACGTGTGCGTGGTGGAGTCCACCCGCGCCTCGGGCCCCACGCTGGTAGGGACGGTCCTGGGCACCGTCCCGCTGTGGCTGGCGCTGGCCGGCGGCCGTCCGGCGCCCCGGCTGCTGGTCGGGGCAGGCGTGGTGGTGGCCGGGGCGACGCTGGCCACCGGCCTCGGCACCGGCAACCTGACCAGCCTGCTGTGGGCGCTCGGCGCGCTGGTGGGCGAGGTGAGCTTCTCCCTGCTGGCCATCCCGCTGCTGCCGAGGCTCGGTGCGATCAGGGTGTCGGCGTACTCGACGGCGCTGGCCGTGCCGATGCTGCTCGTGGTGGGGCTGGCCGATGAGGGGACGGCCATGTTCAGGGCGCCCACGACAGCGGAGGTGCTCGGGTTCGGCTACCTGGCCGTCGTGATCACGGTGCTGGCGTTCTTCCTCTGGTACACCGCGCTCCCCAAGCTCGGGCCGGGACTGGCCGGGCTGTTCGCGGGGCTCATCCCGGTGGGCGCGATCGTCACGGGAGTGGTGCTCGGGGTGGCCACGCCCACCGTGTACGACCTGCTGGGGGCGGGATTGGTGATCGCCGGCATCGTGGTCGGCCTCACGGCCGGCCGGTCACCCGCGGGCCTCGGCCGGCTCACCCACGGCAATGCGGGCCATCCCCTGGTGAGGCGGCGGATCCCAGCACGACTGCGGCGGAGGGGCGCGTAATCTCTAGGGAAATCGAAAGGATGGACATGGGCGAGTTCGACTACACCGACCTGCTGCCGCTGGGAGCCGATGAAACCGAGTATCGGCTGATCACGACGGAGGGGGTGCGGAAGGTCGAGGCGGCTGGGCGTACGTTCCTCGAGGTCGCCCCGGAGGCGTTGCGGCTGCTCACCGAGACGGCCGTGCACGACATCTCCCACTACCTGCGGGCGTCCCACCTCGCCCAGCTCAGGAAGATCGTCGATGACCCCGAGTCCAGCGGCAACGACCGCTTCGTGGCGCTCGACCTGTTGAAGAACGCCTCCATCTCGGCCGGCGGCGTGCTGCCGATGTGCCAGGACACCGGCACCGCGATCGTCATGGGCAAGCGCGGCCGCCACGTGCTGACCGACGGGCGCGACGCCGAGCACATCACCCACGGTGTGTACGACGCCTACACCCGCCTCAACCTGCGCTACTCCCAGATGGCCCCGCTGACCATGTGGGAGGAGAAGAACACGGGCAACAACCTCCCCGCCCAGATCGAGCTGTACGCCGAGGATCCGAACGGCCACCCGGACGAGTACAAACTGCTGTTCATGGCCAAGGGCGGCGGCTCGGCCAACAAGTCGTTCCTGTACCAGGAGACCAAGGCCGTGCTCAACGAGAAGCGAATGATGGCCTTCCTGGAGGAGAAGATCCGTTCGCTGGGCACCGCGGCCTGCCCGCCGTACCACCTGGCCGTGGTCGTGGGCGGCACCTCCGCCGAGTACGCGCTCAAGACCGCCAAGTACGCCAGCGCCCGCTACCTCGACTCGATCCCCACCGAGGGATCGCCGTCCGGGCACGGGTTCCGCGACCTGGAGATGGAGCAGAAGGTCTTCGAGCTGACGCAGAAGCTGGGGATCGGGGCGCAGTTCGGCGGCAAGTACTTCTGCCACGACGTCCGCGTCATCCGCCTGCCGCGCCACGGGGCCTCCTGTCCGGTGGCCATCGCCGTGTCGTGCTCGGCCGACCGCCAGGCGCTGGCGAAGATCACGCCGGAGGGCGTCTTCCTGGAGCAGTTGGAGACGGACCCGGCGCGCTTCCTGCCGGAGACGACCGACGACCACCTGTCCGACGATGTCGTAAGTATCGATCTCAACCGGCCGATGCAGGACATCCTTGCCGAGCTGACGAAATATCCGGTCAAGACCCGGCTGTCCCTCACCGGTCCGCTCGTCGTCGCCCGCGACATCGCGCACGCGAAGATCGCCGAGCTGCTGGACAACGGCGGCGAGATGCCTCAATACCTGAAGGACCACGCGGTCTACTACGCGGGTCCGGCCAAGACGCCCGAGGGCTACGCCTCCGGCTCATTCGGTCCCACGACGGCCGGGCGGATGGACTCGTACGTCGAGCGTTTCCAGGCGGCCGGCGGCTCGATGGTGATGCTGGCCAAGGGCAACAGGTCGAAGCAGGTGACGGAGGCCTGCCAGAAGTACGGCGGGTTCTACCTGGGCTCCATCGGCGGTCCGGCGGCCAGGCTGGCGCAGGACTGCATCAAGAAGGTGGACGTGCTGGAGTACCCCGAGCTGGGGATGGAAGCGGTGTGGAAGATCGAGGTGGTGGACTTCCCGGCGTTCATCGTCGTCGACGACAAGGGAGACGACTTCTTCACCGACCGGACCGGACCGGTCCTGACGATCGGGCGCCGCTGAGCGGAGGCTGACGCGAGAGGGTGCCGGGTGGTCCTTTACGCCGCTCGGCACCGGCGTCGGAAGCGGGGGTCAGGCGGCCAGTTGCATCGGCGCCCGGTGCGGCGCCACCACGGTGCCGTCAGGCAGGAGCAAGCCTGTGTCATCGAACAGCACGACACCGTTGCACAGAAGGCTCCAGCCCTGGTCGGGGTGGGACGAGATCACGTGCGACGCCTCACGGTTCGGCGAGTCGGCACTGGGACAAGCGGGATAGTGACTGCACATCGCGCACCTCTCAGATTGCGCTGATTCTGAATGGTCAAAAGGGCAGCTTGCGCCCCGACGGCGTGCGAAGGTCCAGCGAGATCGCGCTCGGCTTCCTCGGCCGGCGGCGAATCTGTGTCTGGCGCATCTTCATCACGTCCTTCAATAGCTGTTCGTTAGTTGTCGAGCTCTGGATGTACTCCCAGTGTGACGAACGGCACTGACACTTTCGGCCGTCTCCGGGAGTTCGCCCTCTGTTCTTGGCTCTACCATGCCCCCGCCCCCTTACGGCACCCTTACAACTCGCTGACGGCCCCTTATAGTTCCCTGTCAGCCGGCCGGCCGTACGCGTGAAAGTCCCCTAGTAGGCATCATGCACATTTCCGCGTGGCACGTGTGTGCCGGCCGACACATCCGCGGTGAGCTGCGGGAAAGCGGGGCCTCCCAGGCGTGCGCGGGCGGCCGTGGCCGCCCCCGCGCCGGAGCCGGCCATCCGGCGACTTCACCCACTCGATGGGCCTGAAGAAGACGTTCGCCTTCAACCTGCCGGGGCACATGCCGCACTCGACCTTCTGGGAGAACCTCTCCCCCGACGGCGGCGACCGCCCCGGCGGAGCGCTCAGTGACGCCGTCGGCGAGCACTCCGGTACGTTCGGCGCCTTCCGGCGGCTGCCCACCGCCACGTCGGCAGTGCTCATGCTCGACGCATGGGAGCACGCGTACTACCTTCAGTATCGGAACGTGCGCCCCGACTACGTCGAGAAACTGGGGGCCTCATCAACTGGACGGATGTGGCCGGGAGGTTAGCTGACGTGACGAGTCAGGCGGGTTGACTTAAGTTCGCAACAAATTATCGGCCGCGCCTCTACTGGTCGGTTTACACAAATAGGTAAGCTGCCAGGCATGCGTGCGCCCTCCGGTTACCTCCTCGCCGCGCGCTATCGGCTTCTGGAGCCGGTCGGCCGCGGCGGCATGGGCACCGTTTGGCGGGCGCATGACGAGCTGCTCAACCGCCACGTGGCGGTCAAGGAAGTGCGACTGCCCGCCGTGCTCGACGAGGAGCTGCGTGCCGAGCTGTGCGCGCGTACCGAGCGTGAGGGCCGGGCTACCGCGATGGTCGCTCATCCGTCGGTCATCACCGTCTTCGACGTGGTCACCGAGGACGACCGGCCGTGGATCGTGATGGAGCTGCTCCGGGCCAAGTCCCTGGAGCAGCTCATCCAGGAGGAGGGCGCGCTGGAGCCGCGCAGGGTCGCCGAGATCGGACGGCAGATCCTCGGCGCGCTGCGGGCCGTGCACGCCAAGGGCATCCTGCACCGCGACGTCAAGCCGAGCAACGTGCTGGTGACCGAGGACCGCGCGGTCCTCACCGACTTCGGCCTGGCCGCACTCGAAGGTGAGGTTTCCATCACCCAGGCGGGCATCGTTCTGGGGTCCGCCGGTTACATCGCCCCCGAGCGGGTGCTCGGCTCCAAGGCCAGCCCCGCGGGCGATCTGTGGTCGTTCGGCGCGACCCTCTACACCGCCGTCGAGGGCAGGGGCCTGCACGGCCGCCGTACGGCCGCCGCCGCGCTCGCGGCGTTGACCAGCGGCGAGCCGATCCCGATGACCAAGGCGGGCCCGCTGGCCCCCGTGCTCGACGCGCTGCTCAGGATCGACCCGCAGACCAGGCTCGACTCCGTACGCGCCTCGCTCATGCTGGCCAGGGTGGCCGCGGGAGGCTCGGCCGAGGAGCCGCTGACCCCGCGCAGGTCCGCACGTTCCGGGCCGGTGATCACGTCCCCGTCTTTCACACGCAGGCCCGCGCACCGCGGGCTCCACCGGGCGGACGTCACCACGGCGACCATGTCCGTGCCCGCGCCCCGGCAAGAACGCAAACCCGGCGAGGGCGTGCACAGGAAGCGCGTTGAACCGCGGCCCACGCTGTCGGCTTATGCTCGCTTCAAAGCGACGGTGATAAAGTTGTGCCTTCCTCGGCGGTTCTGGCCAAGAGAACTTCGCAAGCGAGGGTAAAGCACTTCCCAAGCGAGAATCGATATCTTCGTCTCATGCCGGAACAGCAGACACGCCTGCTCGCGGAGCGCTACGAGCTCATCGCCCCCCTCGGTCGGGGCACCATGGGCACCGTGTGGCGCGCCCGCGACCGCGCGCTCGGGCGCGAGGTGGCGGTCAAGGAAATCCGCCAGGACTCGGGCTTGACCGAGGAACAGCGGACCGAGCTGCGCGAACGCATGGTCCGCGAAGGCCGCCTCGCAGCGCGGATCAACCACCCGTCCGTCGCCTCCATCCATGACGTGCTGATCCACGACGACAGTCCGTGGATCATCATGGAGCTCATCGAGGGCCGCTCGCTGGAGCAGGTCATCGAGGAGGAGGGGCCGCTGCCGCCGCGGCTCGTGGCGGAGATCGGCGTCGACCTGCTCGGCGCCCTGCGGGCCGCGCACGCGCGCGGCATCACCCACCGCGACGTCAAGCCGGGCAACGTACTCATCACCGAGCGCGGCCGGGTGGTGCTGACCGACTTCGGCATCGCCAAGGCCGAGGGCGACTCCCGGCTGACGAGAACGGGCATGGTGATCGGCTCCCCCGGTTACACGGCCCCGGAACGTGCCAGGGGCGAGTACACCGGTCCCGAGTCGGACATCTGGTCGCTCGGCGCGACGCTGTACTTCGCCGTCGAGGGGCGGCCGGCGTACGAGCGGTCCACGATCGCCGAGACGCTGGCGGCGCTGCTCAGCGAGAGCGCCGACCCGCCCACGCAGGCGGGGCAGCTGCGTCCCGTGCTGAACGGGCTGCTCACCAAGGACTACCGGCAGCGGCTCGGCGCTGCCAAGGCGGAGACCCTGCTGCGCATGGTCGCCGACACCCCGACGAGCGAGATGCCGGTGGTCACGGCCGAGGCTCTTATGGCGCAGGAGGCCGCTTTGCCCGACCCATTCGCCGCTCCGGAGACCCCCGCCGGCCCGGGAGCTCCCGGCCCCGGCGGTCCGGGATCCCAAGGACCCGGCGTCGGCGGTCCCGCCAGGCCCGGAATGCCCGGCCCTGGCGCTCCCGCGGGTCCGGCCGGTCACGGCCCCGGCGCCCGCGGCCAGGGCCCCACCGGGCGCGGCGTACCGGGCCCGGGCGGGCCTGGTGTACCGGGCTCGGGGCAAGGACCGGGATCTGGTCCTCATGGGCCGGGGTCCGGTCCACAAGGGCGAGGAACGGGATCAGGGCCGCAGGGTCCGGTGCGCGGGCCGAACGCGCCGACCGTGCCGCAGGGACAGCAGGCGGCATCCATGAGCCCCGCAGCGGGCGCACGCGGCACTGCCGCCCCGGGCGGCGGCGCTGGTCAGGGCGCCGGTCCCGCAGGGCAGGGCGCCGGTCCCACGGGGCAGGGCGCCGGTCAGGCGGGCCAAGGCGCGGGGACCGGGCAAAGCGCCGGTGCGAGGCCGGGCGGCGGCCAGGCCGGGCCGGCCGCGCAGGGGACCACGCCCGTGCCGCGGGCCGGTGGGCCTGGGCAGCCGGGCGGAGGGCCGGCCGCGGCGGGCTACGATCCCGAGCGGACGGTGAGCATCGCGCGGCCCAAGGGGCCGTTCCCCGCGGGGCCGGAGCAGGGCCCGCCGCCCCAGCAGCCGGGCGACGAGGGCGCCATCACCACGATGCGCATCCAGACGCCGCCGAGCGGTTCGCCGGGCCAGCAGGTCTATCCGCTGCCCACGCCTCCGATGCAACAGCAGCACGGCATGCCGCCGGGCGCCCAGCAGCACGGCCAGCCGGGGCAGCCGGGCCAGCCAGGCCAGCCGGGGCCGGGGCAGCCGGGACAGTACGGGCCACAAGGGCAGCAAGGTCAGCAGGGGGTTCACCAGGGGAAGGGCCTGGGGACGGATCTGTTCGCCATCGCCGGCCAGCCGGAGCAGAAACCCGCGGGCAACCGCAACGGCATGCTGGTGCTCATGGCGGTGGCCGCCGCGGCCGCCGTGGTGATCGCCGTGCTCATCGTGGCGCTGTTCTCCAGCTGACCCGACCACCGGCTGCTCCATCCGATCGGCGGCCGACCACCCGCTGATCGGCGGAGGTCGTGGTTCAGACTGGAAGTCATGAGCGAGTTCAGAATCGAACATGACTCGATGGGCGAGGTTCGTGTGCCCGCAGGTGCGAGGTGGCGTGCGCAGACCCAGCGGGCAGTGGAGAACTTCCCGATCTCGGGACGGCCGCTCGAGCCGTCCCACATCGCCGCGCTGGGCCTGATCAAAGCGGTCGCCGCCGAGGTCAACGGCGAGCTGGGCGTGATCGACAAGGACATGGCCGAAGCCATCGCGCAGGCGGCCGCCGACGTGGCCGACAACGAGCACGACGACCAGTTCCCCATCGACGTGTTCCAGACTGGCTCCGGCACCTCGTCGAACATGAACGCCAACGAGGTCATCGCCACGCTGGCCGAAGAGCGGCTCGGCCGGCCCGTCCATCCGAACGACCACGTCAACGCCTCGCAGTCGTCCAACGACGTGTTCCCCACCTCCATCCATGTCGCCGCCGCCACCGAGGTGATCTACCACCTGGTGCCGTCGCTGCAACACCTGGCGACCGCGCTGCGGGCCAAGGCGATGGAGTTCGACGGGGTCGTCAAGTCGGGGCGTACCCATCTGATGGACGCCACGCCGGTCACGCTCGGCCAGGAGTTCGGCGGGTACGCCACGCAGATCGAGCACGGCGTCAACCGCGTCAAGGGCGCGCTCGTCCACGTGGTGGAGCTGGCCCTCGGCGGCACGGCCGTCGGCACCGGCATCAACACGCCGCCCGGCTTCGCCGAGAAGGCCGTCGCCAAGCTCAGCGAGGCCACCGGCATCAAGTTCGCCGAGGCGCCCGACCACTTCGAGGCGCAGGGCGCGCAGGACTCCATCGTGGAGCTGTCCGGGCAGCTCAAGGTGGTGGCCGTGTCGCTGAACAAGATCGCCAACGATCTCCGCTGGATGGGCTCAGGGCCGCGGGCGGGGCTCGGCGAGATCAACCTGCCCGACCTGCAGCCCGGCTCGTCGATCATGCCGGGCAAGGTCAATCCGGTGATCCCCGAGGCCACGGCCATGGTCGCGGCTCAAGTGATCGGCAACGACGCGGCGATCACGTTCGCCGGCGCGTCCGGCACCTTCGAGCTCAACGTGCAGTTGCCGCTCATCGCGCGCAACATCCTCGAGTCGATCAGGCTGCTGGCCAACGTCTCGCGGCTGCTCGCCGACCGCTGCGTCACGGGCATCACGGCGAACACGCAGCGCATGCGCGAGTACGCAGAGTCGTCCCCGTCGATCGTCACGCCGCTGAACAAGTACGTCGGCTACGAGGAGGCCGCCAGGATCGCCAAGCAGGCACTCGCCGAGCGCAAGACCATCCGCGAGGTCGTCGTCGAGCGCGGCCACGTGGCCGACGGCACCCTGACCGAGGACCAGCTCGACGCCGCGCTCGACGTGCTCTCAATGGCCCGCCCTAGGCCCTCAGAGACCGCGTGGCGTGCCCCCAGCGGGTGAGCAGGGACAGGGCGGCACCGGAGTCCACGGCGTCGGCTGCGCGCTTGTAGGCGCCGGCCAGGGCGGGCGTGAGCTCGTTCTCGAGCGGCGTGCCCTCGGCGGCCACGACGGCGGCGGCCGCGTTCAGCAGGACGATGTCGCGCACCGGGCCCCGCTCGCCCGACAGGACGGTCCGCGCCACGGCGGCGTTGTCCCGCGCGTCGCCGCCGCGCAGGTCGTCGAGGCGGGCGCGCGGGATCGACAGGTCGGCGGGATCGAAGGCGGTACGTGTGACGGTGCCGCGGCGTACGACCCAGATGGTCGAGGGGCCGCAGGTCGTCAGCTCGTCGAGCCCGTCGTCGCCTCTGAAGACCAGTGAGGAGCCGCCGCGCTCGGCCAGGACCCCCGCGATGACGGGCGCCATTTCGGAGTGGAAGACGCCGACGGCCTGCGCCGGGGGCAGGGCGGGGTTGGTGAGCGGGCCCAGGAAGTTGAAGACCGTGGGGACGCCCAGCTCGCGACGCGGCCCCGCGGTCCGCCGCATCGCCGGGTTGAACGCGGGCGCGAAGCAGAACGTGATGCCGATCTCTTCCGCGATGTCCACCACAGCGGCCGGCGGCAGGTCGATGACCACGCCCAGCTCCTCCAGCACGTCGGCGGCTCCCGCCTTGGAGGTGGCGGCCCGCCCGCCGTGCTTGACGACTTTCACGCCCACGGCGGCGGCCACGATGGCGGCCATCGTGGAGATGTTCACGGTGTGGGCACGGTCGCCGCCGGTGCCGACGAGGTCCACGGGGTCGCCGGAGACCCGGATCGCGGCTGATCTGGTCAGCATGCCGTCGGCCAGCCCGGATACCTCCTCCACGCTCTCGCCCTTGGCCCGCAGGGCGACGGCGAACGCGGCGATCTGGGCGTTCGTCGCCTCCCCGGACATGATCTGCTCCATGGCCCAGGCGGCCTGGCGGGAGGTGAGCGACACGCCTTCGAGGAGCATGGCGAGCAGGTCGGCCCAGGTGGTGGTGGTGTCGGTCACGATGAGCGCCCCTTTCTTCAGAGCTCGACGGGGGCGCGTACAGATACCGACGGCCGCCTCGTCGAGGCGGCCGGTGTGCGTATGCGCTGGGAGGTCCGCCTAGGAGGCGGGCCACCACTGGAGCGAATACGCGATCATGTGTCCAAAGATAGCAGACTCATTGATCCACATAGGGAGGCACCGATCTATGTCGCCGGCACCCATGCGTCCCGGCGCGGCCACCGCCTAGGGTTCGGGGTATGGCGAAGGAGCTGACTGGGCGGACCGCGCTGGTGACGGGGGCCGGGGGCGGCATCGGGGCGGCCTGCGCGCGCCGGCTGGCCGCGGCCGGGGCCAGGGTGCTGGTCGTCGACCTGCGGGCCGAGCCCGCCGAGAAGGTGGCCGCCGAGCTGGGCGGCGCGGCCGTGGTGGCCGATCTGAGCGATCCCGGGTTCGTGGCCGCGCTGCCGGACGAGCCCGTCGACATCGTGGTGAACAACGCCGGGTTCCAGCACGTCGCGCCGATCGAGGAGTTCCCGCCCGAGGTGTTCGCCACGATGCTGCGCGTCATGGTGGAGGCGCCGTTCCTGATCGCGCGGCGGGTGCTGCCCGGCATGTACGCCAGGGGCTGGGGGCGGTTCGTGAACATCTCGTCGGTGCACGGGCTGCGGGCCTCGCCGTTCAAGTCGGCGTACACGGCGGCCAAGCACGGGCTGGAGGGGTTTTCCAAGGTCGTGGCGCTGGAAGGGGCGCCACACGGGGTGACCTCGACCTGTGTCTGCCCCGCGTACGTGCGGACCGGGCTGGTCGAGGCGCAGATCGCCGACCAGGCCACGGTGCACGGCATCGAGCCTGACGACGTCGTGGAGAACATCATGCTGCAGCCCGCCGCGATCAAGCGGCTGATCGAGCCCGAGGAGGTGGCCGAGCTGGTCGCCTACCTGTGCGGGCCGAGCGGCGCCTTCATCACCGGCGTGTCACTGCCGGTGGACGGCGGCTGGACGGCCCGCTAGTGAGACG
>NZ_JBITMD010000015.1:72443-283406 GCF_044465905.1 Nonomuraea sp. NPDC049480
GCACGCGAGGGAGTGCCGTCGTCTGGAGGAGCGGCGGGAGCGCAGCGACCAGAGCGGGGGAAGGCGGCGGCATATGGCGACCGAGCCGCCTCACGGAGTGAGGCAATGAGCACGCGAGGGAGTGCCGTCGTCTGGAGGAGCGGCGGGAGCGCAGCGACCAGAGCGGGGGAAGGCGGCGGCATATGGCGACCGAGCCGCCTCACGGGGTGAGGCAATGAGCAGGGCCTTCCTTGAGCTGCTGGCCAGGGAGGCCTCGGCGGTCGAGTTCGAGGGGCCGATCATCGAGGCCAGGGCGCGGGGCGCGGATCCGGCCGAGATCGAGGACCTGGAGCAGGCCAAGGTCGAGGCGCTGAAGGTGCGCGCCCTGCTCAAGCGGCGGGCCAGGCGCGAGGCGGAGCTGTCGGCGCTGTACGACACCGCCGGCGACCTGGCGGCGCTGCGCGACCTGGACGCCGTGCTGGAGGCCATCGTGCACCGGGCCAGGCAGCTCCTGGCGACCGACGTCGCGTACATGACCCTGCACGACCCCGCGCAGGGCGACACGTACATGCGGGTCACCGACGGGTCGATCTCGGCCAAGCTCCGGGCGCTGCGGCTGGCCATGGGGGCGGGGCTGGGCGGGTTGGTGGCGCAGACGGCGACGCCGTACTCGACGGCCGACTATTTCGCCGACGACCGGTTCCGGCACAAGGACCACATCGACGAGGCCGTCAAGGAGGAGGGCCTGGTCGCGATCCTGGGCGTCCCGCTACGGCTGGGCAAGCGGGTGATCGGCGTGCTGATGGCGGCCAACCGCAGCGCCAGGCCGTTCCATCAGGAGGAGGTGTCGCTGCTGGCCAGCCTGGCCGCGCACGCCGCCGTCGCGATCGACAACGCCCGGCTGCTGCAGGAGACCAGGAACGCGCTGGAGGAGCTGTCCCAGGCCCACAGAACGGCCAGGGAGCACGGCGAGGCGGTGGAGCGGGCGGCTCTGGCCCACGACCGGATGACCTCGCTGGTGCTGCGCGGTGGCGGGATCGAGGACGTGGTGGCCGTGGTGACCGACGTGCTGGGCGGGTCGCTGGCGGTGCTCGACGATCTCGGGCGGCCGCTCACGGGTAACGTGGGTGAGCTCGATTCCGGGGTGTTCGAGGCGGCGCAGGCGTCCAGGGCGCTGGGGCGTACCGTGCGCCGGGGCGATCTGCTGATCGCGTCCGTGGACGTCGGCGGGGAGCCGTTGTGCACGCTGATCCTGCGCAGTGACGACGCCGACGAGCGGATCCTGGAGCGGGCGGCGCTGGTGTGCGCGCTGCTGCTGCTGTTCCGCAGGAGTGTGGCCGAGGCCGAGGGGCGGGTCAGGGGCGAACTGCTCGACGACCTGATCTCGCGGCCGGACTCCCCCGGGCTCGCCGACCGGGCCCGCAGGCTGGGCATCGATCTCGGCGCGCCGCATGTCGTCGTGGTGGCGCGGCACGACGGGCAGCGGGAGCGAGCGGCCTTCTGGGCGTCGTCGCAGGCCGCGCTCCGGCACGGGCTAGCCGCCGGCCGGGCGGGCGAGGTGGTGCTGCTGTTGCCGGGCGACAACGCGGGCGCCATCGCGCAGCGGGTGGCGGCCGAGCTCAGCGCCTCACTCGGCGCGGCGGCGACGGCGGGAGCGGCGAGGAATGGACCACGGGATGCCGCCGGGCCGAGGGCGGGTGACCGGCCGCGGGCCGGTGTGGTCGCCGGGGCTTGGGTGGGGGACGTCGCCGCGGCTTATCAGGAGGCGCGGCGGTGTGCCGAGGCGTTGATCGCGCTCGGGCGGGCCGGGGACGGGGCGAGCGCGGCCGAGCTGGGCTTCGTCGGGCTGCTCGTGGGCGACGGCCGCGACGTGCGCGGCTTCGTGGACCGGGTGCTCGGCGCGGTGATCGACTACGACGCGCGCAGGGGCACCGTGCTGGCCGACACGCTGTCGGCGTACTTCGGCACCGGAGGTTCCCCCTCCCGTACGGCCGAGGCCATGCACATCCACGTCAACACCGTCACGCAGCGCCTGGACCGGATCGGCAAGCTGCTCGGCGACGGCTGGCTGGAGCCGGAGCGAGCGCTGGAGATCCAGCTGGCGCTCCGGTTGCACCGGCTCGGCCACACATCCACTCGGCAGACTGTGGGCCCGGACTCCATATGAGTGACGCCGGTCACTCTTTAGCGTGACCGGCATGGCCACTTCCATCAAGAAGATCGTCGCCGCGAGCCTGATCGGCACCACCATCGAGTGGTACGACTTCTTCCTGTACGGCTCGGCAGCCGCCCTGGTGTTCAACAAGCTCTTCTTCCCCGACTCCGACCCGCTGACCGGCACGCTGCTGTCGTTCCTCACCTACGCCGTCGGATTCGTCGCCCGCCCGCTCGGCGGCCTGGTCTTCGGCCACTTCGGCGACCGGATCGGCCGCAAGACGCTGCTGGTCGTCAGCCTGCTGATGATGGGCACCGCCACGTTCCTCATCGGCTGCCTGCCGACGTACGCGAGCCTCGGGCCGGCCGCGGCGCTGCTGCTGACGGCGCTCAGGCTGGTGCAGGGCTTCGCCCTGGGCGGCGAGTGGGGCGGCGCCGTGCTCATCGTCTCCGAGCACGGCGACAGCGGCCGGCGCGGCTTCTGGGCGTCCTGGCCGCAGGCCGGCGCGCCGGGCGGGAACCTGCTGGCCACCGGCGTGCTGGCGGCGCTGGCCGCCTGGCAGCCGGACGAGGCGTTCCTGTCGTGGGGCTGGCGGGTGCCGTTCCTGCTGTCGGGCGTGCTGGTGCTGATCGGCCTGTGGATCCGGCTGTCGATCAGCGAGTCGCCGGTCTTCCAGCAGGCTCCGCCCGAGAAGCGGGCGCCGATCGTCGGCGTGCTGCGCCACCACTGGAAGGACGTGATCATCGCGATCGGCGCGCGCCTGGCCGAGAACATCTCCTTCTACCTGCTGACAGTCTTCGTCATCACCTACGCCAAGACCACCGGCATCGCGAACTCGACCGTGCTGAACGCCGTGCTGATCGCCTCCGCCGTCCACTTCGTCACGATCCCGATGTGGGGCGCGCTGTCCGACCGCGTCGGCCGCCGCCCGATCTACCTGGCCGGTGCCGCCGGCACCGGGGTGTGGATCTTCGCCTTCTTCCCGCTGGTCGACACGGGCAACTTCCTGGCGATCACCCTGGCGGTCACGGTCGGCCTGATCTTCCACGGCATGATGTACGGCCCGCAGGCGGCCTTCTTCACCGAGCTGTTCGGCACCAGGATGCGCTACACCGGCGTGTCGATCGGCGCGCAGCTGTCGGCCATCGTGGCGGGCGCGCTGGCCCCGATCATCGCGGTCACGCTGCTGAAGACCTACTCCAGCAGCGTGCCCATCTCGGTCTACCTCGGTCTGGCGGCGCTGCTCACCCTGACCGCCGTCTACGCCGCACGCGAGACCCAGGGCCGCGACCTGGCGGAAAGGATCCACACGCGATGAAGCTCCCCACGCGGAGGCTCACCCAGAACGTCCTGACCGTCGCGGGCAGGGACGCCGGCGAGCCCGTGCTGTTCGTGCACGGCAACGTCTCCTCGGCCGCGTTCTGGCGCGACGCCATGGCGGCGCTGCCTGAGGGGTACCGCCCGCTCGCGGTCGACCTTCGTGGCTTCGGCGAGACCGATCCCGAGCCGGTGGACGCCACGCGGGGCCTGCGCGACTACTCCGACGACGTGCTGGAGCTGATCGCGGAGCTGGGCCTGGACGGGGTCCACCTGGTCGGGTGGAGCATGGGCGGCGGCGTCGTCCTGCAGGCCCTGCGCGACCGGCCGGCCGCCGTCAGGAGCGTCACCCTGGTCAACCCGGTCTCCCCGTACGGCTACGGCGGCACGGAGGGCCCCGACGGCCGGCTGACCCACCTCGACGGCACGGGCTCGGGAGCCGGGGCCGCGAATCCGGACTTCGTGGCCCGGCTGAAGGCGGGCGACATGTCGGACGAATCACCTACATCCCCGCGCAACGTCTTCCGCTCGGCCTACGTGAAGAACGGCCCCATTCCCGACGAGGACTTCTACCTGCGGTCGATGCTCACCACCCGGGTGGGCGAGACCCACTACCCGGGCGACGCGGCCACCTCCGCCGCGTGGCCGCACGTGGCCCCCGGCAAGCACGGCGTGCTCAACGCCCTCACCCCCACCCACTTCCGCCTGGACGACCTCCACGAGATCGCCCCCAAGCCGCCCATCCTGTGGATCAGGGGCGCCGACGACGTGATCGTCTCCGACACGTCCCTGTTCGACCTGGCCCACCTGGGCGTGCTCGGCGTCGTGCCCGGCTCCCCCGGCACGCCGGCGCAGCCGATGGTGACCCAGACCAGGGCGGTCCTGGAGCGCTACGGGCCGTACCGCGAGGTCGTGCTGGACGACTGCGGCCACAGCCCGCACCTGGAGCACCCCGCCGCCTTCCACCGCCTGCTCGGCGACCACCTCAGGGAGGCGTGATGCTGGTCCCGCTCACCCTGGTGGCGAGCTTGTTGACGCCCGTGCCGCAGCTCACGGTGCCCGGCGCGGAACGCGCCGTGATCGCCACGCTCGACGACCTGACCACCGCGGGCACCACCAAGACCGGCCACACCGACCCGGCGGACTGGGCCGGGCTGCACTCGGCCGCCACCGTCAACCCGGCGGGCGTGCCCGGCACGCAGATCGACGGCTACTTCCCCGACACGTCCACCACCAACACCACGCACGGCTGGAACCACGACTCGCAGTTCGTGATCAGGCTCCCGGACGACTGGAACGGCGGCCTCGTCGTCAGCGGCACCCCGGGCAACAGGGAGCAGTACGCCAACGACTACACGATCTCCGACTGGGTCCTGTCCAAGGGGTATGCGTTCGCCGCCACCGACAAGGGCAACGTCGGCGTGAACTTCCACCAGGACGGCCGCCACCCGGGCGACGCCATCGCCGAGTGGAACCACCGCCTCACCCAGCTCACGGTTGCCGCCAAGGCCGTGGTCGGGCAACGGTACGGCCAGAAACCCCGGCGCACGTTCGTCGCCGGCATCTCCAACGGCGGCTACCTGGTCAGGTGGCAGCTGGAGAACCGCGGGTGGCTCTACGACGGCGGCGTGGACTGGGAGGGCACACTCTGGCGGGTCAAGGGCGACAACCTGCTGAGCTTCCTGCCCCAGGCGCTGAAGGCGTACCCGGACGAGGCCGGGGTGCGGGCGGCCGGGTTCGCGGCCGGCTCGGAGTTCCTGTGGCCGTTCCACCGGCAGCACTACTGGGAGCTCACCCAGCAGCTCTACCAGAAGGAGCTGGACCCGTCCTACCAGGGCGCGGCGGCCGACTACGACTACGACCGCCGCCGGCCGTACGCCGCGGTGGCGAAGATTGCGCTCACCGGCCGGATCACCAAGCCGCTGATCACGATCCACGGGACGCTCGACGCGCTGCTGCCGATCTCCCGTGGCTCCGACGTCTACGCGAAGATGGTCGGGCCGCACCGGCCGTTCAGATACCACCGGGTCGATGGCGGCAACCACCTGGACAGCTTGGTGGACGTCCACCCCGAGCGGCTCAAACCGATGCTGCCCGTCTTCAGAAGCGCCTTCGAGGAGCTGGAGGGCTGGGTCAGCTGAGGTAGCGGTGCCTGCCCGCGCGCGCCAGGCGGACCATGTGCCGCGCGCCGGGCAGACGCCGGCCCATCCGGTGCAGCACGGTGTCCCTGCCCAGGGGCGAGCGCCGCTCGGGATCGACCGCGGCGGCGGGCCGCACCTCGACCTTGCCCCTGCGCACCTCCAGCGCGAACCGCAGCCCGATCTCCTCGTCCGGCGAGCGCAGCGACGCCGCCCAGCCGCCGGGACCGAGGCGGTCGGCGGCCGGCATCATCCGGCTGACCGGCAGCTTGGCCACGAGCTGCCCGGCGAGCTTGCCGGGCACCCCGGCCTCGGCCAGCGCGGGGGCGGACACCTCGCGCGGGCGCCGACGGGTGCTGCGCAGCACCAGCTCCAGCGGCGGTCCGCCGCTCGGCGGCACGTACGGGACCGGCAGCACGACGTACGCGTGCCCGTCGACCTGCTTGACCTCCACCCCCGGCGACACCAGCGCGATCGACTCCGAGAACGAGCGCGGCTCGACCGCCAGGCCCAGCTCGCCACGGTCGGACCAGCACGGCACCACCAGCCGCATCCTGGGCCGCTGGGCCAGCACGCCCAGGCAGTTGAGCGGGCCCTCGGGCCGGCTGACCCGGCTCCTGGCCTGGTTGGCGCCGCCGTACATGCGGACGTGCACCTCCCACTGGCCCTGCCTGAGCGGCTCACCGAGCGCGGCGGCGGTCACGTCGATCCTGGTCTCGCCCTTGATCTGCACCCGGACGTGGCGCCGGCCCTCCTCGACCACCTCCACCCGCTGGGCCAGTGGCAGGAAGTGGATGAGGCCCGTCTCGGTGTGCCGTACGTAGACCTCGATGCGGGCCCGTTCGACGGCCTCGCTCACGTCGGTGACGTCCTCGTCGAGGAGCCTGGCGTCGATGGCGCGCGGCGGGATCCAGTGCAGGCGCCCGCCGTCCCTGCGGTATCGGTCGGGGCGGCCGTCGCCGCGCTTGACCTCCACGGTGAGCCCGAGCACCAGCACGTGCGCGTCCCAGCGGACCTCGGTGAGCTCGGCACGCAACCCGGCCCGCCTGGAGCAGTTCGACAGCAGCACGATCTGGTCCAGGCGCCCCTTGCGGACGAACGCGGCCACGACGCGCAACTGGACGGGCAGGTAGCGGTCGAGCCGCTCGGGGAAACGCTCGGCCATGAGCTCCTGGACGAGGCGGAAGTGCATGCCCCTGTCGACGGAGGAGTCGGCGAACCTGCTGGTCAGCAGCGGGCGGAGGACGGCGTAGCGGTACCAGTAGGCGTACATGCGGTCGCGCTGGCGGCCCTGGCCGACGTAGGTGTCGACGTCGTCGAGCAGCACCCGCAGGTCCCTGGCCATCGCCCGGGGGTCCTCCTCGGCCTTCGGCCGCTCGCCGAGGTGGCAGCACACGTGCTCGGCGAGCACGGCGATGACCTTGGCGTGCAGATACGCCCGCATCACGAACGCCTGCTCGGCCAGCCGCCCGCCGGGCACCGAGAAGCCCAGCTCGTGCTCCTCCAGGAAGGCGCGGCGGTAGAGCTGCTGGGGGCTGAGCAGGCCGAGCAGGCGGTCGCGCAGGACGTCAGCACGGGCGGTGCTGCGCGTGAAGGCGATCATCGGCGGGCCGTGGTCGCGTACCAGGCGGCCGATCAGCACGTCGGCGTCGGTCTCCACGGCGCGGTCGTGCATGCGCGCGATCGCGTCGCGCTCCAGCCGGTCGCCCTGGTCCAGGAAGAAGACATAGTCTCCGCGCGCGACCCCGAGGCCGACGTTGCGGCCGCGCATCGGCGAGCCCGTGCACGGCAGGTGAAACGTCCGAACGTTGTCGCGGGCCGCCGCGATGGCGTCCAGGCGCTCCGCGATCCCGTCCGTGGACCCGTCGTCCACGAGGATCACTTCGTAGTCGGCCGCGGGCATCGTCTGCTCCAGGGCGGAGCGGAGGCACGCGTCGGCGGTGTCACCCGGATTGTGGACATTGACGATCACACTGACCTTCACACCCATGCGGTCAGCCTGCGCCCGTCTACACGTATCGGGCGCGGCGGCTTGCCGATTGCAGAAGGAAAGTTGACCTGGACCTGTGCCTCTTTAGGCGAGGGCCCCGTCGGCTAGTACCAGCCCACCCTCTGCGAGTGCCCCCAGGCGGCGCACGGGGTGCCGTAGCGTCCCTTGATGTAGCCCAGGCCCCACTTGATCTGGGTGGCGGCGTTGGTCTGCCAGTCCGCGCCGGCACTGGCCATCTTGGTGCCGGGCAGGGACTGCGGGATGCCGTACGCGCCGGAGTAGCGGTTCATCGCCCGCTCGTTCCAGCCGCTCTCCTTCGTCCAGAGCGCCTCCAGGCAGCCCCACTGGTCCCCGCCGAAGCCGAACTGGCCGAGCATGGCCTTGGCGGTGGCCTTGTTGCTGCCCGGTGAGGGGTCGCTGCCGGGCGGGAAGTTCACGGCGGGGAAGCCGTCGCCGGCCGGCGCCCGCTTCGGCACCACCCAGTCGATGTCCTTGGGGTTGTCCCCCGCTCCCGAGCGGCCCTTCTTCAACTGGGCGGCCCGGTACGCCTGCTCGGCGGCGGCCTTGAGCGCGTCGCTCTCGGGATCGGGCGCGTACAGGTTGCCGCTGGCCAGCTTGCCCATGTCGTCGACGTCGAACGCGGGCTGGATCGGCGTGCTGGCGTTCTCGATGGCGCGGAAGGCGATGAAACCGCCGCCGCCGACGACGATCACCAGGGACAGGACGGCGATGACGATGCGCTTCGGCGTGAAGCGCGAAGGCCGGCGCGCCGAGGGGACATGTTCTGTCGGGGGGCGCTCACTCACACGCGGACCGGGGCTCACGATCCATGAGCTTGCCCTGTCCTGGGGGGTGCTCCGCAACCGAAACGCGGTAATCGCTTGAGGTTCTCTTGGCCAACCTGCCCGTTAGCACGGCATTTCGCAAGACTGTGACTTTGATCACACCATATCGGCTCCCCTTCGGGCGCCCGATACCGAAGGGAAGCTGCTTCAAGCGTCCCCTGAGTTCTTCGGGATCTCATACGCGGAACGTCACAGTTTGGTGACGTAGGTCGGGCATTCGGGACATGGAATAATAATGTGCGCGTGGCTGGCATCCTCCTTGTTGAAGACGACCCCTCCGTCCGTACGGCCCTCGAGCTGGCGCTGACGCGGCAGGGGCATTCGGTCACGTCCTACGCGACGGGCGAGGAGGCTCTGGAGCACATCAGGGCCCGCCGCCCCGAGATCGCGATCCTGGACGTCATGCTGCCCGGCATCGACGGCATCGAGGTCTGCCGCCGCGTACGCAAACTGGACCAGCTTCCCGTCATCCTGCTGACGGCCAGGGGCGACGACCTCGACGTGGTGGTCGGCCTGGAGGCCGGCGCCGACGACTACGTGGTCAAGCCGGTCGAGCCGCGGGTCCTGGACGCGCGCATCCGCGCCATACTGCGCAGGGCCGAGTCGGCCGCCTCCGATCGCATCACGTTCGGCGACCTCGTGATCGACCGGGGCGCGCTCAAGGTCACCCTGGCCGGCAAGGAGATCCACCTGACGCCCACGGAGCTGCGGCTGCTGCTGGAGCTGGTCCGCCACCCCGGCCAGGTGCTCAACCGCCGCTACCTGCTGCGTGCCGTCTGGGACCACACGCACATCGCCGACTCACGACTGGTGGACGCCTGCGTGCAGCGCGTCCGTGCGAAGATCGAGCCGAAGCCCGCCGAGCCCGTGTTCATCCACACGGTGCGCGGATTCGGCTACCGGTTCAGCCCCCCGTGAAGCCGACAGGGCTGCGCGCGCGCCTGGTCATCACGTTCACGCTCGTCGCGGCCATGGCCTCGACGCTGGTCGCCACCATAGGCTTCGAGCTGGCCAAGACGGCGCTGGTGACCAGAACCGAGACCACCTCACTTGACCTGGTGACCAGGGAGCTGAGCGGCATCGACTTCCCCGTCGGCAAGCTGCTTCCCGGCGAAGCCGCGCCGACCGCCAAGGAGCTGAACCGCCTGGCCCAGTCGCTGAGCGCGCCCGGCCGCGGCGTCGTCGTCGAGTACGGCAAGCTGGTCTCCGTCAACGGCCCCGTGACCATGAGCGACGTCCCCAACGAGCTCTACGGCCGGGCCAAGCAGAGCGTCGTCACTCAGCGCCGGGTGATCCGCAACGAGTTGTGGTTCATCGTCGGCGCCGAGGTCTACCGGGACAACGCCGGCAAGCCGGAGACCACCGGGCTGCGCGCGTTCGTGTTCTTCCCGCTGCGTGCCGACGTGAGCCAGTTGAACACGCTCAGGGCCAGGCTCTTCCAAGGCGGCGTCGCCATCATGCTGATCGCTTTAGTGGTGGCCCTGCTGTCGGCCCGGCAGGTGCTGCTGCCGGTCCGGCGGCTGAGCGCGGCCGCGCAGGCGCTCGGCCAGGGCAAGCTGGACACGCGGCTGCCCGTCCACGGGCACGACGAGCTGGCCGGGCTGACCGCCAGGTTCAACGACGCGGCGGCGGCGCTGGAGCTGAGCGTGTCCGAGCTGCGCTCGCTGGAGGCGATGTCGCGCAGGTTCGTGGCGGACGTGTCGCACGAGCTGCGCACGCCGCTGACCGCCATGACGGCCGTGGCCGACGTGCTCTCGGAGGAGGCCAGCCGGCTGCCCGAGGCGCCGGCGGAGGCCGTGTGGCTGGTCCTCAGGGAGGTGGAACGCCTGCGCGAGCTGGTCGAGCACCTCATCGAGATCAGCCGCTTCGACGCGGGCACCGCCATGCTCAACCTGGAGCCCGTCAACGTGGCCGACGCCATCGCGGACTGCCTGGAGGTACGCGGCTGGACCGATCAGGTCAAGGTGAACGCCTCCCAGGGCTTGACCGCCAACCTCGACCCGAGGAGGTTCGACGTCATCGTGGCCAACCTCGTCGGCAACGCGCTCAAGCACGGCCTGCCCCCGGTGGTGGTCAACGCGAGGAGCACGGAGAACGGCCTGGAGGTGAAAGTGCGAGACCACGGCAAGGGAATCCCCCGGGAGGCGCTGCCTCATGTGTTCGACCGCTTCTTCAAGGCGGGCGCGGGCCGGTCCCGCAGCCAGGGCAGCGGCCTGGGCCTGGCCATCGCCAGGGCCAACGTGCACCTGCACGGCGGCACGGTCTCGGTACGCGCCCAGAACCCCGGCACCCTCTTCACGGTCTGGCTCCCCCACGCATGAGAGCCGGGGTTGTGCTGACGGCCATCGCACTCCTGGCCGCGACGGGCTGCGGCATCTCGCCCACCGACGTCCAGGACCGGGAGAACGCGCCCACGATCAGGATCCCGCCCCCGTCCAAGACGATCTACCTGATCAAGAAGGGGGAGCTCACCCTGGAACCGGCCGACGTCGAGAACAACACCGTGGAGAGCTTACTCGGCGCGCTCTTCGACGCCTCCACCCAGCCGCTCGGCGACCGGGACACGGCGCTGCGCGGCTTCACGTACCTGAAGATCAAGGACTCGCTCAACCCCGTGCAGCGCGACGAGATCCAGCTCCCGCGCACCTCGACGCTGACGGTCTACATCAGCGGCGAGGGCACGCTGAGCGACCTCGGCAAGGCGCAGATCGTCTGCACGGCCCAGCAGGACGCGGCGTACGTGCAGGTCAAGATCATCCGTGACAACGAGGGCCGCCCCCCGAAGGACGAGGGGCGGCACACGTGCGGGGACTTTCAGACGTTCACATCGTGATGTCCTCGAGCATCTCCGTGACTAGCGCGGCGATCGGAGAGCGCTCGGACCTGTTCAGCGTGACGTGCGCGAACAGCGGGTGGCCCTTCAGCTTCTCCACCACCGCCACCACACCGTCGTGCCGGCCGACCCGCAGGTTGTCGCGCTGGGCGATGTCGTGGGTGAGCACGACGCGGGAGTTGGCGCCGATCCGGCTGAGCACGGTCAGCAGCACCCCCCGCTCGAGCGACTGGGCCTCGTCCACGATCACGAACGCGTCGTGCAGCGAGCGGCCGCGGATGTGCGTCAGCGGGAGCACCTCCAGCATGCCCCTGTCGAGCACCTCGTCGATCACCTCGGGAGTGGTGACCGCGCCCAGCGTGTCGTAGACGGCCTGCGCCCACGGGCCCATCTTCTCGCCCTCGCCGCCCGGCAGGTAGCCGAGCTCCTGGCCGCCCACGGCGTAGAGCGGGCGGAAGACGACCACCTTGCGGTGCTGGCGGCGCTCCAGGACCGCCTCCAGGCCGGCGCAGAGCGCCAGCGCCGACTTGCCCGTGCCGGCCCGGCCGCCGAGCGAGACGATGCCGATCTCGGGGTCCATCAGCAGGTCGAGCGCGATGCGCTGCTCGGCGGAGCGGCCGTGCAGGCCGAACACCTCGCGGTCGCCGCGCACCAGGCGCACCGACTTGTCGGGCAGCACCCGGCCGAGCGCCGAGCCCTTGGCCGACAGCAGCCGCAGCCCGGTGTGCGTGGGCAGTTCCCTGGCCTCCTCCAGGTCGGCGGTGCCGTGCTCGAAGAGCCCCTCTATGTCGTCCGTGGTGACCTGGATCTCGGCCATCCCGGTCCAGCCCGACTCGTGCACCAGCTCGGCCCGGTATTCCTCGGCCGACAGGCCGATCGAGGCCGCCTTGACCCGCATGGGCAGGTCCTTGGACACCAGGACGACGTCGCAGCCCTCGGCGGCCAGGTGGCGCGCCACGGTCAGGATGCGCGTGTCGTTGTCGCCCAGGCGGAACCCCACGGGCAGGATGGACGGATCGCTGTGATTGAGCTCAACCCTGATCGTGCCGTCCCCCGTCGGCATCGGCTCGTCGAGCCTGCCGTACTGGATCCGCAGATCGTCGAGGTAGCGCAGGGCCTTCCTCGCGAAATAGCCGAGCTCGGGATGGTGCCGCTTGCCTTCCAGCTCCGTGATCACCACGATCGGAAGGACCACGTCGTGCTCGGCGAAGCGGGTCATCGCCGCCGGGTCGGCGAGCAGGACCGAGGTGTCAAGCACGTACGTGCGCTTGGTCGGCTGGGTCGTAGGGTTGCTCGAGGACACTGCCACACGTTCTCCCCCGGGCGCCCTTGCGATCGGGCACCCTGCAGACGAGGCGGGATTCGGACCGGACCCGCGTTCCCCGACCGTGCACTGCCGTCGGCGCCGGGTTCCGGCCCCCTCGGCAAGTGTTGGTGCAAAGGCGGGCCCTCTCCGGAGTGTCCGACCTGCGGCCGGACACTTCTAACGTTACGTCCTAGATGCCCGATTGTCGTGTCAAGAACCGTAACGTCGGTGTCTCGCAGCGTAGTCACGCAGCGCCCGCAGGAAATCCACCCTGCGGAAGTCCGGCCAGTAGGCCTCGTGGAAGTAGAACTCGGAATGAGCGCTCTGCCACAACATGAAGCCGGACAAGCGCTGCTCGCCCGAGGTCCGGATGAGGAGGTCCGGGTCGGGCTGGCCGCGAGTGTAAAGATGCTCCGCGATGTGCTCCACATCGAGTACCTCGACGAGGTCCTCGATGCTCGCCCCCTTGCTCGCTTGCTCCTGGAGCAGTGAGCGCACCGCATCGGCAATCTCACGTCTTCCTCCATACCCAACTGCAACGTTCACAATCAGGCCGGGACGGTGTGATGACGCTTCTTTTGCATCTTTAAGGACATTGGCCGTGCGGTCCGGTAGCAGATCAAGGGCGCCGACCGGGCTGATCCGCCAGCCTTCGGCCACGAGCTCCTGCGTGACGTCCTCGATGATGCGGAGAAGCGGCTCCAGTTCCTCCCTCGGCCGGTTGAGGTTGTCGTTGGAGAGCATCCAGACGGTGACCACCTCGACGCCGGTCTCCCGGCACCAGTTGAGCAGCTCCGATATCTTGTCCGCGCCCTTGCGGTGGCCGGTGGCCACGTCGCGCATGCCCATCGCGCGCGCCCAGCGGCGGTTGCCGTCGATGATGACCCCGACGTGCCGGGGGATGCTGTCCTTCGACAGCTTGGCCTCCAGCCGGCGCTCGTACAGCCGGTAGACCAGGTCGCGCAGGCCCACGGAGTGTCCTCCCCAGCGGTGCTGTGCCTTCGTCAATGACCCAACAGGCAATTATCACCGCGTTTCGCCCGTGCCTGCTCCCTCTACCGAATTCCTTACAAGATCTCTGCCTTCCAGACACCCCTCGGCCTCTTCGACGAGACCCCGTACGAACGCCGACAGCTCTGCGGACGTCAGCACCGCCCGCATGCCCACGCCCGTGGCCCCCCAGGCCTCCACGTAGGCCCTCCGGGTCAGCCGCCACTGACCGCGCTTTCCGCGCCGCCCGGGCTCCCAGAGCGGGATCGTCCGGAGCCGGCAGCACAACTCGCCGCCGCCCACCAGACCGGACCTACTGCGATAGCGGAAGGAGAACAACTCGCCGTCCGGCTCCTCGCTGGGGAACCTGTCGTCGGGGTCCGTCCACCACCGCGCCGTGCCGCAGCCCTGGCGGGCCTCGTCCACGCCGCACGCCAGGCGCGCGAGCAGCCAGCCGCACCGCTCGCCGACGCTGCCGTACGGGGTGCCGTCCCGATGCAGCTCCAGGGTGACCTCGTACGGCGTGCCGACGCTGTCCGTGCACGCGACGGGCGTGACGGTCAGATAGGATCCATCGACGCAGCGCAATCCCCCCATCCCCCCTCCGTTTCCCACCGAAAGTGGGCTAAACCCGGGCTTGATACCGCCGTCTCGGGGACCGGGCTACGGCAGCAGGCGGGACCACCAGCGGGCCTTGCGGCGGGGCGGGTCGGGCATCCGGCCGCGCTCCCGTAGCCAGGCGGCGAAGTCGTCGGCGTCCGTGCGGTAGTTGGGCGGCGGCGCGCTGCGCGAGCGCGCGTAGGCGGCGAACTCGGCGGCCAGGTCGGCACCGGCCGCGACGGCCGTGTCGGGACGGATCCTGGCCACGATGCCGCGCCGCTTGGCGACCAGGCTCGCCGCCTGCGCCCGCATCCGCTCCTGGTCGAAGCCGTCCGGGATGTCGCCGCCGGCGACGAGGGCCGCGACGAGCCGCGCCTGCGCCTCCGCCAGGCGCCGCTGGGACTCGGTGAGCTCCGGCCGTACGTCCGTCATCGGGCCTCCCCCGCCAGGGACATCGCGGCCCGGATCCGGGCCAGCTCGTTCGCCAGCGCCGCGTCACTCGGGAAGTCGTCGTCCCACTCCAGCAGCACGCCGGGCGGGGCGGCGCGGGCGCACAGCTCGGTGAGGAGGTCCAGCACCGGCTGGGGCGCGGCCATGGTGTGCGTGTCGTGCCAGATGCCGGCGCGTTCGTAGCCGCCGGCCACGTGCACGTACGCCAGGTGCTCCAGCGGGAGCGCGTCGAGCGCGTCCACCGCCGACAGGCCCAGGTTGAACTGGTTGGTGTAGAGGTTGGCCACGTCGATCAGCAGCCCGACCCCGGTGCTCTCCACCAGTTCGGCCAGGAACTGGCCCTCGGTCAGCTCGTCGTCGGGCCAGCCGAAGATGGCCGCGACGTTCTCCAGGGCCAGCGGGACGGGCAGCGCGTCCTGCGCCCGGCGCACGTTCTCCGTGATCACCCGCAGGGATTCACGGGTACGCGGGACGGGCAGCAGGTGCCCCGCCTCCAGGCCGCCACCCCGGACGAAGGCCAGGTGCTCGCTGACCAGCGGCGCCTCCAGGGCTTCCGCGCAGGCGGCCAGGTGGGCGAGCCTGGCCGGCGAGGGCGGCTCGGCACCGCCGACGCCGAGGGAAACCCCGTGCGGGATCACCGGTACGTCCTTGGCCCGCAACAGCCGCAGCGACTCCGGCAGATGGGCGGGTTTGAGGTTCTCGGCGATCACCTCGACGAACTCGACGCCCTCCATACGCTCGATCGTCAGGTCCAGCTCCGCCCGCCAGCCGATCCCCACGCCCAGTTCCGTCATCTCAGCCCCCATGCGTTCGCTCCCCGTCCTGTCGATCCTGTGATCTTTCCGCTCGGTGGGCCCGTCAGACTCCGCCGCAACCGCCGCCGCAGGCCCCGCCGCAGCCGCCCGAGCCGTCACCCGCCGACATGCTGCACCATGCGCCTCCTCCGCAGGAGGACACGCCGCCGGCCATGTACGCGCCGCCGCGCCCGCGGCGACGCCGGCTCAGGCCCGTGGTGAGCGCGACCTGCAGGTCGGGGTCAGGCAACCGGCTGAGGCCGTACAGCGCGATCGCGACGGGACCTTCGGCGAGGACTCTGGGGGTGCCGCGTCTGGCCGCGTCGAGCGTCTCCTCGCCTGACGGCGTCAGCGTGGCCCGCACGGCCCGCTTGTGCCTCCTGATCTCGGCCGCCGCGCCCGCCACCGTGACGACCGGGACGACCAGCGCGAACGACCACAGCAGGCTCACGCCCTCGGCCACGACCGTCACGGCCGCCACCACGAAGGCCGCGAGCGCCGCCACCGACAACGCCCCCAGGCAGGCGGCCAGCTTCCCGGCCCGGGCGAACGCGTCGTCCGGGTGGAGCAGCCGCAGCTCGGTGAGGCGACGTTTGAGCGCGTCCATGGCCAGGGTGCGAATGGTCTCGATCCGCAGGCACGATCGCCGTGTCCGCGACCCGGACCTGGCCTCCCGCCACCGAGACGATCAGCAGGATCAGATCCATTCAGGCCTCCCCTCCGCGCAGCCGCGACCGGGCTGGGTACCCGAATGACGTATAAGGCACGCGTAAAGGTTCCGTCTGGGCGGGATACAGTTTCGGGCCCTCAGCTGCTACCGCCGCAGCTGGATCCACCGCCGCCACCGCAGCTCGATGAGCTTCCGCAGCTGGAGGAGCCGCTGCCGCAACTCGACGAGCCGCCGCCGAAGTCCAGGCCGCCGTAGGAGTCGCCGCCGAAGGTCGTGCCGTCGCCACCGCCGCTGTGGGAACCGCAGGCCCCCACGCAGTCGGCGGCCGGGTCACCGACCGACAACTCGTCGCGGAGCGTCGGGTCGCCGGCGTCCGCCAGACCGTACAGGGCGACCGGCATCCCCACCGCCATGGCCAGGGAGCTCTGGTCGCGCACACCCCTCGGGTGGTACCGGCGGGCCGACAGGAGCACCTCGCGTCCCTCGCGCGTGATGACGTTCCGCAGCCTCTTGCCCTGCTTGGAGTAGGCGACGAGGGCGGTGACGAGGGCGACCACGGTGAAGAGCAGCGCTCCGACGTAGGCGAGGTCGTTCCCCGCCAGGTCCATGACGGCCAGCACGATGAGCAGGAGCAGGAAGCCCCCTACCACGCCCTGGACGATCTTCAGGTGCTCCCTGCGCCGCCACGCCGTGCCGAACGCGTGCTCCCGGAGGAGGAGCCCCCGCCTCTCGAGCCCGCTGACGATGTCGGTCAGCGCGGGATGCGTCTGGAGCTCCCGCCGCAGCTCTCCGGCCCGGTAGCCGCCCGGCCTGGCCGCCAGCGCGTAGAGCACGGCCTGCTCGATCGGCACCGGCGAGGGCGGCGCGCCGTAGATGGGGGTGACGTGGGATCCCCTGGACACGCGGATGGCGCCGGCCGTCGCCAGGACGGCCAGCGCCGTGTTGACGGTCCTGCGGGGACCGCCGGACAGGTAGGCCAGCTCGTACGGATCCAGCCGGTGCGGCACGCCGCTCGGCGCCGCCTCGCTGACCTTCCTGCGCGCCCTTTCGACCCGCTGATCGACCGCGTTGACCAGAATCACCATGCCGACCGCGGCAATGAGCAGGACGAAATCCACGGCGACCCCCTCCCGGTATGACTGTCCGCCCAGTTAAAGGCGGTGCGGCCGTACCGCACAAGAGGGTTTTCCGCCTATTCGAGCCGATCGAGCAGCGCGTTGTACTCGTCCCACAGTTCCTTCGGCAGGTTCGCGCCGAACTTCTCGAAGTGGGCGGGGATCAGCGCCGCCTCCTCGCGCCACACGTCCCGGTCGACCGACAGCAGCGTGCGCAGGTCCTCGTCGGACAGCTCCAGGCCCTCGGTGTGGAGCTCGGCGGGCAGCAGGCCGATCGGTGTGGGCACGGCCTTGGCCTCGCCGTTGAGCCGGTCCACGATCCACTTGAGCACGCGGCTGTTCTCGCCGTACCCGGGCCAGATGAACTTCCCGTCGGCGTTCTTGCGGAACCAGTTGACGTAGTAGATCCGCGGGAGCACGGCGCCCTGGCGACGGCCGACCTCCAGCCAGTGGCCGAAGTAGTCCCCCATGTTGTAGCCGCAGAACGGCAGCATGGCGAACGGGTCGTGGCGCAGCTCGCCGACCTTGCCCTCGGCCGCGGCGGTCTTCTCGGAGGCGACGTTGGCTCCGAGGAAGACGCCGTGCTCCCAGCTCAGCGACTCCGTGACCAGCGGCACCGCGGTGGCGCGGCGACCGCCGAACAGGATGGCCGAGATGGGCACGCCCTTGGGGTCCTGCCACTCGGGTGCGATGGTGGGGCACTGGGACGCGGGGGTGGTGAAGCGGGCGTTCGGGTGGGCGGCCGGCTCGTCGCTGTCCGGCGTCCAGGAACGTCCCTTCCAGTCGGTCAGGTGGGCCGGCGGTTCGTCGGTCAGGCCCTCCCACCACACGTCGCCGTCGTCGGTGAGGGCGACGTTGGTGAAGATGCTGTTGCCCCAGAGCGTCCTGATCGCGTTGGCGTTGGTCACCTGGCCGGTGCCGGGGGCGACGCCGAAGAAGCCGGCCTCCGGGTTGATCGCGTAGAGGCGGCCGTCGTCGCCGAAGCGCATCCAGGCGATGTCGTCGCCGATCGTCTCGACCTTCCAGCCGGGGATGGTGGGCTGGAGCATGGCGAGGTTGGTCTTGCCGCAGGCGCTCGGGAAGGCGGCCGCGATGTAGCGGGTCTCACCGGAGGGCGGCGTGAGCTTGAGGATCAGCATGTGCTCGGCCAGCCAGCCCTCGTCGCGGGCCATGACGCTGGCGATGCGCAGGGCGTAGCACTTCTTGCCGAGCAGGGCGTTGCCGCCGTACCCGGAGCCGTAGGACCAGATCTCCCGGGTCTCGGGGAAGTGGCTGATGTACTTGGTGGAGCTGCACGGCCACGGCACGTCCACCTGGCCGGGCTCCAGCGGGGCGCCCACCGAGTGGACGCACTTCACGAACTCGCCCCTTTCCTCGATGAGACGCAGCGCACGCTCGCCCATGCGGGTCATGATCCGCATGGAGACGGCGACGTACGCGGAGTCGGTGATCTCCACCCCGAGCTGGGAGATCTCGCCGCCCAGCGGGCCCATGCAGAACGGCACGACGTACATCGTCCGGCCGCGCATGCAGCCCTTGAACAGCTTGCCGAACGTCCGGCGCATCTCGGACGGCGGGATCCAGTTGTTGGTGGGCCCGGCGTCCTCGGCCCGCTCGGAGCAGATGAAGGTGCGGTCCTCGACCCGGGCGACGTCGCTGGGGTCGGACTTGGCGTAGAAGCTGTTGGGACGGGCGGCGAGCCGTGTGAACGTGCCGTGCTCGACGAGGAGGTTGGTCAGGCGCGTCCACTCCTCCTCGGACCCGTCGCACCACTCGATCCGGTCGGGCTGGGTCAGGGCTGCGATCTCATTTACCCACGCGGCCAATTCGCGATTGCTGGTCGGTGCGGGCACTTCCACGGAAACGGACACGACTGTGACTCCTCCACTCTCTCAGGGCCCAGTCATCATTAACGACGAAGCGGCCGGAAAGCCAATTGGCATAGACCTGTTGGCGCGGCCGTCGCCGCAGGCAGCGGCCCTGACGATTGGGGGAGCCTACCCATGCCGAGCGGATTTAAAAGAGAATTAACACACAGTGGTCCAGTCCAATTGCGCTGGTCTAAACCAATTCCCCAAGTGGTTTAGTCCATTGCGCGCGCCGTTTCCGCTGCGTGGTCTCAGGAATTGACGTCGGGCCCCGCGGAGCGAACTCTGTCCACGTGCTGGAGTGCGTCGCGCAGTTCGGCGAGCCACGTGTCGGTGTGCTTGCCGACCAGGCGGACGCACCAGGCCAGTGCGTCGCTGCGGCTCCGGGCCACGCCTGCGGCCACGAGCGTGTCCAGGACCTGCCGCTCCGACTGGCGCAATCGGGTCATCACGGGCACGGAGAGTGTGGTGAACATCACAGTCTCGCCGCCGCAGACCACGCCCCAGGAGACCTTCTGGCGGAACTTGCGCTCGGCCTCCCTGGCGATCTCGACGCGCCGCTCGCGCGTCTCCTCCCTGAACCTTCTGGCCAGCCCTTCGATCAGTGCGGACCGCTCGGCTTCCGGCGTGTCCTCGGGCGGGTCGGGCAGCGTGCCGAGCACCGCGATCTCCTCGCGGTCTCTGATGATCTCCGGAGCACCGGCGAACCAACCCTCGGGGAGCCGCCCGGTGAACCAGCCGCGGACCTGGGCCGTCATTTCATCTGTTGCCATGTAATCAACATTACACAGTTGCAGAACCGACGCAGCTAAGGGAAGGAAGGTGTCACGCAAGGAGAAGAGTGTCAGCGGACCTTGGACGCGGCGATCGGGCTGACCCGGACGACGCCGGCGAAGCCGCGCGTGTGCACCGGGGAGATCTTGACCACGTCGCCGGTGCGAGGGGCCTGGATCATCTTCCCGTTACCCCAGTAAATCGCCACATGCGAGATGTAGCCGGGATTCGTGGGATCGAGGCGCCAGAAGATGAGGTCACCCGGCTGCGCCTGCGCCAGCGGGACTTGCGGGCCCGTCACCCACTGCTGGTGCGTCACCCGGGGCATCCGCACGCCCGCCTGGGCGAAGGCCCACTGGACCAGCCCCGAGCAGTCGAACGTCTCCGGCCCCTCGGCCCCCCACACGTACGGCCGGCCCAGCTTGGAGGCGGCGGCCCTGAGCGCCACGGTGACCTGATCCCCGGTCATGAACGAGCCGGCCGGCCAGTTCTGGGTGACCTTCTGCTGCGGCTGGGGCAGCACCGGGTTGACCATGGCGGCCTGTGTGCCCTTGGGCAGCAGGCGCAGGATCTTCTTGCGGAGCGTGTCGGAGTTGACGCCGGGGGCGCTGACGATGAGCGCGTTGTCGTGCGGCAGCCCGAGCGTGCGCCCGACGTCCTTGGAGATGACGGCGTCCACGGCGCCGAAGCCGGTGGTGGCGTACGCGCCGATCCGCAGCGGCCCGGCCGGCCCCGACACCTTGCGGTGCAGCGTGAGCCCGCCGTCGCTGCCCAGCACGAACGAGACCGCGACGTCCCCGGCCGCGACGTTCTGCCACAGCGGGTCGGAGGAGGCGGTCACCTTGGGCGTGTAGGCGCGGAACGAGGACGGGTTGACCGCGAGCGTCTGCACCCGCTTGCCGTCGAGCGTGATCGACGCCGCGTCGGCCAGCTCCAGCGCCCGCACCCCGCGGAGCTTGGCCACCTTCTGTAAGAGCTCGTTGGTGAACGGCTTGCGGGTGAGCACGAACAGGTTGGGCTTGTGCAGCTTCTTCAGCGGCGCCACAAGATCGGCCGTGTCGGCCGGTTGCTGTTGTTGCTGTTGCTGCTCGGCCATCAACGACTGCTTGGGCGCGGGCTGCTGGCGTACGATGGCGGGCTCCAGCCGCCCATCCGGCTGCGCGAGCAGCAGCACGTCGGCGGTCAGCACCGCGACCAGCGCCACCACAATGAATGGCACCAGCTTGTATGTGTTGCGCCGCTTACGCGTTTTGACCAGAAAGCTGAGGTCCTGCCGGATTCCGGAGCCATGCATGAATTCCGCCGGGCCAGCGTGGACCCGGCGGTTGCTCTCCAGGGGGGTCAGTTGCCGATGTACGGCACTGCCTCCAGGATCTCGACGGTGTTCTGGCGACCGTTGGGAAGAGAGTAAGTCGCCTTCTCACCGATCTTCTTGCCGTTGATCGCCGACCCGAGCGGGGACTTGGGCGAGTAGACGTCGATGGGCGCTCCGCTCTCCTCACGGGAGGCGAGCAGGAACGTGACCTCGTCGTCGTCGCCGACGAACCGGATCGTCACGGTCATCCCGGGGCCCACCACCCCTTCGGTCTTGGGAGCCTCTCCCACCTGGGCGTTGTCGAGGATCTGGCGGAGGTGGAAGATCCGGGCCTCCATCTTGCCCTGCTCGTCCTTGGCGGCGTGGTAGCCGCCGTTCTCCTTCAGGTCGCCCTCCTCACGGGCGGCCTCGATCTTCTTGGCGATGTCGACGCGCCCGGGGCCAGAGAGATATTCGTACTCCGCCTTCAGGCGGTCGTACGCCTCCTGCGTCAGCCATGTGACGTTCTCATCGCGAGAGTCGGCCACGGGTTCTCCTTGCTTGCCTAGGGGGCCCTGAGGTCACTTGAGGTTTCCAACGGTTGAATTGCGAAAGGCTAACAACTTAACCGCTCGAACGCTTCCCCAAATGTCTCACTATACGAGATTGCAGTACTGGACGTGGACGGAAGTGGCCTGACCACTGGTGTCAAGGCTTTCCTTGAGCTGCTTAGTACCCCCACCAGCCGGGATTCTTACTTCCTTGCTGCCTACTTCCGCGTGATTGACGTCCAGAGCCCTGATGCGGCAGACAGCCACCCTATCGTCTGGCTTGTACACCTCAAAGGTGATCTCCGCCCGTGTCGGGCCCGCGACACTGAACGTCACCACCTGTGCCGGCGCGTCCGAGCCGCCGCCGGCCGTCATCGACCACATCACCCAGCCCCAGCCGCCGGCGATGATGGCCACCAGCACGCCGATCACGACGTGGACGACGAGCCGGCCGCCCCGCTTCGGACGATCTGGCAAGTCATCGGGTGTGCCGAGAACGGGTCCGTTCTCGACATCTCTGGTGACCATGGCGGAATCTCCCTGCACTCCCTCAGCGTTATCCGAGACAATTGTCGCCCGCGGGGGTCTCGGTACACGACCTGACCCTCACGACCGCCTGCAGACAAACTAAGTGACCGGTCCGACTGAGGAGACATCGAGCCCGTGAGTGCACCGCTGAGGCTGATGGCTGTCCACGCCCACCCCGACGACGAGTCGAGCAAGGGCGCCGCCACGATGGCACGTTACGTGCGCGAAGGCGTGGAAGTGCTGGTCTGTACCCTCACGGGCGGTGAGCGCGGCTCCGTGCTGAACCCCAAGATGGACCGGCCGGAAGTGCGCGACAACATCGCCGAGATCCGCAAGGCCGAGATGGACCGGGCCCGCGAGATCCTCGGGGTCGAGCAGCGTTTCATGGGTTTCGTCGACTCCGGGCTGCCGGAGAACGAGGACGAGGCGTTGCCGGAGGGCTGCTTCGCCCTGCAGAAGCTGGAGGACGCCTCCCGGCCGCTGGTGGAGGCTGTGCGCGAGTTCCGGCCGCACGTGATCATCACGTACGACGACGACGGCGGCTACCCGCACCCCGACCACATCATGACGAACCGGGTGTCGGTCGAGGCGTTCGAGGCGGCCGGTGACCCCGACCGCTACCCGGGCACCGGCGACCCGTGGCAGCCGTTGAAGCTCTACTACCAGATGGGCTTCACCAAGGAACGGTTCGAGGCACTGCACGAGGCCATGACCGAGCGCGGACTCGGCTCCCCGTACGCCGACTGGATCTCCCGCTGGGAGGACCGCCCGGCCAAGTGGCCGGTGACCACGCGGGTGCCGTGCGGCGACTACTTCCAGATCCGCGACGAGGCGCTGAAGGCGCACGCCACCCAGGTGGACCCCGACAGCTGGTGGTTCGTCTGCCCGCGGGAGCTGCAGCAGGAGATCTGGCCGACGGAGGACTACCACCTGGCGCGCTCGCTGGTGGACACCGAGCTGCCCGAGGACGACCTGTTCGAGGGCATCCACGCCGAGGACGTCTCCCCCGCCTGCCACTGACGGGACCACCGATCCTCGGTGGCACACTGGAAGCGTGACCGTTCTAGCAGCTGGTGATGTGAGCCCGGGCCTGCTCGGCTTCGTCGTCGTGGCCCTCATCGGGCTGGCCCTTTACATGCTGATCAAGTCGATGAACAAGCAGATGTCGAAGATCCAGGTGCCGCACGAGAGCGACGTCGACGACAAGAAAGCCGAGTAGATGCCGATCGACACAGTCGACAACTCGACGGAGAGCCGCTTCGAGATTCTCGTGGACGGCAAGGTCGCCGGGTTCGCCGACTACCGGCTTCTGCCCACCAAGATCGTTTTCACGCACACCGAGGTGCTGCCCGACTACGAGGGGCAGGGGCTGGCGAGCAAGCTGGTCAAGCACGCGCTCCAGGCCAGCGCGGACGCCGGCCTGCGCGTCGTGCCGCTCTGCCCCTTCGTCGCGAAGTACATCGCACGCCACCCGGAGTTCAAGGACCTCGTGGACGCGCACGAGTGATCATTCGGGGGCGGGCGACCAGGCGAGCTCCAGCGCCTTCGGCAGCCCCCACCAGCCCAGCGGCGTGAGCACCTCGTCCTCGTCCACGATGCCGAGATAACCCCACAGCGCCACCACGGACGTGAACAGCCCTTCGGTGGCGTCCAGGTCGTCCTCGTCCTGGACGTCGATCTCGATGTCCTCGGACTCGGCGATGAGCCGGGCCATCCGCTCGGGCGAAGCCAGCACCCCCGGCCCCATCCTGATCAGCGCCGCCACCCCGGCCAGCCAGTCGGCGTGCTGGATCGCGCACAGGTTGGCCAGTGCCGCGTCCTCCTCGCTCAGATCGCCCTCGAGATCGGCGAACTCCTCCAGCACGTCCGCGCTCTCCGACAGATCCGAGATCGGCGCCGCGACGCCCGCCGCCACCGCCAGCCACAGCTCCCGATCGTCGTCCGGCATCGGCCGCTCCTCGAACCCGGCACAGGCCCGGAGCACGTTGGCCGGGTAGCCGGGCAACGCGAGCAGCGCGCGCAGGCGGGCCGCGGCCGTCTCCAGCTCGGCGGCGGGCAACTCCGGCTGCTTCGGCAGCGCGCCGACGATGCGCCGCAGCTCGGACAGCGCGAACGCCTCCTCCTCGTCCCACGCCGCGAACAGCTCCTCGTCCTGCTCCTCGCTGACCGCCTGCCCGGGCACCCGCCCGTCCGGCAGCGGCGTGGCGAGCCAGCGCTCCTGCAGCTCCTCGTACGCCCTGCGGGCCTCCTGATCCCCACTCGCCAGCGCGTCGGGATCGATCTCCCCGGACTCCACGCGCTCCTCCAGGTAGGCGACCAGGCGCGCGAACATGTCCGCGGCGACGGGCCCGCGCTCGTCCTCCTCCGGCCAGACGAAGTAGCTGGGAGTCATGAGGATCGGCTCGGTGCCGGTGGACTCCACCCAGCGCTGCACGTCGCCGACCGTGGCCACGCCCGCCTCGATGGAGCTGAGCGTCGCCTTGGCCGACTCCCAGAACGCGCGCGAGAGCGGGTTGCCCGCCGACATCATCGCGCGCCGCAGGTCGGGCATCGCCACCAGCGCCACGCCCGAGGGCACGGCGAGCAGCGCCCTGGCCACGTCCCTGCGGGTCAAGGCGGTCGCCGGGCGCCCGCCGTGGGCGCAGACGAAGTCCATATCCACGCTCCGTAACCTACGCCGTTCCACCCTGCCAAGTCAGCCGAAGCCTTCGCAGATCCCTGCCCGCACCGTTCCCCCGCACACGTCCGTCCTGCGGATGCGCGCGCCCCGCGCATGGTGGAGAGCCGCCGCCGCGGACACGACCGGAGACGAACGGGTATGTGCCGTCGCGGGCCGGGCACCGGGTCAGAGAAGGGCAGGACGGTGGCCGGTTTAGGGTGAGGCGAGGAGGTCGTGATGAACCGCTTGAAAGACGCCACCAGCCCCTACCTGCTGCAGCACGCGAGCAACCCGGTGGACTGGCACCCGTGGGGCGAGGAGGCGTTCGCCGAGGCCCGGCGCCGCGACGTGCCGCTGCTCATCAGCGTCGGCTACTCGGCGTGTCATTGGTGTCACGTCATGGCGCATGAGAGCTTCGAGGACCACGAGACCGCGCGCCTCATGAACGCGCACTTCGTGAACATCAAGGTCGACCGCGAGGAACGCCCGGACGTGGACGCCGTCTACATGGGCGCCACACAGGCCATGACGAACCAGGGCGGCTGGCCGATGACGGTGTTCGCGACGCCGGAGGGACACCCGTTCTACTGCGGCACCTACTTCCCGCGCCCGAACTTCCAGCGCCTGCTCACCGAGGTCCACAACGTGTGGACGGGTGACAGGGAGTCCGTGCTGAAGCAGGGCTCGAAGGTGGTCGAGGCGCTCAACACGCACGCCACGCTGCCCAGCGGGGCGGTGCCGGGCGAGGAGACGCTGGCCCAGGCCGTGCGGAACCTGCGGGAGTCGTTCGACTCCGTGAACGGCGGGTTCGGCGCGGCGCCGAAATTCCCGCCGTCCATGGTGCTGGAGTTCCTGCTGCGGTCCGGCGAGCGCGAGATGAGCGGCAAGACGCTAGAAGCGATGGCCCGCGGCGGCATGTACGACCAGCTCGGCGGCGGGTTCGCGCGCTACAGCGTGGACGCGGAATGGGTCGTGCCGCACTTCGAGAAGATGTTGTACGACAACGCGCTCCTGCTGCGCGTCTACACCCACTGGTGGAAGGCGGGCGGCGGCGAGCCGGCCCGGCGGGTGGCGCTGGAGACGGCCGACTGGCTGCTGCGCGAGATGCGTACCGCCGAGGGAGGGTTCGCCTCGGCGCTGGACGCCGACAGCGAGGGCGTGGAGGGCAAGTTCTACGTCTGGACGCCCGAGGAACTGCACGAGGTGCTCGGCGAGGACGACGGCCGGTGGGCGACCGGCCTCTTCGAGGTCACCGGCACGTTCGAGCACGGCACCTCCGTGCTGCAGCTGCTGCGCGACCCCGAGGACGCCGACCGCTACGCGAGCGTCCGGGAGCGGCTGCTCGCCGCCAGGGAGCAGCGTGTACGTCCTGGCCGCGACGACAAGGTCGTGGCCTCGTGGAACGGCCTGGCCATCGCCGCCCTCGCCGAGACCGGCGTGGTGTTCGAGCGGCCCGGCTTCGTCGCGGCGGCCACGGACGCGGCTGAGCTGCTGGCCCGGACGCACATGGTGGACGGCAGGCTGCTGCGCACGTCACGGGACGGACGGGCGGGCGCCAACGCCGGCGTGCTCGAGGACTACGCCAACCTGGCCGAGGGGCTGATCTCGCTGTACGGCGTGACCGGCGAGACCAGATGGCTGCGGCTGGCGGGATCGCTCCTGGACGTCGTGCTCGACCGGTTCGCCGATGGGGCGGGCGGGTTCTACGACACGGCGGACGACGCCGAGCAGCTGTTCCAGCGGCCGCAGGATCCCACCGACAACGCCACCCCGTCCGGCCAGTACGCGGCCGCGGGCGCCCTGCTCTCCTACGGCGCCCTGACCGGCTCGGCCCGCCACCGGGAGGCCGCTCACGCCGCGCTGGGGACCGTTTCCGTGCTGGCCAGAGCGCATGCCAGGTTCGCGGGCTGGGGGCTGGCCGTGGCGCGGGCGGCGCTGGAAGGGCCGGTCGAGGTGGCCGTGGTCGGCCCGCCCGGCGACCCGCGGACGGCCGCGCTGCACCGGGCGGCGTTGGTGGCGGACGTACCCGGGCTGGTGGTCGCGCTCGGTTCCGGCGACACCGCGAACAGGGGTTACTCGGGTGACGCGCTCGTCCCCGGCGACGGGGTGTTCCCGGCCCTGCTGGAAGGCCGCGGTACGGTCGACGACGCGCCTGCGGCATATGTGTGCAGGGGGTTCACGTGCCGTATGCCGGTCACGACGGTCGACGCGCTGCGCGCCGAACTGGCGACCGGGTAGCCGTCCGGGGCAGGACGTCCGTGTTCCGTGGCGCGGAACGACCGGAGGGCTCGCCGATCCCCGGCGCGGTGGCCGCGGCCGGCCCTCAGGCGCGGCGCCCGGTGGCGAGCCCGAGCGGTGCCTGGACCGGGGCGGGTCAGCCCGTTGGGCTGCTGCTTCGGTCGTCCGTGGCGCCGGGGCCGACGTCCGTGGTCGGCTGGTCCGGGGCCTGCGTGGGCTGCGTCGTCTGTTCCGGCTGGTCGTCCTGGCGGTCGTCGTTCGGTGACTCCGTCACGGGCGGGTCCGTGACCGGGGGCTCGCTGAAGTCCGGCTCGGGCGTGTTCCACTCGTCCCGGTCCGTCGGCGGCGTGTACTCCTGCTGGGGCACGTCCCGATCCTGGTCCGGGACCGAGTAGTCCGAGGAGTAGCCGTAGTCGGACGGCTCAGGGAACTCCTCCACCGGCTTGCCCGCCATGGCCTCCGTCATGAACGCCCGCCAGATCTGCGCCGGGAGTTGACCGCCGAACTGCGTGCCGTACCCCGGGATCCGGACCGTCTTGTTGTCCACGCGGAACATGTCGACCGCCACCGCCAGCTGCGGCGTGAATCCGTTGAACCACACCGACTGCGAGTTGTCCGTGGTGCCCGTCTTGCCGGCCACCGGGCGGTCGTAGAGCCGGGCGGCGGTGCCGGTGCCGTACTTGACGACCTGCTGCATCGCGTACGTCGTGTCCGCCGCCGCCTGCTCGCTGACCACCCGTGTCGAGACCGGCTTGACGACGACCTTGTGCCCTGTGCCGTCGGTGACCGACTTGAGCACGTGGGCCTCCAGATGCACGCCCTTGTTGGCGAAGGTGGAGAAGCCGGAGGCGTTCTGGACGGCGCTGACGGAGGACACGCCGAGCGGGAACGAGGGGACCGTCTTCTGGGTGAGCTGGTCGGCGGGGATGCCCGCCGCCTCGACGGTCTTGGCCACCTTGTCCAGCCCGACCTTCTGCCCGAGGTCCACGAACGCGGTGTTCACGGAGTTCTGGGTGGCCCGCACCAGATTGATCTGGCCGTACGAGCGCTCGCCCTCGTTGGGGATGGGCTCCTTCGCGGACGCCACCCGCAGCGGGGAGTTGCCGTCGACCCTGGTGGACAGGTCGAAGCCGTTGTCGAGCGCGGCGGCCAGCGTGTACGGCTTGAAGGTGGACCCGGCCATCACCTTGGCGGAGAAGGCGTTGTCATAGTCGTAGCGTTTGGGGTTGCCGCCGTAGAACGCCACGACCTCGCCGGTGGCGGGATCCACGGCCGCCAGGCCCGTACGCACCTTCTTCGGCGTGTTGTCCGGCAGCACGTCCTTGACCGCCCGCTCGGCGGCAGCCATGAGCTTCTTGTCGAACGTGGTGACGACCTTCAGCCCGCCGCCGTTGATGTCCTCGTCGGTGTAGCCGCGCCGGTTGAGCTCGGCGGTCACCTGCTTGAGCATGTATTGGGCCTGGCCCTTGAGCTCGAAGGGCTTCTTCGGCGCCGTCAGCTCGGGGAACTTCTCGGCGGCCGCCTGCTGGGGCGTCAGCGCGCCCGTCTGCCCCATCGCGTCGATCACCGACCGCCAGCGCTCCTCGGCCGCCGCGAGGTCGGCGCCCTTGGGGTCGGCGAAGCGGCTGGGCTGCTGGATCACCGCGGCGAGGTAGGCGCCCTCGGAGACGGTCAGCTCGCCGACGTCCTTGCCGAAGTAGGCGCGGGCGGCCGACTGGATGCCGTTGGCGCCGCGGCCGAAGTAGATCGTGTTGAGATACTGCTCCAGCACCCAGTCCTTCGACTTCGACTGGTCGACCTTCACCGCGATGAGGATCTCTTTGAACTTGCGGGTGACGGAGCGTTCCTGGCTGAGGCCGCTGTAGTAGTTGCGGACGAGCTGCTGGGTGATCGTCGAGCCGCCCTGGAGCTGCTGCCCGGTGAGGGTGGACCAGACGGCCCGCCCGGTGCCCTTGACCGAGACGCCGGCGTCCTCGTAGAACGAGCGGTTCTCCGCCGCGATGACGGCCTGGCGCACATGCATGGGGACCTTGGCCAGATCGACGACCTTGCGGTCGACGCCCTGCCGGGCCAGCACCGTTTTGCCGTCGCGGTAATAGATCACCGAACCCTGCGCGGTGGCCTGCTTCTGGGTGGTGTCGGGAATGGGGGTCATGGCCCACGCGACCGCGAAAAGGCCGGCCAGCACGAGGATTCCTGCGCCGAAACTTATGAGCAGAAGTCTGAGAATCCGCCGCTTTCTCATGCCGGTTCCGCCGCTGCTCCGCACTCTCGACCCCCTCGTCAAGTCTTGCCCACCCAACGCCGCGCGACCCCGCAAGCTGGGCGAATGCCAAGGTTAAACGATCGACAACGGTGCCTCGTCCCATGGCGATACTACGGCGATCGCCTATCTCGACGCGGAACATCGGCGACAAGCGGCAGCACTCGGTAAGGAACCGGGGTGTCGAGGGCAATGATCGAATTAGTCCTGAGCACGCCTTGAACATCCACGATCTGATCGATAACCCGTTGCAAATCGGCATTCGTCCGGGCCACCACACGGCAGAGCAGATCGCTGTCGCCGGTGATCGTGTGCACCTCCAGCACCTCGGGGATGCGCGCCAGCCGGTGCGCCACCGGGTCGTGCCCGGCGACCTGCCTGATCTCCATGGAGACGAACGCGGTGACACCGTAGCCGAGCGCCGCCGGCGACACGTCGGGCCCGAACCCGGTGATCACTCCTCTCGCGGTCAGCCGGTCGAGCCTGGCCTGGACGGTGCCGCGGGCCACGCCGAGCCGGCGCGAGCACTCCAGCACCCCCAGGCGCGGCTCGGCGGTCAGCAGGGCGATCAACCGGGCGTCGAGATCATCGATCGTCATGCTGTACAGAAGTACCGGATATTTCGCATGAACGCTAGACAGATTGTGCACTGTCTGAAGTAACTCTTGCGCAACTCGTCCAGGAAAAACGAGAGTTGATGGTATGAGTGATGACTTTCCGGTTAATGGGATGGATGCCGTGGTGTTCGCCGTGGGCAACGCCAAGCAGGCGGCCCACTACTACTCGACCGCCTTCGGCATGAAGCTGGTGGCCTACCGCGGGCCGGAGAACGGCAGCCGCGACCAGGCCGCGTACGTGCTGACCTCGGGCGGCGCCACGTTCGAGTTCCGGGCCTCGATCCGGCCCGGCACGGACCTGGCGCGGCACGTGGCCGAGCACGGCGACGGGGTGATCGATCTGGCCATCCAGGTGCCCGACGTGGAGGGGGCGTACGCCCACGCCGTCGCCCACGGGGCGAAGGGGCTGGCGGAGCCGTACACGATGGAGGACGAGCACGGCAAGGTGCAGCTCGCCGCCATCGCCACGTACGGCGAGACGCGGCACACGCTGGTCGACAGGTCCAACTACGGCGGCCCCTACCTGCCCGGGTACGCGGCCGCCGAGCCGCTGGTCGCGCCGCCCGCGACCAGGACCGGGCGGCTGTTCCAGGCCATCGACCACTGCGTCGGCAACGTCGAGCTGGGCAAGATGGACGAGTGGGTGGAGTTCTACCGCAAGGTCATGGGCTTCACCAACATGGCCGAGTTCATCGGCGACGACATCGCGACCGAATACTCGGCGCTCATGTCCAAGGTGGTGGCCGACGGCACGCGGAAGGTCAAGTTCCCGCTCAACGAGCCGGCCGTCAGCAAGCGGAAGTCGCAGATCGACGAGTACCTCGAGTACTACCGAGGTCCCGGCGTGCAGCACATCGCGCTGGCCACCAACGACATCCTGACGACGGTCGACCACATGCGGGCGGCCGGGGTGCGGTTCCTGGAGACGCCCGACTCGTACTATGACGACCCCGAGCTGCGCGCGCGCATCGGGCGGGTGAGGGCGCCGATCCAGGAGCTGAAGAAGCGCGGGATCCTCGTCGACCGGGACGAGGACGGCTACCTGCTGCAGATCTTCACCCAGCCGGTGGAGGACCGGCCCACGGTCTTCTTCGAGCTGATCGAGCGGCACGGCTCGCTCGGGTTCGGCAAGGGCAACTTCAAGGCCCTGTTCGAGGCCATCGAGCGCGAGCAGGAACGTAGGGGCAACCTTTAGTTTGTCCCGACTTAGTGGGGGCGATCAGGAAATCATGGGATCGCCGCCACCGGGGTTGGCGGGACGCTGGCGGCGGCTGTTCGCCGGCGTCCTCGACTGGCTCATCATCAACATCGTCTCGACCCCCTTCACCTGGACGAGCTGGGGCTACGTCTGGGACGGCGCCAGGGGCGTGTGGGACCGCTATCCGGTGGAGCACACCTTTCTGGCCGGGCTCGTGGCCTTCCTGTACTTCTGGCTGCTGCACGCCTTCTGGAACGGCCAGACGCTGGGCAAGAAGTTGTGGGCCATCAGGGTGGTCCAGGAGACCGGCGCGAAGATAGGCGTGGCGCAGGCGGCGGTCAGGCAGGCCGTGGCGGTCGTGCTCGACTGGCTCTGCTGCGTCGGCGCCCTGCTGGACCTGGGCTGGATCCTCTTCGACCCCCGCAAACAGGCCCTTCACGACAAAGCCGCCAGGACAGTCGTCGCGAATGCCTGACTCAGCGTAATACTCTGGTCACAGATCGAAGGGGGTTCGTTTCGCCGATGCGTTCTGACAGGCGCGGGGTGGCACTGGTGGTGGCGCTGGTCGGCGTGCTCGCCTGCGCGCCCGCCGACGGCCCTTCGACGACCGGCCCCAGGGCGGGCGCGCCCGGCATCGGCGACCCCGACTTCCCCAAGGACGGCAACGGCGGCTACGACGTCTCCCACTACGACCTCGTCATCGACTACACCCCGGCGAGCAAGCGACTCGTGGGTGTGACGACCATCGCGGCCTCCGCCACCCAGGAGCTGTCGGCGTTCAACCTGGACCTGGCCGGGCTCGACGTACGCGAGGTCGCCGTCGACGGCGCGCCCGCGACCTTCACCCGTCAGGGCGACGAACTGACCGTGCGGCCCGCCGGGCCGATCGCGGACGAGGCCCGCTTCTCCGTCAAGGTGTCCTACTCCGGCGTTCCGCGGCCGATCAGGGACCGCGCCGACCTGGGCACGTACGGCTTCATCCCGACCGCGGACGGCGCTTTCGTGACCTCCGAGCCCAACGGCGCCAAGACCTGGTTCCCCGGCAACGACCACCCCGCCGACAAGGCCGCCTTCGACTTCACGATCACCGTGCCGGCCGGGGTGACGGCCCTGGCCAACGGTGAGATGAGCGGAAAGCCCACGACCTCGGGCGGCAAGACCACCTACCGCTGGCGCGAGCGGCACCCGATGGTGACCTATCTCGCGACGGCCACGCTGGGCAAGTTCGAGCTGCGTCAGGGCCGCACCTCCGGGGGCATCCCCAACCTGGCGGCCGCCGACCCCCGGTTCAGGAGCTCGCTCGACCGCCTCTACACCACCTCCGCCGAGCTCACCGACTACTGGGCCACGGTCTTCGGCCCCTACCCGTTCGGCTCGACCGGCGGCGTGGTGGACGACTACGCCGCCGGATACGCGCTGGAAAACCAGACCAAGCCGCTCTACGGGGGCTTCGACCCGGACGAGAGCATCATCGCGCACGAGCTGGCGCACCAGTGGTTCGGCAACAGCCTGAGCATCAGGCGGTGGAAGGACCTCTGGCTCAACGAGGGGTTCGCCACGTACGCCGAGTGGCTGTGGGCCGAGCACAAGGGCCGGAGGACCGCCGAGGCCGCGTTCACGGACTACTACAACCGCCCGGCCACCGACGAGATCTGGAACTATCCGCCGGGGCGGGCCCGGCCCGACGACCTGTTCAACGATTCGGTCTACTCGCGCGGCGCCATGACCCTGCACGCCCTGCGCAGGGCCGTCGGCGACCAGACGTTCTTCGCGCTGCTGCGGACGTGGGCCGCCGACCACCGCTACGGTCACGTCACGACGGACGAGTTCGTCCAGCTAGCCGAAAAGATGTCCGGCAAGGACCTCGGCGCCCTGTTCGACGCCTGGCTCTTCCAGCCCCGCAAGCCCTCCGCCCTGGGCTGAAACGCTTTTCGTCGCTCGGTCCAAGTACGGGTGTAAGGCGAACGACGAAAGGGATTGCAGGCGATGCGCCTCAACGAAGATCCTGCGGCCTTCGAGGCCTTTTATCGCCGCCATGTGGATGCCGTACTCAAATTCGTGGCCCGGCGGGTGAGCGACCCTCATCTCGCCGCGGACCTCACGGCGGACATCTTCCTGGCGGTCTTGGACTCGGCACATACCTACGTCCCCGGCCGGGGCAGCGAGATCGGCTGGCTGTACGGCGTCGCACGCAACGTCGTGTCGGCCCAGCATCGCAGAGCGGCCAGGGAGGCGCGGGCCACCGGCCGCGTCGCGGGTCGCCGGCTGATGGACGACGACGACCTCGTCAGGATGGAGGAGCGGATCGACGCCGAGCGCCGGATGCGCGGCTCTTGGGAGGCCATGGCCAAGCTTCCGGAGGGCGAACGCGCCGTACTGGAGCTCGTGGCGATCGATCAGCTCACCGTCACCGAAGCCGCCGCGGCCCTGGGCATCCGGCAGGTCACCGCGCGAGTCAGGCTGCACCGGGCCAGAAAGGGCCTTGAAGACGTCGCTGAGGTGGATCCGCAGCGAAGCGAGGACATCCATCTCAGCCCGCCGGGCGGGACTCGGCCAGAAGGCACGCCGGCACCTGTGTACGTGGAAGGACAGGCATGAGCACTTTCGAAGAGCGCCTTCTCGGTGCACTCAAGGAAGAGATCACGACGAGAACGGCGGAGGACAAGATGACGACTGTGACCCCGGTTCAGCGCGGCTCGCGGCGGCGCTTCGTGGGGCTGTCCGCCGCGGTGGCGGGGGTCGCGGCGGCCGCAACCGCGGTGGTGGTCCTGACCGGGGTCGGCGGCAGTCCGGCGTACGCGGTCACCAAGGGTGCGGACGGCGCGGTCAGCGTGCGGATCAACTCGTTCACCGACCCCGAAGGGCTGGAGGCCGACCTGGCCGACGCCGGCATCAAGGCGGTCGTCGACTACCTGCCCGAGGGACAGACCTGCAAGACGCCGCGCGGCCGGAGTGGCGGCGGGAACGGGCTGTTCTCGGCGGGCATCGCCGGCGACGGGACCGGGAGCGGGGGGATAACGTTCACGATCGAGAAGGGACAGATCCCGGCGGATGAGACGCTGGTGCTGGCCGTGTCCAAGAGCAAGGCCGGCGAGGACAAGCCGCCGTTCGGGATGTCGCTGGAGGTCGTCAAGGGAGCGGTCGCCGACTGCGAGGCCATCCCGATGCCGCAGCCGCCGTCCGGCCGTGGCGGCGGTGGCGGCGAGCCCCGGCTCGACTCCAAGACCGGCGGCCAGGACAGCGGGCCGGGTCTGAGTCAGAAAACCGAGTAGCACCCCACCAGGCCCCGGCCTTCACCGTTCGGCGGGACTCAGCGGCCGGTGGCCGGGATCCAGTAGTTCTCCCCCGCCAGGATGAGTGCGGCGGCGCCGATCAAACCGGCCTCTTGGCCCAGGGCGGCGGGCATGACCTTGACCCGGCGGGCGAACCCCACCCGGGCGTGCTCGCGCAACGCCTCGTCCAGCGGGCCGAACAGCGGCTCGCCCGCCTGTGACAGGCCGCCGCCGATGGTGACCAGATCCAGGTCGCACAGGTGGGTGGCTGAGGCGATCGCGATTCCGAGCGCCCGCCCGGCCCTGCGCATGGCCCGCAACGCCGCCGGATCCCCAGCCCGCGCGTCGGCCGCCAGCACCCGCGCCGTAACCGCCCGATCCTCCCGGTACACCCCGTCGTCCCGGTACGCACCGCCGCTCCGGACACCGGCCCTCGGCCCCGGAGGCGCTTGGACGGCGGCGGCTCGCTCGGCCTGTACGGTCGTGCCCCGCCCCGGCGGTGCGGCGCCGGGAGAGGTGGTTACCGGGCCGGTCGTGGTCGTGGTGCTGGGGATCCAGCCCTGGGACAGGGCCCAGGCGGTCAGGGCCGGGCCGCGGGCCACCGCTTCCAGGCAGCCGTGACCGCCGCAGCCGCACCGGGGTCCGCCCTCCGGTTCCACCACCACGTGCCCGATGTGCCCGGCGTTGCCCGTGCCGCCGTTGACCAGGCGCCCGTCCAGGATCAGGCCGCCGCCCACACCGGTCGACACGACCATGCCGAGCATGTCGGCGCTCCCCTGCCCGGCCCCCTTCCAGTGCTCGGCCACGGCCAGGCAGACCGCGTCGTTGTGGAGGCGTACCGGCAAACCGGGGAAGCGCTCGGCCAGCCGGGCGCGCAGGGGGAAGGCGCGCCAGCCGGGCATGTTCAGGGGCGAGACCTCGCCGTCGGGCCAGGCCATGGGCCCGCCGCAACCCACGCCCACCCCATCGACACCCTCCGACAGGGGCTCGATGAGCGCGACGAGCGTCTTCCACAGGGTGTGGGCATCCGCCCCCTGCGGCGTCGGGACGCGCGCGGAACGCACCACCGTGCCGTCATGGCCCACCAGGCCGGCGGCCATCTTCGTGCCGCCGACGTCGACAGCGAGGATCATGGATTGCCCGCGGTGCTGGAGAAGACGAGGACGGAGGCGGTGAAGCCGTGCACGTGGTTGTGCCCGGCGACGGGACCGACCTCGCCGGCGGCGAAGAAGCCCGCCACGCCGATCGGCCCCAGCGTGTCGCGCAGCGCGACGGGGTCGTGGTCCGCGGTGCCGAACATGGCCGAGCCCCGCCCGTTGCACGAGAACAGCAGCGCCCCGTCCACCTTCCCGAGCTGCTCGCGGTGGGCGTCGAGGGTGTCGTACAGGTCCTCGTCCGCGGTGGCCGCGTCACGTACCTGGAAGCGCACGGTACGGCCGATCTCCACGATGTCGCCGATGGCCACGGCCTCGCGTTCGGGGTCGATGCCGATGACGCCCCTGATGAGGAAGTCGCCGCGTTCGTGGCGTTCGGCGTACTCGTCCATGACCACGCCGATCTGCAGCCCGGCGGCCACCAGCTCGCGGTCGTCCTCGTCCAGCTCGCTGACGATGTCCTCCAGCCGGGCCAGCGCGGGCTGGCCCGCCAGCTCCAGCAGCAGGTTCTCCTCCGACGCCGTGACGACCATGCTCGGGCCGATGGGCCGGCAGCCCTGGCTGACCACGGTGCTGACCTTCAGCGGGCCGCTGAGCAGCACGCCGATCGCGCCCTCGGTGTAGATCTCGCCGTCGGCGAAGAGCCGTACGGAACCCCGTCCCTGCAACCCGTTGGCCAGCCCGCCGACCAGCGGCAGCTCGCCGAGCACGTCGACCGAACGCTCGACGAAGGCATCGGTCGGGAAGGTGTACGGATCAGCGAGCAGGATCGCCACATGATCATCCGGGTTGCGCTCCGGCAGCCCGACGACGACGAATTTGTCCTCGGCCGCCAGCGTCTCCAACGCGAACGTGGTCAGCCGCGCCCCGCCCAGCGTCGCCGCCCAGGCGCTCACGGCGGGTGTCAGTTCCACCCCCTGCCCGTCGCCGATCACTCCGGTGGCGCTGCATCCGATCACGTGCGCTCCCGGTGCAAGCTTCATCGCGGCCTGACCGGCCCTCGCGACGTCATCGGGATCGTCGCCGCAGATGAAGAAGCAGACCAGGTCGGCTTGGCCGCTGAGCCTCGACAGTGCCTGGCCGACGGCGTTCTGCGCGGCCTCCACCAGGTCGGAACCCACGGCGAGGCCGTCGGCGAAGCGGCTCGTCATCAAGGCCACGCGTCTCGCCTCCCTCGACATGTCCAAGTTCCCTAGGCCCGATTCTCCCCACTAAAAGGACAAGCACGCCCACGAACCGCCACGCAATAGTCAAGATCCGAAATCTCCGCCAGATGCGAAACTCTCTGCCACATTCCACGCAGGGGACGTAGTCTCGATCCCGTGCATCAGCCACAGCCACGAATTCTCCGCAAGTTGCGAGAGAGCGGCCACGTTCATCGCACCGTCAAAGCCGAGGTCAGGGAAAACCTGCTGACCAGGCTACGAGCGGGCGAGCCGAGGTTTCCCGGGATCGTCGGGTTCGACGACACGGTCCTGCCGCATCTGGAGCGCGCTCTCCTCGCCGGGCACGACCTGGTCCTCCTCGGTGAGCGCGGCCAGGGCAAGACCCGGCTCATCCGCACCGTCACCGGTCTGCTCGACGAGTGGACGCCGGTGGTCGAGGGGTGCGAGATCAACGACCATCCGTACGCGCCGGTCTGCACCCGCTGCCAGACGCTGGCGCGGGAGCTGGGCGACGAGCTGCCGGTGGCGTGGAAGCACCGCGACGAGCGGTACGGCGAGAAACTGGCCACGCCCGACACCTCCGTGGGCGACCTCATCGGCGACGTCGACCCGATCAAGATCGCTGAAGGCCGGACGCTCGGCGACCCCGAGACCGTGCACTACGGCCTGGTCCCCCGCACCAACCGCGGCGTCTTCTCCGTCAACGAGCTGCCCGATCTGGCCGAGCGCATCCAGGTGTCGCTGCTCAACGTGCTGGAGGAGCGCGACATCCAGGTGCGCGGCTACAACCTGCGCCTGCCGCTCGACATCCTGCTCATCGCCAGCGCCAACCCGGAGGACTACACCAACAGGGGCCGGATCATCACGCCGCTGAAGGACCGGTTCGGCGCCGAGATCCGCACCCACTACCCCCTGACGGTCGAGGACGAGCTCACGCTCATCCGCCAGGAGTCCATGCCGGACATCGGCGCCGACATCCCCGAGCACCTGGTCGAGGTGATCGCCAGATTCACCCGGCTGGTACGCGAGTCCACCGCCGTGGACGCCCGCTCCGGCGTGTCCGCGCGCTTCTCGATCGCGGGCGCCGAGACCGCCGCGGCCTCCGCGGTGCGCCGGGCGGCCATCGCGGGTGAGGAGCAGGCCGTCACGCGCGTGATCGACCTGGCCAGCGTGGTGCACAGCCTGCGGGGCAAGGTGGAGTTCGAGGTCAGCGAGGAGGGCAGGGAGACGGAGATCCTGGCCCACCTGCTGCGCCGGGCCACGGCCGAGACGTTCAGGAACCGGCTGGGCGGCATGGACCTGTCCGCGGTGACCGACAAGTTCGCCGAGGGCAACCAGGTGGAGTCCGGCGAGCTGGTCCCGGCCGGCGAGCTGCTGCACCGGATGGGCCCCGTCTCCGGTCTGGCGAAGATCATGTCCAGGCTGGGCATGGGGGCGGGCGAGGAGTCGCCCGGCCACGCCGCGGCGGCTCTGGAGTTCGCGCTGGAGGGGCTTTACCTCATGCGACGGCTGTCCAAGGAAGACCTCGACGGAGTCGCGGTCTACCGCACGTGAACGAATGGGCGGATCTCGCGGGTGGCCGGCCACGCGCCCGGTCGACGCCGGCAGGAACGGGCTCGGCGAGAAGTCCTGCGTTGCGGGTGACCTGACCAAGGTGCTGAAGTCCGTCAAGCACCCGGTGGCGGCGCAGCTGCGCTCTCTGCCGAGGCCGGCGGCATCGACGAGGTCTGGGAAGTCCACGGGGACGCGTAGGCGGGCATTCCGGGTTAGCGTGGTCTCGTGATGGCCTTCCGCTATGGCGAGTTCCACGACGGCCCCGATCCCCTTGCCCCGCCCTATGACGTGCGGGCGGCGCTCGACGAGATGGGCGATGCGATCCTGTCGGGTTCGACGCCGGTCCACGCCCTGCGTGACCTGCTCAAGCGCGGCCTGCCCGGCGCCCAGGACCGGCGCGGTCTCGACGACATGCTCAGGGAGGTCCGCCGGCGCCGCCGCGACCTGCGCGAGCGCGGCCGGCTCGACGGCACGCTGGAGCGGGCGCGGGCGCTGCTCGACAAGGCCATCGGGCAGGAGCGGGCGGAGCTTTTCCCCGACCCGTCCGACGACGCGCGGCTGCGGGAGGCCGAGCTGGACGCGCTGCCCGACGACACGGCCAGCGCCATCCAGGAGCTGAACACGTACGAGTGGCGCTCGGCCGCGGCCCGCCAGACCTTCGAGGAGCTGCGCGACCTGCTGCGGCGGGAGGTCCTGGACAGCCAGTTCAGGGGGCTGCGGGACGCGCTGGCCAACCCGGACCCGGAGGCCATGGAGCGCATCCGCCAGATGATGTCGGAACTGAACGACATGCTGGACAAGGACGCCCGCGGTCAGCACACCCAGGCGGACTTCGACGCCTTCATGGAGAAATACGGCGATCTGTTCCCGGAGCGGCCGCGCAACCTGGAGGAGCTCGTCGACATCCTGGCCCGCCGCGCCGCCGCCACGCAGCGCATGCTGGCCTCGATGACCCCGCGCCAGCGCGAGGAGCTCGGCAACCTGATCAACCAGACCCTCGACCAGGCCGGGCTGTCCGAGCAGATGCGCCGCCTCGGCGAGGCTCTCCACGCCCGCCGCCCCGACCTGGCCTGGAACGCCCCTGAACGCCTCACCGGCGAGGAGCCCCTGGGCATGGGCGACGCCGTCACGGCCCTGGAGGAGCTGGCCGACCTCACCCAGCTGGAGACGGCCCTGCGGCAGGACTACCCGGGCGCCAGGCTGGACGACATCGACGAGGCCGCCGTACGCCGCGCGCTCGGCCGCTCCGCGGTCGACGACCTGGAGGCGCTCAAGCGCATCGAACGGGAGCTGGAGGAGCAGGGCTACCTCCTGCGCCGCCGCGGCAAGCTGGAGCTGACGCCCAAGGCGGTGCGCCGGCTCGGCGAGACCGCGCTGCGGCGGGTGTTCTCCTCGCTGGACGCCGGCCGCCGCGGCGACCACGACCAGCATGACGCGGGCTCGGCCGGGGAGCTCACGGGCTCGTCACGGCCCTGGCGCTTCGGCGACGAGCAACCCATCGACGTGGTCCGCACCCTGGTCAACGGCGTCCGCAACGGCGGCGTCAGCCCCGGGGCGACGGCCGTGCGCCTGTCCGTGGACGACTTCGAGGTGGCCGAGACCGAACGCCGCAGCGCCGCGGCCGTCTGCCTGCTGGTCGACCTGTCGTACTCGATGGCCCTGCGCGGCACCTGGGCCGCGGCCAAGCAGACCGCGCTGGCCCTGCAGGCGCTGGTGGCCTCCAAGTTCCCGCAGGACGCGGTGCAGATCATCGGCTTCTCCAACTATGCCAGGGTGCTGCAGCCGGACGAGCTGGCGGGCCTCGACTGGGACATGGTCCAGGGCACCAACCTGCACCACGCCCTGCTGATCGCCGGCCGCCACCTCGACCGCCACCCCGACTTCGAGCCGGTGGTGCTGGTGGTCACCGATGGCGAGCCCACCGCTCACCTCATGCGCAACGGCAGGTCGGCGTTCGAGTGGCCGCCGTCGCACGAGACGCTGGAGCTCACGCTGGCGGAGGTGGACAAGATGACGCGGCGGCGGGCCACGCTCAACGTGTTCATGCTGGCCGCGGACGACCGGCTGAAGGAGTTCGTGGACGAGGTGGCCCGCAGGAACGGCGGCCGGGTGTTCTCGCCGAGCGCCGAGCGGCTGGGCGAGTACGTCGTCAGCGACTTCCTCCGCCTGCGTCGCGCCCGCTGAAACCGTCGGTCGCTCATGCCAGACTCGCTCGGCATGACCGACGATGTGCGCCTGAGAGACGTGGTGCAGACGGACCTGGAGGTGTTCCTGGCCCAGGAGCACGATCCTGAGGCCGTCCGGAGATCGAGGTTCCCGGCCCGGCCGCGGGAGAGGTTCCTCGATCACTGGCGCACCCGGATCCTCGGTGACCCGACCGTCCACGTGCAGACGATCATGGTGGGCGACGAGGTGGCCGGAAACCTCGTGGCCTGGTGGGAAGGGGAGCGGCGCTTCATCGGCTACTGGATGGGCCGTGCGTTCTGGGGCCGCGGTCTCGGCACCTTGGCGCTCGGGCTCTTCCTGCGCCAGGAGAAGACGCGTCCCCTCTACGCCGACCCCTTCCACGGCAACACCGCCTCGGTGCGGCTCCTGGAGAGACTGGGCTTCCAGCGCGAAGGGACGGTCCAGCACGGCGAGGACGAGCACATCATGCTCGTGCTTCGGGGGTAGCGGGACCTGTGCACTTCTACACGGCCACGAGGTGCACCCGATCGCCGCAGAGCTTCTTCATGTCGTCGGTGTCGGACGTCAGCATGACGACTGGTCGCGGTTGCCGTATCGCCGTTTCCGCCACGACCGCGTCAATGGCGTACTTGTGGCCGTGCAGCCCGCTGTTGCTCCTCACCCGGGACAGGGCCGTTGCGGCGCTCGTAGTCGGCCGGGTATTCGTCGAGGATCTGGCCACGCAGTTCCCGCTCCACCGCCTCAGCGATGAACGCGGAGAACTCCCGCTTGCCCACGCGACGACGGATGGCCGCGGCCGTGCCTTCGGGCAGGGAGAAAGTGGGTGCCCGGACTTGGCCGGATTCAGGCGTCGACGAGGCGGGAGTAGAAGTCCAGGGCGAGGTCGAAGCCGTCGCGGCAGTTACGGTGCGAGCGGTAACAAGGACGCCATGCCGTGCTGGCCCCCACTCCGGCCCGGGCGTCGCTCAACGCCGCCGGCACCCGCTCCGGCCGGGGCAGCAGCCCGTTGCCCAGATAACGGACGTCGGTCAGCTCCGTGTGGTGGCCGCGGCCGCCCGAGACGAATCCGCCCAGACGCCAGCCGCTCTCCTCGTCCCACACCAGCGCGCTCCCGTCGGCCAGCTTGAGCGTGGCGTCACGCGGGCCGCACGGCCCCTCCCACCAGTCCACCACCTCGGCTCCGAGCCGATCGACGACCTGGCGCACGTAGCTGATCGGCTGCTGCAGCCACTCGTCGGTGTACGGCTCGACGTGCCTGATGGCCACGGACGGCACCCCCTTGTGCCCTAACGGTAAGAAAAAGCGAACGGTGAACAACCATACCGGCGACGAACTTATTCCGTTGCACCAGCGTCTAGTCATTAAGGACGATATTTATGTCCGCCAGGGGGAAGGAGGTGAGCCCATGATTGCCATGATTCTCCTCATCGTGCTGATGGTCGTCACGATCGCGGCCATGGAGCTCATCATGTACTGCTCGGCCGAGAGCAAAGAGAGTGTCGAGTCCCGCAGCGAGATCGTCGGGGACTAGTCTCTCCCGCATGTCGTCCCTGCTTCTCTGGCTGCACATCGGCTTCGCGATCTTCACCATCGGCCCGGTCACGGCCGCGACGATGGCCGCGCCCCGCGTCATCCGCAACAAGAACGTGTCCGCGCTGCAGTTCGTCCAGCGCACGACGAGGATCTACAGCCTCGGCTCGATCGGCGTGTTCGTGTTCGGGCTGGCGCTCGGCGCGGTCATGCCCGGCGGGGTGCTCGGCAGGTGGTACATGACGGCCTCGATGACGTTGTTCATCGTGGCCGCCGTACTCCTCGTCATCATCGACCGTGACCTGCGCGCCGCCGTACGAGCGCTGGGGAGCGAGGACACGGCCGATGACGCCAAGGTCCAGAACGGCCGGATCGCCGCGATCAGCGGACTGCTGTCGGTGATCTGGCTGGTGATCCTCTTCCTGATGGTCGTCCCCGAGGGCTGACCGGCACCCGTCAGCCGAGTGCCTGGGTGAGGTCGGCGAGCAGGTCGTCGATCGTCTCGATGCCGACCGACAGCCGCACCAGGTCGGCCGGCACCTCCAGCGGCGACCCCGCCGCCGAGGCGTGGGTCATCCTGCCCGGGTGCTCGATGAGCGACTCGACGCCGCCCAGCGACTCGCCCAGTGTGAACAGCTTCGCCCGGTCGCACACCGCCACGGCCTCCGCCTCGCCGCCGTCGACGCGGAACGACACCATGCCGCCGAACCGCCGCATCTGCTTGGCCGCCACCTCGTGCCCCGGGTGCTCGGCCAGCCCCGGGTAGAGCACCTCGGTCACGCGCGGGTGGGCGAGCAGCAGGTCGACGACCCGTTCGGCGTTGTCGCAGTGGCGGTCCATGCGGACGCCGAGGGTCTTGAGCCCGCGCAGCGTCAGCCAGGCGTCGAACGGCCCGGCCACCCCGCCGATCGCGTTCTGGTGGTAGGCGAGCTCCTCCCCGAGCCCGGCGTCGGCCGCGATCAGTGCGCCGCCCACGACGTCGGAGTGCCCGCCCACGTACTTGGTGGTGGAATGGACGACGACGTCCGCGCCCAGGCTGAGCGGCTGCTGCAGGTACGGCGACGCGAACGTGTTGTCCACCACCAGCAGCGCCCCCGTGTCATGGGCCAGTTGCGCGAGCGCCGCGATGTCCGCGATGCCGAGCAGCGGGTTGGTGGGCGTCTCCACCCACACCACCTTGGTCTTCTGCGTCATGGCCGCGGCCACGGCGTCGAGGTCGTGCAGCGGGACCGGGTCATAGTGCAGGCCCCACCGCTCGTGGACCTTGGCGAACAGACGGTACGTGCCGCCGTACGCGTCGTTGGGGATGATCACGTGGTCCTGCGGCTTGCAGACCGTCCGCAGGAAGGTGTCCTCGGCGGCCAGCCCCGACGCGAACGCCAGCCCGCGCGCGCCGCCCTCCACGGCCGCCAGCGCCTGTTCGAGCGCGGTCCTGGTGGGGTTGGCCGAGCGGCTGTACTCGTATCCCGCACGCAGCCCGCCCACGCCGTCCTGCTTGTAGGTGGACGTCGCGTAGATCGGCGGCACGACCGCGCCGGTCAGCGGGTCGGGCTCTTGACCTGCGTGGATGGCCAGGGTCTCAAAACCGTTGCTCATAGGGCCACGTTAACGGACGACGGCCCGCGGTCTGTCCCCGGTGAACGGGCGGGCAACGGCCCGCGGTCCGTCCCCAGTGGACCGCGGGCCGCCGGTGCGGGCTCCGTCCCCCAACGGCCGCCCGCGTGGCTCGCGCACCATGCCCGCGCGAGCCAGGTCGTCAGGCCGCCTTGGGCGCGCGGCGCTCTCCCTCGCCCTGCCTGGGCGCGAGCCGTACGACGTCCGCGTCGATGAACCGGCCGCTGCCGCCCTCGGCGTGCTCCCCGTTGATGCGGGAGAGCAGCACCGGGTCTGCCAGCGCGAGCAGCACCGCGATGACCAGCCCGACTCCCAGTAGTACGAACCCGATGGCAACCATCTATGTCCCCTTTCCGACACATCCAGCATCCGCGATGCCCCCTGGCCACCGCCTCCACTGAAGGATTGGTCTGTGACGGGCTGCCTCGGCCGAACGGTTGATACGACCTGTCCGACTTCCGACCTAGGCTCATGGCCGTGGGTGAGTCCAAACGCCTCGTGTACTGGATCCGGCGGCTGAGCGAGATCGCGATGCTCGGCTGGCTGGGCATGATGCTCATGCTCGACCTGGTGATGGCCGCCACCACCGGGGGCTTCCAGTGGCTCGTGCCGTTCTGCGGCGTGTGCGGCATCGCGGCCGTCGTGCTGCGGCGCAAGCACCGCCTCGACGGGTTCAGCATCATGCTCGCCCTGTCGTTCGGCACGTCCACGGTGATCGGGAGCGCCGGTTTCGAAGGCGTGCCGGGCATGGCGGAGACCGGGTCGCTGCTCATTCTCATCATGGGCGTGCTCCGCCACGTGGAGCCGATACGGCGGGCGGCGGTGCTGGCCGTCGTGGGGCTGGTCGTGCTGCTGTCCGAGGCCGTCGGGCGCGACTACCAAGGCCAGGGGCTGGCGTTCTCGTTCCTGCTGTTCGCGGGGTGGTCGATGGCCGCCGGGGTGGGCGGGTACCTGCGCTTCCAGCAGGAGCGCCGCACGGAGGCCGTCCATTCGGTGCGCCGGGCGGAGCGGCTGGAGCTGGCCAGGGAGCTGCACGACCTGGTCGCCCACCACATCACCGGCATCGTGGTCCAGGCGCAGGCCGCGCGTACGGTGGCCGAGACCAAGCCGGACGCGGTGGTCCCCGCGCTGGACGCGATCGCCACGGCCGGGTCGGAGGCGCTGACGTCGATGCGGCGCATGGTGGCCGTGCTGCGTACCGAGGACGATCCCGCCCGCAAGCCCGGCGTCACGCTGGCCGACCTGCGGATGCTGACCGACCGGTTCTCGGCGGACGGGCCCAAGGTGGCGTTCGAGATCGGGCAGGGGCTGGACGACCGGACGCTGCCGCCGGAGGTCATGACCACCTTGCACCGGGTGCTGCAGGAGTCGCTGACGAACGTGCGCAAGCACGCCTCCCGCGCCGCCTGGGTGGAGGCCGATCTGCGGCGGTACGAGAGGGTCGTGGTGTTACGGGTGCGGAACTTCGGATCGGCGTCAGATCCGCGGGTTTCCCGCCTTGGCGGCGGATTCGGGCTCGTCGGCATGGCCGAGCGGGTGGAGGCGCTGGGCGGCAGGCTCTACGCGGGCCCCTCCTCGGAGGGCGCCTGGGAAGTGGCCGCCGAGTTCCCCCTGCCCTGAGCCGAGCTCGCCCGGTTCTCAGCCGATCCCCGCCGGACCCTAGTGATTGGCCAAGAAGGCGAGCAGGTCCTGCCGGGTGATCAGCCCGGCGGGCTTGCCGTCCTCCAGCACCACGGCCGCATCCGCCTTTTCCAGCGCTTCCACCGCACGCGCCACAGGTTCACCACTGCCGATCGTGGGTAGCGGAGCGGACATATGTTCGGCGATCGGATCGTCGGAGGAGAGCCTGCCGTGGTAGAGGGCTTCGAGGAGGTCGCGCTCCACGATGGAACCGATCACCTCGGCCGCCATGACCGGCGGCTCCTCCTTCATGACCGGCAGCTGGGACACCGAGTATTCGCGCATGATCGCGATCGCCGTCTTCACGGACTCGTGCGGGTGCGCGTGCACGAACTCCGGCATCGCTCCCCCCTTGCGCGCCAGCACGTCGGCGACCAGCCCCTCGTCCGAGGAGGTCGTCAGGAAGCCGTAGTCGGCCATCCAGTCGTCGTTGAAGATCTTCGACAGGTAGCCGCGGCCGCCGTCGGGCAGCAGCACGACCACCACGTCGTCCTTCCCGGCCTTCGCCGCGACCCGCAGCGCCGCCACGACCGCCATCCCGCACGAGCCGCCGACCAGCAGCCCCTCCTCGCGGGCGAGCCGCCGCGTCATGGTGAAGGAGTCCTTGTCGGAGACCGCGATGATCTCGTCGCAGATCGTGGTGTCGTACGTGTCCGGCCAGATGTCCTCGCCGACCCCTTCCACCAGGTAAGGCCGCCCCGACCCGCCGGAATAGACCGAGCCCTCGGGGTCCGCGCCGATGATCTTCACCCGGCCGTCGGAGACGTCCTTGAGGTAGCGGCCGGCGCCGCTGATGGTGCCGCCGGTGCCGATGCCCGCCACGAAGTGCGTGACCCGGCCCTCGGTGTCCGCCCACACCTCCGGGCCCGTCGAGTGGTAGTGGGACTCGGGGTTGTTGACGTTGGCGTACTGGTTCGGCTTCCAGGCGTTGGGCACCTCGCGGGCCAGCCGGTCGGAGACCGAGTAATAGGAGTCGGGGTGGTCGGGCGAGACGGCGGTCGGGCAGACCACGACCTCCGCCCCGTACGCCCGCAGCACCGAGATCTTGTCCTGGGCCACCTTGTCCGGCACCACGAAGAGGCACCGGTAACCCTTCTGCTGGGCCACGATGGCCAGGCCCACGCCGGTGTTGCCGGACGTCGGCTCGACGATCACGCCGCCCGGACGCAGTTCGCCGGACTTCTCGGCGGCCTCGATCATGCGTACCGCGATGCGGTCCTTGACGGAGCCCCCAGGGTTGAAGTATTCGACCTTGGCCAGCACCTGGACGGGCAGTCCCGCGGTGACTTTCTGCAACCGGACGAGCGGAGTGTTGCCCATCAGCTCGACCAGGGAATCGTAAACGCGCACCGAGGTTTTCACCTTCTTTGCCGAAGCTTGATCAGCTTGCCTGTGGCCGAGATCCAGTGGGGGTGGCAGGCCCTCGGCTAGTTTTTCAAGCAAACGCTACCGCCGAGTTTGACCAGGGAGGCACGTACGTGGTCTGGGCAGCTGGGATGGCACGAGCGGCACGCAAGATCGCTACCGCGGCGGCACTGGGAGGCGGCGGGCTGACGGCGCTCGGCGCCACGGCGTACGGCCTGCTGATCGCCGAAGGGCTGCTCGCCCGAAGGGCCATCGGGCAGCCGCACGGCCTGGACGGACCACCCTCGGACGGCACGTACGGCAACTTCCCCGGCGAGCCGCTCAAACTCGTCATGCTCGGCGACTCCACGGCCGTCGGCCTCGGTATGACCGACCCCGCCCAGACCCCCGGCGTGCTGCTCGCCCACGGCCTGGCCGCGGTCGCGGAGCGCCCGGTGCGGCTGCTGGTCGCCGCCAAGTCGGGCACCCCTTCGGCCGAGCTGGGCGAGCAGGTGGACCAGGCCCTGGCCATGGAGTCCGACGTGGCGGTGATCTTCGTGGGGGCCAACGACATCATCACGCAGACGCCGCCCGGGATCGCCGTACGCCATCTGACCAAGGCCGTGCGACGGCTGCGGGACGCGGGAGCCGAGGTGATCGTGGGGACCTGCCCCGACCTCGGCACGGTACGGCCGATCTCGCAGCCGCTGCGCTGGGTGGCCCGGCGCTGGAGCCGCCAGCTCGCGGCGGCGCAGACGGTGGCGGTGGTCGACGCGGGCGGGCGCACGGTGGCGTTCGCCGACGTCCTGGGCCCAGAGTTCGATACAAACCCGACAGAAATGTTCGGACCCGATCGTTTCCATCCATCTGCCCGAGGTTACGCGCAGGCCGCTTACGCGGTGCTACCGTCAGTGTGCGCTGCGTTGGGGCTGTGGCCTGAGCCGCGCCCCGCGCGCGGCGAAGCACTGCAACCGATCTACCTTGCGGCGGCTACGGCCGCGGAGGAGTCCGGCACCGAGGTCACCGCGACCCGGGTCGACGGGCGGTCGACGGGCCTGCACGGGAAGTGGGCGACGTTGTTCCGCCGGCGGCTCGGCGAGCAACTCAACGACGCCTGACCGCGATCCCAGGGTCGGCGCGACCTGGACCGGTTACCCTCCGCGTCCGAGCCGTCACTCCTCGTCCCTTTGGGAGTGAATTGCCCGTGCTCCGGCCCCTCAGCAAACCGTCCATCGCCCTAGCCGGGACCTTGGCCGTCGCCGCGTGCTCCGGCAGCGACGCGGCCACCACCACCTCGAATTTCCCGGCCTGGCACAACACCCAGGTCAACGCGGTCAGCCGGACGGCGGCGGCCGGCGAGGTCGTCGCCACGACCTCCATGAAGCCCGACGGCACACTGGAGACGGTCGCGATCGGCCTGCGCGACGGCAAGCGGCTGTGGGCGTACCCCGCCACGATGGCCGGCCGCCTGCCCGGCATGGGCGTCTCCGCGCCCGCGATCGTGGAGACGGCCAGGCACCAGGGCGTGGTGGTCGCGCTCGACCCGGCCAAGAAGGGCGGCTGGAACGCCACCCTCGTGGCCCGCGACGCCCACTCCGGGGTGCACAAGTGGAGCAGGCCGGTGCACTCGACGTTCGGGCCGCAGCGCTGCGGCTCCTACATCTGCCTGTCCGAGCACACCGCCCTGGCCAAGGCACGCATGGTGGTGCTCGACCCGGCCACCGGCAAGGAACTGTGGAAGCTGCCCGGCATCTCCGAGGTCGAGTGGTCCGATCCGGCCCGGGTGCTGCTGCTCAGGCTGGCCGACGACCCCATGATCGAGTCGTACGACCTCAAGACCGGCAAGCTCCAGTGGCAGCAGCCGATCGAGCAGGCCCTCGGGCCGGGCATCGACCTGTCGGGCGGGTGGGCGTTCGGCGCGACGGGGGACAACCTGGTCGGATACATCGCCCCGTACACGAATCCCCAGACCAAGAAGGTCTCCACCTTCGGGCTGTTCTCCGTCAAGATCGCCGACGGGACGATCAACTGGATCCGGCCCTCGGTCGTACGCGTCTATCCCAGCGGCAGCCCCGGCTACGCCCCGGTCGTGCGCCCCGTCGACCGCCGGGGCTCCTACGGCGGCTTCGCCCGGCTCGACTCCGAGTCCGGACGGGTGATCGGGCAGATCACGGCGTCCGACGTGCCGGGCTCGGGCTGGTGGCTGGCCTTCCCCGACCGCATGGACAAGCTGGGCTTCCTCAAGCACAACGCCAAGGGCACGGCCTTCGACCTCGTCTCCGGCAAGCCGGCGCCCGTGGAGGAGCAGCGCGGCTGGTCCTTCTGCCTCACCGACCCCAAGCCGCTGCCGTTGCGCGGGCAGCCTCCCGGCTTCTACTCGACGGCCGCCGTCTGCGAGTACGACCTCGGCACCGGCAAGCGGATCTCCCCCGCGGCCGCGCCGCCGCCGTGGTTCACCGGCAGCCACGACGGCTGGCGGCTGTGGCGCGACGAGAAGGGGGCCCTGCACGCCGTCAACGACCAGACCGCGACAGCCCCGGGCATGTACGGCTAAGCCTCTGGAATATAGTTCGGGTAGTAGCGCCGAAACGAGGAGGGGCCATGCCCGAGGCAGTCATCGTCGCAACCGCGCGTTCCCCCATCGGGCGAGCCTTCAAGGGTTCGCTCAAGGACATCCGGCCCGACGACCTGACCGTGCAGATGGTCAAGGCGGCGCTGGCCAAGGTGCCCCAGCTCGATCCCCACACGATCGACGACATCATGCTGGGGTGCGGCCTGCCTGGCGGCGAGCAGGGGTTCAACATGGCGCGTGTGGTGGCCGTGATGCTGGGCCTCGACGACGTGCCCGGCACCACCGTGACGCGCTACTGCTCCTCGTCGCTGCAGACCACCAGGATGGCCTTCCACGCCATCAAGGCGGGCGAGGGCGATGTCTTCGTGTCGGCCGGCGTGGAGACCGTCTCACGCTTCACCAAGGGCAACTCCGACTCGCTGCCCGACACCCACAACCCGATCTTCCTGGACGCGCTGGCCCGCACCAAGACGTTCACCGAGGGCGGGCAGACCTGGCACGACCCGCGCGAGGACGGCGCCGTCCCGGACATCTACATCGCGATGGGGCAGACCGCCGAGAACCTCGCCCAGCTCAAGGGCGTCACCCGGCAGGAGCAGGACGAGTTCGGCGTACGTTCGCAGAACCTCGCCGAGAAGGCGCTGGCCGACGGGTTCTGGGCCAAGGACATCACGCCCGCGACCATGCCCGACGGGACCGTGGTCAGCCAGGACGACGGGCCGCGGGCGGGGACGACGTACGAGAAGGTCGCCTCCCTTCAGCCTGTCTTCCGGCCCGACGGCACCGTCACAGCCGGCAACTGCTGCCCGCTCAACGACGGGGCGGCCGCCGTGATCGTGATGAGCGACGTCAAGGCCGCCGAGCTCGGGATCACGCCGCTGGCCCGGATCGTGTCCACCGGGGTGTCCGGGCTGTCGCCCGAGATCATGGGGCTGGGGCCGGTGGAGGCCAGCAAGCAGGCGCTGGCACGGGCCGGGATGGCCATCGACGACGTCGACCTGGTCGAGATCAACGAGGCCTTCGCCGCCCAGGTGATCCCGTCCTACCGGGACCTGGGGATCGACCTGGACCGGCTCAACGTGAACGGGGGCGCCATCGCGGTGGGCCATCCGTTCGGGATGACCGGCGCGCGCATCACGTCCACGCTCGTCAACAGCCTGCAGCACCACGACAAGACCATCGGCCTGGAGACGATGTGCGTGGGCGGCGGGCAGGGCATGGCCATGCTCCTCGAACGCCTGAGCTGACTTCGGCACGCCCCGGCGCCCGGCAACCCACCGGGCGCCGCCCACCTTGTGCCGACCAGACCCGAACCCCTGCCGGCGCCCGCGCCGGGCGCAACCCCGGCCATCGGACGGCCGGGGTGGGGGCCCCGGCCGCGCCGCGGCCGGGGCAAACCGGGAGGAAAAGAACCGGGGTGCGGCGGGTCACCCGTGGCGGTCCGGGCCCGCGTGGGTCGGGGTGATGCGGACGATGACGCGGCGGTCGCGGATCATGGCGGCGCGGTAGTCGTCCCAGTCCGGATGCTCGCCCGAGATGTTGCGATAGTAGGAGACCAGATGGTCCATGGCCTCGGGCAGGGAGATGATGTCGGCCGTGCCGTCCACCTGGATCCACTCGCCGTAGAAGGCGCCCGTGAACGCGCACAGCGAGACGTGCGGGTCGCGGCGGACGTTGCGGACCTTGACCGCCGTCTCCCTGGAGCTGACGACGATGCGGTCGTCCTCGACGCCGACCGTCACCGGCGACATCTGGGGACGCCCGTCGCGGTGCCGGGTGAGCAGGACGGCGTTGTGGTTGGTGCTGAGAAAGGCGAAGGCCTTGTCGAGATCCATCCCCTCATGATGACGCGCCCGCGCTTCGAGCGCGGGCGCGAGGGACGGTAGGGCTTAGACGAAGCCCATGCGGTTACGGCGGTGCCGCTCGTGTTCGTGCACGATCGCGGCGGCGTAGCCGTGAGTCAGCCCGTGCTCGTCGGCAAGCCAGTTGGCCCGCTCGTCGCACCTCAGGAAAGCCGGGCCGTTGTCGATGGCTAGGAACCACTCTGGGAGTTCGCGTCCCGTGATGGCCGGGACTCTTGCGATCAACTTCGTCTGCGTCTCCGGTGAGTGGTTCAAGGACATGGGCACCTCCGCGGATTAAGGTCCTTTGCTCGACACTGCAACACCATCGACCGAATGGCAAGACCCCAGCCAGGCATCATTTCGTGACGGCACGTAGATTTTCGGTCGCACAAAGAGAGGGCCCCGCCTGAACGGCGAGGCCCTCGGAGATTACGCGCGGCTGAACGATCAGTCGCTGTTGGAGAAGTAGTAGGCGAAGCGCAGGACCTCCAGGTAGATCCAGACCAGGCTGAGCGTCAGTCCGAACGCGCACTGCCAGGCGAACTTCTCCGGAGCACCCTGCTTGACGCCCTGCTCGACCGAGTCGAAGTCGAGCAGGAGGAAGAAGCAGCCGATCAGGATCATCACGATGCTGAAGATCCAGCCGATCGGGCTGTCAGTGCGCAGGCCGAGGCCGACGCCGTTGAAGATGCCGACGAGCAGGTTGACGAGGATCAGCCCGATGGCCGCGATCGCGGCGGCGATGCCGTACTTCACGAGCTTCGGCGTGACACGGATGACACGCAGCGCATAGACGGTCAGCACGGCGCCGAAGGCGAATGCCGTGCCGAGCACCGCCTGGAGGACGATGCCGCCGACCATGCCCTCGAAAAGCTGGCTGATCTTGCCGAGGAACACGCCCTCGAACGCCGCGTACGCCAGGATGAGCGCCGGGTTGGTGCTCTGCGTGAACGAGGCGATCAGGCCCAGGATCAAGGCGACGACCGCGGCGCCGATCGCGACCACGGGCGGGACGTTCAGTATCCAGGCCGCCGCGGCGGCCACCACGAGCGCGCCGAGGGTGAGGAAGCCGCGCACCACGACGTCGTCGAGCGTCATGGTCCGGTAGGCGGGCCGGCTCGGGGGTGCGTACGACGGGGCGTCGTACATGTTCTGCAGCACGTCGGGTGAAGGTGAGGGCGGCGCCCACCCTCCGGCCTGCCGCCGTGACCTGCTGAATACGGGGTTCTTACTCTCCATCGCTGCCTCCTGTGACCCGAGCCTAGTGGGGCCGGGCGGCACCTTGGTCAACTCGCGCTCAGATCGATGTTCATTTGGGACTTCGGCAGCGTTGACAACGAACGTGGCCGCCGGAGAGTTCCCGTGGTCATCCCGACTCCGGAAAACGCATTTCCAATGGTAGAGGCCACGTGCCCCCGGCGGGATTCGAACCCGCACTACAACCCTTTTAAGGGGTTTGCCTCTGCCATTGGGCTACGGGGGCGCCGCAATCATACGAAACGGACCATGCTTCCGAGGAGCACAACTTCGCATCAGGCGTCACAACTGTGAAGTCTGCGGTGAAGTGATAGAGCTCCAGCCACTCTGTCCAAGAAGAGTAGACCGTCCAGATGGTCCAGTTGGTGCTGAATGCAACGGGCTTCGAAGGCATCTGCATCGATGGTGACCGCCTCGCCCGTGCCTGGCAAATGCCCATGTACGGTGATACGCGTCGCGCGCAGCACGTCAGCGGTCAATCCCGCGATCGAGGCGCACCCCTCCCGGCCCTGATTCCAGTGGGACGCCCTGGCGAGCCGTGGATTGGCCACCACGAGCTCTCCAGCCCAGGAACGGCTGCGGGGGTGGAGTCCGGTGTCAAAGGCGATCAGGCGCCAACTCAGGCCGATCTGGGGGGCCGCCAGGCCCGTCGTGGACGGCTCGCCGCGCAGAGTGGCCAGGAGGTCGGCCGCGGCCGCCACGACCTCGGGGGCCGTCGGGTCCACCGGTTCGGCCACGGAGGACAGGACGGGATGCGGGGCGACGAGCACCTCCCGCGCGGTCCCATCGGGGATCGGCGACTCCCGCGCGGTCCTCCGTGGCTCGCTCACAGCAGGTCCGGTTCGACGGGGCGGAAGGTGATCTCGGAGTCGAGACTGGCGCCGACGGCCGCCAGCCTGCGCATGAGCGCCGCCACGTCCACCTCCTTCGGCAGCTCGACGTCGGCGATGAGCACGTAGAGCCGCCCGGTGAGCCTGGTGCTCATGCCGGTGATGTTCCCGCCGTCCGCGGCGAGGACGGCGCTGATGGCGGAGATGATCCCCGGACGGTCCGGGCCGTGCACGGTGAGCACGTAGCCGAGCCCGCCCCCGTCCTCGCAGAAGTGACGCCGGGCCTCGATCGCCGAGGCGGTCACCACCAGCTCGGGCGCGCGCAGCCGTTTGAGCAGCTCGCCGGAGTCCAGGTCGCCGGAGACCAGCAGCATCATCGCCACGTGGCCGCCGAGCAGTGTCATGGTCGAGTCCTGGATGTTGGCCCCGCAGTCGGCGAGGGAACCGGTGACTGCGGCGATCACTCCAGGCCTGTCCACGCCGAGCACGGTCACCGCTGAGAGACCCACCCGTGGCACCCCTTCCGCTTGCTCACAGGGTGCCGGAACGCCCCGGCGATGCTCACCGGGGCGATTGCCGCACCCGGGCTAGCGGCGCATCGTCGCGACGGCGGCCCTGAAGTCCTCGCGCGGATGCTCCATCTCACCCAGCGAGATCGTCTCTCGCTTGAAGAAGAGGGCCAGGGTCCAATCGACGACGACACGGACCTTGCGGTTCAGCGTCGGCACCCGCGACAGATGGTAGGTCCGGTGCATGAACCACGCAGGGAATCCGCGAAGCTTGAAGCCATAGACATTGGCGACGCCCTGATGGAGGCCCAAACCGGCAACCGATCCGACATACTTGTGACGGTATTCGACCAGTTGTTGTCCGCGCAGGTGACGGATGATGTTGTCGGCCAGCACCTTGGCCTGCCGGACCGCGTGCTGGGCGTTCGGCGCGCAGTATTGCCCCGGGTTCGTCACGTCGGGCACGCCCGCGGCGTCGCCGGCCGCGAAGGCGTCCCGCGTGCCCGCCACGGTGAGCATGGTGGTGGCCTTGATCCGGCCGCGCTCGTCGAGGGGCAGGTCGCTGTCCTTCACCACGGGGCTGGGCTTGACGCCGGCGGTCCACACCAGGGTCTCGGCCTCGAACTTCGTGCCGTCGGAGAGCACCACGTGCCCGTCCACGCACGACTCGAGCCGGGTCTCGAGCTTGACGTCGATGCCGCGCTCGCGCAGCTGCTCCAGCGTCCACTTGCCCATCTCTGGACCGACCTCGGGCAGCACCCGGTTCGTGGCCTCGACGAGCACCCAGCGGATGTCCGACGGCCTGAGGTTGCGGTAGTAGCGCACGGAGTCCTTGGCCATGTCCTCGAGCTCGGCCAGCGCCTCGACGCCGGCGAAGCCCGCGCCGACCACGACGAACGTGAGCGCCCTGCGCCGCACCTTCAGGTCGTCGGTCGACTCGGCCACGTCGAGCAGGTGCAGCACGCGGTTGCGCAGCGCGATGGCCTCGCCCACGGTCTTGAAACCGATGCCGATGTCGGTCAGCCCGGGAATGGGCAGCGTACGGGAGATCGATCCGGCGGCCATCACGATCATGTCGTAGGCCACCTGGCGCGGCTTGCCCTCGGCCGGCTGGAAGGTGACGGTGCGCTCGCCGTGATTGACCTTGGTGACGGCGCCGTTGAGTATGCGCACCTTCGGCAGGATCCGCCGCAGCGGGGCGACCAGGTGCCGGGGCGAGAGGTTACCCGCCGCCGCCTCCGGCAAGAAGGGCTGGTAGGTCATGTAGGACTGGGGGTCGATGATCGTGATGCGCACTTCGCCACCGCGGAGCTCGCGATGGAGCTTGCGCTGCAGCCGGAGCGCCGTGTACAGGCCGACGTACCCGCCGCCGACGATGAGTATGTGCTTGTTCATCCTGAGGCCCCATCCCTCGTGGAATGCTTGTGAAAGCATTCACAAGCTTACGTCAAGCGCTCTCGATGAATCCAATCCAGGGTGGTGCAACGCGTCACACAGCCAGTGACCTGGCCTTGGTGAAGACGTCGTCCAGCATCTGGGCGGTGACGCGGCCCGTGAACGTGTTCTGCTGGCTCGGGTGGTAGCAGCCGAGCAGCGTCACGGGAGCGCCGGCGTACCCGACCTCGACCTCGGCGCCGTGCCCGAACGGCGGCCGGCTGCGGGGCAGCTCGTAGCCCGCGTCCTTCAGCGCCGGCCACATGGCCTGCCAGGCGTACCCGCCGAGCGCCACCACCACGCGCACCTCCGGCGCGACCAGCGCCAGCTCGCGCGCCATCCACGGGAAACAGGTGCTCTTCTCCGACGGCGTGGGCTTGTTCGCGGGCGGCGCGCAGCGCACCGAGGCCAGCACCCGCGCGCCGAAGAGCTTCTGCCCGTCGCCGGCGTGCGTGCTGGTCTCCTGGGCGGCCAGCCCGCTGCGGTGCAGCGAGGCGAACAGCCAGTCGCCGCTGCGGTCGCCGGTGAAGATCCGCCCGGTCCTGTTGCCCCCGTGGGCGGCCGGCGCGAGTCCGACGATCACGATCCGCGGGTGCTCGTCGCCCCAGCCCGGGACGGGACGGCCCCAGTACGTCTCGTCCGCGAACGCGCGCCGCTTCACCGTGGCGACCTCTTCGCGCCACTCCACCAGGCGGGGACAGGCCCGGCAGACCGACTGCCTGGCCGTGAGCTCCGCGAGGGTGCTGCTGGAGGCGGCGAGGCGGCGCACGTCCGCGGGGTCCAGCGCGACCGGCGTGTCAGCGGTCGCGGGGTCGCCGGGCCAGCCGGTGCCAGGAGGTACGAAGCTCATGACACCGATGGTGCCCGATCATTTGGTGGGAACCGGAACGGGCGTCGAGTTCGGCGTGGATGCCGGGCAGGTGGGCGCCGGCGACGCCATGCTCTCGTTGTCCACCGGGCCCCCCATGATCAGCGGCAGCGGATAGCGGTTGAGTATCGGCTCGCCGCACGACCTGTCGACGGTGTGGCCGTAGTCCTCGGGGTTGGTGATGACCGGCTTGCCGTCCTGGTCGTACAGGTAGACGTCGGTCAGCGGGGTGCCGTCCTTGGCGTAGGGCTTGATGTTGTAGAAGCCGTCGGACGGGGTCGCACCGGCCAGGACGACGCCCAGACGGCCGCCACGACCACGGCGCAGTCGGCCGGGCTCCCGGGAACCACCCGGTCCTGGCCGCTCAGCGACAGCAGCAGCATGGCCAGCAGGTAGCCGCGCAGCACCCACCAGCCCGGCCGCAGGTCTCTCAGGAAGGCCACGGAGCTCCGGTACGCGCCCTGCCGCGTGAACGCGGCGTGCGCCGTGAACGCCCAGTCCCACGGCCGGCGCTTGGGGCGGCTCTCGGAGCGGCCTCCGTAGGCGGCCATGAGCTCCTCGGCGTAGACGGCAGGCGGCCCCAGCCGGTCCTCAAGAGGCAGGTCCGACTCGGACGCGATCTCCGCCAGGTGGTCGTCGAGGTCTTCGAGCAGTTCCTCCCGGTCGGGGTGGTCGCCCACGATGGCGCGAACGGCCTGCGCGTACTCTTCGGGGGTCATCCTCGTTCCTCCTCCAGCAGGGATGCCATGGTGGCCGCGAAAGAGGCCCAGGTCTCGGCCTGCGTGGCGTACATGCTTCTGCCGACCTTGTTGAGCCCGTAGTACTTGCGGTGCGGCCCCTCGTCGGAGGCCACCACGTACGAGGTCAGGGCGCCTGCCTTGAACAGGCGGCGCAGCGTGCCGTACACGGAGGCGTCGCCGACCTCCTCCAGGCCCGCTTCTCTCAGCCTGCGCAGGACGTCGTAGCCGTAGCCGTCACGCTCGTTGAGCACCGCCAGAACCGCCAGGTCGAGAACGCCTTTGAGCAGCTGGCTGCTATCCACGCAAAGAACACTACTGCGCAAAGCGCAGTAGTGGCACAAGCAAACCGGGTGGCGCCCTGAGGCACCACCCGGTTGTTACTCAGTCAAACCGTCGTTCACGCAGCCTTGGAGGGCTCAGGCGTGGCGGACGGAGTGGCCGGAGCCGGCTCCGCGATCTTGCAGGCGGCGTACGACTGCGAGATCGAGTCGACGTTGTGCGGCCCACTGACCGTCAGCGTGACCCTGCCACCCTTGGCGGCGTCACCGACCAGCGAGCTGTCAGGGAGCTCGACGGTCTTCGAGGAGGCGCCGCTGAAGAAGTCTTCGCCCTTGAGCACCGAGACGCCGTTCACCGACCAGGTCCACTGGACCATCGCGCGGCCGGTCGTGCTGATGGTGGCGTGGGCGCCGACCTTGCAGCCGTCGTGGTTGGTGCCGGTCACCAGACTGGAGGCCGAGACCTTCGTGACGGGAGCGGGGGCCGGGTCCTTGCACCACACCTTGTAGTAGGCCCGGTTGGAGGCCGTGTGGTCAGGACGGAGGACCTGCAGCTGCGCCCAGCCGCGGTGGCTGTCACGCGGGGAGAGGCCGAAGCCGACCTTGCGGGCGTGGTAGACCTTGACCTTGCCGTAGTCCACGACGTCACCGTTCAGCACCCAGCGGTAACGGACCCAGCTAGGCCGGTCGACCTTGATCAGACCAGTGAAGTCGATCTTGTCGCCCGGGGTGCAGGGACCGACGTACCGGTCGGGGCTGGCCCAGGCGCGGGCCGACACCGACGGGGCCGACGGCACGTGGATGTCGACGTTGGGCTCGTCGGACGACTGCTTCTCGCAGTTGACGGCGAAGTAGCCCTTCTTGGACAGGGCCTTCACCGGACCGAGGACCTGAATGCGCTCCCAGCCCTTGACGTCGTCCTTGAAGGTGATGGACTGCTTGACCGTCACCGTCTTGGTGCCCTTGCCCTTGAGCTTGATCACGTTGACCTTGCTCTTGGACCCGTCACCGTGCAGCCAGCGGTAGGCCAGTTCGGTCTTGCCCTTGAGAGGCACCTTGATCTTGGCCGAGAAGTTGACCTTGACCGGGCACGAACCCTCGTACTTGCCCGGCGAGGCCTTGGGCGCGGACACCGAGACCTTGGGTCCGGCCTTCGAGGTCGCCGCCTGTGCCGGACTGGCGACCAGACCCGCGGCCAGGGCGGCCAGCACGGCGGCGGACGCGCCGAAGGCCGCCGCCTTGCGTGCTGCTAACCCAGAGAACTTCATGTGAGAGTGCTCCATTCCGTGAGGGAAAAGACGCGCTCGGGAACGGTCGCCACGCCGATACCTTCCGTACACAGCGATATGGCAAAGCCCCCGTAATGCCCCTTTACCTAAGCACAATAATGATTGCACACTCAACACAGCTCGTAGATCGGAAATGTCCGGATTTCGCCACACCTATCGGGTGAGGGACCAGGCAATACCGTCGAGGATGTCGTGTTCGCTGACAACTACCTGCGAAAACGCGAAACGGCGGACGATCCGGTCAAGAATAAGCGCACCCGCGCCTATCACGTCAACTCTTCCCGGATGCATCACCGGCACGGCCGCGCGCTCACCATGGGTCATCGCGAGCAGCCGCCGCGTCACCTCATGGACCTGCTCGGCCGAAATGCGAGAGTGATGAATCCGCGCCGGATCGTAGCCGGGCAGGCCGAGCGCCATGCCCGCGACCGTCGTCACCGACCCCGCCAGTCCCACGAGCGTGTGCGCCCGGGCGACCGGCACCTCCGCCTCGACCCGGTCGAGCGCCGCCTCGATGTCGGACACCACGGCCTCCAGCGCCTGCGCGGACGGCGGGTCGCCGGCGTCTCGAAGGTGCCGCTCGGTCAGGCGTACGCAGCCGATGTCCACCGACAGCGCCGCCTCGGCGTGCTCGTAGCCGACCACGAACTCCGTGGACCCGCCCCCGATGTCCACCACCAGGTAAGGGGGCAGCGGCCCCTGCGGCACCTCGGTCTCCGGTGACAGCCGGAGCAGGCCCTTGGTGGCGCCGACGAACGACAGTTCGGCCTCCTCCGCTCCCGACACGACCTCCGGCTCCACGCCGAAGATCTCGCGCACGCCGGTCGCGAACTCCTCCCGGTTGGCCGCGTCCCTGGTCGCGCTCGTGGCGACCACTCGGGTCGCGACGGCGCCGTGCCGGTCGATCAGCTCCCGGTAGGCACGCATGGCCTTGAACGTGCGCTCCAGCGCGTCGGGGGCGAGCCTGCCGGTCCTGTCGACGCCCTGTCCCAGGCGGACGATCTCCATCCGCCGGTCGACGTCGTCGATCAGCTCATCACCGACGTCGGCGATGAGCAGGCGTACGGAGTTGGTGCCGCAGTCGACGGCGGCTACACGCATGGTCCGTCACTCCACCAGTCGGGGAGGGCGTCCAGCGCCTCCCTGCCGAACGGGTTGGTCCCGGGCGCCGCCAGCTCGTGCGCGACGAGCGCGTGCAGGCACTTGACCCGCCGCGGCATGCCGCCCGTGCTCTGCATGTCGCGCGGGAGCGGTGTGAGGCCCTCTTCCCGCGCCGCCTCGTCGCGCCTGGCGACGTAGTCGTCGTGCGCGGCCTGGTACGCGGCCGCCAGCTCGGGGTCCGCGGCCAGCCTGGCCTGCATCTCCCGCATCAGGCCCGAGCCCTCCAGCGTGCCGATGGCCGAGGCCGCCTTGGGACAGGTCAGGTAGTAGAGGGTCGGGAACGGCGAGCCGTCGGGCAGCCGCGGCGCGGTCTCCACCACGTCGGGGTTGCCGCACGGGCAGCGGTGCGCCACCGCGCGCAGCCCTCTCGGTGGCCGCCCGAGCTGCCGCCGCACGACCTCGACGTCTTTACTGTCCACCACTTTCCTTCCCGGTGACGGCCCGGCGCCCGGTGCCCTGGTCGGCGGCCTCCACGGACTCCCAGAGCGTCTGGTACCACGGGGGCACCGCCGCGGGCTGTTTCACGGTCGCCTGTTCCTTGCCCTGTCCGGGCTCCATCACCACAAAGCACTTCTCGCCGGGACCGCAGTAATGCAGCCGTTCCTTGGCCGTCTTCTTGATCCAGTTGGGATCGTCGCTCTGCCGGTCACGCGCCAGCAGCGCCTGCTTCTCCGCCTCGACCCTGGCCTTCTCCGCGCGCAGCTCGGAGATGCTGCGGCGCAGGCTGATGTACTCGCGCACAGGGTAGGCCAGGCTCATCGCGATCGCGCACACCACGACGGCCAGGATGGCGGCCCGGCCGGTCAGCTGCGGTCTCTTCGCCAATGCTGCACCCCCTCGACGTACGGCTCGCGGCTGTGTTCATTCGCGGGGGCCGCGAGCCGTACTCGAAACTAGCGCCGGAACCGCGGGAAAGCGGCGCGACCCGCGTAACGGGCGGCGTCGTCGAGGAGCTCCTCGATGCGCAGCAACTGGTTGTACTTCGCCACCCGGTCCGAGCGGGCCGGCGCGCCCGTCTTGATCTGGCCGCAGTTGACCGCCACCGCGAGGTCCGCGATCGTCGTGTCCTCGGTCTCGCCGGAGCGGTGGCTCATCATGCAGCGGTAGCCGCTGCGGTGGGCCAGGTCAACGGCGTCGAGCGTCTCCGACAGCGTGCCGATCTGGTTGACCTTGACCAGCAGCGCGTTGGCCGCGCCGTCCTTGATGCCGCGCTCCAGCCGCTCGGGGTTGGTGACGAACAGGTCGTCGCCGACGAGTTGCACCTTGTCGCCGAGCGAGACGGTGATGGCCTTCCAGCCCTCCCAGTCCTCCTCGTTGAGCGGGTCCTCGATGGAGACCAGCGGGTAGTTGGCGACCAGGTCCTCGTAGAAGGCGATGAGCTCCTGCGCCGACAGGCCCTTGCCGTCGATCGTGTAGACGCCGTCCTTGTGGAACTCGGAGGCGGCCACGTCGAGCGCGAGCCCGATGTCCTCGCCGGGCGTGTAGCCGGCCCGCTCGATCGCGACCAGGATCAGGTCGAGCGCGTCGCGGTTGGACGGCAGGTTGGGCGCGAAGCCGCCCTCGTCGCCCAGGCCGGTGGCGTAGCCCTTCTCCTTGAGCACGCTCTTGAGCGCGTGGTAGACCTCGGTCCCCATGCGCACGGCCTCGCGGAACGTCTCCGCCCCGATCGGCGCGATCATGAACTCCTGGATGTCGACGTTGGTGTCGGCGTGGGCGCCGCCGTTGAGGATGTTCATCATCGGGACGGGCAGCACGTGCGCGTTGGGGCCGCCGAGGTAGCGGAAGAGCGGCAGATCGGCGCTGTCGGCGGCGGCCTTGGCGACGGCCAGCGAGACGCCCAGGATGGCGTTGGCGCCGAGCTTCGACTTGTTGGGCGTGCGGTCCAGATCGATCATGATCTGGTCGATGATGCGCTGGTCCTCGGCCTCGATGCCGCTGATCTCCTCGAAGATCTCGTCGGTCACGGCGAGAACGGCCTTCTCCACGCCCTTGCCGCCGTAACGCTGACCGCCGTCACGCAGCTCGACCGCCTCGAACTGGCCGGTGGAAGCCCCGCTCGGCACGGCCGCGCGGCCGGTGCTGCCGTCGTCGAGCACCACCTCGACCTCGACCGTCGGGTTGCCCCGGGAGTCGAGGATCTCGCGAGCGTAAACGACCTCGATGGTAGCCACGGGATGCGCTCCTAAATCGAAAGGCAATATGCCTTCAGAGCCTATCGGTCCCCCACCCTGTGACGACGTCACGGGAGCCCGCAGGCGGCGCCGCGCGGAGAACTACCGCGTTTCCCAGGCGCGTACGCGGTCCCGATAGGCGCGGGCAGCCGCCCGCAGCTCCGCTTCGGCGTCGAGACCCGCGTCGGCGGCGCGGCGCACCAGGTCGAACAGCTCCCTCGCCACCCCTTGGCCGACCCCGGCCGACAACGCCTCAGGGGCTCCTGCCCGCTCGGCCCGGCGCAGCAGCTGCGCGGCCAGCGACAGCGCCGGCTGCCCCAGGGGGACGCCGTCGAGCGCCGACTCGCGTCCCTGGGAGGCCCGCTCGGCCGCCTTGATCGCCTCCCAGTTGTCGTTGACCTCGTCGGCGCTCTCGGCCCGCACCGAGCCGAACACGTGGGGATGACGGCGCACCAGCTTCTCCACGATCCCGGCCGCCACGTCGTCCATGTCGAAGCCCTCGGCCACCCGGGCGTGGAAGACCACCTGCAGCAGCAGGTCGCCCAACTCCTCCCGGAGGGCCGGGTAGTCGCCCTGCTCGATGGTCTCCAGCACCTCGTAGGCCTCTTCGAGGAGGTACGGCACCAGCGTCTCGTGGGTCTGCTTGCGGTCCCACGGGCATTCCGTACGCAGCCGGTCCATCACCGCGACCAGGTCGAGCACCCGCGCGCCCGGCAGGTCGTACGAGCCGGGCACGACCTCGATCAGCGGCGGCTCGTCGAGCGCGATCGCCGCGTGCCCGACGGCGCGCATGAAGTCCTCGTCGTCCTCCGCGAGCCAGACGACGGTCTCGGCGACCGCCCGCGCGGCCAGCGCCCGCGGGTCGGGCTCGACGACCTCGACGTCGATCCCGGCCTCGGCCAGATAGGGCAGCTGCGGGTGCGCGGCCGCCCCGGTCAGCACGGGACCGGAGCGCAGGATCTGCCAGGCCTGGTGGCTGAGCAGCCCGGGCGCGACCCTGGGCGACGTGGTGACGAGGATCAGCGGCACGGGCTAGCCCTGCTGCTGCTGCTGCGCAGGCTGGACGGTGAGCTTGCCGAACCTGCCGGTGTCCACGAAGATCCCCGGGTTCTCCTGCGAGCGCTGCGCGTTGAAGGCGCCGTAGCGGGGGTTGAGCACCGGCTTGATCGAGCCGAACTCCTGGGCCAGCCGCTCCTGCCCGCTCTGGCCGAACTGCTGCTGCAACTTCTGCAGCCCGACCATGGCCCGGCCGTACTCCCGCGCGTCGGCCGGCGCCACGCCGGCGGCCAGCAGGTTGATCTCAGCGGATTGGTATTGTCCGGGGTCCTTGAGTACGGCGTCGATCTCCGTGTCGCTCGCCTGCACCTTGTGGCGCGCCATGAGCTGCTCGGTGACGGCGACGTTGATCAGGCGCTGCAGGATGACGTGGCTCACCGGAAGGCCGAGGTCCTTCTCGCTGAGCTTGGCCTTCTTCAGCGCCGCGACGTACGCCTCCGAATCCGCGTTGACCTCGCTCACCGTGATGCGCTCGTTCCCCACCAGGGCCGCGGCTCCGGCCTGCATGGGCGAGGAGCAGGCGGTCAGCGCGATGCCCACCGCGGCAGCGGCCACAGCCACTCTTATCGACTTCACATGCTTCCCTTTCCGACCGAAAAACCGCCGCTAGCTTACCCGTGCGGGCTCGAGGAACAGTGCCTCGACCAGGTCGCCGCACCATTTGAGCAGGTCGAGATCGCGCAACGGCTGTCCGCCCAGCGGCTTCGTCTTCGGGACGGGCACCAGCAGCGTCTCCGCGGCCTGCTTGTAAATGGCCTTCTTGTAGAGCCGGTCCAGCCGCACCTGCTGCGATTCCCGCAGCCTGGCCGGGCCGAACTTGATGTTCTGTCCCTGCAGCGTGACGTCCGTGAGCCCGGCCCGCCGGGCCTTGATCCGGAACATGGCCACCTCCAGAAGGTTGTTCACCTCCACCGGCGGCTTGCCGTAGCGGTCGATGAGCTCGGCGCGCACCTCGTCGATGTCGCTCTCCTGGGCGATGGCCGCCATCCGCTTGTACGCCTCCAGGCGCAGCCGCTCGGAGGTGACGTAGTCGTGCGGGATGTGCGCGTTGATCGGCAGCTCGACCTTGACGTCGTGCAGCTCCTCCTTCACCTCGCGGCCGTCGAGCTTGGCCTTCTGCTCCTGCACGGCCTCGGCCATCAGCCGCACGTACAGGTCGAAGCCGACGCCCGCGATGAATCCGGACTGCTCGGCGCCGAGCACGTTGCCCGCGCCGCGGATCTCCAGGTCCTTCATCGCGACGTACATGCCCGCGCCCATCTCGGTGTGCTGCGAGATCGTGGCCAGGCGCTCGTGCGCGGTCTCGGTGAGCGGCTTCTCCGGCGGATAGAGGAAGTACGCGTAACCGCGCTCCCTGCCTCGCCCGACCCGGCCTCTGAGCTGGTGGAGCTGGGACAGGCCGTAGTTGTCGGCGCGGTCCACGATCAGCGTGTTGGCGTTGGGGACGTCGAGGCCCGACTCGACGATCGTGGTGCAGACGAGCAGGTCGTACTCGCGCTCCCAGAAGCCCACCATGATCTTCTCGAGCTGGTGCTCGTTCATCTGCCCGTGCGCCACCGCGATGCGCGCCTCCGGGACCAGCTCGCGCAGCCGCGCGGCGACCCGGTTGATCGAGGCCACCCGGTTGTGCACGAAGAAGATCTGCCCGTCGCGCATCAGCTCGCGCCTGATCGCGGCGCCGATCTGCTTCTCCTCGTACGGCCCCACGAACGTGAGGATAGGGTGCCGCTCCTCCGGCGGCGTGAGGATCGTGGACATCTCGCGGATGCCGGTCAGGCCCATCTCCAGCGTGCGCGGGATCGGCGTGGCCGACATGGCGAGCACGTCCACCTGCGTGCGCAGGTGCTTCATGGCCTCCTTGTGCTCGACGCCGAACCGCTGCTCCTCGTCGATGACGATCAGCCCCAGGTCCTTGAAGCGCACCTCGGGGCTGAGCAGCCGGTGCGTGCCGATCACCACGTCCACCGCGCCCGACCTGAGCCCTTCGAGGGTGCCCTTGACCTCGCCGTCGGTCTGGAAGCGGGAGACCGGCTTGAGCGTGACGGGGAAGCTGGAGAACCGCTCGGTGAACGTCGACATGTGCTGCTGCACCAGCAGCGTCGTCGGCACCAGCACCGCGACCTGCTTGCCGTCCTGCACGGCCTTGAACGCCGCCCGCACCGCGATCTCGGTCTTGCCGTAGCCGACGTCACCGCAGATCAGCCGGTCCATCGGCACGCCGCGCTCCATGTCGCGCTTGACCTCGTCGATGGCGGCGAGCTGGTCGCCGGTCTCGGCGTAAGGGAAGGCGTCCTCCATTTCCCGCTGCCACGGCGTGTCGTCCCCGAAGGGGTGCCCCGGGGAGGCCATGCGGGCCGAGTAGAGCCTGATCAGCTCGCCGGCGATCTCCTTGACCGCCTTCTTCGCCCGGGACTTGGCCTTGGCCCAGTCGGCGCCGCCCATGCGGTTGAGCGTGGGGGCCTCGCCGCCGACGTAGCGGGTGACCTCGTCGAGCTGGTCGGTGGGGACGTAGAGGCGGTCGCCCTTGGCGTACTCGATGACGAGGTATTCGCGGGTCGCGCCCTGCACCGTGCGCTGCACCATCTCGACGTAGCGGCCCACGCCGTGCTGCTCGTGCACCACGTGGTCGCCGAGCTTGAGCTGGAGCGGGTCGACCATGTTGCGGCGGCGCGAGGGCAGGCGCCGCATGTCCTTGGTGGACGCCTTCTGCCCGACCAGGTCCAGGTGGGTGAGCACGGCCAGGTTGGGGGTGATGAAGCCGTGCTCGATCAGGCCGGTCGTGACGTGGACGACCTTCGGCTGGGGCGCTTTATCCAGAAATTTCTGCAGCCGGGCGGGCACGTCCACGCCCTTGAGCAGCTCCACCATGCGCTCGGCGGGACCGTGGCCCTCGCTGAGGAGCACGACCGCCTTCTCGTCGGCCAGCCAGCCCTTGATGTCGGCCAGCGCCTTGGCCGTGTCGCCGCGGTAGGCCTCGGAGTCCTGGGCGTCCAGCTCCACCCCGCCGCCGAACGGCGCCAGCGTCCACCACGGCTGTCCCAGCGCGTCGGCGTGGTCGCGGATCTCCTCCAGCGTGCGGAACGCGGCCGCGCCCAGGTCGATCGGCGCCTCGCCGCCGGCCGCCGCGTTGATCCAGGAGGCCTCCAGGAACTCCTGCGAGGTGCGTACGAGCTCCTCGGCCCGCCCCCTGATCCGCTCGGGGTCACACACGAACACGGCCGACCTGATCGGCAGGTGGTCGATCAGCAGGTCCATCTCCCCGGCCAGCACGGGCGCGAACGCCTCCATGCCCTCCACGGGTGAGCCCTCGGCGAGCTGGTCGAGCACCTCGGCCAGCGCCGGGTGCTCCTCGGCCAGCTCCCGCGCCCTGACCCTGACCTCGTCGGTCAGCAGCAGCTCGCGGCACGGCGGCGCGAACAGCCCGTCCTCCGCCGCCTCCAGGGAGCGCTGGTCGGCCACCTTGAACCAGCGGATCTCCTCGACCGTGTCGCCCCAGAACTCCAGCCGCAGCGGGTGCTCCTCGGTCGGCGGGAACACGTCCAGCAGCCCGCCGCGCACGGCCACCTCGCCGCGCTTCTCCACCATGTCGACCCGGTTGTAGCCGTTGGTGACGAGGGCGTCCACCACGTCCTCGAGGTCGGCGTCGTCGCCCGCGCGCAGCCTGATCGGCTCCAGGTCGCCCAGGCCCTTCACGATCGGCTGCAGCAGCGCCCTGATCGGCGTCACGACCACGCTGAGCGGCCCGGCCGCGGTGTCGCCCTTGACCGGGTGCGCCAGCCTCCTGAGCACGGCCAGCCGCTGCCCCACGGTGTCGCTGCGCGGCGAGAGCCGCTCGTGCGGCAGCGTCTCCCACGCGGGGAACACGGCCACGGAAGCGGGCTCTATCAAGCTGGTCAGCGCCGCGGCCAGGTCTTCGGCCTCGCGTCCCGTCGCGGTAACCGCGAGCACGGTCCGCTGGTCGTGCGCGGTCAGCGCGGCCACGCCGAACGGCCGCAGCGCGGACGGCGCGATCAGCGCGACGTCGCCACCCTCTTCGAGAGCGGCCGCCAGCTTCGGGTCGGCGCGAACAAGGTCAAGCAGTCCGGAAAGACTCATCAGATACGCCCACAGCCCCACGACGGCAACACGATTACCCCCGGCCGTGTCAGGTCGCGGGGGTGTCCCTCACCAGACTACTAGCCGCGCGGCCTCAGCCGACGTGGTAGCCAGGCACCGACGGCCAGCGCACGGTGAGCACCGTGGACTGCTCCTCCGCCCGCCACGAATGGTCGACGCCCTTGCCCCACACCACATAGTCACCCGGCTCCGACAGCAGCACGCTGCGGCCCGGCAGCTCCACCCGGAACCTGCCGCTGATGAGCACGAGGAGAGCCGTGCGTGTCTCACCCCTGGCCCACTGCGCCCGCTCCTCCCCTGGCGGGTGCACGCCCCACTTGATCTCGACGTCGTCGCTGTGCCGCGGATCGCCCGGGGGTTTGAAGTGCCCGAGCAGCCAGCCCCGGTCGCCCGGCGCGTCCACGCCCGCGTTCCCCACGTAGATCCGATCGCTCACAAGCCAGGACGCTAGCAGGGAAATGCCTTACTGATACCGATCGATTGACTACTGTAGGTGACATGTCAGAGGTGCGATCGATCATCCAGCGAGGCGATCTCTTCGATCAGCGGGTCCGCGAGCACTGGACCGGACAGTTCGGCAGACGGCTCGACGTGCTGGTCGCCGGCTGCGCGTACGACGAGCCGCTGGCGTTGGAGTGGATCGAGACCAGGGCCACCGGCGTCGACGAGGACCACCCCGCGATCAGAGCGGTGCTGGAGGAGCGGGCCGACCTGGTCTCGTGGTCGCTGGGCGACCTGCGCAGCGTGCCGCTGAAGCCCAGGGCCTACGACGTGATCCAGCTGTCGTTCCTGCTGGAGCGGGTCAGGCACGCCGAGCTCATCTTCGACCGCCTCCTGCGGTCCCTGCGCCCGGGCGGGCTGGTGCTGCTGCGCATGCGCGACCGCAGGTCGGCCTACGGCCTGCTGGACCGGATCACGCCGTCGTGGCTGCACCGCCTGTTGTGGCGGCCGCTCGTCACCCCCGGCACGCCGGGGCCGCTGCCGGCCGTCTACGAGCCGCTGACGTCGAGCGACGGCATGCACGCGTTCTGCCTCAGCCGCGGCCTCATGATCACCGACGACGAGCGGCACTCCAGCGGCCCCGCGCGCGCGAGCGGCGTCGCGCGCGCCGCGGTCAAAGCGGTCGCCAGGCTGACCAGCGGCCGCTACCCCGCCTCCCACGACGAGATCACGATGGTGATCAGAAAGCCGCAGCATCACTTCGCCAGGCTCATCTAGCGACACGCCGGTATCACTCGGTAGACTCCTTTCCCACCAATTCAATCGGAATAGTTGGGATGTAAAGAACCGTGGAGTGGACCCCCGAGCCGCACGAACTCGCCGACCTCGAGCTGCTGCTCTCCGGGGCGTTCGAGCCGCTGACCGGGTTCCTCGGCCACGACGACCTCCACGAGGTGCACGAGCGGGGCACACTCGCCGACGGCACCCCGTGGCCCGCGCCCGTCACCCTCCACCTGCCCGTCGAGGTCTCCCCCGGCGACGAGGTCACCCTGCTGGACCCGGAGGGCCTGCCGCTGGCCGCGCTCACGGTGACCGCGCAGGAGGACGACGGTCTGACCTCGGGGCCCGTCAAGGGGCTCGGCACGCCGGAGCACGGGCCGTTCGCGCGCCTGCGGCGTACCCCCTCGGAGGTGAAGGCGGAGCTCGGCGGGCGTCCCGCGCTCGGCGTCACCATGCGCGGCCCCCTCGACGACCTCTCCGAGATCGTCGAGACCGCGAAAGAGCTCGACGCGGTGATCGTGCTGCTCCCCCTCTCGTACGGCGAGGGCGGCCCCGCGGTCGTACGCGCCGCGCTCCGCGCCAAGGAACGGCTGCCCGAGGACACGATCGTCGTCTCCGTGCCCCTGGCGCCGCGCGCCGAGCCCGAGATCGACCTGGAGCTGCGCGAGCACGTCGCCACCGCCTACGGCACGGCCGAGCACCTGGCCGGACCCGAGCCGGTGAGCATCCCGGGCCCGCCGCACCGGCGCGGGCTCGTGGTGTTCTTCACCGGCCTGTCGGGCTCGGGCAAGTCGACCATCGCCCGCGGCCTGCGCGACGCGCTGCTGGAGCTCGGCAGCCGCACGGTGACCTACCTCGACGGCGACGTGGTGCGCCACCTGCTGTCCAAGGGACTGACGTTCTCCAAGAGCGACCGCGACCTCAACATCCGCCGCATCGGGTTCGTGGCCGCCGAGGTGGCGCGGCACGGCGGGCTGGCCATCTGCGCCCCCATCGCCCCCTACGCGGCCACGCGCGCGGAGGTCCGCGCGATGGTCGAGGCGGTCGGCGCCGACTTCCTGCTCGTGCACGTCGCGACGCCCCTGGAGGAGTGCGAGCGGCGCGACCGCAAGGGCCTGTACGCCAAGGCCCGTGCCGGGCTCATCCCCGAGTTCACCGGTATCTCCGATCCCTACGAGGAGCCGGACGACGCCGACCTGGTGATCGACACCACGCACATCACGATCGACGCGGCCGTCTCCCGGGTGCTGGAGACGCTGCGGGCTGGAGGCTGGATCCGTTGATCGACTTCCCCCTGATCGGTGGGTCCTTCCTCGTCGCCATCGTGGTCGGGCTGACCGGCATGGGCGGCGGGGCCCTCATGACGCCGATGATGATGTTGTTCTTCAACGTGCCGCCGCTGGCCGCGGTCTCCAGCGACCTGGTCGCCTCGGCCGTGATGAAGCCGGTCGGGAGCGTGGTGCACCTGCGCCGCGGCACGGTCAATCTGCGCCTGGTGGCCTGGCTGTGCGCGGGGTCGGTGCCGGCCGCGTTCTGCGGGGTGTTCCTGGCGCGGGCGTTCGCGGTCACCGACGCGGTCAAGTACGCCCTGGGCGTGGCACTGCTGCTGGCCGTGGCGGGCATGGTGATCAAGGCCTGGCTCGGCCGGAGACAGGGATCGTCGAGCACCCATGACATTGTCGTGCGCCCTATCCCGACCCTACTGGTCGGTATGGTAGGCGGTTTGGTCGTCGGCGTCTCCTCGGTCGGCTCGGGGTCGCTGATCATTGTGGCCCTGCTCGTGCTCTACCCGGCGCTCAAGGCCAACCAGCTCGTCGGCACCGACCTGGTGCAGGCCGTGCCGCTGGTCGCCGCGGCCGCGCTCGGTCACCTGCTGTTCGGCGACTTCCAGCTCGACCTCACGGTGTCACTGCTCATCGGCTCGATCCCGGGCGTCTACCTCGGCGCCAGGGTCTCCTCACGCGCCCCCGGCGGCCTGATCAGGGCCATGCTGGCGATCGTGCTGCTCGCCTCCGCGCTCAAGCTGCTCGACGCGAGCAACACGCTCACCGTCGGCGCGCTCGCCGTCGCGGTCGTGGTCACCGTCGTGGGCTGGCGTATCAGTATCAGGGTCTCGGGACGCGGGTCGAGCGAAAGTAAGGATCTCGCGCGAGCCGGCTGAACGCCCTGTCCGCCCCCTCATTGGAGTCGAAGCTGGTGTCGCCGCGCGGCGCCTGCGGCGAGTCGAAGTACAACACGGCCTTGATCTGCGGATAGCTCCTGATCTGCCGGCGCACCGACTCGAAGAACTTCCGCTTGAACTCGGGGTCGTGCGGCCGCTCGAACACCCCCCACTCGGCCACCATGACCGGCTTGCCGGGAAAGCGTAGCTGCATCCACCGGTAGAAGCCCGGCCACTGCGCGTACTCCTCGCGGGTCTTGTTCACCAGCCCGTCGAAGTCCTGGACCCGGTCGTCGGCGTACGGGTCCATGGCCACCCAGTCCACCACGTCGTCACCCGGGTAGAGCTCCTCGAACCAGGGCTTGGCGGCCCAGTTGGGCGCCCCCATGTACGTCATGACCATGACCGCGTTCTTCACGCCCCGCTCGCGCAGCCGGAGCACGACGTGCCGGTACATCGCGGCGTAGTCGGCGGCCCGCATGCCCGACCCGGACGAGGCGTCCACGTCGTTCTCCGGCTCGTGGTGGAGGGTGAGGAAGAACCGCTCGGGGAACGTGCGCCTGAGGTGGCCGGCCAGCCGGTCGATCCTGGCGTCCAGCGCCCCGTCGGCGATCTCGGCCCACGTGTGGTCGAACGACGGCTTCCAGTTGATCATGAGCAGTCGCGGCCGCGCCGGATCCCTGGCCAATCTGACCTCGGCGGGCGTGGGGAAGAGCTCGCTGGCCCGGTGGTAGACGTGCAGCACGTCGGCGGTGGCTCCCATGCGTGCCTCCGCGCCGTGCAGCGCCTGGTCGACGGGGGCGCCGGTGAAGACCTCGGGCGCCAGGCCCCACCAGGCGCCGCAGGAGGGGATGAGCCTGGCGGTGGCCGGACATGTCGGCGCCGTCGCGATCTCGCTGACGGGCGTGCCGGCCGGCGCTCGCGCGCTGGACTCCTCGGCGCCGGAGCAGGCGGTCAGCGCCGCGACCACGACCAGTCCGGTCGTTTTGCGAGAAATTCCCCGTAGCTGCACAGCCGTCCAACCCCCTTGTCGCAGGACCCCCGCCCTGTCACACCTGAACCTTGCCATGCCATTCCCGAATCCGCAGGTTGCGCTGGGAAAACAGCCCGTCCGAATTTTCGGGAATTTCGTTTTATGAATGCCATTCTTTCCTGCCGTACTGGAGAAAATCTTGCGTATTCGACCTGGGTGCTGATCGTCCGGCCTATAGTGGGCGCACACCTCGGCTCGTGACGCAGAGTCGCCGTTCGGCGACAACGCGCACACCATCCAGGAGACCTCCCCCCATGAGCCAGTCGCCGGACGTCCAGGCGCGCCGCCCCGGCGCCGATCTGGAGGAGCATCTCTCGCTGCTGCGCAGGCGGTGGCTGCTCCTCGTGGGCTGCGTCGTGTTCGGCGGCACGGCCGGGCTCGCGCTGATGCGCCTCACCCCACCCGCCTACACCGCCACCACGCAGGTGCACGTCATGCCGGTCGGCCCGCAGGAGCCGGGCAACCAGGTGACCCCGCGCCAGCGCGAGCCGCTCAACCTCGACACCGAGGCCCAGGTCGCGCAGTCCGCCGTGGTGGCCGGCCGGGCCGCCAGGACGCTGGGCGTCGACGCGCCCGAGCCGGTCGAGGTGTCGGTGCCGCCCAACTCGGCGGTCCTGTGGATCTCGGTGAGCGCCGCCGACCCCGCCGTCTCGGCCGCCCACTCGCGCGCGTACGCCGACGCCTACCTCGCGCACCGGCGGGAGAGCGCGCTGACCGCGCTCTCCGAGCAGCAGCAGGCGGTGCTGGCCAAGCTCAGGCACGTCAACACCAGTCTCGACACGACCATCAGAGGGCTGAGCCGACTCCCCAAGGGCAGCCCGGAGCGGGCGATCGCGCTGCAGCGGCAGGGCGTGCTCGACCGGCAGGCCGCCAGCCTCGCGCTCAAGTACGACGCGCTCCGCACGGTCGCCGTCACCCCCGGCGCGATCATCAGCCGGGCCGCCCCGCCCGCCTTGCCCAGCTCGCCCAGCCTGCCTCTCTACCTCGGCACCGGGCTGATGGCGGGCTTGCTCACCGGCTCCGTCGCCGCCTACGCCCGCGACCGCCTCGACACGCGGCTGCGTACGGCCGCCGACGTGGAGCGGCTGACCGGCCTGCCCGTGCTCGGCGACCTGTCAGGCTCGCGCGGGCACGGCGTGCTGCACGAGCTGGCCTGCGCCGTGGTCGCCTCCTGCCCCGGCAAGCGGCTGCTGGTCAAGTCGTTGCCGGCCGATCTGCACGCCTCTTCACCGGCCGAGCCGCTGGCGGTCAGCGCGCCGCTGACGATCCTCGACGGCTCGGACGTACGCGACCTGGCCAGGGCGGACGCCGCCCTGCTGCTGGTCGGGCTCGGCCGGGTCACCGCGCAGCAGGTCGCGGCGGCCGCACGCCAGGTGGCCCGGCAGGACGTGCCGATCATCGGTGTGGTGACCGCGACGGACGCGGCGCCGTCGTTCGTGCCGCTGCTGGAGCCGCGTACGCACACGCCGCTCGGCAAACTCGTCGCGACCGGCGAGTTCGGGGTGAGCGTGTCGGCTGAGACCACGCCCATGCAGGCGTTGCACCAGACCCCGCCCGGCCGGCCGACGTGAGCGGACCGGCCTGGCCCGTCGCGGCACTGCTGGTCGGCTATCCGGTCTGGTGGGCGCTCGGGTTCGGCGGCCTGTCGGTGATCGTGCTGGCCGTACCGATGGCGGTGCTGCTGTGGCGGCGCAGGCCGATCAGGGTGCCGCCCGGCTTCGGGCTGTGGCTGCTGCTGGTCGCCGGCTACCTGGTGAGCGCGATCATGCTGGCCGAGACGCCGCCGGGCACGTACGGCGAGCTCGGCCCCGGCAGGATCGTCGGCTACACGATGCGCCTGGCGCTCTACGCGGCCGTCCTGATCATGGTGCTCTACCTCGGCAACCTGACCGAGCGCGAGCTGCCGCAGCTGCGCCTGGTGCGGATGCTCGGCGTGCTGTTCGTCACGACGGTCGCGGGCGGGCTGCTGGGCGTGTTCCTGCCCGGCTTCTCGTTCACCTCGCCGGTGGAGTGGCTGCTGCCGCGGTGGCTGGGCGAGAACCCGTTCGTACAGAACCTCATCCACCCCACCGCCGCGCAGACGCAGAAGGTGCTCGGCTACGCCATGCCCAGGCCGGAGGCGCCGTTCGAGTGGGCCAACGCGTGGGGCAGCAACGTGTCGGTGCTGCTGGTCTGGTTCGTGGTCGGCTGGTGGGTGTACGGCGGGCCGTGGCGCAGGGTCGTCGCGGCCGTGTCGATCGCCCTGGCCGCGATCCCCATCGTGTACTCACTCAACCGCGGCCTCTGGATCGGCCTGGGCCTCGCGGTCGTCTATCTCATCGTCCGCGGGTGCGGGCGCACCCGGATCATGTTGTGCGGCGCTGTGGCGGTGGCGGCGCTGGCGTTCACGCTGAGCCCGCTCGGGGCGTTGTTCGCGCAGCGGCTGGACAAACCACACTCGAACGACATCAGGGCCTTCACCGTGACCGCCACCCTCGCGGCGGCCGGGCGCTCGCCGGTGATCGGCTACGGCAACACCCGCAACGCCATGGGCAACCACCGCACGATCACCACGGGCAAGACCCAGTGGTGCACGACCTGCGGGCATCCGCCGCTGGGCAGCGACGGGCAGCTCTGGTTATTGATCATCACCCAGGGGTTCACGGGGGCGGCACTGTACGTGGCCTTCTTCGCCGGCGCCATCCGCCGCCACTGGTCCGACCACAGCCCGATCGGGCTGGCCGGGGTGCTGGTGATGGGGCTCGTGCTGCTCTACATGTTCGTCTACGACGGCCTGGTCACGCCTCTCAGCCTCTATCTCATCTCCTTTGCTCTTCTGTGGAGGAATTCATGAACGACGCCGCCGTCCGGCTCGGCTACCTCGCGGAGACGGTCCGGCTGCTCTTTCCTGGTCCTGGCTCGCCCCGGGCGTACACCATCCTCCCGCACGCCGCCGTCCCCCGCCGGCTGGCGCCGCGCCGCTGGTGGCACCCCTGGTCCGAGGTCGTCGCACCGTACGAGGGGTCGATCGCCGCGTACCTGGGCGAGGTCTTCGGCCGGCCGGTCGAGACCGTCCTGCACGTCCGGCCCGCGCGGCGGGCCAACCGCAAGCCCATCCTGGAGGCCCGCTCGGGCCGCCGGCGGCTGGCGTTCGTGAAGATCGGCGACACCGCGCGAGCCCAGGAGCTGATCGCCACCGAGGCGGCCGCTCTACGCAGGCTCGCCGGTCTGCCCCTCACCACGGTCACCCCGCCTGACGTGCTCCACCACGGCGTCTGGCGCGGTCTGGCGGTGCTGGCGCTCTCGCCGCTGCCAGTGCGGCGCCGCCGCGTGCCCCGGCCGTTGCTGCTCAACGCGATCAAGGAGATCGCCGGCACCGGCGGGCGCTGCGCGGCCTGGCACGGCGACCTCGCCCCCTGGAACATGTGCCCGGCCCCCGACGGACGGCTGCTCGTGTGGGACTGGGAACGGTACGAGATCGGCGTGCCCTACGGATTCGACGCCGTGCACCACTTCTTCCAGCGGACGCTGCGCCGGATGGACCCGCCCGCCGCCGCCCACGCGTGCGTGGCCGGGGCCGCACGCGAGCTCGCGCCCCTGGGCCTGCCGGCGGACACGGCCAGGCGGACCTCTGTCCGCTATTTGATCGCGCTGGCCGGCCGGCACGCCGCGGACGGTCGCTGGCCGCTCGGCCCCCCGGAGACCTGGCTCAACCCGGCCATCGACCAGGAGGAATCGCTCACATGAGGGCCATGAAGCGGCCCGTGCTGTCGCTGTCCCGGGCCGTGGGCAGGGCCACGTCCGGGGCGCGGGTGCTGCCGTCGTTCCTGATCGCGGGTGCGCAGCGGTGCGGGACCACGTCTCTCTACCGGGCGCTGGCCCAGCACCCACTGCTGCTCAAGCCGGTGCTGCACAAGGGCGTGCACTACTTCGACGTCGCCTACTGGCGGGGATTGTCCTGGTATCAGGGGCATTTCCCGCTGCGGGTGAGCGCGGCGCTGCTCGGGCACCGGTACGGCGCCCGCGCGCAGGCGTTCGAGTCGTCCCCCTATTACCTGTTCCATCCGCTGGCCGGGGAGCGCATCGCGACCGGCCTGCCCGGGGTGAAGCTGATCGTCCTGGTGCGGGATCCGGTCGAGCGGGCCTGCTCGGCCCACGCCCACGAGCTGGCCAGGGGGTACGAGGAGGAGTCGCACTTCGAGTACGCGATCGAGCTGGAGGCGCGGCGGCTGGCGGGGGCGGAGGACCTGCTGCGCGAGTCGCCGTACGCGCTGCACCACTCGCATCGCCACCACGCCTACCTGGCCCGTGGCCGCTACGCCGATCAGCTCGACCGGCTGGAGCCGCTGATCGGGCGGGATCGCATCCTGGTGCTGGACAGTCACCGGTTCTTCCAGGAGCCGGAGCAGGTCTACGACCGGGTGCTGGAGTTCCTGGGGGTGCCCCACCTGGGTTACCCCGTGTTCGAGCGGCACAACGGCCGGTCGTTGCCGCGGCCGGTGCCGCGGGTGCTCGGGCAGGCGCTGCGGGACCACTTCGAGGCGTACGACGCGCGGCTGGTGCGGTGGCTGGGCGGGGAGCCGTCGTGGCGGCGCTGACGCGGGCTCCCGCCAGGGAGGGGCCGGCTCGGGGCGGGATCGCGGGCGTCGCGGGGGCGGCCTTCTCGGCGCTGGCGCAGTTCGTGCTGGTGGTGGTCGTGACGAGGGCGTTCACCGCCGCGGAAGCCGGGGCTTTCTTCGCCACGACCGCCGTGGTGCTCATGACCGCGGGGATCGCCAAGCTGGATGCGGGGAACGGGCTGGTGTACTTCATCGCCCGGGCGGAGACGTTCGGCTACCGCGGCATATCCGGATATATCCGGGCGGCGCTCGTGCCCTGCGCGGTGGTGGCGTGCGCGGGCGCCGTGGTGCTGTACCCGCGGGTGGGGGTGGTGGCGGCCGTCCTTCCGGTCATGGTGCTGGGGGACGTGCTGCTGGCCGCCACGCGGGGGTTCGGGACCATGCGGCCGACGGTGTTCCTGGACGGGGTGATGCTGCCGACCGCGCAGCTCGTGCTCGTGGTCGGGGTGGCCGGGGCGGGGGCGGCCGAGTGGTTGCCGCTGGCGTGGGGGTTGCCGTACGTGCCGGTGCTGGTCCTGGCGGCGGCCGGGCTGCGGGGGCGGGCGCCGCGGAGCCCGTACCTGCCGGGGACCGGGCGTGACCTGTGGCGCCACACCGCTCCCCGGTCGGTCGCCGGGGCGATCCAGGCGGTGTTCCAGCGGGTGGACGTCGTGGTCGTGGCCCTGCTCGCCGGGCCGGCTCAGGCGGCCGTGTACACGGCCGCCACGCGGTTCAAGATCGTCGGGCAGCTGGCCAACCAAGGGCTGGCGCAGTCCGTGCAGGCCAGACTGGTCGGCGCGCTGGCCGGCGGGGAGCTGGCGCGGGCCAGGGAGCTGTACCAGGCCGCCACGATCTGGCTGGTGCTGCTGACGTGGCCGATGTGGGTGGCGTACGCGGCGCTGGCGCCGTGGCTGCTGGGGCTGTTCGGACCCGCGTACGAGGCGGCGGCACCGGTGGCGCTCGTGCTGGCCGGGACGATGATGGTGGCCACGGCCTGCGGGATGGTGGACGTCGTTCTGACCGCCGCGGGGCATACCGGGACGAGCCTCCTCAACCTGCTCGCGGCGGTCGCCTGCACGCTGGCGCTGGACCTGGCACTGATCCCGGCCCACGGGGCGCTCGGGGCGATCGCCGGCTGGTCGGGCGGCGTGATCGTCAAGAACCTGCTCCCCCTGTGGCAGCTCCACCGCCGCTACGGCCTGCGCCCGTTCGGCCGCCACAGCCTGGCGGCGCTGCGCCTGCGCACGTGGGCGGCGGCATGAGCGGGCAGGACAGACCAGGCGCCGGCGTGGCGGGAGCGCCCGTCCTGGTGACGGGGCTGCCGAGGAGCGGCACGAGCTGGACGGGAAAGATGCTCGCGGCGAGCCGTGACATGGTCTACGTCAACGAGCCGCTCAACCCCCAGCACCCGCCAGGGCGCTGCCCCGGCGTGCTCGACGCCGAGGTCACCCACAGGTTCCAGTACATCTGCGACGACAACGCCGCCGACTGGCTGCCCGCCTTCCGCGACACCGTCGCCCTGCGCTACCGCTGGGCGGCCGAGCTACGCGCGAACCACTCCCCGTACGACCTGGCGCGCCTGCTCCGTTACGGCACCGCCTTCGCGTTCGGCCGTCTGGCGGGCCGGCGGGCGTTGCTCGACGACCCGTTCGCGGTGCTGAGCGCGGGCTGGTTCGCCCGGCGGCTGGGGTGCCGGGTGATCGCGCTGGTACGGGACCCGGTGTCGTTCGCGGCGAGCTGGCGGCGGCTCGGCTGGACGGTCCACTTCCGTGAGCTCCTGGACCAGCCGCTGCTCATCCGCGACCATCCGGAGCTGCTCGCCCTCGACGACTCCCAGGACCCCGTCGCCAAGACGGCGGCTCTGTGGCGGGTCACGCATGGGATCCTCACCCGGACACCCGGGATCCTCGTCACGTCGTACGAGTCCCTGGCCGCCGACCCGATCCCCGGTTTCCGCCGCCTGTACGCCTACGCGGGACTCACCTGGACACCGGCCGCCGAACGCCGCATCGCCAGGGCGTGCACGGGGCCGTCCAAGGAGGGCGGTTTCCGCTGGTCGGGCCTTTCCCGTACGGCGTACCGGCGGATGGACTCCCGCCGCGCGCTCGACGTGGCCGCCCGCGGCCTCAGCCCCGAGGACGCGGCCCGCGTACGTGCTCTCACCCTCCCGTGAGCCGCGTGGCCAGGCACCGGCCCAGCAGCCGGGCCGCGAACGGCAGGTCGTCCACCAGATAGCGGCGCGCCAGCCGCCCCGGCTCGCTGCCGAGCCGGAACGCCCACTCCAGCCCGGCCCGCCGCATCCACTCCGGCGCCCTGGGGACCCTTCCGGCGGCGAAGGCGATCGCCGCCCCGCACCCCAGGAACCACGCGCCGGGCAGCCCGTCCCGCAGGCCGGCGATGAGCCGGTCCTGGCGGGGGAAGCCGAGCCCGACGAAGACGAGTCGCGGGCGCGCGGCGATCAGCTTGCGCCGGACGAGGTCGCGTCCCGCGCGGGTGGTGTCGAAGCCGTAGGGAGGTGCGTGGGCGCCGCAGACGCGCAGCGCCGGATAGCGGCCCGTGAGCCGGTCCGCGGCCTGCTGCGGGGCACCCGGAGGGCCGCCGAGCAGGTATACAGGCCAGCCCCGCCGGGCGGCCAGCTCGCTCAGTCCCCAGAGGAGATCGGCCCCGGTGACGCGCTCCGGCAGCGGCGTGCCCAGCACCCTGGCCGCCCACACCAGCGGCATCCCGTCGGCCACCACCAGCTCGGCGGCGCACACGAGCTCCATGAGCGAGGCGTCGGCGGCGGCGATCCGGCAGATGTCGACGTTGGGGGTGACGATGTGCCCGCCCCGCCCCGCCTCCAGCTCGGCGGCCACCCGCCGCACCACCTGCTCCTCGGTGAGCACGTCCACCCCGACGCCGCCCACCCGCACCCGTCCGGCCTCGCCTACCGCGGAAGCCGCCGATCGAACGCTCAAATGCCGTGCCCCCGATTGTGCAGCAGGGCGAGCACGGCGGGCGCGGGGATGAGACCGGCCGCCACCGCCAGCGCGATCGGGGCGCGCGGCTCGCCGAGGCGGGTCGCGAGCGCGCGGAGGGCCCAGCGGGCGGCCTCGCGCCGATGCCCGAGCGCTGCGTGGCTGAAGGCCAGCTGGCCGTAGACCCGCGCCGCGCCGCGCGGGTCCACGGCCAGTTCAGGGTGCCGGGCGAGCATCCAGCCGAGCCCGGCAATGCGGTCCGCCCAGCGCGTGGCGTAGTGGGACCCCGCCCACCGCACCCGGACGAGCGGCCGGTCGACGTGCGCGATCGGGCGCCTTTTGGCCGCGCGCAACGCCAGGTCCCAGTCCTCGTTCTGACCGGCGGGCGCGCTTTCGTCGGCCTGCAGCTCGCCGCGTTCGAACAGGAACGTCGAGGAGTGGACCATCACCATGCGCGACCGTACGAGATCGGCCGCCGTGACGGTGGACGTGCCGGCGAGCCGGGCCACGCGGTGGCCGCCGTGCTCGACCTCGATGCCGCAACTGGCGAACTCGGCGCCGTCCGCCAGCGCGCGGACCTGGGCGGTGAGCTTGCCCGGCAGCCAGACGTCGTCGTCGTCGCAGAAGGCCACGAGGTCGGTGTCGCAGGCGGCGACGCCGGTGTTGCGCGCCCCGGGGAGCCCGGGAGTGCGCGTGTTCGGCAGGACGCGTACGGGAGCGCCGACGTCCGGACACGCCACGCCGTCCGCCACGACGACCACCGAGAGCTCCCCCGGATAGTCCTGGGCCAGCACCGCCTCGACGGCCTCGCGCAGCGGACCCGGGCGGTCGCCGCGGGTCGGGATCACCACGCCCACGGACCTCACGCCTCGGCCCCCCAATAGCCGTACCTGACCCTGAGCGGCCACGTGAGCGCGTTGACCACCCGCCGGTCGCCGTCGGCCAGCCCGGTCGCCCAGGAGTCGTCGCGCCGCAGCTCCACGCGGCCCACGTGGAACCGCATCGGGTTGCCGGAGACCGTGTGCGAGGGCCCCAGCCAGGCGGTCCGGCCGTCGACGAACGGCAACTCCGGCACGTCGGCCAGCCCCAGCTCGCGGGTCAGCGCCGCGAGCGTCGGCTCAGGGGCGGCGAGCAGGTCCTCGTAGCGGACGGTCGTGACGCGTGCGCCGCGCCGGGCGAGCAGCTCCAGCGCGGTGTTCTGGGCCGTCCAGTGCAGCGCTGTGCGGGCGGGCCCCCAGCGGGTCATGGGCCGTCCGTCCTCGGGGCGCCGCACGGTCCTGCCCCAGGAGTGGGCGACGGCCCGCGGGTCCCTGACCATGTGGACGACGCGTACGTCCACGCCGCCGCTCACCAGGCAGCAGGCCAGCGACGCGTGCTTGCTGGAGTCGATCACGACGCGGGCGCCCGTGGCGTCGTACAGGAGCCGGTACGCCTGTGCGTACTCGGTCAGGTCGGGATGTGCGATGCGGGCGATCCGGCGCGTGCGGTCGACCCGGTGCCGCAACGTCAGGACGCGCTCCGCCAAACACCTGGTCCACCCACCGAACGCCCGCTCTCCCACCTGCCGCCAGAAGGGGCAGGCGGGGAAGGGCGCCCCGCAGCCGCAGAGCTCCTGCGCGAGCACTCCCCGCTCCCACAGGTGCACGACCTCGCCGAGCGCGACCACGCCGGGCAGCTCGCCGAGGAGCCGCTCGAGCAGCGTGGTGCCACTGCGGCCCAGACCACCCAGATAGATCACCTGGGTGGTGGTTGCGGGGTCGGTCACGGAGAAGGGCCTTCGCGTCGCGAACACGGAACGCGACGACCCTAACCCGGAGCGTAATCAGCGAATCAGGAAAGGCGAAAAGATCTACCGTTCAGCGGGCATCCATGATCATGCCTGCGCCGACCGTGCCGTTCGTGGCCTCGTCCACCAGGATGAAGCCGCCGGTCAGCCGGTTGCGGCCGTAGTCGTCCACGAACAGCGGCTGCGTGATCCGGAGCGACACCCGCCCGATCTCGTTGAGGCCGAGCGACGTGGCCTCCTCGTCCCGGTGCAGGGTGTTGACGTCGAGCCGGTAGTGCAGGTCACGGACGAGGGCGCGGGCCGTACGGGTGGTGTGCTTGATCGTCAGCTTGGACCGCGGCGTCAGCTTGAGCCCGTCGCCCATCCAGCAGACCATCGCCTCCAGCTCCTGCGCCACGTTCGGCTGGTTGTTGGGCCGGGCGATCATGTCGCCCCGCGAGATGTCCAGGTCGTCCTCGAAGCGCAGCGTCACCGACATGGGCGGGAACGCCTCCTCCACCGGGCCGTCGAACGTGTCGATCGACGCGATCCGGGTGGTCAGGCCCGACGGCAGGTGCACGACCTCGTCGCCCGGCTTCAGCACGCCGCCGGCGACCTGGCCCGCGTAGCCGCGGTAGTCGTGGAAGGCCTGGTCGGTGGCCCGCTGGGGGCGGATGACGTACTGGACGGGGAAGCGCACGTCGGTCAGGTTGCGGTCGGAGGCGATGTGCACGTTCTCCAGGTGGTGCAGCAGCGACGTGCCGAGGTACCACGGCATGTTCTCCGAGCGGGAGACCACGTTGTCGCCGTTGAGCGCGGAGATCGGGATGAACGTCAGATCGGAGACGTTGAGCTTGGACGCGAACGCCGAGAACTCCTCCCTGATCTCCTCGAACCGCTCCTGCGAGTAGTCCACCAGGTCCATCTTGTTGACGGCCAGCACCAGGTGCGGCACGCGCAGCAGCGAGGTCAGGAACGCGTGCCGGCGCGACTGCTCCAACACGCCCTTGCGGGCGTCGATGAGGATGATCGCCAGGTCGGCCGTGGAGGCGCCGGTGACCATGTTCCGTGTGTACTGGATGTGGCCGGGTGTGTCGGCGATGATGAACTTCCGGCGCGGCGTCGCGAAATAGCGGTACGCCACGTCGATCGTGATGCCCTGCTCCCGCTCGGCCCGCAGCCCGTCGGTCAGCAGCGACAGGTCGGTGTATTCGGTGCCCCGGTCGCGCGAGGTGCGCTCCACGGCCTCGAGCTGGTCCTCGAAGATCGCCTTGGAGTCGAAGAGCAACCGTCCGATGAGGGTGGACTTGCCGTCGTCGACGCTTCCCGCCGTGGCAAAGCGAAGAATGTCCATTAGAAGTAGCCCTTGAAGTAGACGCAGCCGGTCCTCCAGGGTGAACCGGAACTGGTACGGACGGTCGGCATTAGAAATAACCCTCTCGTTTCCGGTCTTCCATGGCGGCCTCGGACGAGCGGTCGTCGGCCCTGGTGGCCCCGCGCTCGGTGATCCGGGTGGCCGCGATCTCCTCGATGATCTCCTCCACCGTGGCGGCCGTGGACTGCACCGCGCCGGTGCAGGTCATGTCGCCCACCGTGCGGTAACGCACGACGGCCTCGACCAGCGGCTCGTCGTCGCCGCGCTGGACCACGTCGGAGTCGGGCAGCAGCATGCCGTCGCGCTCGAAGACCTTGCGGGTGTGGGCGAAGTAGATGGAGGGGATCTCGATGCCCTCGCGCCTGATGTAGTCCCAGACGTCGAGCTCGGTCCAGTTGGACAGCGGGAAGACGCGGATGTGCTCACCCTTGCGGATGCGCGCGTTGTAGAGGTTCCACAGCTCGGGGCGCTGGTTCTTCGGGTCCCACTGGCCGAAGTCGTCGCGGAAGGAGAACACCCGCTCCTTGGCGCGGGCCTTCTCCTCGTCGCGGCGCGCGCCGCCGAACACGGCGTCGAACTCGTGCTCCTCGATCGCGTCCAGCAGCGTGGTGGTCTGCAGCCGGTTGCGCGAGGCGCGCCGCCCGGTCTCCTCCACCACCCGGCCCTGGTCGATGGAGTCCTGCACGCTGGCCACGATCAGGCGCGCGCCCAGCTCGCCGGAGCGGCGGTCGCGGAACTCGATGACCTCGTCGAAGTTGTGGCCGGTGTCGACATGCATGAGGGGGAACGGGATGGCCGCGGGCCAGAACGCCTTCTCCGCGATCCGGAGCATGACGATCGAGTCCTTGCCTCCGGAGAAGAGCAGACACGGACGCTCGAACTCGGCCGCCACCTCGCGCATGATGTGGATGGCCTCGGCTTCGAGTACGTCAAGCTGCGACGTCGTGTAGTCGCGCTGGAGCATGGGAGCTTCCTCCGGCGTTTTAGCGGTGCAGGTCCCGAATCCCGGCGAGCAGGGATGCCGCCAGATCCGGTAGGGAAACCAGAATATCTGGTAGTGACGGGTCGGCTTGGTTGTAGGTCAGCTCCGCGCCGTCGATGCGGCTCGCGTGCACTCCGGCGGCCAGCGCGACGGCGACCGGCGCGGCGGAGTCCCATTCGTACTGGCCGCCGGCGTGCACGTACGCCTCGACCTCGCCGGTGAGCACCGCGGAGATCTTCGCTCCGGCGGAGCCGATCGGCACCAGGTCGGCGCCCACGAGGTAGGCGAGCTTCTGGACGAACTCGGGCGGCCGGGTGCGGCTCACCGCGATGCGGAAGCGGCCGCCCTCGTACGCGGGCGGCTTGGGCGGCTCGGCGGTGGTCAGCGTACGGCCCTGGGCGGGCAGCGCCACGGCGCCCGCAGTCAGCCTGCCGCGCTCCCACAACGCCACGTGCACGGCCCAGTCGGCCCTGCCTTCCTCCGTGCTTATGGTCGCGCTCCCTTCGGCCCCGTCTTGGTTACGCAAGCTGCCGCTTCCGGGGCCGGCTCGCCGCTCCGAGAACTCGCGCGTGCCATCAAGCGGATCGACGATCCACACCCGGTCGGCCGTGAGCCGGCGCGGGTCGAGGCGCTCCTCGCGGGTGGCCTCCTCCGACAGGACGCTGTCGCTGGGCCGCAGCCGGGCCAGGGACTCCATGAGGAACACGTGGGAGGCCCGGTCACCCTCGGCCTTCAACGCGGCCTGGTCGCCGAACCCCAGGCGCTCGCGAATCCGTAGCAGCCGCTCGCCGGCCTCGGTCGCCAGGTCGGCGGCGAGAGCGTGGTCGTCGCGAATCGTCATCAATATGCTCCTTGCCCGCGGGCGACGGCCGACCAGGTTTTCCACAAGATCTGCAAGTCCAGCGTGAGGGACCAGTTCTCCACGTAACGCAGGTCGAGGCGTACGGATTCCTCCCAAGATAGGTCAGATCTACCACTGACCTGCCACAGCCCGGTCAGCCCGGGACGTACGAGCAGCCGTCTTCGCACGTCGTCACCGTAGCGCGCCACCTCCTCGGGAAGCGGCGGCCGGGGTCCCACGAGCGACATGTGTCCGAGCACGACGTTGATGAGCTGCGGCAGCTCGTCGAGCGAGTGGCGGCGCATGCGCGTGCCGAGCGGCGTGACGCGCGGATCGTTGCGGATCTTGAACAGCAGCCCGTCGCGGTCGCTGACCAAGGTGACCTTCTGCTGCTCCGAGCCGCGCCGCATGGTGCGGAACTTCAGGATCGTGAACAGCCGCCCGTCCCTGCCCACCCGGGTCTGCCGGAACAGCGCCGGACCCGGGCTGGTCGCCCGCACGGCGATCGCGAGCCCCGCCATCAGCGGCGCCAGCAGCACCAGCAGCACGGCGGCGACCAGCCGGTCGAAGACGTTCTTGACCAGTTGCCTGGCCCCGGTCAGCTCGGGATGCTCCACGTGCAGGAGCGGGAGCCCGGCCGTCGGCCTGATCATGGTGCGCGGCCCGGCCACGTCCATCAACGCGGGGGCCACCACGAGCTCGGTGTGCGTGCGCTCCAGCCGCCAGGCCAGCCGGCGCAGCGCCTGCCCGTCCATCTCGGGGCAGGCCAGCACGGCCACGGTGTCGGCGTCGTGCTGCTCCACCGCGATCGGCACGTCGCTGAGGTCGCCGGCGACCGGCACCTCGGCCACCCGCTCGCCGGGGGTGGCATGCGGCAGGCAGGCCGCCACGACGTCCATGCCGTGGTGGCGCTCCTTGCGGAACAGCGCCACCAGCTCCGCGATCGAGGCGGCGTGGCCGACCGCGACCACCCGGCGCATGCACTGGCCCGACGCCCTGCGCCGGTGCAGCGAGCGCCGCAGCGCGTACCTGAAGACCAGCGTGAGCAGCGTGACCAGGGGCAGCGCGAGGACCACGTAGCCGCGGGCGACGTCGGTCTTGGTCACGTAGGAGCCGATGGCGGTGCCCGCGGTGAGCGCCACGCCGGACTGCAGGATCCTGCGGAACTCCTCGGAGCCGACGCCGATCATGCGTGGCTCGTAGGCCCGGTGCAGCGCCGCCGAGCACACCCACACCACCGGCAGCGCCAGACTGACCAGCAGGTACGGCACCACGTACGGCGTGAGACCGCCGAACCGCACCGAGAAGGCGACCGCGGAGCCGATGCCCGCCCCGCACAGGTCGGCCGCCACCGCCCGCAGGCGGTAGGAGCGGACCCAGGCCGGTGTGCACGGGCTCACCCGCGAGGAGGCGACGTGGCCGGTTCTGACGACGGTCATGAGCCCCTCACCGCACGCACGCCTCCAGGTGACCATTCGGCAACGACTCAGGGCCGAAGGCCCGAAGCGCGGTTCAACGGAGCACAAATCCGGGCCCCGGCCAGGCCGGGTGCGTCCGAGGTCGAAACCGCGTCACCGAGAGTAACACATCAACCACGAAGAGGTATGTGATTCCTCGCGAGCGCAGACGTCCTGAGTTTGCGCCGAACGGACGGTCACCGACTGTAGCGGCGTGAAAGGCGGCGAACCGGCGAACGACTCAATGCGGTGATCAGCGAGGAGGGCCGGAAATGTGCAGATCAGCCCGGTGGTACTCGTTCTGGGTGGCCTCCAGGCCGCGGGCCATCAGCGACTCCACGACGTCGGCCGCCCGGTCCACGAGGAAGGGCAGGTCCTTGCGCTCCATGGTGGCGAAGTCCCTGAGCACGAAGGAGGCGGCGTCCATGCGGCCGGGCGGGCGCCCGATGCCGAAACGGACCCGCAGGTAGTCGCGGGTGGCGAGGACCTTGGTGATCGACTTGAGGCCGTTGTGGCCGTTGTCGCCGCCGCCGAGCTTGGCGCGCAGCGCGCCGTAGGGGATGTCCAGCTCGTCGTGGACGACGATCAGCCGCTCCGGGCCGATCTTGTAGAAGTCGGAGAGCGCCTTGACGGGGCCGCCGGACAGATTCATGTACGTCAGCGGCTTGGCCAGGATGGCGGCACGCGTCTCGCACACCTCGGCCCGGCTCTTGTGCGCCTTGAACCGTCCGCCCGCCCGGGCGGCCAGCTCGTCGAGCACCATGAAGCCGGCGTTGTGCCGGTTGCCGGCGTATTCGGGCCCAGGGTTGCCCAGTCCGGCGATCAACCAGCGGTCCACGCGCTCCCCTTCGTAGCGAAAACGGGGCGGCTCGCGCCGCCCCGTTCGGGATCACTCGGAGGCCGTGGCCTCGGCGGTCTCGCCCTCGGCGGCCGCGGCGACCGCGCCCTCGGCCTCCGCGCCCTCCTCCGGCGCCTCGACCGGCTTGGCGCTGACCTGGAGGATGACGGTCTCGGGGTCGGCGACCAGCGTGGTGCCCTCCGGGAGCGGGAGCTGGGCGGCGGTGATGACGGTGCCGACCTCCAGGCCCTCGACGTCGACCTCGACGCCGGTCGGGATGTGGGTGGCCTCGGCCTCCACGGAGACCGAGACGAGCTGCTGGTCGAGCAGGCCGTCCGTGTGGACGTCGCCGACGGTGGTGACGGGGATCTCGACGGTGACCTTCTCGCCGCGCTTGACCAGGAGCAGGTCGACGTGCTCGACGAAGCCCTTGATCGGGTCGCGCTGCACGCCCTTGGGCAGGGCCAGCTCGTCCACGCCGTCACCCTCGAGGCGGATCAGAACGTTGGGCGTACGGAGCGCGAGCAGCACCTCGTGGCCCGGCAGGGTCAGGTGCTTGGGGTCGATGCCGTGCCCGTAGAGAACGGCGGGCACCTTGTCGGCGCGGCGGATCTTGCGAGCGGCGCCCTTGCCGAACGTGGTGCGGGACTCGGCGGCGATACGTACTTCGGACACGACATCTCCTAGGGATGCATGAGGATTCGGTGTGGTGAGCGCTCTCCCTCACCCGCCCTAGCGGAAGGCGTTACGAGCGCAACCTGTTCAGTTTATAGGGCTCAGGTGTCGCCTTCGAACAGGCTCGTCACCGAGCCGTCGTTGAAGATCTCGGTGATGGCCCGCGCGATGAGCGGCGCGATGGACAGAACCGTCAGCTTGTCGAACCTGTTGGCCTGCGACAACGGCAGCGTATTGGTGACGATGACCTCGGAGATCTTGGAGTTCTTCAGCCGGTCCACGGCGGGGTCGGAAAAGACCGCGTGGGTGGCGGCGGTGATCACGTTGGTGGCGCCCTGCTCGTAGAGGGCGTCGGCGGCCTTGCAGATGGTGCCCGCGGTGTCGATCATGTCGTCGATCACCACGCACGTGCGGCCGCGCACCCGCCCGACCACCTCGTTGACCTTCACCTGGTTGGCCACGTCGAGGTCCCGGCGCTTGTGGATGAACGCCAGCGGCGTGCCGAGCGTGTCGGCCCAGCGCTCCGACAGGCGGACGCGGCCGGTGTCGGGCGAGACGACGGTGGTGTTGGCCAGGTCGAGTTTGTTCTTGAGGTAGCTCTCCAGGACCGGCATGGCGAACAGGTGGTCCACCGGGCCGTCGAAGAAGCCCTGGATCTGCGAGGTGTGCAGGTCGATCGACATGAGCCGGTCGGCGCCCGCGGTCTTGAACATGTCGGCCATGAGCCTGGCCGTGATGGGCTCGCGGCCGCGGCCCTTCTTGTCCTGGCGGGCGTAGCCGAAGAACGGCATGACCACGGTGATGCGCTTGGCGGAGGCCCGCTTCAGCGCGTCGACCATGATGAGATGCTCCATGATCCACTTGTTGATCGGCGCCGTGTGGCTCTGGATCACGAAGGCGTCGCAGCCGCGTACGGACTCCATGTAGCGGGCGTAGATCTCGCCGTTGGCGAAGTCGATCAGCTTGGTCGGGGTGAGGGAGACACCGACGTGCTTGGCGATCTCCTCGGCCAGCTCCGGATGGGCCCGGCCGGAGAAGAGCATGAGGTTCTTCTCGCCCGGCTGTTTGATGCTGGTCATGAGATCTCCTTCGAAGCTCTCATGACCATGGTGCTGTGCTTATTGATGCCCTCGACAAGCTCGGTCATGCTTCCTTCTCCTGCTGCTCTTGCCGTGCCAGCGCCCGCTCGGCGGCCGCGGCCGACTTCGTGCCCGCGCGCCTGCGCAAGACCCATTTCTCGATGTTGCGCTGCCGCGCCCGCGCCACGCCGATCGCGCCCGGGGGAACCTCGTCGACGATCACCGAGCCGGCCGCCGTGTAGGCGCCGTCGTTGACCGTCACCGGGGCGACGAGCATGGTGTCGCAGCCGACGAACACGCCGTCGCCCACGGTGGTGTGGTGCTTGTTGACCCCGTCGTAGTTGACGAAGACGGTGGCGGCGCCGATGTTGACGTCCTCGCCTATGGTGGCGTCGCCCGCGTACGTCAGGTGCGGCACCTTGGAGCGCTCGCCGACGGTCGCGTTCTTCATCTCGACGAACGTGCCGGCCTTGGACTTGCGCCCGAGCACGGTGCCGGGCCGCAGGTAGGCGTAGGGGCCGACGTTGGCCTCCGGGCCGATCTCGGCCCGGTCGCAGACGGCGTTGCGCACGACGGCCCCCTCGCCGACGCGGGTCCCGGTCAGCGTGGTGGCGGGCCCGACCTCGGCGCCGGTCTCGATGACGGTGTCGCCGTGCAGCTGGGTGCCGGGGTGGATGACGACGTCGGGCGCGATCCGCACCCCCACGTCGATCCACGTGCCGGCCGGGTCGATGATGGTGACGCCGGCCCGCATGTGGTCCTCCAGCAGGCGCTGGTTGAGCACCTTGCGGGCGGCGGCGAGCTGCACGCGGTCGTTGACGCCCTCTACCTCGACGTGGTCAGGGGCCACGCAGGCGCCGACCCGGTGGCCGTCGCCGCGCAGAATGGCCAGGACGTCGGTGAGGTATTCCTCGCCCTGGGCGTTGTCGGTGGACACGCGCTTGACGGCGTCGCCGAGCAGCTCGCCGTCGAAGGCGTAGATGCCGGAGTTCATCTCCTTGATGGCGCGCTGCCCGGGCGTGGCGTCCTTCTCCTCGACGATCTCCAGGACGGCGCCGCCCTCGTCGCGGATGATCCGTCCGTAGCCGGTCGGATCGGGCACCTCGGCCGTGAGCACGGTGACCGCGTTGCCGTCGGCGGCGTGCCGTTCGAGCAGCGCGGCGAGGGTCTGGGTGCGCAGGAGGGGCACGTCGCCGTACGTGACCAGCACCGTGCCGGAGATCGTGCCGACCTCTTCGAGCACGGTGCGGACCGCGTGGCCGGTGCCGCGCTGCTCCCGCTGGACGACGGCGCGCGCGTCGGGGCTGGTGGCGGCCAGGTGGCCGCCCACCTGCTCCAGCGCGTGGCCGATGACGACGATGAGGCGCTCGGGACCGAGGTCGCGGGCGGCGGCGAGCATGTGGTCGACCAGCGCGCGGCCGCACAGCTCGTGCAGGACTTTCGGGGTCTGGCTCTTCATCCGGGTGCCCTCGCCGGCGGCGAGGACGATGACGGCTGCCGGGCGCGGCACACTCACGGACTGAGGCTCCCTGTGACTGGACGGATCAGGGCCATGGGCACGGCTCCTTTGTACGGCTACCGCACCGCTACCCTCCCGACACCGTGAGGATACCTGGCCCTACCCCGGACTTCCGCGTCGGGGCCAGGTAGCCCGCACTGCCTCAAGGCTCCCGGAAGAGGACTCGAACCCCTACAAAGTGGACCAAAACCACTTGTCCTGCCGATTAGACGATCCGGGACAGATCGGACACGTGGCGTCCGACACATCCCTACGATACCGAGCCCGCACCCCGGTCCGCGCCCGCATTTCCCTCTCAAGGCCGATCATCCCAGGTGGCAGCGTGACAGCCGCCACGTAACAGAACACCCAAAAAGCCGCAAGACACGAATCCAACCCACCTAGCCGGGTAGAGCGTCACCTTCACCACATCTACTGCTTAGGTCTTCCTTACTTACGATGGCGTAGGTTACGGTTGCGTAGCCCGGACATTCATCCTCATACATGCCGTTGGAGGTCGCCCATGACCGTTGTCGCCGAGCGTTCCGCATCCACCCCGAAGCCCGAATACGAGCCCGAGCCGAAATCCCGCGCAGAACTGATCACCTTCGGTCTGGTCGTCGGACTGCCACTGATCGCGATCGCCGCCGCCGTGCCGCTCGCGTGGGGATGGGGACTCGGCTGGACGGACATCGCGATCGCGTTCGTCTTCTACGTGGTCTCGGGACTCGGCGTCACCGTGGGCCTGCACCGCTACTTCACGCACGGCTCGTTCAAGGCCAAGCGGCCGCTGAAGATCGCCATGGGCGTCGCCGGCAGCCTGTCGCTGGAGATGTCCGTGCTCGACTGGGTGGCCACCCACCGCAAGCACCACAAGTTCTCCGACAAGGAGGGCGACCCGCACTCGCCGTGGCGCTTCGGCCCGGGCTTCAAGAACATGGCCAAGGGCCTGCTCTACGCCCACATGGGCTGGCTGTTCGAGAGCGAGCGCACCAACAGGGAGAAGTACGCCCCCGACCTGTGCAAGGACGAGGACGTGCTCAAGCTGCACAAGTGGTTCCCCACGCTGGCCATCGTCTCGATGGTGCTTCCCGGCGTGCTCGGCCTGCTGCTCACCTGGTCCTGGCAGGGCGCGCTGACCGCGCTGTTCTGGGGCACGCTCGTCCGCATCGGCCTCCTGCACCACGTGACCTGGTCGATCAACTCCATCTGTCACGTCTTCGGCGAGGAGGACTTCCAGGTACGCGACAAGTCCCGCAACGTGTGGTGGCTGGCCATCCCGTCCTTCGGCGAGTCGTGGCACAACCTGCACCACTCCGACCCGACGTGCGCCAGGCACGGCGCGCTCAAGGGCCAGATCGACCTGAGCGCCGGACTGATCAGGATCTTCGAGAAGCTGGGCTGGGCGTACGACGTCCGCTGGCCGACGCCGGAGCGCCTGGCGGCGAAGCGCATTGCCTGACGAAAATAATGCGATGAGCGGCCATACATCGGTGGCCGTCATTATGGAAACCGTGACCGAACCCCGATCTCGCAGGCGCATGTCCGGTAGCGAGCGACGAGAGCAGCTGATCCGCATCAGTCGCACGCTCTTCGCGGAAAAGGGGTTCGACGGGACCTCTATCGAGGAAATCGCAGCTACCGCACAGGTGTCGAAACCAGTGGTCTACGAGCATTTCGGCGGTAAAGAGGGCGTCTACGCGGTCGTCGTCGACCGCGAGATGCAAAAGCTCCTCAGCATGATCACCGAGGCTCTGGCGGCGGCCCACTCCCTCGTCAAGCTGGAGCGGGCCGCGCTGGCGCTGCTCCAGTACATCGAGGAGAGCAGCGAGGGCTTCCGCATCCTGGTGCGCGATTCGCACGCCGCGTCGGGCACCGGCACGTTCGCGAGCCTGATCAGCGAGATCGCCAGCCAGGTCGAGGACGTTCTGGCCGACGAGTTCGCGGCCCGCGGCTACGACCCCAAGCTCGCGCCGATGTACGCCCAGATGCTGGTCGGCATGGTGGCGCTGACCGGCCAGTGGTGGCTGGACGTACGCAAGCCGGGCCGCGAGGAGGTCGCCGCCCACCTGGTCAACCTGGCCTGGAACGGCCTGACCGGGCTCAACCCCAATCCGGCGATCACCGCGATGACCCGCGCGCACGTCCCCGCCCCCGCCAAGCCGCGCACCGGCGAGAAGGAGTTGCGCGAGTTCGAGAAGGCGCGGGAGAAGGAGGCCAAGGAGGCGGAGAAGGTCCGCCAGCGCGAGCTCAAGGAGGCCGAGAAGGCCCGGGTCCGCGAGCTGAAGGAGCGCGAGCGCCTGCTGAAGGAGGCGGAGAAGGTCAAGGAGCGCGAGGAGAAGATCCGCCAGCGGGAGGTCCGGCTGGCCGAGCGCGCCGCCCGTCTCGAACAGGTAGATCAATCCGAATGACGGCTTGAACGAGTCACCCCGCCTGAATGACTATTGTGTTGAGCAGGGCTGACGGCCCGGAGTGAGCCGTTGCGGCTCCGTTAACGTTCCGTTCAACCAATCAGGGCAATATAGGCGATATGTCCGCAGAACCGCTGCAACCCGCTAATGACCTTCCACTACCGCAGGAGCGGTTTCTCAACCGCGAGGAGAGCTGGCTGCAGTTCAACGAGCGGGTGCTCGAGCTGGCCGAGGATGCCACGCTTCCCCTGCTGGAGCGGGTGCGGTTTCTGGCGATCTTCGCGAACAACCTGGACGAGTTCTTCCGCGTACGTGTGGCGGGGCTCAAGCGGCGCATGGCCACCGGCCTGCTGCTGCGGACGAAGAGCGGGCTGAAGCCGCGCGAGGAGCTCGTCAGGCTCGCGACCGTCGCCGACGAGCTGGCCAGGCGGCACGCGGCGGCCTTTCACGACAAGGTCTGCCCAGAGCTGGCGACCGAGGGCATCGAGATCATCCGCTGGGAGAACCTGGACCGCGAGGAGCGCACCGAGCTGCGCAAGCTGTTCAGGGAGCGGATCAGGCCGGTGCTGACGCCGCTGGCCGTGGACCCCGCGCACCCGTTTCCGTACATTTCCGGGCTCAGCCTCAACCTGGCCGTCCTGGTGCGCAACCCGGCCACCGACCACACGGTCTTCGCCCGGGTCAAGGTCCCCTCGCAACTGCCGAGGTTCATCCGCGCCTCCAAGGAGAGGTTCGTCCCGCTGGAGGACGTGATCGCCGCCCACCTGGGGCAGCTCTTCAAGGGCATGGAGATCCTCCAGCACCACGTCTTCCGCGTCACCAGGAACGAGGACCTCGACGTCGACGAGGACGTCACCGAGAACCTCATGCAGGCGCTGGAGAAAGAGCTGCTCAAGAGGCGGTTCGGCCCGCCCGTGCGGCTGGAGGTCGAGGACACGATCACTCCCGAGGTGCTGGCCCCGCTCGTGGAGGAGCTGGAGCTGGCGCCCCATGAGGTCTACCGGCTGCCCGGGCCGCTCGACCTGTCGGGCCTGCACGTCATCGCCGACCTGGAGCGCGGCGAGCTCAGCTACCGCCCGTTCGTGCCGGCGGAGGTGATCAACGCCGAGGACGACCTCTTCTCGGTCCTGCGCGAGCGCGACGTGCTGCTGCACCACCCGTACGACTCGTTCGCCACCAGCGTGCAGCGCTTCATCGAGGAGGCCGCGGAAGATCCCCGGGTCCTGGCGATCAAGCAGACCCTCTACCGGACCAGCGGCGACTCCCCCATCGTGAACGCCCTGATCGACGCGGCCGAGGCGGGCAAGCAGGTCGTGGTGGTCGTGGAGATCAAGGCCCGCTTCGACGAGCACGCCAACATCTCCTGGGCGAGGAAGCTGGAGCGCGCCGGATGCCACGTCGTCTACGGCGTGGTCGGCCTGAAGACGCACTGCAAGCTCGCCCTGGTCGTCCGCCAGGAGCCCTCGGGCGAGCTGCGCCGCTACTGCCACATCGGCACCGGCAACTACAACCCCAAGACCGCCCGGCAGTACGAAGACTTCGGCCTGCTCACGGCGGACCCGCTGGTCGGCGAGGACGTCACCGACCTGTTCATCCACCTGACCGGCTACTCCAACCACTCCGCCTACCGCCGGCTGCTGGTCGCGCCCCACTCCATGCGCAGCGGGCTGCTGGCCCGGATCGAGCGGGAGATCGCCCACCAGGAGGCCGGCCGGCCCGCCCGGATCCGCATCAAGACCAACTCGCTGGTGGACGAGTCACTCATCGACGCGCTCTACCGGGCCTCCAGGTCCGGAGTCCGGGTGGACCTGTGGGTGCGCGGCATCTGCCTGCTCCGGCCGGGGATCCCCGATCTGTCCGAGAACATCCGCGTACGGTCAATCCTGGGGCGGTTCCTCGAGCACTCCCGGGTGTACGAGTTCGGCCTGGGCCGGCGGCCCGAGGTCTGGATCGGCAGCGCCGACCTCATGCGCAGAAACATCGATCGCCGCGTCGAAGCCCTGGTCAAGGTGACGTCGCAGCAGCACAAGGCCTACCTCATCGAGCTGATGGACCACGCCATGGCCGAGACCACGAACGCGTGGTGGCTCAACGCCGATGGCACGTGGGTCCGCCATCACGGCGAGGACCTGCAGAGTCATCTCATCAGTACGCGCCGCTGGAGGACCGTTGATGACTGACCTGCTCCGCGCAGCCGGAGCCGTGGTCTGGAGGGGCGTGGAAACCCGCCCCGAGGTCGCCGTCATCCACCGCCCCGCCTACAACGACTGGACGTTCCCCAAGGGCAAGCTGAAGACCGGGGAACACGTGATCGCCGCCGCCCTCCGCGAGGTACGCGAGGAGACCGGCATGACGATCGTGCTCGGCCGTGCCCTGCCGCCCGTCCACTACATCAACCGGGGCCGGCTCAAGCGGGTCGACTACTGGACGGGGCAGACGGTCGCCGACGACGGGTTCACCCCCAACGAGGAGGTGGACGAGCTGCGCTGGCTGCCGCCGGCGCAGGCCAGGGCGTTACTGACGTACGAATGGGACGCCGGGCTGCTCCGGGCCTTGACGGTGGCACCGCTCGAGACCGTGCCCCTCGTCCTCATACGCCACGGCTCGGCCGGTCACCGCAGCGACTGGGACGGCGACGACGCGCAGCGCCCGCTGGACACCGACGGCGAGTCCCAGGCGGCCACGCTGGCCACCGCGCTGCCCGCCTACCGGCCAGAGCTGCTGATCAGCTCGCCCAGCGCCCGCTGCGTGCAGACACTGACGCCGTACGGGGCCGAGATCAAGACCGAGCCCCTGCTCAGCGAGGAGAGCCAGGACCCGCACAAGACGCCCGCCCTGGTGCGGGACATCGCGGTGCCGGCGGCCGTGTGCAGCCACGGCAAGGTGCTGCCCGGGTTGATCCACACGCTCAGCGGCAAGGACGTGCATTTGCGCAAGGGCGCGTTCGCCGTCCTGCACAGGGCCGGCGACCACGTCGTCAGCGTCGAACGTTACGCCTCCTGAACCACGTCCGGCACGTGCCACGCGGCGTCACGAAAGCGGCGTCACGAGAGGGGCGCGACGCGGGCGAGGCGCTGTGCGAGCGAGCCGAGATCCTCGACGAGGGCTTCGCGGAGGTGAGTGGTGAACCGGACGGTCAGCAGGGTCGCGCTGACCGCTATGGGCGTGGGGCGCTCGCCTGGCAGGGCGACGCCCACACAGGTGATGCCTTCGGTGTTCTCCTCGTCGTCGACGGAGTAGCCGCGCTCGCGGGTGCTGTCCAGATCACGGCGCAGGGCGTCCATGGTCCGGTGGGAACGGGGGGTGAACGTCGGCAGCTCGTCCACTTGGGCCAGGCGCCGCTCCAGCTCGTCCGCGGGGAGGGAGGCGAGCATGGCCTTGCCGAGCGCGGTGACCACGGCGGGCATGCGCCGCCCGATGTCGCTGGCCAGCCGGACAGGCTGGCTGCCGTCGTGCCGGGCGAGGTAGACGACCTCGAGGTCGTCCAGCGTGGCCAGGAGCAGCGTCTCCTGTGACGCCACGGGCAGCGCGGCGGCGGCCATGCGGAACTCGCCGAGCATGTCGGTGCCGGCGAGGAAACCCTGGCCGAGTTCGAGCACCTTGTAGTCCAGCGCCCAGCGGCCGTCGATGCGGCGGATCATGTGGCTGTCCTCCAGCGCCGCGCAGAGATTCGCGACGGTGGACTTCGCCAGGTCGAGCGCCCTCGCCACCTCGGTCACGGACAAAGGCCGCTTGCTCTTGGAAAGGATCTCCAGCACGGCGACCGCCCTGGTCACCGCAGGGGAGCGGCTTTCGACCGAGCGCAGCGAACGCTCCTCGGGCTGCTCCGCCAGAGGGACGCCGACGGCCTGGATCATGAGGGCTCCTCTTGTCATTACGCTGTGCTCCCATACTACGAAGCATGGCCCAAGCCGCGGTACCTCTGTACAGTTTTTGGAACGATGTTCCGCCAGTGCGACAGAGGAGGTCAGCGACCCGGCCGGTCTTGGGTTCCGGGCAGCGGGGTCCGCGCGGCCTCGCCGCCGAGGACGGCCTCGATATTGCGGGCTGCGAGGTCGGTCATCGCCGCACGCGTCGCCTCGGTCGCCGAGCCCACGTGCGGCAGCACCACCAAGCGTGGCTCGGCGAACAGCGGATCGGCGGGGTCCGTACGCGGCTCATCGGTCATCACATCGAGTCCCGCCGAGTGCAGCTCGCCTCGGCGCAGGGCCGACAGCAGGGCGTCCTCGTCGACGATCCCGCCCCGAGCGGTGTTGACCAGGGTCGCCGTCGGCTTCATCCTGGCCAGCTCCGCGCGGCCGATCATGCCTGAGGTCTCGGGGGTCAGGGGCGTGTGGATGGAGACCACGTCGCTGGTCGACAGCAGCTCGTCGAAGGGGACCCAGCGAGACAGCGCGTCGTCCTCCTTTCGTCTCGGGTGATGGTGCTGCACGCGCATGCCGAATCCGGCCGCCCGGCGAGCCAGGGCGCGAGCGATCTGGCCGTAGCCGATCAGCCCGAGGGTCGCGCCATGGACGTCCAGGCCGAAGAACTCGTTCATGGCGGTCGAGCCCCACTCGCCGCGGCGCATGGCGTCCATGCCGGCGACCAGGCGGCGCCGCGCCATCAGCATCAGCGCCATCGCCACGTCGGCGGTGGTGTCGGCCAGCACGTCAGGCGTGTGCGTGACGACGACACCGCGCTCCCCGGCCGCCGCCACGTCGACGCCGTCGTATCCCATCGACGCCAGCGCCACGACGCGCAACCGCGGCCCGGCCGCGTCCAGGAACTCGGCTCCGATCCGATCGTTGCCGACGGCCAGCAGGGCATCGCAGCCGCGGGTCAGCTCGGCGAGCTCGGCGGGAGCGGGCGGTGCCGATCCCGGCCACACGGTGACGTCGTAGTGCGCGGCCAGCCGGGCGGCGGCGTCTCCGGGGAGGTCGGCGCGGGAGACCGCGACGCGTGGGCGAGGTGCGGGCGTGCCGGACATGCTGTACTCCGTTTCATCGAAATCTTCAGACTTACACCATGCGTACCGGGGCCGGCGGGCGGCATGGTCACGCCGCGCCGGGAGCGGCGAAGTCGAGCAAAACCTTGCAGGAGCGGGCCGGATCGGCCGCCAGCTCGAACGCCTTGCTCACCCGTGCCGCCGGAAGCACCGAGGTGATCACCGGATCGACGGGGAGGCGGCCGTCGGCCAGCGCCTGGAGCACCTCCCCGATCTCGGTGTCGAACCGGAAGGAGCCGACGAACCGCAGCTCCCGCGTGATCATCGCGTTGGCGGGGAGCGGCGTGTCTCCCGGGGGCAGCAGGCCGAGGCCCACCACGGTGGCGCCCCGGTCCACCCCGAACACGCAGGTGTGCAGCCCTGCGGAGGTGCCGGAGGACTCGATGGCGAGGTCCGCCGCCAGGTCCTCGATCTCCCGGGGATCCGAGGTCCCCCCGACGCGGACGACCGAGGTGGCGCCCACCGCCTTGGCGACGGCCAGCGGGGCCTCGAACACGTCCGTCACGACGATCTCGCCGGCGCCGGACGCCCGCAGCGCCGCGACCACCAGGCAGCCGATGGGGCCCGCGCCGGTCACGAGCACCCGTTTGCCGCGTACGTCACCCGCTTGCCCCACAGCGTGCCAGGCCACCGCCGCCGGTTCGGCCACGGCGGCCAGCCTGAGGTTCAGGCCCTCCGGAAGCGGCAGCACCCGCTCGGCGGGCACCACCAGGACGTCGGCGAAGCCGCCCTGCACGTGGGGGAAGCGGGCGGCGCTGCCGAGGTAGCCGGTGTCCAGGCAGGTGTTGCGCCGCCCGGCGCGGCACTGTCGGCATTTCCCGCACGACACCAGCGGGTGCACGGCCACCGGGGTTCCCGGAGCAACCCGCGCGCCGGGGCCGGCCGCACGCACCCGGCCGACGATCTCGTGGCCGAGGATCAGCGGCTCGCGCAAGCGGAATTCGCCGACGGCGCCGTGCCGCCAGTAATGCAGGTCGGAGCCGCAGATGCCGCCGTACCTGATGTCCACCGCCACCTCGCCCGGTCCCGGCGCCGGGACCGGGCGCTCTTCCAGGCGCAGGTCTCCCGCGCCGTGCACCACCACCGCGCGCATGGCCGGCCGCGTCGTCGTCGACGTCATGTCTTGACCCACCCTTCCTCAGATGACCGCTGTGAGCCCGCCGTCGACGGCGATGACCTGGCCGTTGACGAAATCCGACGCCGGCGCCGCGAGCCACACCAGCGTGCCGACGAGATCCTCGACGGACGCCCAGCGCCCGGCCGGGGTGCGGCCCCGGATCCAGGCGTCGAAGGCGGGATCGTCGACGAGCGGGCGGGTCAGCTCAGTGATCACGTATCCGGGGGCGAGCCCGTTGACCGTCACCCCGGAGCCCGCCCATTCCGCGCACATCCCCTTGGTCAGCATCGCCAGGCCGCCCTTGGACGCGGAGTAGGCCGCGATGCCGGGCCGGGCGAGCCAGGTCTGCACAGAGCAGATGTTGACGATCTTTCCGTAGCCGCGCTCGATCATGCCCGTGGCGACCGCGCGCCCGACGAGGAAAGCACTGGTCAGGTTGGTGTGGACAACCCTCTCGAAGGTCTCCGCCGACACCTGGAGCAGTGGCTCGCGATGCTGGATCCCGGTGTTGTTCACCAGGATGTCGACAGGGCCGACCCGGTTCTCGAGCTCCTGGACCGCCCGCTGCACGGCCTCCGGGTCGGTGACGTCGAAGGGCATCGCGTGCGCCTTCGCCCCGGTACGTTCTGCCAGCCTGTCCCGGGCGCGCTCCAGCGCCTCGGGATCGCGGCCGTTGAGCACGATCTCGGCGCCGGCCTCGGCCAGTCCCGTGGCCAGGGCCTCCCCGATGCCCTTGCTTGATCCCGTCACCAGGGCGCGACGCCCGGACAGGTCGAACAACGCGGATCCCTTCATGAGTCGGCCTCCGTCAGACAGTAGTAGTGCATCAGTGCGGCGTTGTCGGCGTCGCCGTGACCGGCGGCGGCCAGCCAGCGGTGCAGCTCGGCGACGGCGGAGGTGACCGGCAGCGGCACGCCGGCCGAGCGCGCGTGGTCACGGGCGGCCTCCAGGTCCTTGACCATATTGCTCACCCGCCCGGTCGGCGACAGATCGAACTCGGCGAACTTCACGAAGAACTCCCGCAACAGCGCGGAATCGGCCCTGCCCCCGGAGAGCGCGGCGAGCACCTGCCGCGGCGGCAGCCCGGCCGCCCGCACCAGCGCGGCCGCCTCGGCGAGCGCGGCGAACCCGCAGCCGACCAGCACCTGGTTGATGGACTTCGCCAGCTGCCCGGAGCCCGCCGGGCCGAGGTGGGTCAGCTGGGAGGCCAGGTCTTCCATCACGGGCAGGGCCCGCTCCACGTGCTCCTCGTCGCCACCGAGCATCAAGGTCAGCTCTCCGCGCGCGGCTCCCGGCGCTCCGCCGGACAGCGGCGCGTCCACCCAGCCGGCGCCGAGCTTCGCGGCGCGCCGGGCGAACTCGCTCGTGCGCGCGGGGTCGATGCTGGACATGTCGATCACCAGTACGCCGTCCGGCGCTCCGGCGAGCACGCCCTCCGGCCCGAAGGCCACCTCCTCGACGATGTCGGCGGTGTTGAGGGAGAGGAGCACTACGGACGACTCCGCGAGATGCGCCGGCGCCCGCGCCGCGAACGCCCCTTCCACGGACAGCTCGGCTACGGCGTCGGGCCGGATGTCGTAGACCCGCACCGGCCTGCCCTGCTTCATCAGCCGGCGGGCGATGGACGCGCCCATGACGCCGAGCCCGGCGATCCCCACTTCTCTGTGCTCCTCCATGCGCCCTCCTGGCCCACATTCTGTCCTCTTGTCAGCATATTGAACTCTCTTCGAGGATGACTGGCAAGCTCCAGTCCTGGCCGAGAACCGATCGATGGCCCAACTCAGCAGGTGAAAGCCAATCACTGGACGGCAGGCGGGGCTCGTCGCGCCGAAACAAGGTGTGTTCAGAATATTGGCTTGTGTGCTGCTTCCTGTTACGGTCTCTGTCGTCCGCAGATGAACTGCGTGTTACCTCCTCCGCGAGACGGAAGGCGGCATCCCCCCATGCAGGTGCCAACCTCGACAACCCAGACCACCGGCGGCGACAGCACCCCAGCGACCCCCGGATTGCGCCGCGCACTCTTGACCAGCTCGGTGGGCAGCGCCCTCGAGTACTACGATTTCGCCATCTACGGCCTGGCCTCGGCCCTGGTGTTCCAGCATTTGTTCTTCCCCGGGCTCGGCCCGGCGGTCGGGCTCGTGGCGATCTTCGCCACCTACGCGGTCGGCTTCGTCGCCCGTCCGCTCGGCGGGCTGTTCTTCGGGTCGCTGGGCGACCGGCACGGCCGGAAAACGGTGCTGGTCGTGACAGTCGCGCTGATGGGCGGCTCGTCATTCGCCATCGGGCTGCTGCCCACCTATGAGACCGCGGGCGCGTGGAGCCCCATCCTGCTGATGATCCTCCGGCTGCTGCAGGGCTTCGGCGCCGGCGCCGAGCAGGCCGGCGCGTCGACGCTGATGGCCGAGTACGCCCCGAGCGCCCGGCGCGGCTACTACGCCGCACTGCCTTTCGTCGGCATCCAGGTCGGCATGCTGGCCGCCACAGCCCTGTTCATCCCGCTCGCCCGGCTGGACCAGGACCTCCTGTTCGGCTGGGTCTGGCGGGTGCCGTTCCTGCTGAGTGCGGTGCTCATCGTGCTCGCGGTCTACATCCGGCGACAGATGGACGAGAGTCCCACCTTCGAACAACTGTCGGAGTCCGGGGACGTGAGCAAGCGTCCGCTGCGAGACCTGTTCGCGCACAGCCGCCGCAACCTGTTCATCACCTTCGGGCTGCGGATGGCCGAGAACGGCACGTCCTATCTGTACTCCACGTTCAGCATCAGCTACGTGACCGCCGTCGTGGGGGTGTCCGCCTCGGTCGGCCCACTGGCGGTGGCCTGCGCCTCACTCGCCGGCCTGGTCTCCATCCCCCTGTTCGGCATGCTGTCCGACCGGATCGGCCGGGTGCCGCTGTACCGCATGGCCGCGCTCTTCCAGGCCCTGTTCGCCGTTCCCGCGTTCGCGCTGATGAGCACCGGAAACACCATTCTGATCTGCGTGGTCATCACCCTGGGCATCGGCGTCGGAGTGAACGGCATGCTGGGCTCGCAGTGCGCGCTGCTGGCCGAGTTGTTCGGCGCCCGGCACCGCTACACGGGTGTGGCGATCGGCCGGGAGTTCAGCGCGATCATCGCCGGTGGAGTGGCACCCATGATCGGCGCGGCTCTGCTGCTGGCGTTCAGCAACTCGTGGTGGCCGCTGGCCGTATACGTCGTGATCCTTTCGCTGATCACCTTCGGGACCACCTTCCTCACGCCGGAGACCCGGGGCCGGGATCTCGCCGACCTCGCCGACGCCCGCTAGCCGGCGGAACGCCCGCCCCAGTGGCCCGCAGGCCTGGACCCGCCCCCGTGGCCTGCGGGCCTCGGGGGCGGGCGTCCGGACCGATCCCGAGCTGAACGGAGACGATGATGAAGGTCGCAGGCGAGGTCGTGCTCGGGATCGACCTGGGCTCCACCATGACCAAGGTCGTCGCGGTGGACCGAGCGCATCGGCTGGTCTCGACGGTCGAGCGCCCGGCTCCCATGCGCACCGGGCGCGACGGCGAAGCCGTGCACGACCCCGGAGAGGTGCTCGCCGGAGTGTACGACGCAGTGCGCGAGAGCGCCGAAGTCTGCGCGCGGCGCGGACTCGCGGTGCGTGGGCTGTCCTTCAGCGCCGCCATGCACACGCTACTCGCGCTCGGCCCCTCTCACGACCCGCTGACTCCCGCGCTCAGCTGGGCGGACACCCGCTCGGCCGAGGTCGCCCGGCGTTTGCGCGCCGACGGAGGCGGCGCGGAGCTGCATCAGGCGACCGGCACTCCCGTGCATCCCATGTCGCCGCTCACCAAGCTCGTGTGGTTCTCCGCCCACGAGCCCGATCTCCTCCTGCGCACGGCCCGCTGGTGCGGTCTCAAGGATTTCATCCTGTTCCAGTTCACCGGCCGGCTGACGACCGACCTCTCCTGTGCCTCCGGCATGGGGCTCCTCGACATGCGGACCGCCCGATGGCACGGGCCCGCGCTGGACGTCGCCGGAGTGTCCGCGGAGCGGCTGCCCGAGCTCGTACCACCCACCGAGGTGATGGCGCTGCTTCCGGGACCGGCCAGCGTGCTGGGGTTGCCCGCAGGGCTGCCCGTGATCGCCGGGGCGGGCGACGGGCCGCTGGCCAACCTCGCCGTGGGCGCCACCACCCCGGGGATGGCGGCTCTGTCCCTCGGCACCAGCGGGGCACTCCGCGTCGCACGCGACCGGCCCGGTGTGGACGAACAGGGCCGGGTGTTCTGCTACTACCTCGCCGACGGGCTGTGGGTGCTCGGCGGAGCGGTCAGCAACGCCGGGGTGGTCGCCCAGTGGGCGGCCGAGTCCTTCGGGGCCGACCTCGCCGACCTCCTCAAGGAGGCGGCCGAGATCGAACCCGGCGCCGAGGGCCTGATCGCTCTGCCCCACCTGCTCGGCGAACGCGCCCCGTGGTGGGATCCGGACGCTCGGGGCGCCGTGGCCGGGCTGCGGCGCGGGCATGGCAGGGCGCATCTGACCCGGGCCATGATCGAGGGCGTTGGGCAGCAGCTGGCGCTGGTACGCGACTCGCTGCTCGCGGCAGGGTCCGCGGTCACCGCGGTGCGCGCCACCGGCGGCGCGCTGCGCTCCCCGCTGTGGGCAGATGTCCTCGCCGCCGCGCTCGACATGCCGCTGGAGATCACGGAGGACGCCGCCGGCTCCGGCCTCGGCGCCGCGCTGCTCGGCTGGCGTGCTCTCGGCGCCCTCCCCGCGCTGCCTTTCGCGATGTCCGAGGCCGGCTTCCGGACCCATCGCACCGTGACGCCCGACCCCGTGGCGGCGGGGCGGATGGCCGCCACGCGCCACCTGACCGAGCGGTTGTACCGGGTGTTGCGCGAGATGCCCTGGTAGCCCGGGCGGTTACGGATCCGCCCGCATGGGCCGGCTGAGGGTTGGGGGCTCGGTGACGACCGCTCCCGCGTCGCGCCGAAGGCGTATGGCCTCCGTGACGGCGGCGAGCGGGAGCAGCGCGAGCAATAAGAGCGCCACCTGGTATGACCCCGCAGGCCCGCCCAGGCCGAGCAGCGGCGCGAGAGGCTCGGCGGCGCGCAACGCCAGCGCGGCCAGCGCGATCCCGAGACCGGTGGCCAACTGCTGGACGGTGCCGGTGAGGGCGCTGGCGCCGCTGGTCCGGTCCGGTCCGATGTCCGCGAAGCCGATCGTGGAATAGGCACTGAGCGAGACCGAGCGGCACACACCGCTCGCAAACAGGGCGCACACCACCAAGACGAGCGGGGTGTGGGGGCCGAGCAGCGCGCACAACACGAAGGTCACCGCGGTCGCCACCCCGTTCGCCACTATCACCGTGCGGAAACCGAAGCGGCGCAGCATCGGTGTGGTGAGGGGCTTGACGGCGATGTTCCCCGCGAAGACCGCGATGAGGACCAGCCCGGCCGTAGCGGCACTCCAGCCGACACCATCCGCAGAGCGAGTGGGAGCGCCACCACGCCGAGCGGCACGTTGATCAGGAAGATCCAGCGCCAGGAGGCGTAGGTTGTCAGCAGGCCGCCAAGTGCGGGCGCCAGGACGGGGGCGAGCAGTCCCGGCCAGGTGAGGTAGGCGACCGCGCGCAGCAGATCCGCCTTCCTGGTGGCGCGCAACACCGCCAACCGGCCGACGGGAACCATCATCGCGCCGCCGGCACCCTGCAGCACCCGCATCGCCACCAGCTCGGGGAGAGCACCGGCTGCCGCGCACAGCGCCGACGCGACCGTGAACACCACGATCGCGCAGGCGAAGACACGGCGGGCGCCGTATCGGTCGGCGGCCCAGCCGCTCACCGGGATGAACACGGCCAAAGCGACGAGGTACGCGGTCATGGCGAGGTTGACGTCCACCGGCCGCACACCCAAGGAAGCCGCCATGTCGGAGGCGGCCGTCGAGATGATCGTGGCGTCCAGGTTCTCCATGAAGAACGCCCCGGCGACGAGGAGCGCCAGCCCCCGTCCGCCTCGTCCGCTCATCCCCGTGCCTCCCTGTCCGAGCACCGCCATCGTGGCATCCGGGCACGACCGGGCATGGGCCGGAGGACCTCAGCCGACCGCGGCGGCGTGCACGGCGTGGCCGCCGAACTGCTGCCTCATGGCCGCGAGGGCGCGCAGCGCGGCGGCGTCCGGCTCCCGCGAGGCGAAGCGGGCGTAGAGCGCGGCGGTCATCGCGGGCGCGGGCACCGCCAGGCGTACGGCCTCCTCGACCGTCCAGCGGCCCTCACCGGAGTCGTCCACCCGGCCGGACAAGCGGGACAGGCGCGGGTCGTCGTCGAGGGCGCGGACCAGCAAGTCAAGCAGCCAGGAGCGGACGACCGTGCCGTGCCGCCAGGAGGCCAGCAGCTTGGGGACGTCGGGGACGTATTCGCTGGCCTCCAGCAACTCGTAGCCCTCGGCGAGCGCCTGCATCATCCCGTACTCGATGCCGTTGTGGACCATCTTGGCGTAGTGGCCGGCGCCCACCGGGCCGGCGTGGCACAAGCCGTCCTCGCCGGGAGCGAGCGACTCCAGCAGCGGCCAGACCTTCCGCACGTGCTCGTCCGCGCCGCCGCACATCACGGCGTAGCCGTTCTCCCGGCCCCAGATGCCGCCGCTGACGCCGCAGTCGACGTATCCGATGCCGTGCTCGGCCAGCATGCGGGCATGCTCGGCGTCGTCGCTGAAGCGCGAGTTGCCGCCCTCGACGATCACATCGCCGGCTGACAGCAGGCCCGCCAGCTGCCGCAGGGCCTCGCGGGTCGGCTCGCCAGCGGGCAGCATGAGCCACACCACCTTGGGTGCGGCGAGCTTGCCGGCCAGCTCCTCCAGGGAGGCCACGTCGCGGTCCGGAGAGGTACGGCTGTAGCCGACGACCTCGTGGCCCGAGGCTCGCCAGCGGGCTGCCATGTTGCCGCCCATACGTCCAAGGCCGACGATTCCTACTTGCATTGATTTCAGTCCTTCGCATGGTGCGGTGGGTTTGCGGGGATGTCGCGGAGAATGTCCAGGACGACGCTGTTGTCGAGGTGGCCGAGTCCCCGGGCGTCGACCGCGTCATACAGCCGGGCGACGGTCGTGGACAGCGGCAGCGTGATCTGTTCGCCGGCGGCGCTCTCCAGGACGAACCCGAGGTCCTTGCGGAGATAGCGGGCGGGGCCCGAGGGCGTGAAGTCCCCGGTGGCCAGGTGATGGCGCTTCTGGGCGAGCACTTCTGAGGAGGCGAGACCACCGGCCAGGACGTCGAGCAGCGCCGCCCGATCGAGATCGCCGCGCTCGGCGAGGACAAGGGCTTCGGCCAGGGCGACCAGGGTGCCCGCGACGACGAGCTGGTTGCACGCCTTGGCGAGCGACCCGGCACCGGTGTCGCCCATGCGGCGGACGGTCGAGCCCATGGCCTCCAGGTACGGGCGCACCCGCTCGACGGCGTCCGCCGACCCGCCCGCCATGATCGATAACGTGGCGTCGCGGGCACCCGTCACGCCGCCGCTGACGGGTGCGTCGATGACCGTGACGCCGTGCAGGCGCAGGCGTTCAGCCAGAGCGCGAACACCGGTCGGGGAGACGGTGCCCATCACGAGCAAGGTGTCCATGGCCGGTTCCGCGGACAGCAGACCGTCCTGGCCGTACAGCACGTCGGCGACCTGGGGCAGGTCGGGCAGCATGGTGATGACGACGGATGCGGCGGCGCCCACCTGCGCCAGCCCTGCGGCGGTGCGGCAGCCGGCCGCTTCGGCGGCGTCCAGCGGCGGGCGACCGCGGTTCCAGGCCAGGACGTCGAATCCGGCACTGGCGAGGTTCGCCGCCATCGGCAGGCCCATGGCGCCGAGCCCGATGAAACCGATGGGCTTCATGAGTGCGTCCTGGCCGCGAGCGCGCCGAGCCGGTCGGCAAGGCGTGGCCGCTCGACCACATCACGGTTGACCACGAAACGCGGCACCCGACCGGCCGCCACATCGAGCACGGCCTGGACCGCGCTGCCGCCGTTGCCTGCCGACATCTCGTCGGTCCACGCCAGCGCGTGCGGGCTGAGCACGACGTTGTCCATGTGCAGGAGGGGGTTGCCGAGGTCGGGCGGCTCGGTCTCGAACACGTCCAGCCCGGCGCCGCGGACGACACCCGACCGCAGCGCCTCGATCAGCGCGGCCTCGTCGACGATGGGGCCGCGGGCGACATTGAGCAGCACGGCCGTGGGCCGCATCAGTGACAGCCGCCGCGCGTCGATCAGGTGGCGGGTCTCCTGAGTCAGCACGCACATGACGATCACGGCGTCGGCCTCCGCCATCACCGTGTCGATGTCCGCGAGGCGTACGCCGAGCCGGCGGGCGGTCTCCGGGGGGCAATACGGGTCGAACGCGGTGACCTCGACGTCGAACGGCCTCAACAGCCCCACCAAGTCACCGGCGGTGTTGCCGAGACCGATCAGGCCGATGCGGCGGCCGGTGAGCCCGCGGCCCATCCACCGGTCCTTCTCCGTCCAGCGCCCCTGCCGTACCAGCCGGTCCTTGGCGGTGAGGTTGTGCAGGGTGGCCAGCAGCAGGGTGAGAGCGGCGGTGGCCACCGGCCGGCGCGCGCCGTCCGGGGTGATCGTCACCAGGGCGTCGTGCCGGGTGCAGGCGTCGAGGTCGACGGCGTCGTACCCGACTCCGAAGCGGGCGAACAGCAGCGGGGGGCGGTCGAGGCCCGCGAAGGTGCGTTCGGTGACGGCGGGGGCGGCGAACAGGACGGCGTCCAGGCCGTCCACGTCCATCGCGAGGAGTTCATCGGTGTCGCGCGGCAGGTATTGCCAGGCGATGCCGGCGGCGTCCAGTTCGCCGAGCCGGATGTCGCCCCACACGTTGCGGCCATGGTCGTCCAGGAAGTCCCGGCTGACGCCCACGGTGATCCGCGGCGTCACAGGACCGCTACCGGGTTCACAGGTGACCCCGTTCCGCCGGGGATGTTCAGCGGCGCCACGGTGAGCAGGAACTCATAGCGGCCCGCGTCGGCGCAGGCGGCGGACAGCGGCTCGAGATCCAGGTTGTCCAGCAGCGGCACCCCCATGGCGGTGATGGCGAGCGCGTGCACAGGGGAATGCAGCCCTTCGACGGGGGACGGGCGCACGTCGCTGTCGCCGTCGGCGCCGATCAGGGCGATGCCGCGTTCGGCCAGCAGCGGTATCGCGTCCACATGGAAGCCTGCGCTGGCGGCGTCGGCGTTCCAAGCGCCGAGTGCCGCGCGGCGGCGGAAGTGGCCGGAGCGCAGCAGCACCGCGTCGCCTTCGCCGATGGTCACGCCCAGCGCCTTCTCTGCGGCGAGGACGTCTTGCGCGTGCACGGCCCGGCCGGGCTCCAGCCAGTCGATCCCGAGGACGGCGGGCAGGTCGAGGAGCACTCCCTTCGTAACGAGCGGTCCGAGCGCGGCGACGGCGCCGAACCGGGCTCCCCCGGCGTCGACGACCTCGCGGGCGGTGCGACCGTCGTAGAGTTGCCCCCGGTAGGCGATGTGGGAGAGAGCGTCGAGGTGACTGACGCCCTTGCCGTGGTAGTCGACGGCGATGAAGTCCTTGTGCGTGGCCGGCTCCGGGGCCTCCACATCGCCGAGGTCGGACATGTAGTGCAGGGCCGGCTTGCCGTTGTCCGGGCCGGGCACGGTGTTCCACGGCAGTGCCATCGGCACGATGACCCCGGTGCGCACCAGCGCGGCGGCCCGCTGGACATGCCCGGGGGTGACCCGGTTCCAGGCGCCCCGGTCGGCGGAGGCCCATCGGCCCCAGGTGCGTACGGCGTCGAAGAGCTCGTCGAACTCCTGGCGGGAGATGCTGGGCCCGTTGCCGGGGGCGGCGGTTGGTGGCGGCGGGGATTCTTCCGGGCGACTGGTCATCTGTTGCTCAGCGCTCCAAGGCTCGGAGGGTGTGGGGGTAGGCGGCCCGCATCGGCGCTACGGTCAGAAGGTCTCGACGACAAAGCGGGTGCGATGGCGTTGTCGTTCAGGGGGCGCACGACGGACAATAACAATATGCTGAACGATGAACAGAATGATGGATGGAGTTGCTGGTGAGCGCAAGCGATCCGGGAGGCCTCGTCCCTGCGGTCACGCGGGCGGTGGCCATCCTCGACACGCTCGGCGAAGCGGAGGGGCGCCCGCTGTCGGTCAGCGAGATAGCCCGCGCTCTCGGCCTGCCGAAGTCCTCGACGGCCAACCTGTGCGCCTCGCTCGAGGCTGCGGGCATGGTCGCACGCAACGGCCAGGGCTTCGGCCTGGGGCGCAAACTGGTCGAGCTCGGGGGCCGCTACCTGGCCACGGTCGACCAGTTGCGCGACTTCTACGAGCTGTGCCGGCGCAGCACCCACATCTCCAGGGAGACCTCCCGGGTCGCCGTGCTGGACGGCATGGACGTGCTCTATCTGGGCCGATATGACGGCACTCAGCCGCTGCGGCTGACCGCGAACATCGGCGACCGCTTCCCCGCCAACTGCACGGCGACCGGGAAGGCCATCCTGGCGACCCTGGAGCCGGCGGTGGCCGAGGATCGGCTTCGCATGCGCCCCTTGGTGGCACTGAGCGAGCGGTCGATCATCTCCGTGCCCGCGCTGCTGGCGGACCTGGAGGCCACGCGCAGGCGCGGCTACGCCATCGACGACGAGGAGACCACTGCGGGCATCGTCTGCCTGGCAGTGCCGGTCGGCGGATTCCGCACGGACTCGGCGCCGTTCGCGATCAGTGTCACCGTGCTCAAGGCCCGGCTCGACGACAAGTTCCGCGAGGCGCTGCTCGAGGACCTGCACGAGATCGCGGCGGGCCTGGAGAACCCGCTGCTGCCCAAGGGGACCGCCACGGGCGGCAGCTGACCCGCCGCTGTCCAAGGGGTCCCACGGGCGGCGGCCGCTCCGCCCCACCGGCCCGTCACGGCGGCCGTACGGAGATCGCTCCGTGCGGCCGCCTTAACTTTGCGGCAACAAATACCGCCTCAACTATTGACCAACATGCTGGTCAGTGTACAGGATTCTGTTCGAGCCGGTGGATTGGTCATCGGCCGGAAGATCCTCCGGAGAAGTCCGTGCATGACGCTCCCGACGACGCAGCATCCAGTCCGCTGGTGAGCATCCGTGGCCTGCGCAAGCGGTTCGGCGGCACCCTCGCACTGGCCGACCTCGACCTCGACCTCTACAAAGGCAGCGTCCTCGCACTCCTGGGTCACAACGGCGCGGGGAAGTCGACGCTCATCAAGATCCTCGCCGGCGTCTACCGCGCGGACGAGGGCCGGGTCACCGTGGCGGGTCATCCCCTCGGCAGCGGCGCCGCCTCCGCCGAGATGTCCTTCATCCACCAGGACCTCGGCCTGGTCGAGTGGATGACGGTCGCCGAGAACATCGCCCTGGGCACCGGCTATCCCCGCAGCGGGGGGCTCGTCTCCTGGCGGCAGGTGCGCGAGCGCTGTGCCGAGGCCCTCGAGATCGTCGCCGGTCACCTCCATCCAGACACGCCGGTGGCCGATCTCACCCGCGCCGAACGCTCTCTCGTCGCCATCGCCCGCGCGCTGTCCATCCGGGCCGGCCTCATCGTGCTCGATGAGCCCACGGCCAGCCTGCCCGCCGCGGACTGCGCGCGGCTGTTCGACGTCCTGCACACGTTGCGCGACCGCGGCCACGGCATCGTCTACGTCAGCCACCGACTGGACGAGGTCTATCAGGTGGCCGACCACTTCGCGGTGCTGCGCGACGGCCACCTCATCAGCCAGGGCCTCCTCGCCGAGTACGGTCCCGACCGGCTCGTCCACGACATCGTGGGACACGAGCCCGAAGGCCACCGGCCCCACGGCTCTCGCACCCCCGGCTCCACCGTGCTCCGCCTCACCGGCGTCACCACTCAGGGCACCGGGCCGGTCGACCTGGATCTGCGGGCCGGGGAGGTCCTCGGCATGATCGGCCTGACCGGCGCGGGTCACATGGAACTCGGCCGGGCCCTCGCCGGAGCCCGGCCGATTCTGGGCGGTCAGGCGCTGCTCGACGGCAAGCCGTACCGGCCCGGGTCGGTCGCCGCCGCCGTCGGCACAGGTGTCGGTTTCGTGACCAGCAACCGCCACGAGGAGGGCTGCGCGCTCGAACTCACCGTCCGGGAGAATTTCCTGGCCAACCCCAGGGCCGGCGGCCGATCCGCCCTCTCCTGGATCAGCCCCCGGCGCGAGCGCACCGAGGCGGCTTCCCTGGTCGAGCGGTTCGGCGTCCGGCCCGCCGCCCCCGAGGCGCCGATCGCCACCCTCTCGGGCGGCAACCAGCAGAAGATCATGATCGGGCGCTGGCTGGGCATCAGCAGGCGCATGGTGATCCTCGAAGAACCGACCGCCGGCGTGGACGTCGGCGCCAAGGCCGAGATCTACCGCCTGCTCGACGACGCACTCGCAGAAGGACTCGCCGTCCTTCTCATTTCCACCGACTTCGAGGAGATAGCCAACGTGTGCCACCGCGCCCTGGTGTTCGTACGCGGAACCGTGACCGCCGAGCTGAGCGGCGAGGACCTCACCGTCACCGACCTCACCCACGCCGCCTCGGCCATGCCTGCTTTGACTGGGCCGGCCCTGACCGGAACGGCGGACGAGTGATGGCGACCCGCACCGCCTCCTCCCCTCACACCACGCGTTCCGCGGCCGGCCGCCTGCGTGGACACCTGATCGGCACGTACGGCCTGCTCGTCCTGGCCGTGTTGCTGTTCGCCGGCTTCTCCCTCGCGATGCCAGGCACCTTCCCGACTCTGGCCAACGCCTCGTCGATCCTGTCCAATCAGTCGATCCCGGCCATCCTCGCGCTCGGCGCGATGATCCCCATCGTCATCGGCAAGTTCGACCTGTCGATCGGCTACGGCCTGGGGCTCGCCCACGTCATGACGATGCAGCTCATCGTCGGCGAGGGGTGGCCCTGGCCACTGGTCTGCATCACCGTCATCCTCGGTGGCGCGATCGTCGGCGTGCTCAACGGCGTGCTCGTGGAGTTCGCCCAGATCGACTCCTTCATCGCCACCCTCGGCACCGGCAGCGTCCTGTACGCCCTCACCCTCTGGAGCACCGACGGCGCCAGGATCGTCCCGGGCCCGCAGGGCCTGCCTCCGGCCTTCACGGACCTGTACGACTCCAAGCTACTCGGCCTCCCCGTGCCCGCCTTCTACGTGCTCGCCCTCGCCGCCGCGCTCTGGCTGCTGCTCGAGCGGCTGCCGCTCGGCCGCTACCTGTACGTGATCGGCTCGAACGCCCGCGCCGCCGAACTGGTGGGCATCCCCACCCGCCGCTACGGCATCTACGCCTTCGCCGGCTCGGGGGCGGTAGTCGGCTTCGCCGGCGTCCTGCTGGCCGCGCAGCAGCAGATCGGCAACCCCAGCGTCGGCATGGATTACCTGCTCCCCGCGTTCGTGGGCGCCCTGCTGGGCTCCACCGCGATCAAGCCGGGCCGCGCCAACGCCGCCGGCACCGTGGTCGCCGTCGCCATCCTGGCCATCGGTCTCGCGGGCATCGGCCAGTTCGGCGCCGCCTTCTGGGCGACGCCGCTGTTCAACGGCAGCACCCTGCTGCTCGCGGTCGGCCTGGCCGGCGTCTCCGCCCGCCGCAGGCTCCGCGCGGGCGCCACCGCCACCCGCCGGCCGCTGCCCGATGGCGCGGACGACACCGCGGGATCGCCGGCCGCCGAATCGGCGCCCGGTGAGCACCGGCCCGTCTCCTAGCCCACATCCCCAAGGCCCCCGCCTGTTCCGCATGCCGTCAAGGAGTTCCCGTGCCACACCTCACCCGCAAGGAAACCCTGCGCCTCATGGCCGCCCTGGCCGTGGCCGCCGCCTCCGTCACCGGCTGCACGCGCGGGTCGGAAACCACCGCCGCCACCGCGGCCGCCGCCACCTCGCAAGCAGGCTGCCCCGCCGTCCTCGCGGCCGCGAAGACGGCGGTCGAGCAGGCCGAAGACGTGAACGCCCCCTGGGCCGGGCCGGCCGGCGGCCCGGAAGCGGTCTCTGGCAAGAGCATCGTCTACGTCGCTCAAAGCATGACCAACCCCGGGGTCGCCGGCACGGCAGAAGGCGTCAAGGAAGCCGCGCAGGCCATCGGCTGGGAGGTGCGGATCATCGACGGGCAGGGCACGCCGGCGGGCATCCAGGCAGCGCTCGGCCAGGCCGTCGCCGTCAAACCGGCCGGTATCGTCCTGTCCGGCTTCGATCCCAAGTCGACCGCACAGCAGGTGGCGCAGGCCGACGCTGCGGGCATCCCCCTCATAGGCTGGCATGCCATCGCCCAGCCGGGCCCGAGCGAGGATCCCGAACTCTTCACCAACATCACCACGAGGGTCGAAGACGTCGCGAAGATCAGCGCGGACTGGATCATCAGCCAGTCCAACGGCCGGGCGGGTGTGGTCGTCTTCACCGACGCGTCCATACCCTTCGCCAAGGGGAAGTCGGACCTGATCAAGAAGGAGCTCGCCACCTGCTCCGGCGTCGAACTCCTCTCGGAGTCGAACATTCCCATCCCCGACGCCAGCACCCGCACCCCGCAGGAGGTCTCCTCCCTGCTGTCCCGCTTCGGCGACAAGTGGACGCACTCCGTGGCCATCAATGACCTGTATTTCGCCGACGCCGCCCCCGCCCTGCGCGCGGCGGGCAAGGAGGGCGGGGGCGCCCCGTTCAACATCGGTGCGGGCGACGGCGACCCGTCCGCCTTCCAGCGCATCAACAGCAAGGTGTTCCAGGCCGCCACGGTGCCGGAACCGCTGTCCGCTCAGGGCTGGCAGATCATCGACGAGTTCAACCGGGCTTTCGCCGGCGAGCCCGCCAGCGGCATCGTCGCACCTGTCCACATCACCACGGCCGCCAACAGCAGCGGCGGCTCCTCCTGGGATCCGAAGGGCTACCGCGACGCGTACCGGAAGATCTGGGGCAAGTAGTCACCAGGTGACCGGGAGCTCGGCGAACCCGTCGGCGATCCTCCCCTCGCTGCGCCGCAGCTCCGAGGCCGGAACGGCCAGCCGTAGCGTGGGGAAGCGCTGGAACAGCCTGCTGAACACGGCGATCAGCTCGACCCTGGCCAGGCTGGCGCCGATACAGAAGCGCGGCCCGTACCCGAAGGTCAGGTGCGGGTCGGTTTGCGGACGACGGATGTCGAACTCGTCCGGATCCGGATAGATCCGCTCGTCCCGGTTGGCCGCGCCCGTCATGAGCACGACGGCGTCGCCCCTCCGGATCGTCACGCCGCCGATCTCGACGTCCTCGTGGGCGTACCTGGGCAGGCCGTGCAGGCTCGTCACGGCCACCCGCAGGATCTCCTCGACCGCGCCCGGCGCCAGGCCCGGATCGGCCTTGAGCAGGTCGAGCTGGTCCGGGTTGGCCAGCAGGAGCAGCACGCCGAAGTCGATGCGGTTGACCGTGGTCTCGTGGCCGGCGAACAACAGCGTGCCGGCCAGCCGGGCGATCGTCCCGTCGTCGTCCAGCTCGCCCGCCAGGTCCGACAGCACGTCCTCGGCTGGCTCGTGCCGCTTGCGCTCGATCAGGCTCGACATGTACGCGCCGAGCTCCTCTCGGGCGGCCTCGCTCTTGGTCGGGTCGAGCATGTCCCCCATGCGCTCCGACACGCCGCTGAAGTAGTCCCTGTCCTCGTACGGCACGCCGAGCAGCTGGCAGATGACCAGCACCGGCAGCGGGAAGGACAGCTCGGCGTGCAGGTCCACCGGCGGCGTGAGCTTGGCGAGGTGGTCGAGCCGCTCGTCGACCAGGAAACCCACGTGGTCCGTGAGCGCCTTCATGCGGCGAGCCGAGAACGACGGCATGAACAGCTTGCGCATGCGGTCGTGCTCGGCCTTCTCCGTCTCGATGTCGCCCTGAGGGCCGCCGAGTATGGCCGAGGCCGACAGCCGCGCGGCCTTGTCCGGCTCCGGGTGCGAGCGCCCGAGGCGGGCGTCGTTGAACAGCCTGCGGGCGTCTTCGTACCCGCTGACCAGCCAGGCTTCGCCGCCCATCCGGGTGCGTACTCTGGCGATGCCCTCCCTGACCCTGAGCTCCCGGTATTCCGGGGGCATGTCGAGCAGGTCGCTGCGCTGGAAGGGAATGACCGGAAGAGTGCTCATAGAAGCTTCCCCACTGCTTTGACAGTTTCCGCCCATACCCTGGGGAAGTCGGCGTGAGCCCGTTCTGCGGTGTTGCGTTCTATCCCGACGAGCAGCCCGTACGTGAACGTGTCCTCGCCCGCCTGTCGTGCGCTCTCCGCCTCCTTAGCCAGCGTTTCCTGCGCCACCACGCCGTCCTGGTGCGTCCCCAGTACTTCCTGAATGTCCTCCGCCAGCTTAGCCAGCCGGGCCATGTCTTTGCCGAGCGCCGGGGTGAGCGCTTCGGCGGTGTAGCGGGCGCGCTTGGCCGCCTTGCGCACGTCGTGCATGGCGATCTCGCGGCGCTCCAGGTCCTCGATGGCCTGGGCGGTGTCGTACGCCTTGGTCACCCTTCGCCAGTTCGCCGAGGCGATGGTGCTGAGCTGCTCCTGTGCCGGCTTGGCCGCCGCCTTGCCCAGCTTCGGCCCGGCGACGAGCGCGTCGAGGGCGTTGAGGAGGGCGTAGTAGCGGTCGCCGCTCAGCGCCTCCTTGATGCGGACGTACGCCTCCTGCTCACGTTCGAGCAGGTCAGAGCCGAGCCTGGCCTGGATCGGGCCGAGGATCAGTTCGGGCGCGACCCTGGCGAGCAGCTTGCCGAACCTGGCCCTGGTGACCTCGAGGTCACGGGCCTCGCCGAGCACGGTGCCGAGCCACTGCAGCTCCTCCTGGAGCTCCTCGGTGTCCATGACCACGGTCTTGAACGCCTTCATCGCGCTACGCAGCCGCCGGCACGCCACGCGCATCTGGTGGACGGCGTCGTCCTCGGCCCGGCGTACCCGGGGGTCCTGCGAGAGAAGGGCACTCACCTGGCTCGCCAGGTAGCCGACGACGACCTCGCCGGCCGAGCCGGGCACGGTGCGAGCCCTGGCCGGTGGGGTGGGTTCGAGCAGCCTGGCCAGCTTGCTGGCGGCGCCGGAGGGCGTGGCGCCCGCCTTTCTGAGCCGCTTGCCGACCTTGGCCAGCAGCGCCTGCCGGCTGTCGTCGAGCAGCTCGGCCTCGACCTCCCGCCACCGTACGACGTTGCCGCCCTCCCTGCGGTCGGTGCCCTTGACGCGGTCGTCGGCGATCTCGACCAGCATGGTGTCGCCGTCGTGCAGGAGCGTGACGTTCCTGCGGGTGTCCAGCTCGGCGACCACCTCGAGCTCGGCGCCGCGGGCGTAGGCGCGCACGAGTTCGGCCAGCTCCGGAGGCACGATCTTGGTGCTGCGGGTGAGCGGGTGGGTGATCTCCTGCCGCACGCCCTTGGCCTTGGGCAGCTTCAGGTGCCAACCGGCGTCGGCGCCGCCTCGTCGGCGCCTGAGCGTGACGCCTCGGGCGGCCAGCCGCAGGTCGGGCGTGTCATAGTACAGAGCCACGAGCTGGTGGCTCTTCGGGCCCACGACGTCCGCCAGACCGCTCAGATCCGGGATCGTGTACTCGGAGGGAACGTCGAACTTGTCCTCGATCTCTATGCCCACTACGCCTCACAAGTGTCCGATTTCGGACCATGATGCCACCACAAAGTGAACATCACACGACCTGCAGGAGCTCGATTCTGTTGCCGACCACGTCGGAGACGTGGATGCGCCGGTATCCCGGCAGGAGAGCGTCGGGGACGGCGCCGGGTATTCGCGCCGCATACGCGTCGAGGTCGTCCACCAGGAAAGCGGGGTGGGCCTTGCGCGCGGGCCTGAAGTCGTCCTCGATGCCGAGGTGGATCTCTACGCCGTCACCGCGGAACCAGACACCCCCGCGTGCGGCGAGCTCCGGCGGCTTGGGCAACTCCCGCAGGCCCAGGACACCCACGTAGAACTCCCGCAGGAGCGGCTCGCTGCCCCTGGGCGCGGCCAGCTGGACGTGATGCAGCCCTCTGATCATCTCTGCGCCACGACGAAGATCCGCCGGAATGGGAAGGGCGTGCCGTAGCTCCTCGCCGGGTACGCCTCCGCGAGCAGTCCGGCGAGGCCGGATGTGAACCGCCGCTGCTCGCCCGCGTCGAGCCGGTCGAAGATCGGGCGCAGGGCGGTGCCCGAGACCCAGTCCAGCACCGGGGTCTCGCCCTGGAGCACGTGCACGTACGTCGTCTCCCAGGCGTCCACCCGCATGCCGCCATGGTTGAGCAGATCGAGGTACTCGACGGGGTTGTCGACCGGGTTGCCCCTGGTGAAGTCGCCGAGCTTGTCGGCCCAGGCCTGCGAGGCGCACAGCTCGCGGATCGCGACGTGGCTCGGCGCGTCGAAGTTGCCCGGCACCTGGAAGGCCAGCCAGCCACCGGGGGCCAGCTCCTCCATCCAGTGCTCGAGCACGTCGCGATGCGAGGGCACCCACTGGAGGACGGCATTGGAGACGATCACGTCCATCGGCCGGTCCGGGCGCCAGGTGGCCACGTCGGCGACCGCGAACCTCACCGGCGTCTCCAGCTGGCGGGCCTTGGTGATCATCGCGGGCGAGGAGTCGAAGCCCTCGATCGTCGCGTCGGGCCAGCGGTTACCCAGCTCAACGGTGAGTTCACCGCTTCCGCAACCGGCGTCCACGACATAATCGGGGTTGACCGCGCCAACCCTGGAGATCAGCTCCAGGAACGGCCGCGACCGCTCGTCCGCGTAAACCGCGTAGGTGACTGGGTCCCACATATCTCTTGACATAAAGATAATTGATATCGAGAGAGATATCTCGATGTCAAGACAGTACACTTCTATGTCATGACGGAGGATGCTAGGGACGAGGTCGATCGCCTCGTCGCGGCTTGGCGAGCCGAACGCCCCGACCTCGACGTCGAGCCGCTCCAGGTGCTCTCTAGAGTGTCACGACTCGCCAAGCATCTCGACCGGGCCCGGCGGGCCGCGTTCGCCGAGCACGATCTGGAGCCTTGGGAGTTCGACGTGCTGACCGCGCTGCGACGGGCCGGGAAGCCGTACGAGCTCAGTCCCGGAACGCTGCTCCGCGCGACGCTGGTCACCTCGGGGACCATGACGAACCGCATCGACCGCCTCGCCGCCGCCGGGCTCGTGCGCCGGCGGCCGGATCCGGAGGATCGGCGTGGCGTACTGGTGTCCCTGACGGACACGGGGCTGGCCAGGGTGGACGCGGCCTTCGCCGACCTGCTGCGGCGCGAGCACGACCTGCTGTCCGGGCTTGGTCTCGACGATCAGCGTGCCCTGGCCTCCCTCCTCCGCACCCTCCTCGCCCCGTTCGACTCTCCCCGCTAGGGTGGTCTCCATTTGCGGTGGTGCCACATTGCCGCGAGCTGCAATCGGTCTTCCGCCGATGCCCGTGCGGGCAACGGCGGACGCCGCGGACTCGGGAAGGGCTGGTCAGTCGCCGAGGCGGTCGGCGACTTCCAGCCACTCCGCTTCGATCGTGTCCTTCTGGGCCGTGATCTCCCGCAGTTCGGAGTCCAGCGTGCCGAGCTTGGCGTAGTCGCTGGCCGCGTCCGCCATGGCCGCGTGGAGGCGGGCCTCCTGGTCGGTCAGCTTGTCGAGCTGGCGTTCCAGGCGGTTGAGCTCCTTGCGAAGCTCGCGTTCCTCCTTGGCCGACAACTCCGTCTTCGCCTGGCCGGGCGCTCCCGCGGCCGAGCCCTCGGCGACCGATCCCGCCGTCGTCGCCCGGGAGTCGCCCGCAACGCCTGCGGGACCGGCGGGAGCCGACAACGCCGCGGTCGCCAGGCGGGCGGTCAACGCCGTGCCGGCCGCACGCCGTTCGAGGTATTCGTCCACCCCGCCGGGCAGCAATGACAGCTTGCCGTCGCCCAGCAGCGCCACGCACCGATCGGTCACCCGCTCCAGGAAGTAGCGGTCGTGGCTCACCAGGATCAGCGTGCCGGGCCAGGCGTCCAGCAGGTCTTCCAGCTCGTTGAGCGTCTCGATGTCGAGGTCGTTGGTGGGCTCGTCGAGCAGCAGGACGTTCGGATCATCCATGAGGAGCCTGAGCAGCTGCAGCCGCCGGCGCTCACCGCCGGACAGGTCGCCGATGACCTTCCACTGCTCGTCGCCCCGGAAGCCCAGGCGTTCGAGCAGCTGGGAGGCGGACCACTCCTTCTTGCCGACCTGGAGGTACTTGCGTACTTCCTCGACCGACTCCAGCACCCGCCGCGTCGGGTCCAGCTCGGCGAGTTCCTGGGACAGGTGCGCGAGGCGTACCGTCCTGCCCCTGGTCACCCGGCCGGAGTCGGGCTCGATCGTGTCGGCGAGCAAGCGGAGCACGGACGACTTGCCGGACCCGTTGACGCCGATCAGCCCGACGCGGTCGCCCGGCCCGAACTGCCACGTGCAGCGGTCGAGCACCAGCGGCCCCGTGTCCGGTCCGCCGGCGTGCAGGGTGACGTTCTCCAGGTCGTAGACGGTCTTGCCGAGCCGGGCCGCGGCGAACCGCATCAGCTCGACGGTCTCGCGCGCCGGCGGCTCATTCGCGATCAGCGCCTGGGCGGCGTCGATGCGGAACTTCGGCTTGGACGTACGGGCGGGCGGGCCGCGTCGCAGCCAGGCGATCTCCTTGCGCATGAGGTTCTGGCGACGGTCCTCGGCGGCCTGGGCGATCCGCGCCCGCTCCGCCTTGGCCAGCACGTAGGCGGCGTAGCCCCCTTCGTATCGCTCGACGCGACCGTCCACGACCTCCCACGTACGGGTGGACACGGCGTCGAGGAACCACCGGTCGTGCGTCACGACCACCAGCGCGCTCTTCATGGTGACCAGGTGTGCGGCGAGCCAGGCGATGGCCTCGATGTCGAGGTGGTTCGTGGGCTCGTCCAGCATGATCAGGTCATGGTCGTCGATGAGCAGCTTCGCCAGCGCCGTACGCCTGCGCTCGCCTCCCGAGAGGTCGGCGGTCTTCGCGCCGAGGTCGAGGTCGCCGATCAGGTTGGACAGGATCTCGCGCACCCGCTGCTCGCCGGCCCACTCGTGCTCGGCCATCCCGCCCAGGACGAACTCTCGTACGGTGACGGCCGGGTCCAGGGCGTCCTGCTGGGAGAGGAAGCCGACCCGCAGCCCGCGAGTGTGGGTGACGCGCCCGCTGTCGGGGCGTACGGCTCCCGCGATGACGGACATCAGGGTCGTCTTGCCGCCCCCGTTGCGGCCGACCACGCCGATGCGCTCTCCTGCCTCGACGCCTAGGGATATGTCGTGGAGGAGCGGCTTGGGACCGTAGGCATGGGAAACCGACTCAAGATTAACCAGATTCATGACGTTCCAAGGGTAGCCGGGGGTTACGACCACTCCCTCCCTGGCCGGGAGGCGAAGAGCTACAGATCGGGACTGGGGAAGCCCGCCCCGTGTCGTCCTCCGGCCGTGGATGGCATGCGCGCCGCCCGGCTCGAACAGCAGGTCCTGAACAACGGGGACCCGCTGCCGCTCAGTGCTTGGGGCGCTCAGTGCTTGGGGACGACGGTGCCGTGGACCGGGCCGTGCACGGGACCGTGCGCGGCCACCGCTGTGTGGGCGGCGCCCGTGGTGGTCAGGCTGAGGGCGAGGTCGCGGGCATGCAGGGCGTCGATGGCGAGGAAAGCGCAGGTGGGGCCCGAGCCGGAGACGATCGCGCCCAGCGCTCCATGCTGGCGGCCGGCGTCCAGGGTGGTGGCGAGTTCGCGGCGGAGGTTGAGGGCGGCGGGCTGGAGGTCGTTGCTCAGGTGAGCGCCCAGGGCGTAGGCGTCGCCGGTGCCGAGGGCCTCTACCAGGGAGTCGTTCAGCTGGGGCCAGGGCACCTCGGCCGCCGAGGCCTCGCGGAGCCGGTCGCACTCGGCGTACACGCTGGCCGTGGAGAGGCCGCCGTTCGCCGGTGCGAACACCCAGTGGAAGATGCCGCCGGTCGGGAGCTCGGTCAGTTGCTCACCGCGGCCGGTGCCGACCGCGGTGCCGCCGAGCAGCGAGAACGGCACGTCGCTGCCGAGGTCTCCGGCGATCTCCATGAGGTCGTCGAACGGCAGCCCGAGCCCCCAGAGCTCATTGCAGGCCACGAGAGCGCCGGCGGCGTCCGCGCTGCCGCCCGCCATCCCGCCCGCCACGGGGATGTCCTTGTGGATGACCAGGTCGGCGCCGTAGGTGCGTCCGGCGTGCTTGGCGAGTGCCCGCGCGGCCCGGATCGCGAGGTTGTTGTCGTCGACCGGCACCTGGTCGGCCCACTTCCCGGTCACCGTCACAGTGATCGACTCGGACTCCTTGGCCACCACCTCATCGAAGATCGACACGGCGTGGAAGACGTTGACCAAGTCGTGGTAACCATCTTCCCTGAGCGGGCCGACAGAAAGCTGCACGTTGACCTTCGCTGGCACACGCACGGTCACCGAACTCATCGATCTACTGCCACTCTCATCGCTTGCCGGGGTCAACGGACACTCGATGTTATCGGCGTACGCAGCCCTGACATGCGGTTCTCGAAATATGACCGAAGGAACGGCCTCTTCCCCGCCACGCAGAGTCAAGTTGGTGGATATTTGTCTTCCTCATGGCCGACAACGAGGAGTCACCCCGGGCGTACGGTGCCCCGGAAGGCGGTGCGGTAGTAGGGCGACCTGAGGAAGGCGGTCTTCTTCACCACGTCGCCGGTCTTGGGTGCGTGGATCATCAGGCCTCCGCCCAGGTAGAGGGCCACGTGGGTGGGGTCGCCCGTGCCGCCGCCGAAGAAGAGCAGGTCCCCCGTGCGGCGGGCGGCGAGGGTGATCCTGCGACCCTGGCGGAACTGGGCGCCTGTGTAGTGGCTGAGGGTCACGCCGGCTCTGGACCAGGCATAGAGGGTCAGGCCGCTGCAGTCGAAGCCTCTCGTGGCCGCTCCTCTGCCGATCCCGAACGTCGGGCCCTTCGCGGAGCCCCCGCCCCAGGAGAAGGAGACGCCCAACTGGCCGATTGCGGCGGAGGCTGCGATCTCGCCCCGGGTCAGTATCTCCTTCGCCTTCTTGACGGACACGGCGGCCTGAGCCGTGCCGGGGAGTGCGGCGAGGGTCATGAACAGACCGCCGGTGACGGCGAGAAGAAAGCGGCGGATCATCGTTGGCCTCCTGGTCCGATCATGCGGATGGATGATGCGTGATCAGGATGGCCAGGCCAGGCGGGGCGACGTGGGGCCGAACGTGGTTCTGTGGAAAGAGGGAGTGAGCAGGGAAGGTTGTGGATGCCGGTGCGCGTCGAGGACGGGCGGCAGCTCACCGAAGCGCGGTCAGAGCAGGCCGATGGGCTCTGGTCAGGGTTTGAGCTCGGCTATGCGGGCGAAGGCCGTGACATCGAGTTGCTCTCCTCTGGCCGACGGGTCCACGCCGGCCGCGCGCAGGATGCTCTCCGCCTCGGGCGCGCTGCCCGCCCACGACGCCAGGGCCGCGCGCAGAGTCTTGCGGCGCTGGGCGAAGGCGGCGTCCACCACCGCGAAGACCGCCTCGCGGGAGGCCGACGTGGCAGGCGGTTCGCGGCGGGTGAGGGAGACCAGGCCCGAGTCGACGTTGGGGACGGGCCAGAAGACGGTACGGCTGACCGGGCCCGCCCGGCGGACGTCCGCGTACCAGGCGGCCTTGACCGACGGCACTCCGTACACCTTCGAGCCGGGACCCGCCGCGAGGCGGTCGGCCACCTCGGACTGCACCATGACCAGCCCCTTGCGCAGGGACGGGAGGACTTCCAGGAGGTGGAGCACCACGGGGACGGCCACGTTGTACGGGAGGTTGGCGACCAGGGCGGTAGGGGTGAAACCCAGCAGATCGTCCAGGGTCACCTTCATGGCGTCGCCGTTGACGACCGTCAGCTTGTCGGACAGACCGCGATCGGCGACGGTGATGGGGAGCTGGGCGGCGAGCACCGGATCGATCTCGACGGCCACCACATGCGCGGCCGGCGGCAGGAGCGCTAGGGTGAGCGAACCCAGCCCCGGTCCCACCTCGATGACCACGTCATTCTCCGACAGATCGGCCACGCGGACGATGCGCCGGACCGTCCCCGCGTCGATCACGAAGTTCTGGCCAAGCTTTTTTGTCGGACGAAGATTCAGCTTATCCGCCAAAATACGTATTTCTACAGGGCCCAACAGCCTCATCATCCAACCAGTCTCCCGCATCGAAGAACCTGCGATGGCGGATGGGGAGACCAAAGGAGAGGATGGCGTGGAACAGGAAGGGACGTCCCTCATGGAGCCAACGGGCGCCGCGCCGCTCCGCCCGACGGACTTGCGGGAGATCGGGCCGTACCGCCTGCTGGGGCGACTCGGCGAGGGCGGTATGGGGACCGTCTTCCTCGCACGTGCGCCGACGGGACGTTTCGTCGCGCTCAAGGTCGTGAAGGCGGAGTTCGCCAACCAGGAGGGGTTCGCGGCCCGGTTCCATGCCGAGGTCGAGAACGCTCGCCGGGTGGCGTCCTTCTGCACGGCGCAGGTGCTGGACAACGGCAACACCGGCGACGGCCGGCCGTACATGGTGACCGAGTACATCGCGGGCACCCCGCTGTCCGATCAGATCACGACATATGGGTCTCTGGATCCGGGGCCGTTACACGGCGTCGGGCTGGGAGTGGCGGCGGCGCTGGCCGCCATCCACGTGGCCGGGCTGGTGCACAGGGATCTGAAGCCCGCCAACGTGATCCTTTCGCTGTCCGGGCCACGGGTGATCGACTTCGGGATCGCCAGGGCGCTCGACAGGGAGACGGGGTTCACGCTTTCCGGCGAGTTGCTCGGCAGTCCGGGGTGGTGGGCGCCCGAGCAGGTGCGCGGCGAGGCGCTCAGCCCGGCGGTCGACATCTTCGCCTGGGGCTGCCTGGTGGCGTACGCGGGCAACGGGCGGCACCCGTTCGGGCGCGGCGACCCCATCACGATGGCCCACCGCGTGCTGAACACCCCGCCGGACCTGGGTGCGCTGCCCGCGCCTCTGAACGAGCTGGTACGACTGGCCACCTCGATGGATCCCGCGCAGCGTCCGACGGCGCAGGATCTCCTGATCGCGCTGGTGGGCGGCAACACGCCGGCGCCGTCGATCAATCCGCCCACCCTGGTCGCGACCGAGATGCTCAGCGACTGGCAGCCGCCCCAGAACGTCGTGGACGAGCCGGACATCACGGCGACGTTCACGACGCCGCCGCCCAGCGACGCCACGGGCAGAGGGCCGGGCGGGCCCGAGGTCACTTCCGCGGCGCCCTCCGGTCCCTCGGGGCCCGCGTCGGTCGAGGAGCTGGCGCGCAGGGAGGAGGCGGCGGCCAAGGAGGAGCTGGCCCGCTGGCCCGCCGAGTCCGACACATCGGCGAAGGGCGATGCGCGGGCGCGCGGGTTCTTCCGGAGAGGTGATCGGAAGAAGTCCCAGGCCGAGGCGGCGCAATCGGCTCCGGGAACGCCGGAGCCGCAGGCACAACCCCAGCAGGGCGCCGTCCCCAGGCAGGAGCAGGCGCGTCAACCCGCCGGCCCGCCGGGACAAGGCGCGGGCATCCCGCCGCAGCAGCAGCTGCGGCAGGCTGCGGGCATTCCCGCGCAGGAGCTCCCCCGGCAGGCCGCCGGCATCCCGGGCCAGGAGCAGTTGCGCCAGATGGAGGCCTCGGAGCAGCGGCGCGCCGACACCCAGCCGGGCGATCGGACGGTCCGCGGCACCCCGGAGCTCCTCCCGAGCGAGCCCGACACCCTCGACGGCACGAGAGCCACGGGCACCCGGTGGCTCATCGCCGCCGCCGCGGCCGTGCTGGCCATCGTCGTCACGGTGGCCGTACTGATCGTCACCTCGGGCCGCAACACGGTCACCTCCAACCCCGGCGACCCCTCCCTGGCGGCCACCACCATCCGCCCCAACGACGTGGGCCGCAGGTTCCCGCTGGGCAACAACTTCGACGACCCGATCGCGATCGTCGCGGGCGCCCCCGAGTGCGGCCTCAAGGAGTACGAGGGCAAGACCGCGACCCAGGGCCAGCTCTGCGTGATCCGCTGGACGATGCTCAACCCGGGCGGCGAGCGGCGCACGCTGGTCCAGCCGGTGGTCAGCATGGTCGACGACCGGGGCGGCGAGCACGACCCGGCCGCCGTCACGCTGCCCCCCGCCATCCTGCCCGGCGGCCGCGTGGACAGCGCCTTCGTGTTCGACCTGGCCACATACCGCAAGCCCGTGAAGCTGACGGCGACCATGCTCGAGAACGGCAAGCAGATCGAGGTGGCGCTGTGAGGATCAGGGAGATGCTCGTCGCGCTGCTGCTCGCGGGCGGGATGACGATGGTCCCGGCCGCCGCCGCCGGCGCGGCGGCCTGCGCGGGGGCCGCCGACTTCGACGGTGACGGCGCGGACGACGTGGTGGTGGGCGACCCGTTCGCCGACGACCAGAAGGGCGCCGTGCACGTGCTGTCCGGCGGCAAGGTCGTCCCCGTCTCCGTGCCCGGCCTGGTCAGGGGCGACGCCTTCGGCTGGTCGGCGCGGCTGGCGAACGTGGACGGCGACGCCTGCGCCGACCTGGTCGTCGGCGCCCCGTACGCGGACGTGGACGGCGCGGAGGACGCCGGCGCCGCGTACGTCGTCTACGGCGGCGGGACCAAGCCCCCGCAGCGCCTGATCGCCACGCAGCCGCAGCGGTTCGCGCATTTCGGCTGGTCGCTGGCGGCGCAAGGAGACGTGGTGGCGATCGGGGCGCCGTACGAGGACGAGAAGCAACTCCTCGACGTGGGCGCGATCTACGTGCGCAAGGGCACGGGCCAGCTGCGCAGGATCAGCCAGGAGAGCGTCGACGTGCGCGGCAACAGCGAGGTCGGCGACCAGTTCGGCTGGTCGATGGCGTTCGGGTTCGAGAAGACGCTCGTCGTGGGCGTCCCGTACGAGAACGACGACGGTGCGGGCCGCCAGGTCGAGGCAGGCAAGATCGATTCGGGGTCGGTCGTGTTCATCGACGACCCCCTCGCGCCGCAGATCACGAGCCTGAAGCTGGATTCGCCGACCAACGCCTCCGGCGACCGGTACGGCTACGCGGTGGCGTACTCCGCGGGCTCCGGCTACGCGGTCAGCTCCCCCGGCCCCGGATACGTTCAGCTGCTCAACCCCGCCAAGAAGCCCATCAGGACGGTGACGCAGGGCGGCAAGCAGGCGTTCGGGTTCTCGCTGGCCGCCTCGGCGGACGGCAGACTGGCCATCGGGGCTCCCTATGGCGGCGGCGTCCGGATCGTCTCCTGGAAGAGCGACGCCGAGGACCGGAAGCTGCCGGACGGCGAAGGTTTGTTCGGCTGGTCGGTCGCCTTCAGCGGCAACAAGCTGTTCGTGGGGCAGCCGGACGCGCAGCCGTACGGGAAGGTCACGGTGGCCGGGCGGAACGCCGAGAGCCTGGAGCCGTTCCAGCCGCCGCAGGGCGCCGACTTCGGGGTGGCGGTGTCCGGTTAGAAGGCGGTGTCCGGTTAGAACAGGTGGGCGCCGCAGTGCGGCCACTGGCCCTGCCAGCGGCCGCCCACGTGCTGGTAGAGGAGCTGCGCACGGTACGTCTGCTCCTCCGCCGGCCAGGCCGTCGGCAGGTCCATGCCGCCGACGGCCTTCCACATGGGCAGACTGAACTGGTACATCCCGTAGTACGGCCCGTCCGGGTTGTACGCCTGCGGATTCCCGTCCGACTCGCACTCGGCCAGCGCCTGCCAGTTCAGGACGGCGACGTCCGGCTGGACCTGGACGGTGCGGGGCGCGGTGACCATGATGACCGTGCCGTCCTTCGGGAAGCTGCCGAGCGGCGGAGTGACCTGATAGCCGCGGTGCAGGTCGATGCGCTTCTGGCGGAGCACCTCGCGGACGGTGCGGGCGGTGGTGCGGGAGGTGAGCCGCGTGGCGCCGGTGACCACGTACACCTTGCGCTTGGTGTAGACGGTGAGCGCCATCCCCGACAGCGGCACCGTCCCGTCGCGGGGTGCGGAGACCCTGCCGGCCGCCGGCGAGATCTCCAGCTCGGCCAGGGCGTCACCGACCCTCGTGCTGGTGACCAGGTGTTTGCTGGTGCGGCCGTCCAGGGTGAGCGTGATGGGGCGGGCGCGGCGCACCTCGATCGTGGTGCCGTCCGAAACGTCCTCCTGCGCGGGCGGGTGCACGACGTCGCCGAAGCTCAGCGAGACCCCGGCGTCGCCGAGCACGTCGCGTACGGAGCCGGCGAAGCTGCGTATCGCCATCGCCCTGCCGTCCACGATCACGGTCACGTCCTTGGCCATGGACGACACGGCCACGAGCACGCCTGCAGCCACGGCCGCCGCCAGGCACACCACCGGCGTCCATGGGGAGCGCCACGGGATCGGGGGACGCGGCGCACGTCTCCTGCCTCGCAAGAACCACCTCCGGTGAGGAGCGGCGAACGCTCAGGCCCGAGAGCGGTAGCTCGCGTGACCAGCGAGGGCCCAAGTGAGCGCGACCATTAACACAGGGCGGCGAACGCTCAGGCCCGAGAGCGGTAACTTGCGTAACCAGCGAGGGCCCAAGTGAGCGCGACCATTAACACAGGGCGGCGAACGCTCAGGCCCGAGAGCGGTAGCTTGCGTAACCAGCGAGGGCCCGAGTGAGCGCCATTCACTACGCGCCACTTCCGATAACGGAAAGTGACCGCCCGAACGCTAGCCGCACGGGCGGGCCCGCATCCACCGGTTCACCAAAAGATGGTCACCACTCGCCGAAGACCGTGACTCCGTTGGTACTGATCGCCTCGCACAACCGGTCCGAATGGATCCCCTTGACCTCGGCCAGGCAGCGCAAGGTGAGGGGGATGAGGTAAGGGGCGTTGGGCTTGCCGCGGTGCGGGACCGGCGGGAGGTAGGGGGCGTCGGTCTCGACCAGCATGAGCTCCAGGGGGGCGACGTCGGCGGCCTCGCGGAGGTAGGCGGCGTTCTTGTAGGTGACGGGGCCGGAGAACGACATGAAATATCCGGCTTCGGCGCACTTTTTCGCCATTTCGGCGTCACCGGAGAAGCTGTGGAACACCACCGTGTCCGGCGCGCCCTCCGCGGCCAGCACCTTCAGCACGTCGTCGTGCGCGTCGCGGTCGTGGATGACCAGCGCCTTCCCCGTACGCTTGGCGATCTCGATGTGGGCGCGGAAACTGGCGTGCTGGTCGTCCTTGCTCGCCCAGTCGCGGAAGTAGTCGAGCCCGGTCTCCCCCACCGCCCGCACCTCTGGACGCCCGGCCAGCGCCTCGATCTCGGCCAGCACCTCGGGGGTCGCCTCGTGGGCCTCGTTCGGGTGGATCGCCACCCCGGCGTACACGCCTTCCTGCCGCTCCGCCGTCTCCGCGTTCCACCGGGACGACTTCAGGTCATAGCCGATCGTGACGAGCCTGACCACGCCGACGGCGCGGGCGTCCTCCAGGATGCTCCGTACGGTGGTCTCCGCGGCCTGCGCGGCCTGCGCCACTGGATCCCCGGACGACGCCTGCCGGTTGCCGACCATGATGTCGAGGTGGCAGTGGCTGTCGAACACGGGCGCGGAAAGCGGCTCGGGAGGGGCGGGAATCTTGCTCACTCCCCCAACCGTAGCGGCACAGAGCACCTGCTGCGGATGGCGGCTGAACGCCGCCATCCGTAGCCGCTCCCCCGCGGCGCCGGGTCACTCGGCCAGGCGGGCCAGCTCCTCGTCCACGACCTTCGGGTCGAGCTTCTTGAACAGCGGCACCGGCGGCGCGAGCTGCGTGCCCGGCTTGATCGGCCGGTGCTCCCAGCGGGCCTCGCCGTCGTACTCGCCGGTGATGATCGGGTACGGCTCGCCGCCGTCCTCGTCCACCTCGTGGATCTCCGGCATGCCCGACCACACGCCCTCGCCGCCGAGCATGGCGTGGACCTTGTTGGAGGAGTTGGGCAGGAACGGCGTGAGCAGCGTCTTGGCGTCGTCGACCACCTGGAGCGCGACGTGCAGGATCGACTTCTGCCGCGCCGTGTCGTCCTTGAGCTTCCACGGCTCCTGCTCGGCGAGGTATCTGTTCGCCTCGCGGACCACGTCGAGCGCCTCGGTGATGGCGTTCTTGAACCTGGACCTGCCCAGCTCCGCGCCCACCGGCCCGAACGCCTTGCGCGAGCGCTCCAGCAGGGCCCGGTCGGCGTCGGTCAGGTCGCCGGCCTCGGGCACGGCGCCGAAGTTCTTCGCCGCCATCGAGATCGACCGGTTGACCAGGTTGCCCCAGGCGGCGACCAGCTCGCCGTTGTTGCGGTTGACGAACTCCTGCCAGGTGAAGTCGGTGTCCTGGCTCTCCGGGCCGGCCACCGAGATGTAGTAGCGCAGCGCGTCGGCGTCGTAGCGCGCGAGGAAGTCGCGCACGTAGATGACGATCTGGCGGGAGGAGGAGAACTTCTTGCCCTCCATGGTCAGGAACTCGCTGGAGACCACTTCGGACGGCACGTCGAGCGCGCCGAGCGAGCCCGGCGTGCCGCCGCGGTCGCCCCGGCCGCTGTAGCCGAGCAGCATCGCCGGCCAGATCTCGGCGTGGAAGACGATGTTGTCCTTGCCCATGAAGTAGTAGCCGCGGGCGTCGGGATTCTGCCACCACTGGCGCCAGGCGTCGGGGTCGCCGGTGCGCCTGGCCCACTCGATGGAGGCCGACAGGTAGCCGATGACGGCGTCGAACCACACGTAGAGCCGCTTGTTGGGCTGGTCGCGCCAGCCGTCGAGCGGGATCGGCACACCCCAGTCGAGGTCGCGGCTGATCGCCCGCGGCTGCAGGTCGCCGAGCAGATTGAGCGCGAACTTCAGCACGTTGGGCCGCCACTCGCCCTGCTTGGACTGCAGGTAGGAGCCGAGCACCTCGGTGAAGGCGGGCAGGTCGAGCATGAAGTGCTCGGTCTCGACGAACGTCGGCGTCTCGCCGTTGATGCGGCTCTTGGGGTTGATCAGCTGGATCGGGTCGAGCTGGTTGCCGCAGTTGTCGCACTGGTCGCCGCGCGCGCCGTCGTAACCGCAGATGGGGCAGGTGCCCTCGATGTAGCGGTCGGGCAGCGTGCGGCCGGTCGAGGGCGAGATCGCGCCCATCGTGGTCTTGGGGAAGATGTAGCCGTTGGCGTGGAGGCCCTTGAAGATCTCCTGCGTGACGGCGTAGTGGTTCTTCGTGGTCGTCCTGGTGAACAGGTCGTACGACAGGCCCAGGCCGGTCAGGTCCTCGGCGATGACCCGGTTGTAGCGGTCGGCCAGCTCCTTGGCGCTGACGCCTTCCTTGTCGGCCTGGACCTGGATGGGCGTGCCGTGCTCGTCGGTGCCGGACACCATCAGCACCTTGTTACCCGCCATCCGCTGGTAGCGGCTGAAGACGTCGGACGGCACGCCGAACCCTGAGACGTGCCCGATGTGACGGGGGCCGTTAGCGTACGGCCACGCGACGGCGGTCAAGATGTGCTGGGACATGTTCCTAAGCCTACGGGGATCCCTGTCCGCCTCGGACCGATTCCCGACTTACGACACGCCCGCGCATCCCGCGCGAGACGGCCGTTGGGAATGCAGCACCATCCGGCGATTGCGGGGCTGCCGACGGCGACATCTTCCGGACCGAAGCCGCGATGGAAGCATCGTGGATGTCGGCGGTGCCGGGAGTGTCGCGGCGGCGCCGTGACGACCACGGCACCGCGTAAAAGATCGTTATGCCTTTGACTTTTCGCGGGAGATCGCCTCCGCCGCCTCCTCGGCCACTGCGGCCGCGCGGTCGACGGGCGTCTCGCGGCTGCGGCGGATGCCGAGGATGCTGACGAACAGCGACGCGAAGATCGTCTGGAAGCTCACGATCAACGCCGTGGCCGACGGCACCACGATACGCAGGGACTCGCGCGGGTCCAGCTCACCGAAGCTCCGCACCTGCCAGTGCACCAGCGACATCACCAGGCCGACCAGACCCGCCAGCGCCAGCAGCCCGCCGAGGACGAGCCCCTTCTCCAGGGTCACGATGTCGATGATCTTACGGATCCGCGGCGACTCCGGCAGGAACCCCTCCTCGGCCGCATAGACCTTCGTGAACAGCGCGAACAACGCGGCCTGGAAGCCGATCACCACCAGCGCCGACGACCCGACCAGGGTGTCGACGTCGAAGGCGAGCTCGCCGATCTCCACCGGCCCGAAGGTCAGCGCGGTCCCCGCCACCAGGCCGATGATCATCATCAGCACGCCGGGATAGAAGAACAGCCACTTCGGGCTGTAGAGGAGCAGGAAGCGCAGGTGACGCCAGCCGTCGCGCCACGAGCGCAGGTGCGGCGGGCGGGAGCGGCCGTCGGGCGAGAGAGTCGTGGGCACCTCGCGCACGTCGAGCCCGGACAGGGTGGAGCGGACCACCATCTCGGAGGCGAACTCCATGCCGCCGGTCTGCAGCTGCAGCTTCAGTATCGAGTCCCGCCGGAAGCCGCGCAGGCCGCAGTGGAAGTCGCCGATCGCCGACGGGAAGAACAGCCGGCCGATGAACGACAGCACCGGGTTGCCGAGGTAGCGGTGAAGCGGGGGCATGGCGCCGGCGGCGATGCCGCCCTTGAACCGGTTGCCCATGACCAGGTCGGCGCCGTCACGCAACTGCTCGACGAACGGCAGCAGCGAGGTGAAATCGTAGGAGTCGTCGGCATCGCCCATGATGACGAATTTGCCGCGCGCCGCCCGGATGCCGCCCAAGAGGGCGTTGCCGTAGCCCTTCTCCTCGACGTGGACCACGCGGGCGCCGGCGTCGCGGGCAAGCTGTTGAGAGCCGTCCGTGCTGCCGTTGTCGGCGATCAGGACCTCGCCCTCGATGCCGTGCTCCTCCATGCACGCCAAGGCCTTGCGTACACAGACTTCCACGGTCTCCGCCTCGTTGAGGCAGGGCATGACCACCGTCAGTTCCACGTGTCTACCCTTCAGTTAAGGCTGTTCCAGTGAACCATCATGCCCTGTGCCCGAGCGTGTTCGGGTCAAGACCCAAAAACGACTGGCATTCTTTACAGCATGGTGAGCGTCGCGGAGATTACGCCTGTGGACCACTCCGCTCCTGGCCGGGTAGCACGTTGGCTGTCCTTCTTGCGCCGGCATCGGGTGTTCGCCGCGGCCTTCGGCGTCGGCGCCGTGCTGCGGCTCATCACCATGCTCGGCTACGGCCCAGCCATGTGGTTCAACGACTCCTACGAGTACGTCTCGGTGGCACTGCACCCGAGGCCCCACCCGATCAGGCCGGATGGTTACAGCTTCTGGCTGATGTTGTTGCAGCCGTTTCACAGCTTCTCGCTGGTGATCTTCACCCAGCACCTGATGGGCCTGGCCACGGCGTGCCTGATCTACGCGCTGCTGCGGATCAAGTTCAGGCTGCCGAAGTGGGGCGCGACGCTGGCGGCGGCGCCGGTGCTGTTCGACGCCTACCAGATCCAGCTGGAGCAGCTGGTGATGTCGGACACCATGTTCACGCTGCTCGTGGTGGGCGTGATCACGCTGGTGCTGTGGAAGCGGCGGCTGTCGTGGAAGGCGGGCGCGGTCGTCGGCTTCCTGCTGGCGCTGACCTGGCTGACGCGCTCGATCGGCCTGCCGATCCTGGCGTTGGTCGTGCTCTACCTGCTGGTCAAGCGGACGGGCTGGCGGCCGATCACGGCGCTGATCACGGCGTGCGCCATCCCGGTGATGGCGTACATGGGCTGGTTCGCCTCGGCGAACGGCAAGTTCGCGATGACCAGCAGCGACGGCCTCATCCTGTACATGCGCACGGCGATCTTCGCCGACTGCGGCAAGATGAAGATCGACAAGTACAAAGAGGTCCAGCTGCTGCTGCTGTGCATCAACGACCCGGTCAGCCAGCGCAAGGAATACGCGCAGTGGTACCTGTGGGGCCAGGGCAGCCACAACGGCGAGGCCACCGGCGAGGTGCTGCACCGGTGGGGCATCAACAAGAAGTGGAGCGAGATCACCAACGACGCGGCCAGCGCGTTCGCCACGCGGGCGATCCTGGCGCAGCCGGGCGACTATCTGAAGGTCGTCGCGCGTGACTTCTTCCGCTCGTTCCACTGGTCGCGCCCGCGCTTCCCCGACGAGAACACCTACAACATGTACCAGTTCAAGCCGTACGTCGAACTCGACGACAACGGCCAGCCCAAGCGGCTGCCGAAGTGGTCGTCGTACGCGGGCGGCAGGACCGACACCGACGCGTTCAGCTACGAGCAGGGCCCGCCGGAGACCCGCATCGTGCACCCGTGGGCCGACATCATGAGCGGCTACCAGAAGGTGTTCTACCTGCGTGGCATCATGCTCGGCGGGATCCTGCTGATCGGCCTGTACGGCGTCGTGGTGCGCTGGCGGAAATTCGGCGGCCCGGTGGTGCTGCCGTGGCTGGGCGCGGTCGGGCTGCTGCTGGCCCCGGCGGCGACGGCGGAGTTCGACTACCGGTACGTCCTTCCGGCCGTCCCCCTGGCCTGCGTGGCGGCGGCGATCACGCTGCGCAGGGGCGTCACTTGGGCGCGGCGGTCACCCAAGAGCGCATCAGCATCCGAGCCCACCAGTCTGCGTGTGTGATCGTCTCGGCGGTCAGCACCGGATAGAGCCACCAGAAATTGATCAGCACGATGAGCGCGAACGCCCCCACCGCCGCGGCTCCGACCGCCCGGCGGGTCGGGGCGGCGCTCTCCTTGCCCAGGACCAACCCCGCCGCCAGCACGATCGCCAGCACCATGAACGGCACGACGGGGATCATGTAGAACAGGTACATCGTGCGGTTGTCGGCGATCGCGTAGTAGAACCACGGCAGCCAGCCGGCCGCGAACGCCAGCAGCACGGCGCCGGCCCGCCAGTCGCGCGAGGACACGTACCACGCGATGAGGACGATCAGGGCGAGCACGGCGCCGTACCAGAGGGCCGGGGTGCCGACGCCGAGCACGGCCTCGGCGCACTTGCCGGCCCCGCACGCCGACGGCGGCAGGTTCGTCGGGTAGTGGAACGAGACGGGCCGCAGCAGCAGCGGCCACGACCAGGGCTCCGACATGTACGGGTGGTAGTCGTCCAGGCCGCTGTGGTAGCCGAGCACCTGCTTCTGGTACTCGAACCACGACCGCATCGAGTCGAAGAGGAAGTAGAACGGCCCGGAGGTGGTGGCCTGCTCCCACTTGCGCCCCCATCCTGCGGCGGTGGCGAACCAGCCGGTCCAGCTCGCCATGAACACCGCGGCGGGCGCGAGCGCCATCGCGGCCAGCCCGCCCGGCACGTCGTACGACAGCGCCCCCCGGTACGGCTCCCGCAGCCCCAGCGCTCGCCTGGCCCCCATGTCCCACATCAGGGTCAGCACCGCGAACGCCAGGAGGAAGAAGATCCCTGACCACTTGACCGCGCAGGCGGCCCCCAGGCAGGCCCCGGCGGCCAGCCGCCACGGCCGGAGCCCGAGCCGCGGGCCGAGCTCGGTGATGGGCGCGCTCTCGTACCAGGCGACCAGCCGGCTCCGCGCCCAGTCCCGGTCGGCCACCAGGCACGCGAACCCTGCCAGCACCCAGAACATCAGGAAGATGTCCAGCAGCGCCGTCCGCGACAACACCAGGTGCAGCCCGTCGAGCGCGAGCAGCAGCCCGCCCAGGCAGCCGAGCAGCGTCGAGCGGGTCATCCGGCGCGCCACCCTGGCCATGATCAGGATGGACAGCGTGCCCACCAGGGCGGCGGCGAAGCGCCAGCCGAACGGGTTCATGCCGAACAGCCACTCGCCGGCGCCGATCATCCACTTGCCCAGCGGCGGGTGCGCGACGAACGAGGCGCAGTCGGAGGACTCGGGACACTGTTTGAAGATGTCCAGGTTGCCGGTGATCAGGCGGTTGTCGGCGACGGGGTTCTTGGCGTCGCCCAGCATGGTCCGCTCGACGCCGTACCTGAGCAGCGAGTACGCGTCCTTGATGTAGTAGGTCTCGTCGAAGACAACGGCCTTGGGCTGGTCGAGCCGGACGAAGCGCAGGATGCCGCCGAAGGTCGCGACCAGGAGCGGACCGAGCCAGCCCAGCAGGGCGGATCCCTGGATCGGCGGGACCAACCGTCGCGGCGAAACCCCCCTGTTCCTCACGATGCGCACTATAGGCGTTTGTGAACTAGCTCATACAGCTCTCGTTTGGGGACGCCCGCCTCCTTGGCGACGTCGGCGATGGCCAGCTTGCGCTGCGCGCCCTCGGCGACCCTGCGGTCCACTTCGGCGACCAGCCCGTCCAGGTCCGGCTCCCCCGCGCCGGGCGCGTGGCCGGCGACCACGACGGTGATCTCGCCCTTGACCCCTGGGGCCGCCCATGCGGCCAGCTCGCCGAGCCCGCCGCGGCGCACCTCCTCGTACGTCTTGGTCAGCTCCCGGCACACGGCGGCCGGCCGGTCGGCGCCGAACGCCGCCGCCATGGCCTCCAGGGAGCTCGCCAGCCGGTGCGGGGACTCGAAGAAGACCATCGTGCGCTCCTCCCGCGCCAGCGCGGTCAGCCGGCGGGCCCGCTCACCGGGCTTGCGCGGCGGGAACCCCTCGAAGCAGAACCGGTCGCTGGCCAGCCCCGACACGGCCAGCGCGGTGGTCACGGCGCTCGGCCCGGGCAGCGCGGTCACCGTGATGCCCGCGTCGACCGCGAGCCGCGTCAGGCGGTAGCCGGGGTCGGAGACGCCCGGCATGCCCGCGTCCGTGATGACCACGACCGTGCGGCCCTCCTTGAGGGTCTCCAGGAGTTCCTGGGCTCGCGCGGCCTCGTTCTGGTCGTAGTAGGACACCACCCGGCCCGCGATCTCCACGCCCAGGTCGGACGCGAGTCTGCGCAGCCGCCTGGTGTCCTCGGCGGCCACGACGTCGGCGCTCCCGAGCACCTCGCGCAGCCGGGGCGAGACGTCACCCGCCTGGCCGATAGGGGCCCCTGCCAGCACCAACCTGCCGTCTTCAGTCACCTGACCATTGTGGCAGGGCATCCCAATTGCACCGTGTTTCTCCGCTCCCTACGTACCTATTCGGTGCGAGCCCCGTACGATGTCCGAATGGCGGTGACCGATTCCCCGTACCAGGCCTATGACACGTCGGAGGCCGGCGAGAGCCTGCCTCCGGCTCGGTCCGTGCGCGATCGGATGATCCCTCCCATGCGCGGAAGCGTGCTGTGGGGGTGGCTCGGCCCGCTGCTGGTCACCGTGTTCGGCGGGGTCCTGCGCTTCCTGAACCTCGGCCATCCGAAGGCCGTGGTGTTCGACGAGACGTACTACATGAAGGACGCGTTCTCGCTGATCACCTGGGGTGTCGAGCGGGTCACGATCAAGAACGCGGACAAGGCGATCCTGGCCAACAACACCGACATCTGGGAGAAGTGCACGCAGGAGACGCTCGACAAGTGCGCCTCCTACGTGGTGCACCCGCCGCTGGGCAAGTGGATGATCGGCGCCGGCGAGTGGATGTTCGGGCTCAACCCGTTCGGCTGGCGCTTCGCGGCGGCCGTGATCGGCACGCTGTCCATCTTCGTCCTCGCCAGGGTGGCGCGCCGGATGACCCGCTCGACGCTGCTCGGCTGCTTCGCCGGGCTGCTGCTGGCGCTGGACGGCCTGCACTACGTGTTGTCGCGGGCGGCGCTGCTGGACATCTTCCTGATGTTCTGGGTGCTGGCCGCGTTCGCGTGCCTGGTGACCGACCGGGATCAGGCCCGGGAGCGGCTGGTCGCCTGGTACGAGAGCTCGCCCCTGTCGCCGCACGGGCCGTCGCTGGGGATCAGGTGGTGGCGGATCGGCGCCGGGGTCTGCCTGGCGCTCGCGATGTCGGTCAAATGGTCGGGGCTGTTCTTCGCGGTCGCGTTCGCCGTCATGTCGCTGCTGTGGGACTTCGGGGCACGGCGGGCCCTGGGGCTGCGGCATCCGTACACGGGGGCGTTCAACAGGGACGTGCCGCAGGCGTTCGGGGCGCTCGCGATCGTGCCGTTCGTCACATACATGCTGACCTGGGTCGGCTGGTTCTCGACGAACACCGGCTACGGGCGCAACTGGGAGCAGGCCACGTCGACGGGCAATCCGTTCTTCTTCCTCGTCGACTCGATGCGGTCGTGGATCCAGTACCAGTGGCAGGTCTTCACCTTCCACAGCGGGCTGGAGAGCTCCCATCCGTACATGTCCGAACCGTGGCAGTGGCCGCTGCTGCTGCGCCCGGTCGCCTTCTACTACGAGGGCAAGCAGGACGCGTGCGGCGTCAAGGACTGCTCGGAGGCGGTGCTCGGCGTGGGCACGCCGGTCATCTGGTTCGGCGCGGTGGCGGCGCTGGTGGCGCTGATCGCCTACTACGTCTCCTCGCGCGACTGGCGGGCCGGGGCCGTGCTTCTGGCGTACGCCGTGGGCTGGCTGCCGTGGTTCTACTTCGCCATCTCCGACAACCGCACGATGTTCCTGTTCTACGCCATCCCGATGGTGCCGTTCATGGTCCTGGCCATCACCTTGTGCGCCGGGCTGCTGATCGGGCCGTCCGCGCCGACGGTCACGGGCGCCGTGCCGGTGCGACGGACCGTCGGGGCCGCCGTCGTCGGTGCTTTCGCTCTGCTAACGTTGATCAACTTCTGGTGGCTGCATCCGATCCTGTCCGCCGAGCTGATCCCCTACACGGAGTGGAAGGCCCGCATGTTGTTTGAAAAACGATGGATCTGACCCGGTAACAGCCTGCTCATTAGTGCATTCGTAGGGTAGTCACTGTGCAAGACCCAACACGCGCCGGATTCGGCCATCGTCAGGCCAGGGGTCGATACGGCAAACTTCGAGGCATGAGTGCACCGGATGTCACCGCCCTCCTCGCCGAGTTGGAGCGCTCTCACCCGGACCTGGCCGAAGACGCCAGAACGGCCGTCGAATGGCTGACGGGTGGGGAAGCCCTGGAGACGGTGACCCAGCTCGACGTCTGCGAGTTCCTCTGGTACACGTTGCCGCTCAAGGTGGGCGGCGACCACGAGCGACTGGCACGCTCGCTCGGGCGGCTGCTCCAGCTTGGTGGCATGGAGCGATATGCCGCGTTGTGCGTGTCCCCTACGACCCTGCAGATCCTGCGTACCTACGCCATGGAGGGCGAGGACGCGGGCACCAGCGCCTATCAGCAGGCGCTCGAGGCCACGGGCGTGCTCCCGCCCGACGTGCCCGAACTCCAGTGGAGCATGATCATGGGGCCCGAGGAGCTGGGCGCGCACCTCGCCTGCTCCGCCGCGCTGGAGCTGGCCATCGTCGCCGGCGAGAAGGTGGACCGGGCCGCGCTGACCCGCCGCTGGCTCACCGAGCCGCGTGCCGAGCTGGGCGGCGACAGCTGGCTCAACCGGGTGCACGGCGAGCGCCTCAACCGCTGGGTGCTGGGGCGCGGCCCGGCGCGGCGGGAGCTGGCGCAGCCGTTCGAGGTACGCCTGCACGCGCCCGTCACCCCGCAGCCGCTGCCCGCCCTGCACGGACTGCTCTCCCTGGCCGAGCGGGAGGGCACGCTGCCGCTGCGGCTGGCGCCCTCGCCCGAGGCGCTCAGGCTGCGCGAGCTGGCCGAGCGGGAGCTGGGCGCGATCAGCCGCGAGGGCACGCGGCTGGCCATCACCGACTACGGCAGGCGGCTGCTGAAGTCCCCCGATGCCATGTGGTCGGCGGTCACCAAGCTGCTGCTGGCCAGGGGCGGCCACGAGTTCGAGTTGTCGGCCAGGGAGGCCGCGCTCATGCTGCTCGCCGACGGCACGCTGATGTCGCCCGCGCAGCTGCGCGAGCGGGTCGCCGAGGTGGTCGGGGGCGAGGGCTGGCATCCGGCCACGAGCTTGGAGGACGTCGCCCGGCCGGTGGCGGAGCTGGTCGCCCAGCTGACGGCGCTGGGGCTGGCGTTCAGTGACGAGCTGGCGGTGCGGATGGACCGGCCGGGGCAGCTCGCGGCCCTGGCGGCGCTGCGGGCCCACGCGTTGCGCCCCAGGAAGTACGTCAGCTCAGGCCGGCCCACCGGCCCCCGCTGACTCGACTCATCCTCGGGGCTGCCAACGGGCTCACCCTCGGGGATTCTGCCAACAAACTCATCCTCGGGGCACCCGGCCGAGGGCGAGCCTGAATTCGGGGCATTCCACCAGCGGGTCGTGCTCGCAGACGGCCGCGTGGCGCAGACTGTCGCGCAGCCGGGTCAGCTGTGCGACCCGCGCGTCCACCTCGCGCTCCTTGGCCGCCATGCGCTCACGCAGCCGCGTGTCCGACGGCCTGGCACGCAGGAACTCGGCGATCTCACCGAGCGTGAACCCGGCGTCCCGGGCACAGGTGATCAGCGCCAGCCGCTCCAGCGTCTCCGGCCGGTACGCGCGCCGCAGGCCGTTGCGCCCCTCCGCCTGGATGAGGCCCTTGCGCTCGTAGAACCGCAGCGCGGACGGCGCCAGCCCGCTCCGCCTGGCCACCTCGCCGATGTCGAGCAACGTGTCCGTCATGAACCGGCTCCTTGACTTGAACCGCGCTTCAAGTCGCAGTCTAGCCGCATGCGAATTCACCACCTGAACCTCGGCTCCATGCGCGAGATCGACTCGCTCGACGGCCGCCCGGCCGCGCGGGCGGTATGCCACGCCCTGCTCATCGAGACCCCGGCGTCCGGGCTCGTGCTGGTGGAGGCCGGGCTCGGCACGGACGACGTAACCCGCCCCGGCGAACTGCTCGAACGCGAGTGGACCGAGCTCGTCGAGCCGGTGCTGGTGCCCGCCGAGACCGCCGTGCGGCAGGTCGCCGCGCTCGGCCACGATCCGGCCGACGTACGCCACATCGTGCTCACCCACCTGGATGTGGACCACAGCGGCGGCCTGCCGGACTTCCCCGGTGCCCAGGTGCACGTCATGGAGGCGGAGCTGGCGGCCGCCATGGCCGAGGCGCCGAGCCGCCGCTACCGCCCCGGTCACTGGGCACACGGGCCGCGCTGGGTCACGTACCCCGGCACGGGCACGACCTGGCTGGGCGTGGAGGGAGTGCGCCCGCTCGCGGGCCTGCCCGAGGAGATCCTGTACGTGCCGCTCGACGGGCACACCCGGGGGCACGCCGGGGTGGCGGTCAACGACGGAGACCGGTGGTTGCTGCACGCCGGGGACGCGTACTTCTACCACGGTGAGCTGCTCCGGGAGCCTGCCTCGCACCCGCTGATGGACATCGTGCAGCTCGACTCGCAGGTCGACGCCGAGCGCCGGGTGTCGAGCCAGGAACACCTGCGCTCGCTCGCCCACGACCACGGGGTCGCGGTCTTCTCCGCGCACGACCCTTGGGAGCTGTCCGATTACCTCAGGTAGTTACCCTGCTGTCATGGAACTGTTCCCGGCCATGCCGCTCGGCGAGTGGGCGGAGGCCAAGGAGACCTTTCACCGGTTCGCGCAGATCGTCGGCAAGATCCGGCTGTCGTCGAGCAACCGGCGCAACCACTGGTGGCAGGTGCCCTTCCATCCGACCGGGCGCGGGCTGACCACCAGGCCGATGGGCGGGCTGGGCGAGCAGCCGCTGTTCAGCATCGACTTCGACCTCGTGCGGCATCGCCTGGTAGTGGACGTGATCGACGGGAGGAGCGCTGAGTTCAGCCTGCTGGGGCGGTCGGTGGCGTCGTTCTACGAGCGGTTGTTCGAGACACTGGCGGGGCTCGGGATCCGGCCGGACATCCGGGCGGTGCCGTTCGACCTGGGGGACGACACGCCGTTCGCCGAGGACACGTGGCACGCGCGGTACGACCCGGTGCTGATCAACCGGTATTGGCGGATCCTGTCGCAGGTGGCGCAGCTCCTCGACCGGTTCGCCGCCGGCTTCGCCGGCAAGACGAGTCCCGTGCATCACTTCTGGCACACGTTCGACATCGCTGTGACGCGTTTCACCGGGCGGGTCGTGCAGGTCTCGCCGGACGCCGATCCCGTGACGCGCGAGTCCTACAGCTGGGAGGTCATCAGCTCGGGGTTCTGGTTCGGGGACAAGGAGCGGCCGTGGCCGGCCTTCTACTCCTACACCGCGCCGGAGCCCGCGGGGCTGGAACGGGAGCCGCTCCGTCCCGCTCAGGCCGAGTGGATCACGTCCCGCGGCAGCCATCTGGCGGTACTGCGCTATGACGACGTACGGGCCGTGGGGGATCCGGTGGCGGCCGTGCTGGAGTTCCTGGACAGCGCCTATCAGGCGGGGGCCCGGCTGACCGGGCTCGACGCGGAGGCGCTGGCCAGCCCGGGGGGCGTCACGGATCCGTACTACGCGAAGTCGTGAATACACGAGAGCGCCCGCCCTCCGGAGAGGGCGGGCGCTCAACGAGTGCGTACCGGTGTGCAGGTCGCCTCTCGGCGAAAGGCACAACGCGGCTCCAGCCGAACGGTAATCCGCGAAGGCAATAGGTGAGGCCCGGGGACACTGGACACACCGGCCACGATCTATGTAACCACACCTGCCGGCGGAACATTCCCCGCCCCGCCCGGCAATTTTCCGGTTCCAGGAGACGCTCACGCCCGCGGCGATGATCCGGGGCCGTCGATCATGGTCCTTGCGCGGGCCGGCCCGAAGGGGCCGCCGAGTTGCCCGGCGAGCATGGAACCCGCCGTGGCGGCGGCAATGTCGGCGTGGGGACGCTGTTCAGGGTGACGATGCGCGCGAGTGCGGTGCCGATGACGGTGACGGCTCGCCGTCCTTCAGAGCGCCGTGCAGGAACAGATCCACCAGCTCTGCGGAGGTGAGCGGGGTCCCGCCCCGGCCGGCCGCCATGGTCAGGAACTGGAAGGCATCGGCGAGCCGCTCCGGCGGGAGCCGCAGATCGTCGCGCTCGGGCTCGAACAGGCCGGCCAGTGCCTCGCGGGTGGCCGCCACCCGCGCCTCCCGCCCCGAAGCGGGCCGCCCTCCGGCCTCGTCGCGCCCTTCGGCGGCCGCGGGCCGGGGTGCGGTGGGATCGCCGCGACGGGCCCCGCCCGAGGCGGCCAGCGCGCCGACGACCGCGCCCATCCTTGACAGGTAGCCGCGCATCGCCTCCGCCGCCTCGACCAGTCGCTCGGTCAGCGGCAGGTCCAGGGAGATGGCCGACACGTGCGCGAGCGTGTCGTCGGGCCGCAGGGCCTCGGCCATGCAGGCGTCCAGCAGTGCGTCCTTGTCGCCGAAGGCCCGGAAGACGGTGCCTTCGCCGATGCCCGCCGCGCGGGCGATCTGGGCGGTGGTCACGGAGGTGCCGTACTCCACCACGAGGGGAAGGGCCGCACGGACGATCATCTCGCGGCGCTGTTCTGGAGTCATCGCCGGCGCACGTCGCCGGCTTGTCGTGTTCGTCATGACCACGACCGTACGGAGTGAGTACTCACTCCGTCAATTCACTTTTCCGTGCTCCGCGGCGAACTGGGCGAACGTGTAGCCCTCGAGGAGCTGGTCCACCATGCCGATCCAGTGCGGACACTCCCGGGCCGGGTGTTCGGCCGGGCATTCGATGGCCTGCCGTAACACCCACTGCGCCGCCTCGGCCCGGTGGATCAACTCCTCCAGCACGTCGATCTGCTCGGCCGCCGCCGTCCGCCACTCCTCTCCCGGCGCGTCCAGCACGGCTCCCGCGGTGTCCAGGGAGACGCCGAGTTGCTGCATCGTCCGCAGGAAGACCAGGCGCCGCAACTCCTGTCTGCCGTACATGCGGCGGCCACGGTGACGCGTCACGGGGACGACCAGCCCGCGTTCCTCGTAGTAACGCAGCGCGGAGGCATTCATGCCGAGGAGGCGGGCAGCCTCCCCGATGGGAACAAGGTCCATGCTCCCATTTGACTTCAAGTCGGCTTGAACCGCTTTGGTGGAGGTATGGCTACCAAGTCGTGGGTCACGGGCGGCCCGATCAACTCGCCCTTCGCCTCGCCCTCCGGGCTGATCGGCCGGCTGGCGGGGCGGTTCATGTACTACACCAACCGGCAGGACGAGGTCCTGCGCGTTCTCGGCGTACGACCGGGAGAGCACGTCCTGGAGGTCGGGTACGGCCCCGGCGCGCTCATCCGGCTGCTCGGCCGTACGGGCGCCGGCCGGGTCTGCGGCGTGGACCCGTCGCCCGACATGCTCACCATGGCGTCCCGCCGGGCGGGCGGGGCCGAGCTGCGGGTGGGCACCGCGTCCGACACAGGTTTCCCCGACGCGAGCTTCGACTGCGTGGTCACGGTGAACACGGTGGCCCTGTGGCCGGATCTGATGGACGGCCTGCGGGAGCTGCGCCGCGTCACCCGCCCGGGCGGCCGGGTGATGATCGCCTGGCACGGCGGCAGCGCCCCGTCCAGGATCGCGAGAAGCCTGCGGCTGCCCGAGGACAAGCTGGCGCGGATCGAGGAAGGGCTCTCGGAGCTGTTCGATGAGGTGAAACGGCATGAGCTGAAGAGCCTGACCGTCTTCGCCGCCCGAGACGGATCATGACCCCTTCAGCCGGGCGGCTCTGGCGTGCAGGTAGCGCTGCTGCGGGAAGCTCATGGCGCGCCTGGCGGCCTCCTCGTACGCCTCCCGTGCCCCCGCCTCGTCCCCGGCCATCTCCAGCAGGTGCGCCCTGACCGCGTACATCCGGTGGTCCCCGGCGACGCGCTCGTCGGAGCGGAGGCGTTCGAGCAGCTCCAAGCCGGCGTCCGGGCCGCGGGACATGGCCACGGCGACCGCGTGGTTGAGCGCCACCATCGGATTGTCCGACATCCGCATCAGCAGCTCGTACAGCGCCGTGATCTGCGGCCAGTCGGTCTCCTCCGCGCTCGGCGCCTCGTCGTGCAGCGCCGCGATGGCCGCCTGTACCTGGTACGGCCCGGGCGTCCCGCGGGAGAGCGCCCCCGTGACGAGCGCGACGCCCTCGTCGATCTGGGAGGCGTTCCACAGGCCGCGGTCCTGCTCGGTCATCGGGATCAGCGCCCCGTCGGGACCGGTACGCGCCGGCCGCCGCGCGTCGGTGAGCAGCATGAGCGCGAGCAGCCCGGCCGCCTCGGCGTCCTCCGGCATCAGCCGGTGAACCATGCGAGCCAGCCTGATCGCCTCGGCCGCCAGGTCCGCGCGCTGCAGGTCGGGCCCGGACGTGCTGGAGTACCCTTCGTTGAAGATCAGGTAGAGCACGTGCAGCACCGCGCCGACGCGTTCGGCGTGTTCGCGCGGCAGCCGGAACGGCACGCCGCTGTCCCTGACGCGCTGCTTGGCCCGGGTGATGCGGCGGGTCATGGTCCCCTCGGGGACCAGGAACGCGCGGGCGATCTCCGCGGTGGTCAGGCCGCCGACCGCGCGCAGCGTGAGCGCGATCTGGGAGGCCGGCGACAGCGACGGATGGCAGCACATGAACAGCAGGATGTGCGTGTCGTCCGAGACGGCGACCGGCTGGTCGGCGGCCGGCGTCAGCCAGTCGTCCGGCAGCGCCCTGGCGGCCACGGCGTCCTCCCGCCGCCGGCGTGCCTGCTCGCTGCGCAGCAGGTCGGTCAGCCGCCGTGAGGCCACCGTGATCAGCCAGGCGCGCGGGTCGTCAGGTACGCCCTCCTCCGGCCACTGGACGGCGGCGGCGAGCAGCGCCTCCTGCACGGCGTCCTCGGCGGTGGCGAAATGCCCGTAACGCCGTACGAGCGCGCCGAGGACCTGCGGCGCCAGCTCGCGCAGCAGGGCCTCGGCACCGACGCTTCTGATCAGAACCCCAGGTCGGCGCTGGAGTCGACGAGGGGCCGGACGTCGGCGTAGGTGTCGGCGTACGCGTCCCCCGGGTACGGGCACTGGCCCAGGCGGACGGCGATCTCGGTGGCCCGGTCGAAGCTCTCGCACTCGACGATCCAGTAGCTGGCCAGCACCTCCTGGGTCTCCGCGTAGGGCCCGTCGGTGACGAACGGGACGCCGGCGCGCGACCCGAGCCTGCGCGTGTGGACGGGCGCGGCCAGCGCACGGGTCTCGACCAGTTCGCCGGACTCCTCCAGCTCCTTGTTGACGGTCGTCATGAATTCGACCATGGCCACCAGATCTTCCTGGGACGAGGCGGGCACGCCGTTGTCCTTGCCCGACATCGCGTCGTAGTCCTGCTGGGAAGCGTAGGAAAGAATCATGTACTTCATGGCTGGTGTCCTCTCTTCTGTGCCTTTCACGAGGGACGTCGGAGCCGGGACGGCGAACCGGACCTCATGCCGGGACTTTTTCTGGCTGGCAGGATCGTAGGCGTGTCATACGCAACCACCGCGGACGGCGTCAAGCTGTCACGGCACCGGTGGCAGCGACGGACCCGGGCGCCGGCCGGCCGCCCGGGTGAGGCGGGCGGCCAGCGTACGCAGGTGCGCGACCAGCTCGGGCGGCTCGTGCACCTCGAACTCGCAGCCCAGCCCCAGCAGCCGGAACGCGAGCCAGTCCAGGGTGTCGCCGTGCGCGCGCAGCCGGCAGGTCCGCTCGTCGACCTCGGTGACCTCGCCCAGGCTCCTGATGTGCTCCGTGACGGGCGCGTGCAGCGTGACGTCGGCCTCATACGTGGGCGCCGACGAATAGAGCTTGTCCCGCACGTACGCGGCGGCGTCCTCGGCGGGCGGCTCGCGCGGCGTGATCCTGGCGCCCGTCGCCCGCAGGTCCGCGATGCGGTCGATGCGGAAGATCCGCCAGTCGTCGCGGTCGCGGTCGTGCCCGAGCAGGTACCACTGCCGCCCGGCCGCGACGACGCGATGCGGATCGACCAGCCTGGCGCTGGTGGCGCCGTCGCCGGCCCGGTACGCGAACCGCACCCGCTCCCGGTTGGCCACGGCCGCCGCCAGCATGGTGAGCTGCGCGGGGTCGACCTCGGGCGCCGGGACCGCCGGCATCGGCACGGTGGCGCCGCCCAGGGATCGCACCTGATACCGCAGCCGGGACGGCAGCACCTGCTCCAGCTTGGCCAGCGCCCGTACCGACGCCTCCTCGATGCCCTGCACCGGGTGCCGGGCGGCGGTGGACAGGCCGACCGCGATGGCCACCGCCTCCTCGTCGTCCAGCAGCAGCGGCGGCATGGCCGCGCCCGCCACCAGCCGGTAGCCGCCGTCGGCGCCCATGGTGGCCTCGACCGGGTAGCCGAGGTCGCGCAGGCGCTCGATGTCGCGCCGGATCGTGCGGCGGCTGACGCCGAGCCGCTCGGCCAGCTCGCCGCCAGGCCACTCGCGCGGGGTCTGGAGCAGCGACAACAGGCTGAGGAGACGGGCTTCGCTCATGTAATCCAGAATGCCCGTCCATGTAGGACAGGATCTGACCTACTCCCGGAATAGCGTGCTCTTATCCGCTTCTTCAGGAGGAATCATGACCGTCAAGCCGATCCCCGAGGGCTACACCACCATCACGCCATGGCTGATCGGCCCCGACACGGCGGGGCTCATCGAGTGGATCAAGAACGCCTTCGACGCCGTGGAGCTGGGCCGCTTCACCGACGAAAAGGGTCGTATCGGGCACGCCGAGGTGCGGATCGGGGACGCGATCGTGATGCTGTTCGACGCGGCGCCCGGCTGGCCCTCGACGCCGGGCTTCCTGCGCCTGTACGTGCCCGACGCCGAGGCCACCCACCGCCGGGCCGTCGAGGCGGGCGGGACGTCGGTCACCGAGGTCACGCACCTGTACTTCGGCGACCGGGTGGGACGGGTCCGGGATCCGTTCGGGAACCTGTGGTGGATCCAGACCCACATCGAGGACGTCGCGCCGGAGGAGCTGGAGCGCCGCATGAGCGACCCGGGGTTCACGAAGGCGATGGAGTACGTCCAGAGCGCCGACTTCTTCCCGGGCAGGTCGTGAGCCTGCAGCGCCTCGCTCCGCCGCGAGCAGCCGGGCGACCGCCTCGAGGGTGAGCGACTCGGCTCCTTTTCAGCTCCAGAGGCTCGCCGCGCTGCCGGAACAGGCGCTCCAGCGAGGCGGGAACTGCGACGTGAACCTGTGCCGCGTGTTCGGTTAACCGCAGATGACAAGATCCCCAACTGGGGGAGCTAACGCCAAAGAACTACTGAGATGCCGGATATCGTCCTCTGGCGTGGGTGCTCCAAGAACGAAAGGGCACGCTTGTTGAACGACGAGTTCCGGCTGGCCGTGGAAGGGCTGGCCGCGGAGTACAACCGGCAGGCCGTCCAGTTGCGAGAGGCGTACGGCAAGCTGTCCGAGATGACGGCGACCGCCGAGTCTCATGACCGCATGGTCGCCGTGACCGTGGGCCCTCGTGGACAGGTGCAGAACATCAAGCTGGACCCACGGGTGTACCGCAAGCTCTCTCCGTCGGAGCTCTCGCGGGCGATCATGGAGCAGATCGGCGCCGCCACGAGTGAGGTGGCCGATCGGACGAAAGAGCTCATGGAGCCGTTCATGCCGAAGGGCCTGCCCTTCGGCGATGTCTATGGCGAGAGCGCGAGCTTCGAGTCGTTCCTGCCTCAGCCGGTGAAGCTGCCCCCGCCCGATCATGACGAGCATGGGTAGCGGTGGGTCCGGCGGCTACCAGGTCGCCTGGCAAGGCCTGCGGAAGCGGTCGGCTCGCGCCGGCGACGACGTCGACTTCCTGGTCGAGCAGCGCGACATCCTGATGCGGACGTTCGAGGCCGAGGGGAACCCGCTGGGGAAGGACCAGTACGGAGTGGAGCTCGAGCGGAACCTTCCCAAGGTCAAGCAGCAGGTTTTCGATGCCTTCGACGTCTACATCGATGAGATGGAGTACCTGCGCGACGGGTTGTCGGGCAACGCCCGATACTACGAGGAGGCCGAGGATCCTTGGAGTTCGCCGGGCGGCGAAGCGCCGCCCGCGTACGAGACCCCGCGATTGTCCGAGGACTGGTGAGTTCTCGTGGGGTTCGACGGCTTCCTGGTGCCTGACTGGGCCAAACCGTACGTGGGCTACGCCGTAGGCATGGACTGGCCCGAGGGTGACGAAGACGGCTGTTTCCGGCTGGCCGACGCCTGCGCGGCCGGCGCGCGGGCCGTGGGCGCCCAGGCTGGGCTGGCGGGAATCGTGAAGCTGGAGAGCGGGAGCGAGGACTGGGACGGCGACGCGCTGAAGGCGTTCGTCGAGTACGCCCGCAGCGTGGCCGACCCGGCCCTGGCAAAACTCGTCGAGGAGCTCGTCTCGGCCGCGATCAACTTCAACGAGCTCGGTGTCCAGGTCGAATACACCAAACGGATGATTGAGGTCTCCGTCTGGTTCCTGATCTTCCAGGTCGGCTGGCTGCTGGCCATGGCGTTCGGGCCGTGGGGTGCGCTCTCCTTCGCCCTGATCGGCAGCCGGGTGCAGCTGACCCGGCTGGTCATCGCCCAGCTCGGCAAGCGGCTGCTCATCAACGTCGGCCTGTTCGGCACCCTGCTGGCCGGCATGGACCTGGCCGTGCAGGCCTCGCAGGCGCGACGCGACCATCTCGACTGGGAGCAGATCATGACGTCCGCCGGGACGGGCGCCCTGCTGGGCGGCTTCCTGACGGTCTTCACCGGACTCTGGCCCGCCAGATCGATGTGGGGGCTGATGGCCAGGTCAGGACTGGCCAGCGGGGCGACCGACCTGTCCCTCCAGCTCGCCAGTGGGCAGCCTCTGGACGGGGAAAGGCTGCTGAAGAACGTCACCTCAGGCATACTGGGCGGCGCCGACGCGCACTGGGCGAGCTGGGCGCCCGGCGTTCACCACATCGATGGCCCCACCACCCTGAACGGCGCCTCCGACAGGGGTCACGGCTCTTCCGGCCACGGTTACAGCTCTTCCGGCAACGGTCACGGCTCCTCCTACGGGGACGCGAGCCACTCGTCCGTCACGCCGGAGTTCACGTCCCTGTCGTCCGCGGCGCCCACGCACACCACCCAACATGCCGGCCCGTCAGGGGCCATGGCGGAGCCGACGTTCAAGGTTGGGCCGGGGACGGACGGCACGTCCGGGCAGCACGTGACCAATCGCCTGCCGCCGGACACCCTTGCGCAGGCGAACGGCGGTGGGACCGCGTTCGCGGGCGTGGGAAGCAAGCAGGATGTCATTCCCGCCAAGCTCGACCGCAGCGTCGACTCCCTGATCAACAGAACTGCGACCGCCGACGCGCCCAGCGCTTCGAGGCCCGGCGAGAGCGGGCTCTCCGCGAGTGCGAAACCGGAGGGCCTGGGCCCGTCTACCCTTGCGGCCCAGGCGACGCCGTTCGCCACCCCGCAGCACGCGACGGGGCCGGGCGCAGCGCCACCGGGCCCGTTCCAGATCCTCGCCGACCCCGGCAAGTCGGGCGATGGGTACGTGGCGTCCGGGCACTGGGGCAAGTACGGCGCCGCAGGCGTTCTGATCCAGGCCATCGACACCAGCGGACAGCCGCGCTACCTCCTGATGCAACAGAGCCAGTACGTCTCCAACGCCGGCAAGTGGCAGTTGCCCGGTGGAGCACTCGACAGCCTGGAAACCCCCGTCCAGGGTGCCGCCCGCGAGCTCAGCGAAGAGCTCGGCGTCGATCAGGCCTATCTGAACACGCTCGAGCTCAGCGGCGCACTCCCGGTGGAGGCCGCGAAGGGCTGGACGTACACCAACCTGGCCGCCAAGGGGGAAATGTTCACCCCGAAACTCGACACGTTCGAGACGAGTGGGGCCAAGTGGTTCAAGCTTGACGAACTCGCCGCCATGGCGAACAACAAACAGTTGCATCCCGCCCTGGCAAAGGCCCTTCCCGATCTGCTGGGGCTGTTCCATCAGGACACCCGCGCCGACGCCGCCGCTCCCGCGAAGACCGCCCGAGCCCTGCCGGACCACGGGACGACGAGCAACGCTGCGCCGATCCACCACTACCCCAGTACGGGGATGGCGTCCCGGATCGCGCCGCCGGTGGATTTCAGCTCCTCGAAGCTCCCTCCGGCCGGCCATCTGATCGTCCCCGGAAACCCGGATCCGGTCCCGGTGCCACCGAAACCGGATCACGCACCGGCGTTCCCGAAGACGCCGGACCTACTGACGCCGCCGCCGAAACCGGCGAATCCGCCGCTGCCCTTCTCCGGCCTCACGGCCAACGTGGCGAAGTCGCTCGCCGCGGACACCATCCACCGAACCGACTCCAACCTGTTCTACACCGCGCCGGCTCCGCACGTCCCCATGGACGCGCCCTTCGGCGCCCGGCTGGTCGGCACCTCGTTCGGGGACGCGATCTGGGGTCCCGTCATCAAGACGCTGCCCGACAACGAGGTTCGGGCGGTCAGGCATTACTCCGACCATGGTTTCCGAGACATCAACGACTTCCTCCGGGCACGCGGCGACGCGCTTCCCAGCGGGTGGTCGACGGTGAAGAACTACTACATGAACCCCGGCCTCTTGGCGAACATCGAGCGCCTGAACCACGCCCTGAGCCGGCAGCCGGTACCGGAGACGATCGACGTGTTCCGGGCCGTGGACCTGACTGACGACCTCTTCACCGTACCCATGGAAGAGCTGCCGGGTACCGTGCAGAGAGACCCCGCCTTCATGTCGACCAACATCGGCAGGAGTGCGATTTGGAGCAGGGAGGTCATCCTGCATCTGCGGGTGCCCGAGGGCACACCTGCCCTTTACGTGGACCCGATCAGCGAGCATGGGGGCGAACGGGAGTTGTTGCTGGGCACCGGCCGTTCATGGTTCGCCGAGGACGTACGGCTGAAGAACGGCCGGTGGCACGTCTTCGGCTGGATCCTCCCCGAGGGCTCCGAGTGACGAAGGAGAAGCAGCGGTGTCTCTGAAGGACGAACCCCGGTTCCAGACCGTGTGGAGCCCGGAGAGCTATCCGCGGACGACCTCCGCCGCCGTCCGCTACGTCCCGGTCGTCATGCGCGAGACCGTCATCGGCTACCTGTGGGCCGCGGTCACGGACGACGCGGCCCGGTACGTCCGGCGGGAGAACGGCGGGGAGGCGGCCGTCAACGCCGCCATCGTGTGGACCCAGCGCCTGCGCTGGGCGAAGGCCAACGGCCTCACCCCCTTGCAGGCGCTGCGGCACTGGGCTGGACAGCAGGAGGACGACCGGGCGGGCATGGTGCCCGCGGGCGTGGAGTTCGAGCTGCCTACGCTGCGGGAGCTCGAGGAACTGGCCGCCGAGTGAGGTAGTACGTCCAGAGCGCTGAGGGCGCTGCATGGCCTCGTCCGCCGGCCAACGCATGGAAGATCCGGCATCGGCGTCTCTCTGTCTTGGAACGACCGGTCCGAGACAGCACTCAGGTCAGGGCATGAGCCAGTGCCAAGGCGCCGAGCAGCGGGGCGTCGTCGGTGAAGCGGGCGGCGCGCAGCTCCGGCGGGAAGGGCACGACGCGCCGCATCTCCCGCGCCAGGTGCGGCAGGATGCTCGCCTGTTCGGCCATCATGCCGCCGCCCACCACGACGCGTTCCGGGTCCAGGACCACGCACAGGTTCGCGACGGCCATGGCCAGCGGGGTCAGCGCCGCGTCCACGAGCCCGGCCGCCTCGGGCAGCGCGAACAGGGCGCCTGCCGGGACGGTACGGCCCAGGAGGGCGGAGCCGCGCGCCACCAGCGCCCCACCCGAGAAGCGTTCCTCGAGCGGGGCGTGCCCGTCGGCGAAGGCGGGCTCGCCTGGGTCGGCGAGCAGGTAGCCGATCTCCCCCGCCGCACCGTGCGCACCGGTGACGACCTGCCCGCCGACGACCAGGGCAGCGGCCAGGCCGGTGCCCAGGTTGAGGTAGACGCCGGTGGAGACGCCGCGGAGCGCCCCCCAGCGCAGCTCCGCCGCGGCCGCCGCCTTGACGTCGTTGCCGATCGCGACGGGGATCGTGCCGTACTCCTCGCGCAGCAGCCGGGGCAGCTCCAGGCCGTTCCAACCGGGGACGTTCGGCGCCAGCGCGACCCGGCCGTCGCTGATCACCCCGCAGGTGGAGAAGCCCACGGCGGCCGGGGCGCGGTCGAGACCCCGGGCCGCGCGGAGCGCCGTGGCCAGGGGGTTCTCGCCGGTCTCCAGGCGTACCCTGGCGGCGATCTCCGGCCCGTCCGTGCCGGACACGCCGATGGCGATCTTCGTGCCGCCCACGTCGATGCCGAGGACCCGCCTCACCTGGCGCTGCCCCTGCGGGCGACCGAGTCGATCGCCACGGCCAGGGCCAGCACCGCCGCGGTCACCATGAACCTGACGGAGGAGTCCACGTTGAGCAGCAACATCCCGTTGGTGATCGACTGGATCACCAGGATGCCCAGCAGCGCCGCGTACGGCCGGCCGCGGCCTCCGAACAGCGACGTCCCGCCGATCACCGCGGCGGCGATGGCCATGAGCAGGATGTCGCTGCCGCCGGACGCCTGGTTCACCGCGGACAGGCGGCTGGCCGCCAGGATGCCGCCGAACCCGGCCAGCACGGAGGCGAGCACGAACGCCAGCACCCGGATCCTGGCCACGTTGATCCCGGCGCGGCGGGCGGCCTCGGCGTTGCCGCCCACCGCGTAGATCCACCGGCCGAACACGGTGTGCCTGAGCACCAGGTCGAGGACGATCACCAACGCGCCGAAGATGACCAGCAACAGCGGCACGCCACGGTCGGCGGACAGCACCACGACGGCTCCCGCGAGCACCACTGCCGGCCCGCCGATCCGGAGGGCGGTCAGGTACGCCGCAGGCACCGGCAGGTCCGCCGCCAGCCGCGCCCGTCTGCCGATCATCGCCGCCGCCGCCCAGCCGCCGGTCAGCGCCGCCACCACGACCCATGCCAGCCACGCCGGCAGCCACGTGTCGCTCAGCTTCGAGACGAACCCGTCGAACGGCAGGTTGATCGTGCCGCCCTGGCCGAGGAGGTAGAGGAGCAGCCCCTGCCAGCCGATCAGCCCGGCCAGCGTCACGACGAACGACGGCATGTGCAGCCGGGTGTGCATCAGCCCATGCAGCAGGCCGATGGCGCCGGCCGCCGCGAGGGCGGCCGCGATGGCGACCACGGGATTCCACTGCTGCTTGACGTACAGGATGGTCATGACGACCGCGCACAGGCCGCTGACGGAGCCCGCCGAGAGGTCGATCTCGCCGAGGAGCAGCACCATGATGATGCCGAGCGAGATCGTGCCGGTGGCCGCCAGCTGCAGGGCGAGGTTGGTGAGGTTCTCGGGGGACAGGAAGTGCTCGTTCAGCGTGCCGAAGACGGCCGCGATGACGACGAGCCCGGCGGCGACCGGCCAGGCTCCGAGGTCTCCGCGCCGCAGCCGCCCCACCGCCGTGTACGGCAAGCGTGCCAGCGTGTCAGCGTTCATTCTGCGCTCGCTCCAGTGATCGCGGCGACGATGGCCTCCTGCGAGGTGTCGGCCGTGCGGAACTCGCCGGCGTTGCGCCCGAGCCTGAGCACGACCACCCGGTCGCTCATCGCCCGCACGTCGGCGAGGTTGTGGGAGATGACCAGCACGGCCAGGCCCCGGTCGCGCAGGCGGGCGATCAGGTCGAGGACCTGGGCCGTCTGCTCCACGCCGAGCGCGGCGGTGGGCTCGTCGAGGATGACCAGGCGGGGCTCGCCGATCAGGGCCCGGGCGATGGCCACGGACTGGCGCTGGCCGCCGGAGAGCATCGCGACGGGCACCCTGATGTCGCGGATCCGTACGTCGAGCGAGGTCAGCAGGTCGCGGGCGGCGCGTTCCATGGCGAGATGGCCGAGCACCGACCAGCGGCGGCGTTCGGCGCCGAGATACAGGTTGGCGACGACGTCGAGGTTCTCGCAGAGGGCGAGATCCTGGTAGACGGTGGAGACGCCGAGGGACTGGGCGTCGCGGGGAGCGGCGATCCTGACGGGCCGGCCGTCCACGGTGATCGTCCCGGCGTCGGGGGTGATGACGCCGGCCAGGGCCTTGACGAGTGTGGACTTGCCGGCGCCGTTGTCGCCGACGAGGGCGACGACCTCGCCCCCGCGCAGGTCCAGGCTCACGCCGTCGAGGGCCTGGACCGCGCCGTACGTCTTGGAGATGCCGGTGACCGAGAACATCTACTGGATGCCCGCCTTCGCGCACGCGTCCTTGACCTCGGGGGTGCAGATGTCGGCGACCTTGTAGAACCCGTCCTTGACGATCGTGTCCTTGACCTGGTCCTTGGTGACGGGGATGGGGTCGAGGAGGAAGGCGGGGATGTCGGCGGTGCCGTTGTTCACCTTGGTGGGGGCGGCGGGTCCCTGGCCCTTGGTGAGCGCGACGGCGAGCTCGGCGGACTTCTCGGCCTCGGCCCTGATGTCGAGGTAGATGGTCATGTACTGCTCGCCGGTGAGGATGCGCTGGACCGCGGCGAGCTCGGCGTCCTGGCCGGTGATCGGCGGGATCTCCGAGTAACCGGCGCGCTTCATCGCCGCGATCGCACCGCCGGCCATGCCGTCGTTGGCCGACAGCACGCCGACGATCTTGTCGCGGCCGAGCGCGGTGATCGCCTGCTCCATCTGCTGCTGGGCCTTGTCGGGGCTCCAGTCGGGGGTGTCGAACTCCTTGCCGATCTGGACCTTGCCGTCGAGGATGTTGTGCGCGCCCTTCTTGTAGTCGGCCGAGCTGGGGTCCGTCGGGGCGCCGTTGATCATCACGATCTGGCCCTTGCCCGCGGCGCCCTTGGCGGTGAGGGCGTCGAGCAGCGCCTGACCCTGCATCTCGCCGACCCGTACGTTGTTGAACGAGACGTAGTAGTCGTAGCCGATGCCGGAGATCAGCCGGTCGTACGCGATGACCGGGATCTTCTTCTGCTTGGCCTGGTTGACCAGCGGCGCCACCGCGGCGGCGTCGACCGCGTCGAGCACCAGCACGTCGGCACCCTGGGTGAGGGCGGCCTCGACCTGCTGCTGCTGCTTGGCGGCGTCCTGGTCGGCATTGCCGTAGAGCACCTTGCAGTCGGGGCAGAGTGCCTTGACCTTCGCCTCGAAGAGCGGCCGGTCGAAGGCTTCGTAGCGCGTGGTCTTGGATTCCGGCAGAAAGAGGGCGATCGTCGCCCCCTCCTCAGGGACGGCGGACGCGGTGCCGCTCGCGCCGCCGGACCCGGTGCCGCAGGCGGCGGCCAGTAGGACCGCCATGGCAGGGAGCGCCTTCCATCCTCGGTGCATCGCAATGTTCCTTTCCCGCGTCCACCTGAATGGTAAGAAAGGTAATTTACTATCAACTGTGTTGGCTACCCTTTCGGGTGGTTCACTTGGAGAAGGAGGCCGGAGTGCGCAGTGAGCTGGGCAACCCGCGGTTGTTGCGGGTGATGAACGAGCGGCACCTGCTCGACCGGCTGCGCGACCACGGCCCGGCCTCCCGTGCCGACCTGGCCAAGGTCACGGGGCTGTCGAAGCCCACGGTCTCGGCGGCGCTGGCCGGGCTGGAGGAGGACGGGCTGGTCCACCTGGTGGGCGAGGTCTCGGGCCGGCCGGGCCCGGTGACCTCTCTGTACGACATGAACGCCGGCTCCGCGTACGTGGCGGGCATCGACATCGGGCGCGACTGGAACCGCGTCGCCGTGGCCGACCTGCGGGGCACGTTCGCAGGCCGCAAGGACGGCCGCAACGACGCCCGCAACACGGCCGACCTGGCCCGCCACGTACGCGAGCTCGCCCACGCGGCCGCCGCGGAGGCCGGCCTGGAGTGGTCCGCCATCACGTGCACCGTCGCCGGCACCCCGGGCGTCTACGACCCGGCGGCGGGACGGCTGGACTTCGCCTACAACCTGCCGGGCTCCGACCTGGTCGAACGGCTCCGCTCCGCGCTCGACTCCGACCTCGTCATCGAGAACGACATCAACCTCGCGGCCGTCGGCGAGCACGCGTACGGCGAGGGCCGCGGCAAGGCGCACTTCGCCCTCGTCTCCATCGGCACCGGCGTGGGCATGGGCATCGTCATCAACGGCGAGCTGTACGTCGGCGCCCGGGGCGCCGCGGGCGAGGTGTCGTACCTGCCCGCCGCCGAGGACCCCGCGGACCCCGCGGCCCTGGAGCACGGGTCCACCGAGTCGGTGGCGTCGGCGCCCGGCGTGGTGCGCGCGGCCCGCGCCGCCGGGCTCGACCTGGGGACCGCGAAAGAGGTCTTCGAGGCGGCCGGACGCGGCGACCCCACCGCCCTCGCCGTGGTGGCGGCCGAAGGGCAGCGCATCGGCGGGCTGGTCGTCGCGGTCGCGGCGGTGCTCGACCCGGAGGTGATCGTGCTGAGTGGCGGCGTCGGGCGCAACCTCGACCTGCTCGGCCGCGCGATCGAGCGCCGCGTGGCCGGGCTGGGACCGCTGCGGCCGCAGGTGGTGGCGAGCACGCTCGGCGACAGCGGGGTGCTGCTCGGCGCCGTCACCCGCGCCAGGCAACGGGCTTGGGAGCTGATCTTCGAGGCCCGCCGCGCTTGATCCCGTTCGCGGTTCTCGCTACGTTGGTGACCATGTCCAGCCCCGAGGCGTCAAGACGCTAGCCACCGGTCGTCCGGTGGCCGTTCTCGCGTCGTCGCCCCGCAGGCTCCCCCGCCCCTGAGGCTGGGATCTTCTCGCTGCCCGCGACCCCGCTCGCCACTCGGATCACCGTTCCCGGGTCTTCTCAGCGCGGCAGGGCGACGTCCATCCCGGCCTGCCCGCTTCCCTGTCGTCGTCGAGCCACGATGTGGTCGCGGAGCTTTCTCATGCCATTCGCTGTTTACCTGCTCGGACTGGCGGTCTTCGCCCAAGGGACGTCCGAGTTCATGCTGTCCGGACTCGTCCCCGGCATCGCCCGGGACCTGCACGTTTCCATCCCCGCTGCGGGGCTGCTGACCTCGGCGTTCGCCGCCGGGATGGTGGCGGGGGCACCGCTGATGGCGGTGCTCACCCTGCGCTGGCCGCGGCGGAACACGCTGCTGGCGTTCCTGCTCACCTTCCTGCTCGTCCATGTCATCGGGGCGGTCACCACCAGCTACGACGTGCTGCTCGCCACGCGGGTCGTCGCGGCGCTGGCCAACGCCGGCTTCCTGGCCGTGGCCATGGCGACCGCGATGGGCATGGTCCCCGCGAACGCCAAGGGACGCGCCACCTCGGTCCTGCTCGGGGGCGTCACGATGGCGTGCGTCGCGGGCGTGCCCGGGGGCGCGCTGCTCGGGGAGGTGTGGGGCTGGCGCTCGGCGTTCTGGGCGGTGGCCGTCGCACTGGTCCCGGCCGTCGTCGCCGTGCTCAAGTCCGTCCCTTCCACGGGCGGGGAGAAGCCGGTCCGGGCGAGCGCGCGTGCCGAGCTGCGGGCGCTGCGCCGGCCGCGCCTGCTGGTGATCCTGGGACTGGGCGCGCTGGTCAACGGGGCGACGTTCTGCACGTTCACGTACCTCGCGCCGCTGCTCACCGGCGTCACCGGCCTCGGCTCCGGCTGGACGCCGGCCATGCTGGCGCTGTTCGGGCTGGGGTCCTTCGCGGGGGTCACCGTCAGCGGCCGGATCGCCGACGTGCGGCCCGTACGGCTTCTGGTGATCGGCGGAGCGGCCCTGCCGCTCGGCTGGGTCGCTCTCGCGCTGGCCGCCGGGAGCCCGGTGGCCGCGTTCGTGCTGGTCTTCGTGCAGGGCACGGTGTCCTTCGCGGTCGGCTCCACGCTGATCTCGCAGGCGCTGTACGCGGCCACCGGCGCCCCGACGCTGGGCGGGGCGTCGGCCACGGCGGCACTGAACGTGGGCGCGACCGCCGGTCCCTGGCTCGGCGGGATCGCCATCGGGGCCGGGTTCGGCTACCGGGCGCCGCTGTGGGTGAGCGCGGCGCTGGCGCTCCTGGCCCTGGTGCTGGGCGGCGTGGCCGCGATCGCCGGACGGCGTTCGGCGCGGCGCCACGATAATTCCGTAGAGACCGATCAAGCGCTTGGGGCACAGTGAGGCCATGGATCGTGTCTCCCTGTTCGCGCGGGAAGCCAGTGCGTTCCAGGCTGCCGCCCGGGAGGCGGCCAAGAGCGGCAGCGCGCCGCCGGTGCCGTCCTGCCCGGGCTGGTCCATGTCCGACCTGGTGCTTCACCTGGGCGCCGTGCAACGCGGCGTGGACGTCATCATCAGGGACCGGCTCGTCGGGTTCCCGGACCGCTCCGCCCTGGCCGCCGCCGAGCTGCCGCCGGACACCGCCGGCTGGCCGTTGTCGTCCGGCCAGGGGCCCAGCCTCGGACCCATCCCGGAAAGTCTGCTGGACTGGTTCGCGGAGGGGGCCGCCCGGCTCGAGACGCGGTTCAGGGACCACGCTCCCGACGCGCCCGTGTGGACCTGGTCCGAGGAGCAGACGGTCGGGTTCTGGGTGCGGATGCAGACCATCGAGGCCGCCGTGCACCGCTGGGACGCCGAGAACGCGCTCGGCGCCGCCTCGCCGATCCCCGGCGAGCTCGCGGTGGACGCGGTGGCGCAGACGTTCCAGGTCATGGCACCCGTGCGGCGGGCCTGGCAGCAGGCTCCCGCCGGGGCGGGCGAACGGTACCTGTTCCGGCGGACGGACGGGCCCGAGCTGTGGACGGTCCGCTTCGACGGCGAGCACGTACGGCTGTCCGGCGGCGATGACTTCGACGTCGAGCTGGCCGGTACGGCGTCGGACCTGATGTTGTTCCTCTGGCAGCGGATCCCGGCCGACGCTCTCGACGTGCAGGGCGACAAAAGCCTGCTCGACCGCTACTTCGTCCTGGTTCCTCCCATATGACCTAATCTTTCCGGTATGCAGCAGGTCAGGGACTTGAACGGCACGCAACTGGCCGTGCTCAGACCGGCGTCCGGCGGATTCCCGCGACATAGCCACGACGAGTACGTGATCAGCACCAACCTGTGCGGCCGCGAGGCGGTGCGGCTGGATCGCGCCTCGTTCGACGTGGATCTGGACGAGGTGACCGTCTACAACCCCGGCCAGGTCCAGTCCTGCACGACCCGGACGCCCGCGGAGTCTTCGTTCGCGTGCGTGAGCTGGTACGTGCCGCCTGCCGCGCTGACCACGCTGACCGGTGACACCCCGGTGGACTTCGAGCGTCCGGTCCTGCGGGACGCCCGGCTGCGTGCGGAGCTGCTGAGGGCGGCCAGGAACCTGCCAGGCGGCGATGCGGCGCTGATCGAGGAACGCCTGACCCTGCTGCTGCTGCGCCTGCTCGACCTGGCCGCCGACCCGCACCGCGACACGGCGGCCCACCACCGGACCGGCACGAACCCGGTGACCGCGAAAGGCCGCGGCGTCCGGGCCCGCCACGGGACCGGAACCGGCCGCGTGCCCGCGGATGCCAGGATCGCCGCCGTGCTCGACCGGCTCCGCGGCGACCTGTCCACGCCGCCGTCCCTGGCTGATCTCGCCGAGGACGCCGGGATGTCCCGCGAGCACCTCATCCGGTCGTTCACCAGGGCCACCGGCTGCCCGCCTTACGCCTGGCACCTGCAGGCCAGGCTGGCCGAGGCGCGCCGCCGGTTGCGTCACGGCGAGCCGGTCGCCGACGTGGCCCACGGCCTGGGGTTCGCCGACCAGGCGCACTTCCACCGCCACTTCACGGCCGCGTATGCCATCACCCCCGGCCGTTACCGCCGCGTCAACATCTGACAAGACCGCAGGAAGGCGCGACCGGCAGATTGACTGTCATGTCCGAGATCTTCGTCCTGGCCCTCTGGGTCGGGTTGCTGTTCAACGCGGCGCCGGGTGCGGTTTTCAGCGAGTCGCTGCGGCGGGGCGTACGAGGTGGCTTCGGTCCGGCGTTCGCGGTGCAGGTGGGGTCGCTGGCAGGCGACGCCGTGTGGGCGCTGCTCGGGCTGGCCGGCGTGGGGGCGTTGTTCGCGGTGCCCGCGATGCGTGTGCCGTTGACGGTCGCCGGATGTCTGCTGCTGGGCTGGCTGGGGGTGACGGCGCTGCGTGACGCCGCGTTCCCGCGTGCCGAGCCGGTCACCGGCGACCGTTCACGACAGGGCGCGCTCGCGGTCGGGGCCGCCATGTCGCTGGGCAATCCCTGGAACGTCGTCTACTGGTCGGGAGCCGCCGGGGCCGTCAGCGCCGTCCTGGGGCGGGACGCGGGCCTGGGGAGTCTCGCCGTCTTCTTCACGGGTTTCATGACCTCCTCCTTGGCCTGGTGTTTCATCTGCGCCGGCTTCATCGCCCTGCTGCGCAGGGCGCTGCCGCCGCCGGCCGTGCGTCTCCTGGAGGCGGCGTGCGGCGTGTCACTGATCGTCTTCGCCGCGCTCCTCGCCGCCCGCCTGGCCTCCACGGGCTGACGACCGTTCCCGCAGGCCCTGATCAGCGCAGCAGAGGAAGCCGCCCGGTGAGCCGCTCCACGGCCGCGCGGGGCCCGAACAGGCTGACCGCGAGGTAGGAGGGCTCCTCGGTGTGGGCCAGCGCGGCCAGGTAGTCGTCGTAGACGTTCGTGCGCTGGGCGATGTCGGCCATGTCCGAGAGGACCAGGTCCGGCTCACCGGCCGCGTCGTTCCTGATCCGGCGTACAATCGCGGCCGGTGCGGCCAGCACAGCGCAGCCCGTCCACGGCAACCCGGCGTGCGCCAGTCCCGAGGCGTCCACGCCGCCCGAGCCGACGATCGCCGGCACCGCGACCCCCACGGACGCGGCCAGACAGGCGGCGGCGTTCGCCTGCAGCCCGCGCGGCAGGTCACGGTCCAGGACGATCACCCACTTGACCGGGAGCTCCTTGGTGGGCAGGTCGCTACGGCGGCCGAGCTCGGCGAGCACGCTCATCTGTGATCCCTTCTTCCGAATTTCCCACAGAAGACTCACATCGAGCCCGTCACTCCATCAACATCATCGTCCGGATTCCGAAGGAAATTCGGAATCTCGTGAAAGGATGGGCCGGTGGACGAACTTGATACGGCGATCCTCGTCGAGTTGCAGCGCGACGGCCGCCAGACCAACCGCGAACTGGCCGAGCGCATCGGCATCGCGCCGTCGACCTGCCTGGAGCGGGTGCGCTCGCTGCGCGCGAACGGCGTCATCGAGGGCTTCCACGCCGAGGTCAACCTGGACGCCGTCGGCCGTCCGGTCCAGGCGCTGATCCACGTGCGGCTGCACCCCAAGATCCGCGAGGCCGTCGAGGGCTTCCGCGACCACGTCGCCACCCTGCCCGAGACGCTGGCCGTGTTCGTCGTGTCGGGCGGCGACGACTTCATCATCCAGGTGGGCGTGCGGGACGCGGGCCACCTGCGCGACTTCGTGCTCGACCACATCGCGCGGCACCGCAACATCGCCGACGTCCGCACCTCGCTGGTCTACGACCACCTTCGCAAGACGTCGGTCGAGGTCCTCCCGCCGCAGGCGCCCACGCGCCGCCGTACCGCCGGAAAAGTTAAATAGGTGGTGGCCGAATGGGCGGCCCCATTACCGTCGTGATCGTGCGAACCCGCGGCTCACCGTACGGAATCGACCGACGGCGAGGCGATGGTCACCGGGCACCGTCCTCATGCCCCGAGATGATCGCGAGCCGCGGAGTTCCACACCTTCACCGTTCCGCGAAAGCGTCCTGGGCGGCGAAGATCTCTTTCCTCATCGTCTCGCTGCCGGTGTGCCCGGAGTCCTCCACCACGACCAGCCGGGCGTCGGGCCACGCCTGAGCCAGCTCCCACGGTGTGATCAGCGGACCGCTCAGGTCCATGCGGCCGTGGATCAGCACAGCGGGGATCCCGGCCAGCCGTCCCGCCTCGCGCAGCAGCACGCCCTCCTCCAGCCAGGCGGCGTTGGAGAAGTAGTGGGCGCAGATCCGCACGAAAGCCAGCAGCGCGTCCGGCGGCCGGTCGCTGTAGGCGCCGGGCTTGCCGTTGGTCTCCTGGGAGATCAGCGCGTCCTCCCATGCCGTCCAGTCGCGGGCGGCCTTCGCGCGCACCTCAGGATCGGGGTCGGCCATGAGCCGCGAGTACGCCGCCAGCAGCGCGAACGTGTCACCGTCGCGGTCGGCCTCGGGCACGCCCTGCCTGAAGCGCTCCCACTCCTCGGGGAAGAACCGGCCGGAGCCGCGGTAGAGCCAGTCGATCTCGGAGCGGCGGGTCATCGTCACGGCGACGATGATCATCTCCGACACGCGCTCAGGATACGCCTCGGCGTACGCCAGCATCAGCGTCGAACCCCACGAGCCGCCGTACAGCAGCCACTTGTCGATCCCGAGGTGCTCGCGCAGCCGCTCCATGTCGGCGATCAGGTGGTGCGTGGTGTTGGCGCTCAGGTCGGTCGCCGGATCGCAGGCGTGCGGGCGGCTGCGGCCGCAGTTGCGCTGGTCGAACAGGACGATCCGGTAACGCTCCGGGTCGAACGTCTTCCGCACGTTGACCGAGCAGCCCGAGCCCGGCCCGCCGTGCACGACGAGCGCGGGCTTGCCCTCCGGGTTGCCGCAGACCTCCCAGTAGACGAGGTTGCCGTCGCCGACGTCGAGCATGCCGTGGTCGTACGGCTCGATCGGGGGATACAAGCGGCGGCTCCTCTCCGCGGGGGATATAACAGTGCTTGTATATCAGCCTTCCGGGCGGCCCGCTCGAGGATCAGGCCACCTTGGAAGAAGGCGCCGCCCAGGTGTTGCACGACCCGGGATCGCCAGTGGCGAAACCGGCCCTCATCCAGATCTTCATGGTGCCCGTCTTGCCGTACCAGGGCTCGTCGCCGGGCCTGTCGCCCTGGACGAGGCCCAGCATCTTGTCCCAGTCCTTCATGGTCCTGCCCTTGATCGGCCACACACTCTTCATGAAGGCGGCACCCAGGCAATCGGTCTGGAGATTCCGGCGCCGCTCCTGCTCGTAGCCCTCCTTCTTGTTGCGGTACCGCAATTCGTCGACGGCGTCGCCGATTCCCACCAGCTTCTGCACGTGATAGCCGTACATCATGGCCGCGGTGCGGAACAACCACAGGTCGTAAGGGTCGGCGAGCCAATTCTTGCCGAACTGGAAGATCAGCTCACCATTGCGGTCGCAATACCACGCCTGGGAATCGTCTTTTCCTATGTCCAGGGAGCAGTACTTCCTGGGAATGCGGTTCATGTGCCGCACCTTGACCTTCTCGTAAGCCAGGCCCGCCTTCGTCAGGTGCTGCTCCCAGGCGGTTTCCAGGCAGGCGATGACCGCGTCGACGTAGGCGCGGGCCAGCTTGCGATCGTTGCGCTTGACCGGCCGCTCCACGCACGTGGTCGCGGGCAGCGGACCCGCGGCGTAGAGCGGGTTCTCGGTGAGCTTGAGGTCTTCAACGGGGTATGCCGCGGCTTCGGCGGAAGCCGTGCCCGCGAATGGCGCCAGCAGGGCGCAGGTCAGCGTCGCGATCTTGAGAAGTTTCACGACGGGCGAGAATAACTCCCCCGGAGTGAAGAACGCCAGATCCAACTGTGAAGTAATTCAAGCACCACCAAGAGTGACGATTGCCGTTCCAGCGGCTGTTCGACCGCATGATGGCGTGACTGACGACCACCGGACCATGACAAATGTCATCCTCGATTCCCGCGAACTTCCCAGGTCTTGGCTGAGATCGCACACTGCCGGACGGAGCGGCGAGCCAGCAGAGTGTGGCTCGTGAACACGACAGCAGCGATCGAGGTGCGCAACCTGCACCAGAGGTACGACGACTTCGAGGCGGTCCGCGGCATCGCCTTCGAGGTCGGCCGCGGCGAGCTGTACGCCCTGCTCGGCACCAACGGGGCGGGCAAGACGACCACGCTCGACGTGCTGGAGGGCTACCACGCCCCCACCGAGGGCCAGGTGCGCGTGCTCGGCCACGACCCGTTCGCCCAGCGGGCGGAGGTGCGCCACCGGATGGGCATCGTGCTCCAGGAGGCCGGCTTCTACAAGGACCTCACGGTGGCCGAGACCGTGGACGGCTGGCGCCGGTGGACGCCGAACGCGCTGAAGCGCCGCGACGCACTGGAGCGGGTGGGGCTGGCCCACCGGGCGGAGGTACGCGTCGGGCAGCTCTCCGGCGGCGAGAAGCGCCGGCTGGACCTGGCACTGGCCGTGCTCGGGCGACCGGAGGTGCTGTTCCTCGACGAGCCCACGACCGGCCTGGACCCGGAGGCGCGGCGCAACGTGTGGGAGCTGATCCGCGACATGGTCACGGAAGGCACGACGGTGCTGCTCACCACCCACTACCTGGACGAGGCCCAGCAGCTCGCGGAGCGCCTGGCGATCATGCACACGGGGCGGATCGTCACCGAGGGCACGCTCACGGACGTGCTGGGCGGACGGGGCACCCGCATCAGTTTCCGGCTGCCCGCCGTGCCCCCCAGCGACCTGCCGTACGACCTGGGGCTGGAGCGGCGCTCGATCACGCTGGACGGCGACGCGTACACCGTCGAGACCCACGACCCGCAGGGCGACCTGCGGACGCTGCTGGTCTGGGCGCACGAGCGCGGATGGGAGCTCGACGGCCTCGAGGTGCGCAGGCCGTCGCTCGAAGAGATCTTCCTCGAGGTGGCCGAGACGGAGAGGGTGGCGGCATGAGCGAGCGGGCGATCGAACACAGCCTGGGCTGGGTGTCGATGGTGTGGGCGCAGGCGCGGCTCAACCTGACGGTGATGATGCGGATGCGCGGCCTGGCGTTCACGGTGCTGCTCCTGCCGCTGTTCCTGGCCGTCATGAACACCTCGGCGGCGAGGGTCACTGTGAACGGGGTGCCGGCGGGGGTGTTCGGCGCGGTGGGGGCGCTGGCGGTGGTCTTCCCGTTCTCGTACATGACGATCACGTCGGGCATCGTCGTGCGCCGGGAGGAGCGCATCTACAAGCGGCTGCGCGGCAGCGCCCTGCCGACCAGCGCGATCTTCGCGGGCGACGTCCTGCACGCCTCGCTCATCGGGGCCGTGCAGTGCGCGGCGATCCTGGCGTACGCGATGGCGGCGGTGCAGGCGCCGCTGCCCCGGAACATCCCGCTCATGCTGGTGGCGTTCGTGCTCGGGGCGGCCGTGTTCGCGGCGCTGGCGATCGGCACGGCGGGGTTCATCCCGAACTACGAGGTGGCGCAGATCGTGGCGCTGCCGGTGCTGTTCGGCAGCCTGGTGGGGGCGGGGATGATGTTACCGCTGTCGGCGCTGCCGGACTGGGCGCAGCGGGTGGCCGAGGTGCTGCCGCTGACCCCGGTGATGACCATGATCCGCACCGCCTACCTGGGGCGCGACTTCGGCCAGGACGCCGCGCCCGAGGTCGGATTCCTGGAGGCCTTCCAGGTCTCGGCCGCCGAGCTCGGGATCGGCCTGTTGTGGATCGGGGTCGGGCTGTGGTCCACGCGCAAGTACTTCCGGTGGGACCCGCGCCGGTCATGACCGTACCCTTGCGATCCATGAGCGCACGCGTCGTCAGCACCAGGGTCATCGCCGCGGTCGCGGTGACCCTGTTCGCGGGCTCCATGATCGCAGCACTGGCCCTCCCGGCCGTGTCCGCCGCGATGACGACCGGATCCCTGTGGACGCCGCTGATCACGAGCGCGCTCGGGGCGCTGCTCGGCGTCTGCTACTCGCGGGTGTTGTGGGCGGCGTTCCTGCGGCGGCTGACCTGGCGGCACTACCTGGACGTGGGCGTGGTGGGCCTGGTCGCGTACGGCGTGCCGCTGTTCGCCGGCCCGGCGTGGATAGCGCTGCCGATGGCGTTCATCTCGGTGGCGACCGTCGTGTTCACCCGGCCCGCGGTCGCGTGGGCGGCCACGCTCGGCTCCATCGCCGTCACCCTGCCGGTGCAGCTGCTCGCCGGCGTCTCACTGCCCGTGGCGCTGCTGTACGGGCTGGGCACGCTGCCGTTCATCGCCCCCATGACGTACGGGGTCGCCTGGCTCTGCCACCTGATCGACGACCTGCGTGAGGCCCGGGCCGAGCTGGCGCGGCGGGCGGTGGACGAGGAGCGGCTGCGCTTCACCCGCGACCTGCACGACACGCTCGGCCACACCTTGCACGCCATCGCGCTCCGGGCCGAGCTGGGCGAGCGCCTGGTCAGGACCGACGCGTCGGGCGCGGGCCGGGAGCTGACCGAGATCCAGCGCATCGCCCGTACCGCCGTGCACGACGTACGCGAGGTCGTCCGCGGCTACCGCGCGACGTCGCTGGCCACGGAGCTGGACGGGGTCGCGGCCGTGCTCGGCGCCGCCGGGATCCGCTGTGACAAGCCCGAGCTGCCCGACGACCTGCCCGGCCACGTGCACGTGCCGCTGGGCTGGGTGGCGCGCGAGGCGGTCACGAACGTGCTGCGGCACAGCGCCGCGACCTGGTGCGAGGTCACCGTGCACACCGAGGGGGAGCGTGTGGTCCTGGAGATCGTGAACGACGGCGGCCCGGCCGGCGCCCGCGTGGTCCGCGGCAACGGCCTCACCGGCCTGGCCGAGCGGGTCAAGGAGGTGGGCGGCACGCTGACGGCGGAGGGCGGCGGCGGTCAGTTCCGGGTCACCGCCTCCGTGCCGCTGGCGGCGGTGGAGGCGGCGTGATCAGACTGCTCCTCGCCGAGGACCACCACCTGGTACGCGGCGCGTTCGTGGCCCTGCTCGGCGCCGAGCCCGGCATCGAGGTCGTGGCCGAGACCGGCCGCGGCGACGAGGCCGTGCGGCTGGCTGTGGACGTGCGGCCCGACGTGGCCATGCTGGACATCGACATGCCCGGGCTCGACGGGCTGGCCGCCGCCGAGCGGATCGCGCGGGAGGCGCCTGGCTGCAGGGTGGTGATCGTGACCGCGCACGGGCGGCCCGGCTACCTGCGCAGGGCGATGGCGGCGGGCGTACGCGGGTTCGTGGGCAAGGACAACTCCGCCGCCACGCTGGCGAAGGTGATCAGGCAGGTGTACGAGGGCGGCCGCTACATCGATCCGGAGCTGGCCGCGGACGCGCTCGCCACACAGGAGTGCCCGCTGACCCCGCGCGAGCTGGACACGCTGCGCGCGGCCTCGGGCGGGGCGCCTGTGTCGCGGATCGCCCGGGAGCTGAGCCTGACGGAGGGCACGGTACGCAACTACCTGTCCTCGGCAGTGATGAAGCTGGCCGCCGAGAACCGGCACGCGGCCGTCCGCCGGGCCCGTGACATGGGCTGGCTCTGAGCCCTGTCAGCAGCGGATGACCGTGGCGCAAGAGCGCGTCGCGGCGCCGGCCTCCGGCAGCATCATGGAGAGCCCGGTCACGATGGCCGCCGCCAGGAGGACGGCCAGCACACCCAGTCGGGACACCGCGATCACCACCGTGTTAAGAAACCTTCCTAAATATTGACATGAACCCTAGCCGCGCCCCCGATTCCCCAGCAAGACCCGCCGGCCACCCGGCCGTACCCGCTGGTGGTGCGGTCTCCATCGCGCCGGAACCCGAAACGTCGGTGCCCGGGGCTAGGCTGCCGGGCATGGCAGGCGGTTGGACGGACGCGGACGTCGGGCGGGTGCGCGAGCGGCTGGCCGAGCTGGTCGAAGGGCTGCCCGGGGTGGTGGCGGAGGACTCGTTCGGGCATGTCGGGTTGCTGCTGGGCCGCAAGCGGATCGCGTGGTTGCTCGTCGACCACCACGGCGACGGCCGGCTCGCCCTGTGCGTGAAGGCGCCGCCGGGCGAGCTGGAGACGCTGATGGCGGCCGACCCGGCGCGTTACTTCCGGCCCGCCTACGTCAAGGCCTGGGTCGGGGTCGAGCTGCATGAGGCCGAGCAGGACTGGGCGGAGATCGGGGCGCTGCTGGAGCAGGCGTGGCGGATGACCGCGGGCAAGCGCGCGGTCGCCGCGTACGACGCCGCCCATCCGGCACGGTCCCAGCCGCCACCGCCTTCCTGAGCTCCATCGCCGGCCCGGAGCCGGACGACGTGACAGCCCGTCACAACGGGCTGTCCCTTCCGTCACCCTCGCACGGTCCCGTATCGGATGTACGAACAGAAAGCACCATAGAGACAGGCAACAGCCAGAAGTGCGGCGTACCCTCACGAATGTGACAACCCTGCCGCACCCGCCTCCCCCGGCTCACACCCCGGCCGGCGCTGCCGTCGAGGCTCGCACATGCTTACCCCGTCCGCCCGGCAAGCTCACAGAGAGTGACGCATGAGCGGTCCGGGACCCCGCGCGGTCCTGGTACCCGATCTGGGCGAGGACCTGGCCCACGCGGTCGAGGAATTGGAGAGACTGCTGCTGACGTTGGACGCCGCCGAGGAGGCCGGCGCGGCGCTGCCCGGTCCGCTGGCCAACGGCTCAGCGCTGACCTCCCTCCAGCGGTTGTGGCGGGCGCTCGCGCCGAGCCAGGGCCACCGCGCGGCCGCCGCCAGGCTGGCGGGCCGGCTCTACGCCCCCGGCCGCCGGGCCGAGCACGTCCCGCTGCGTGTGGTGGACGTCGACCCGGTCGACGTGGCGACGCTCTCGGCGGCGGCCGCCGCGCTGGGCAAGGGCGCGGTGCGCGAAGGCGTGGTACGCGAGGCCCTGGAGTCCTGCGGCGCCGACCTCGTGGCCGCCGCGGCCGGCATCAGCGGCCTGCTGGACCTGGCCGACACGGCCGAGTCCATCGTGCTGCGCGAACGCCTGGCCGCCGCGGGCCCCGGCGCCGACGTGGTGCTCACGCCGGCGATCGAGGAGGCGTACCACGCCACCGCGGACCGCCTCAACGCGATGTGGCCCCACCGCTAGCGGACCGCGGGTCAAATCCTGTGGCGGGCCGGGCTCGGAGCCGCCGGCGGAGATGAATGATGAGATCATGTCCGGCATGACCCGATCGGACCCGAAAGCAGAACTCCACCACTACCTGCAGACCGCCCGCGAGGCCCTGCTGTGGAAGCTCGACGGGCTCTCCGAGTACGACGTCCGCCGCCCCATGACCCCGACAGGCACCAACCTGCTGGGCCTGGTCAAGCACGTGGCCAGCGTCGAGTTCGGCTACTTCGGCGAGACCTTCGACCGCCCGTCGGGCGAGCCGCTGCCCTGGTTCGAGGAGGGCGCGGAGCCCAACGCGGACATGTGGGCGACCGCCGACGAGTCCCGCGAGCAGATCATCGCCCTCTACCACCGAGCCTGGGCGCACGCGGACGCGACGATCGAGGCGCTGGCGCTGGATGCTGTCGGCCACGTCCCCTGGTGGCAGCCGGAGCGCCGCGAGGTCACACTGCACCGCGTCCTCGCCCACATGGTCGCCGAGACCCAACGGCACGCCGGCCACGCCGACGTCGTCCGGGAGATGATCGACGGCGCCGCCGGCCTGCGGGCGGACAACGACAACATGCCGCCGGGCGACCGGGCGTGGTGGGAGACCTACCGGAACCGACTGGAGCAGACGGCACGCGAAGCAGGCGGCCACCAGTAGACCAAACGCTTGCTAGGGTTCTATCCTTTCTCCGCAGCGCTACCGTCACCCGAACGTGAGGTCATCGTGGTCGAACAGCAGCAGTCCAGCGGCGGAGCCAGGGCACGCGTCAGCGCCGCGCTGCGCCCGTTCTTCCAGTGGCTGGCGGGCACCAGGGGCTTCGCCAAGGTCGCGCCCAAGATCGTGCCGCCCCTCGACCGCCTGGTCAACCGCATGACCGGCGGCCGCGTGCTCATGGGCGACCAGATGATCCCCCACCTGCTGCTCACCACGACCGGCAGCAAGAGCGGACAGCTCCGGGAGAGCCCGCTCGCCTGCCTGCCCGAGGACGGCGGCACGTTCCTCGTGGTCGGCAGCAACTTCGGCAGAGACCACCACCCCGCGTGGAGCGGCAATCTGCTGAAGACCCCGCAGGCCACGGTGAAGTTCCGGGGCCGCGTCATCCCCGTGACGGCCACCCTGCTGACGGACGCCGACCGCGACCAGGCCTGGCAGTCCCTCATCCGCTTCTGGCCGCTGTACCAGGGCTACACCGAGCGCTCCGGCCGCGAACTGCGCGTCTTCCGCCTGTCCCCCCGCTAGGCAAGCCGCCCTCCGCGTTCCGCACGCCGGGGTTCCCGGCCGGTCAGTCCATGAGGCCGAGCTGGCGGCCGGCCCGCAGGGCCAGCCAGACCTCGGCGAACACGGCGGTGGACGACAGGTCGCGGCCGGTCAGCTCGGCGAACCTGCGCAGCCGGTACGCCAGCGTGTTGGGATGGATGTGCAGCGCGGCGGCCGCGTCCTCGGTGCGCCGGTCGCGTTCCATCCAGGTGCGTACGGAGGTCAGGAGGTGGGAGCCGTGCGCGGAGTCGTACGCGAGCACCTTGCCGAGCACGTTCTCGACCAGCGCGGTGAGCGCCCACGGGTCGTCGGGCAGCCACCTGCCGGTGGTGTCGTCGCCGTAGTGGACCAGGGCGCGCCCCGACTCGGCCGCCGTGGACGCCGCCCACACCGCCTCCCGCTTGGGGATCTGCAGGGACTCCCCCGCCGGGAACGGCCTGCTCATGCCCGCCGCGACGCCCGGCAGCGCGGCGACCTCCGCGTCGATTGCGGGTGAGCCGAGCACGTACCGGTCGTCGCCCCTGCGGAGCATCAGGTGCGGCTGGTCGTCCAGCGCCCGGTGGATGGCCTCGTCGGGCACGTTCCTGATCACGAAAAGGGCCGACTCGGCGTCCACCGGCAGGCCCATCCTGATCAGGCGGCGCCGCGCCGTGGCCGGCTCGAGGACGTCCTGCAGCAGCTCGGACAGGGTTTCCGCGCCCTGGCGGCGCAGCGTCTCGCGTTCGTGGCGGGCCATGGCCACCTGCAGCGCGGCCACCGTGGCGATGTGCTGCACGACGGCCAGTCCGGCCGGTCTGGCGCCCTGGCGTTCGAAGGCGACGAGGAAGCCCGCGGGGCCGCCCGGCGCGGGCACGGGCAGGACGAAGCCGCCGGGAATGGTGGGCGGCGCCTCCGGCGCGGACGGGAGCACGGCGAGGTCGGGCACCGGCACGCCCGGCAGCAGCGGCCGTCCCTGCGGCGTGCACAGGTAGACCTCGTAGCCGGACAGCCGCTCCAGGCGCTTGAACAGCGTGGCCGTGTCGAGGTCCTCGGCCGCCAGCCACCGCAGCGCGCCGAACACCTGGAGCTGCGCGCCGAGACGCTGCCTGGCGTCCTCCTGCACGGCCGCGGCCACCTCCTGGGCAATCGCGATGAACGGCACGGCCAGCGGCACCTCCAGCACGGGCATCCCCCGCTCCTCGGCGGCCTGGAAGAATGCCTGATGCAGCGGCGGCACGTGCAGCTGCGCCGACAGGGCCAGCGCGGAGACACCCGCGTCGTCGAGTCGTTCCAGGTAGGCGCGCTGCCTGGCGGCCGAGCGCGGGACCGCGATCCCCGTCGTCATGATGACCTCCGCGCCGAGCAGCCAGGGTGTGGGGTCGTCGAGCTCGCTGACGTGCGCCCACGACACCGACCGCCCCAGTCCCGCCTCGCCGGCCAGCAGCCGCAGCTGGAGAGCGGGGGAACGCAGCAGGTCCTCCACGGACACCTTTGTGGTCACCCACAAAGGATATGGCGCGTCTTCAGGGCTGCCCCGATTGAAGGTCGGCCGTGCCGCCCCCACACTCGAACCCATCTACCTGCACGGGAAGGCACGGGCACGACATGAGAAGAGCACTCGCCCTCAATCTCCTTGGCACCCTCCTCAGCGGATTGGCTCTCGCCGGCTGCGCCGCGCCCGACGAGACCACGGCGGCGCCCAAGACCCAGATCTCGGCCGGCGCGAAGGACGAGGCGATCGCCAAGCTGCTCCCGGCGGACATCCAGCAGGCCGGCAAGGTACGGGTGGCCTCCGGCGTGTCCTTCCCGCCCATGGAGTTCTTCGACACCGACAACAAGACCGTGCTCGGGTTCGACGCCGACCTGGGCAAGGCGCTCGGCGAGGTGCTGGGCGTCGAGTTCGCCTTCGAGAACGTCAACTTCGACGGCATCATCGGCGGACTCAACGCCGGCCGCTACGACCTGGGCCTGACCAGCATGCTCGACAAGAAGGAACGCCAGCAGCAGGTGGACTTCGTCGACTACCTCAAGTCCGGGTCGGCGCTCATGGTGGCAAAGGGCAACCCGCAGGGCGTCAAGGAGGTCCTCGACATGTGCGGCAAGAGGGTCGCCGTCGAGAAGGCCGCGACCGGGGACCTGCTCGTGGACGACGTCACGAAGAAGTGCGCCGACGCGGGCAAGCCGGCCGTGGAGAAGGTCCCGTTCCCCGACCAGGCGAGCGCCGTGCAAGCCCTGCAGTCCAAGCGGGCCGACATGGTCGCCGCGCTGGACCTCACCCTGGCCTACAGCGTGAAGCAGGCGCCTCAGCAGTTCGAGGTCGCGGTGAGCGCGATCGACCCGCTGCCCGTCGGCATCCCCGTGCCGAAGAACAAGCCGCAGTTGCGTGACGCCGTCCAGGGCGCGTTGAAGAAGCTCATCGCGAACGGCACCTACGACCAGTTGCTGGCCAAGTGGAATCTGCAGGCGCAGGCGTTCAAGGACGCCGCGATCAACGCGGGCGCATGACCGGGTTCCAGGAGCACGCGGCCGAGCCCATCGTGCCGCTGCGGCGGCCCGGCCGGTGGGCGGCCGCGGCGGTGCTCGTGGTGCTGGCCGCGATGGCGGTCAGCTTCGTGGTGACCACCCCGGCGCTCCGGCTCGACCTCGTGGCGGGCTACCTCTTCGAGCGGTCGATCATGCGCGGGTTGCTGCTCACGATCGAGCTGACGGTGCTCGCCATGCTGGTGGGCGTCGTGCTCGGCACCGCTCTGGCGATCATGCGGCTGTCGGACAACCCGCTGCTCCGCTGGGTCGCCGCCGCGTACGTGTGGCTCTTCCGCGGCACGCCCATCCTCGTGCAGCTGCTGTTCTGGTTCTTCCTCGGCGCGGTGATGCCGCGGATCAGCGTCGGCGTCCCGTTCGGGCCGGAATTCTTCTCGGCCCCGGTCAACACGCTGATCACGCCGTTCACCGCGGCCATACTCGGGCTCGGGCTGAACGAGGCCGCGTACATGGCCGAGATCGTCCGGGCGGGCATCGGCTCGGTCGACCGCGGGCAGCGCGAGGCCGCCGAGGCGCTCGGCATGCGGCCCGCTCTCGTCTACCGGCGGGTCATCCTGCCCCAGGCCGGGCGGGTGATCGTGCCGCCGACCGCGAACGAGACGATCTCGATGCTCAAGCTCACCTCGCTGGTGCTGGTCATCGGCCTGCCGGACCTGCTGACCAGCGCCCAGCTCATCTACGGACGCAACTTCCAGCAGATCCCGCTGCTGATCGTGGCCAGCGTCTGGTACCTCGTGCTGACCACGCTGCTGACCTTCGCCCAGTCCCGGCTCGAACGACGCCTCGGAGGCCACGCATGAGCGACGTGATGCCGCTGCTCGTCGCCAGGGCCGTACGCAAGAGCTTCGGGAAGGTCGAGGTGCTCAAGGGCATCGACCTGACCGTGCTCCCCGGTCAGGTGGTGTGCCTGCTCGGCCCGTCGGGCTCGGGCAAGTCGACGTTCCTGCGCTGCGTGAACCACCTCGAACGGCTGGACGCCGGAGAGATCTGGGTCGACGGCCACCTGGTCGGCTACCGCCGCTCGGGCGGGAAGAAGTACGAGATGCGCCCCCGCGAGGTCGCCGACCAGCGGCGCGACATCGGCATGGTGTTCCAGCGCTTCAACCTCTTCCCGCACCGTACGGCGCTGGAGAACGTCATGGAGGCGCCCCGGCACGTGCTCGGCCGCCCGCGTGAGGCCGTCCGGCAGGAGGCGCTCGACCTGCTGCGGCGGGTCGGCATGGAGGAGCGGGCGGGTCACTACCCCGCCCAGTTGTCCGGCGGCCAGCAGCAGCGGGTCGCGATCGCCAGGGCGCTGGCCATGCGGCCGAAGCTGATGTTGTTCGACGAGCCGACCAGCGCGCTCGACCCCGAGCTCGTCGGCGAGGTCCTCGACGTGATGAAGGACCTGGCCGGGGCCGGGATGACGATGGTCGTGGTGACGCACGAGATCGGGTTCGCCCGCGAGGTCGCCGATCAGGTCGCCTTCATGGACGACGGGATGGTCGTGGAGACCGGACCGGCCGGCGAGCTGATCGCCAATCCACGGCACCAGAGAACCCAGGCGTTCCTCGCCAAGGTCCTTTAGGAGGAGCAATGAGGAGGACGGGCGGCGACCTGGTCGCCGAGTCGCTGGCCGCGCTCGGCGCGACCACGGTGTTCGGCGAGCCGGGTCAGCACGCGCTCGGCCTGTTCGACGCGCTGCGCAGGTCCACACTGTCGTACGTGGGCTGCCGTACCGAGCTGAGCGTCGCGTTCGCCGCCGACGGCCACGCCCGCGCGACCGGTTCGGTGACCCCCTTCATGGTCTCCACCGGCCCGGGCGCGCTGGGCACCCTGCCCGCGCTCATGGAGTCCCGTACGGCGAGCGTCCCCGTCCTGGGCATCAGCAGCCAGATCCCCGCCGACGGGCTGGGCGGCGGCCGCAAGGGCTACCTGCACGAGCTGCCGGACCAGGCCGCGTCCTTCAGGGACGTCGTGAAGTCCGTCCACGTGGTGCGCGCGGCGGGCCAGATCCCGTCGGCGCTGGCCGCGGCGTGGGAGGTCGCGCTCACCGCGCCCGCGGGTCCTGTCTGGGTGGAGATCCCGCAGGACGTGTTGCTCGGCGAGACCGCGATTCCCGTGGTCACCGGGCTCCGGGTGGCGCCGCGACCGCTCGGCCCCCGGCCCGAGCTCGTGGCCGCGGCGGCGGAGCTGCTGGCCGGGGCGGCTTCGCCGGTGATCCTGGCCGGTGGCGGGGTGGCCCGGGCCGGCGCCCAGGCGGCCCTGCTGGAGCTGGCCGAGACGCTGGACGCGCCGGTCGCCACGACGTTCGGCGCGAAGGGCGTCTTCCCCTGGGAGCACCCGCTGTCGCTGCGGTCGTGGCTGGAGGATCGGCACCTGACGGCGTTCCTGGAGGACGCCGACGTGCTGCTGGTGGCCGGGTCCGGGCTGGGCGAGCTGTCCAGCAACTACCACACGATGCGGCCGCGCGGGCGGGTCGTCCAGATAGAGGCCGACCTGGGCAAGCTCGAGTCCAACCACCCGGCGCTGGCCGTCCACGCGGACGCCCGGCTCGCCCTGGAGGCACTGGCGCGGGCCGTCAAGGACGCGGGGGCGGGAGCCGGCGGGGACGTCGACCATGGCGCGGTGAGCCGCGCCGCCGTCCGCGACGTGCTCGCGCGGGTCGCCGGGCGGCTCGACGCGCAGGACCTCGCGCTCGAACGGGCGGTGCTCGCGGCCGTGGAACGCGCGCTGCCCCCGGAGGCGCTGAGCTTCTGGGACATGACGATCCTCGCGTACTGGGCCTGGTCGGCCTGGCCGCGGCCGATGGAGTCGGCGCAGGGCGCGGGCGGGCTCGGCTACGGGCTCCCCGCGGCACTCGGCGCGGCCGCCGCCACCGGCGGGCCGGTGCTGGCGGTCTCCGGCGACGGGGGCGCGCTGTACGGCCTGGCCGAGCTGGCCACCCTCCGCCAGCACGACCTCGACGTGACGTGGCTGATCGTGGACGACGGCGGCTACGGCATCCTGCGCGAGTACATGACCGACGCGTTCGGCGCCGCCACCGGAACCGAGCTGGCCAGACCCGACTTCGTCGCCCTCGCGGCGGCCTTCGGCGTGCCCGCCTGCCGCACCACTCCGGAAGACCTGGAACGCGACCTCGCCGAGGCACTGCGGACACCGGGCCCGAACGTCGTCGTGCTGCCCGCGACCCTCCGCATGTTCGCCCCGTCGTAGAGCTTGTCGCGGAAGCAGGCCACGACGCGTGTCCGGCGGTTCCCGCAGGTCGGTGGAGCAGAACGTGCTGCGGCCGGGAGGCGGCGCGCTGTACGTCAACCGCTCCCCCCGGCGGGCCGGACCGCGACCTTGATCGCCTTGCGCCGGTCCATGACCTGGTAGGCGTCGGCGACATCGTGCAGCGCCATTTCCGCGGTGAGGACGGGCGCCGGATCGAGGGTCCCGGCCAGGACGTCGGCGATGAGCGCGTCGAGGTAGACCCGGACCGGCGCGACCCCCGCCCGCAGGCCGACGTTCGCCCGGAAGAACCGGTAGAGGTCCACTCGCTCGATCCCGTTGGGCACCCCTACCGACCCGATGACGCCGCCGGGACGCGTCACGGCCAGTGCGAGGTCGAGAGCGGACTGGGTGCCGGCGCATTCGGCCACCGAAGCGGCCCCGCCGCCGGTGTACTCGACGATCAGACCGGCGGTCTCCGGATCGTCGGCGTGGTGGACGTCGGTGGCGCCGAACCGCCGGGCCTGCTCCGCCCGCTCCGGGTGACGGCCGACGGAAATGATCCGCTCGGCCCCGGCCCGGCGGGCGGCCAGCACGGCGCACAGGCCGACCGCGCCGTCGCCGATCACCACCACGGTCCCGCCCCGGACCACTCCGGCCAGGACCGTGGCATGGTGCCCGGTCGCCATGACGTCGGTCAGCGGCAGCAGCCGGCGGGCGAGGTCGTCGTCGACGTCGGAGCGGATGGGCACCAGCGTCGCGTCGGCGAACGGCACCCGTACGGCCTCCGCCTGACCCCCGTCATTCCCGCCGCCCCAGAACCCGCCCCGCCCGCAGGACGTGGGAACGCCGTCGCGGCACGCCGGGCAGTCACCGTCGGCGAACGCGAACGGCGCCACCACAAGATCCCCCTTCCGCAGCCGCGTGACCTCCGACCCCGTCTCCTCCACGGTCCCGATCCACTCGTGCCCCATCCGATCACCGGCGCGGAACGCCTCCTGCCCTCGGTAAGGCCACAGATCGGACCCGCACACGGCCGCCAGCCGCACCCGTACCACCGCGTCAGTGGGCTCGCGGAGCACCGGGTCAGGTAGATCGACCAGCCGGATTTCTCCCACGCCCTGCAGAACAGTCGCCTTCATGGGCTGAAACGCTATGCCGTCAACCTGCCCGCGAGACATGCCAAAGTGAAGGCATACAAGAGCTTTGATCATCGATCCGGAGGACTTCACCCGTGTACGCCGTCGAACCGCCGGCCCTTGATCCCATCGACATGCGGATCCTCCGCGAGCTGTCCCAGGACGGCCGGATCAGCCTGGCCGAACTGGGCCGCCGCGTCTCGCTGAGCCGCTCCGCGGCCGCCGAGCGCCTCCGCCGGCTGGAGGACAGCGGCGTGATCCAGGGCTACGGCGCCCACGTCGACCTCGGCCGCCTCGGGCTTGGCCTCCAGGCCAGGGTCGCCCTGCGCCCCCGATACCGCTCCAAGAAGGACGCGAACCGGCTCCGCGAACGCCTCCTGGCGACCGCGCACGTGTTGTCCTGCGTCCATGTGACCGGCCACAACTGCTACGAGCTCACGATCGCCGTCCGCGACGCCCGCCACCTGGAGCAGGTGCTGGAGGAGCTCGGCAGCCTCGGCGAGACCACCTCCTCGGTCGTGCTCTCGGAGCTCGTCAACCCGCGCGACGTGGACGTCACCACCTGGGTCACGCCGGGCTGACGGTACGCGACCGGCGACGCCGAGTCGCCCGACTTGTGGCGAAAAATATGTAGACTGGTCTATTATCAGCCTATGTTCGGAACAAAGGGCGCCATGACCAGCGCACGGCTGGTGGAGTCGATGCTCGACCTGATCCAGGCCCGCGGCTACAGCGGCACGGGCCTCAATACCGTGGTGGAGCACGCGCACGCCCCCAAGGGGTCGTTGTACTTCCACTTTCCCGAGGGGAAGGAGGCGCTCGGCGAGAAGGCCATAGAGCTGGCGGCGGCCCGGTTCCGCGCACTCGTGATCGACTCGGCCTCGGAGCCGGAGACCCCGGGCGACATGATCGCGCGCGTGATCGGCGTACTGACCGGGATCCTCACGGACAGCGACTTCCAGCTGGGCTGCCCGGTCTCGGTGGTCACTCTGGAGATGGGCGCGCAGAGCGAGCGGCTGCGGGACGCGTGCGCGAACGCCTTCGAGTCCTGGATCACGCCCGTGACCGAGTACCTCATCGCTCACGGCCATCCGCCTGCCGCGGCCCGCACGTTGGCGACGGCCGTGGTCAGCATGGTCGAAGGAGCGATGATCGTGTCACGTGCCCAGCGTTCGGTGGAGCCGCTGCGCTGCGCCGCCCACGCCCTCACCGTGCTCGTGGACCAGCGCGCCACCGAGATCGCGGAGACGTCGCCGTGAGCCCGGCGGAGCGGCACGCACTGGTGTTCGGCGCGACCGGCTTCATCGGGCGGCATCTCATCCTTGAGCTCGGCCGGGCCGGCGTACGGGTGAGCGCGGCGAGCCGGAGCCGCGAGTCGTACCGGCGGCTCGCCCGGTGGTTGGCGGATCACGGGCACAACGCGGCCCCGGCCGACCTTCGGGTCGACTTCGACGCGCCGTCGGTGGTCCAAGGCGAGCCGGCCGGATGGGAAGACGTCACCGAGATCTACAACTGTGCCGGCGCCTACCGATTCGGCATGCCGGCGGACGAGGCCCGTCGCGCCAACGTCGACGGCGTCCACGCGATCGTCACCTTCGCGGCGCGGCTGACCGGCCTGCGCCGCCTGGTTCACGTATCCGGCTACCGGGTGGGCGGGCAGGATCCGGCGCTGATCCCCTGGAGTGATGAGCGGCGGCGGAAGACGTACGAGACCCTGGGGGCGTATGAGGCGTCCAAGGTCGAGGCGGATGCGATCTTCCAGGCCACCGCGGACCGGCTGGGCGTCCCGTGGTCGATCGTCAATCCGTCCAGCGTGATCGGCGACAGCGTCACCGGCGAGTCCGACCAGTTCCTGGGCCTCGCGTCGAGCGTGAAGGAGATCTGGCAGGGCACCATGGCAGCATTGCCGGGGAACGCCGGGACCTTCGTCCCCGTCATACCGGTCGACCACCTCGCCCGGTTCATGACCCTGCTCCCGCTGGACGATACCGCCGAGCGGGCCGCGTACTGGGTGCTCGACGACGACACGCCCGCGCTGCCCGACCTTCTCGCGCTGGTCGCGAAGCACTACCAGGTCAGGGTTCCCCGTGTGCGGATCCCGGTCGCCCTGGTGAGGCGCCTGCCCCGGCGGCTCACCAAGGCCGATCCGGAGACCCTGACGTTCCTCTCGAGCGACCGCTACCCCACGGCTCCGGCGCATGCCTTCGCCGCCCGCCACGGGCTGTCCATCCCGGACGTCACCACGTCGATACTCCGCTGGGCCGACTACCTGGCGGCGCGCCGGTTCGGGGACGCTCCCGCCGGGTGATCCCTTCCTTCAGCCGTCTTGGCCATTCGCACTCAGCGGGAAAGGACCACCAGGATGAGGGCGAGCAGCGCGGGGACCGACTGGACGACCAGGATGCGCTTGTTGACGGTCGCCGCTCCATAGGCTCCGGCGACGAACACGCAGACCAGGAAGAAGACCTTCGCCTGGAATCCCACAGGATCGCTCGCGACGAGTCCCCACACGAGGCCCGCGGCCAGGAAACCGTTGTAGAGCCCCTGGTTCTTGGCGAGCCCGGCGGACCTGTCGGCGAACTCCTGGTCCAGGTTGAAGGTCTTACGCCCCAGCGGGGCCCGCCAGAGGAACATCTCCAGCACGAGGATGTAGATGTGCAGGAGCGCCACGAGCGCGACGAGAACGTTGGCGACGATGCTCAAGGGTGCTCCTGCGCAGGATGTGAAGTGGATCGCGGGGTGAGACTAGCAAGCCGCCTGGCCTCGATCCGCACGCGGTCCCGGGAGCGACAGGAAAGCCCAGGGCTCAGGCGGCGACCGCCTCCAGAGGTTCCAGGGACTCGACGTCGACTTCGGCGAAATCCGGCAGCTCGAACCAGATGGCCTTGCCGCGCGGTGTGGGAACGCCGCCCCAGCAGCGGGAGAGCATGTCGACCAGGAACAACCCGCGCCCGCTCTCCGCGTCCTCGTCGACGGTACGCATGCGCGGCAGCTCGGGGTCCTCATCCTCCACCTCGCACCGCAGCCGCCCGTCCGCGGCGGAGAAGCCGAGGCGAACCTGCCCGCGCGCGTGGCCCAGCGCGTTGCCGACCAACTCGCTGACCAGCAGTTCGGCAACCTCGATCTGGTGCCCGAAGCCCCACTCCGCCAGCGTCTCACGGGTGAGTCTGCGTGCCCTGCGCGCGGAGACGAGGTCGGCCGAGAGCCACCACGAGGCCTCCCGGCTCACCACGGAGCCGCGGCCACTCGCCTCGGCCAAGGTGCTCCCCTGCTCCGAGCGGCAGGCCACGCCGGCGGCGCCCTCGCCACGGAGGTCGTCCACTGGCGGAGTCTGATGCTGATGCCGGTCCATGGTGTGGTTCTTCGTTCCTCGCTTGCGGTGAACGTCAATTGCTCACACCACGAGAATGCCTCGGTGAGCTGCCGCAAGGACACGTGAGAACTCCCCATATAGGTACCTATTCCCGGAGAGCCTACGTACGTATGTGCCGCGCCTCGGAGCAGTGAAGATGGGCCCCGGGAGCCTCATCGGGCACACAGGTACGGCCGGGAGAGCGTCAACGCGGTCGCGGTGAGGATCATCCCGAAGTAGGCCGGCGCGAGGTGCCAGAGGTCGACGTACCCGATGGCCAGGTGGACGGCGACGGCGGGCGCGAACCCGGCGACGGCGGCGAGCGCCAGCGTCCACCACACCCACGACTCGCCGCGCCGCCACCCCCACGCGCTCAGCAGCGCGATCGCCGCGCCGGCCGCCATCAGCCCCCCGCCGAACCCGGCCCTGTCGTGCGCGATGAACGACAACAACCGCGCGTTGGCCGCCCGCAGCGCGTCCGGCCCGGTCCCCAGGAATTCCAGATCGCTCGCGACGAAAACCCCGGTGAGGCCGACGGCCGACACGGCCACGCCGCCGGCGAACAGCCCGGTCCCGGTGATCACCATGAGGAGCTGGCCGGTGAGCGCCGAGCGGCGTTCGCGTTCGGGGCCTTCCGGGCGGTACGTCCACCGCGGGCGATCCGGAGACCGGCGGGTCGCGGCCACGAACACGGGGAGGAGCCCGACGGCCAGCATCGTGTGCAGCGGTTCCACGTACCCGTGGGCGAAGAGGTAGAGCACGGCGGCGAACCCGATGCACCCGGAGGCCAGGTACGCCTCGCGCGCCCACGGCCACCCGCGGCGGATGCCCCCGGCGGACAGGCCCGCGTACAGGACGCCGTTGGCCACCATCGTGCCCGCCAGGGTGATCCGGTCGTGGCGCAGGAAGTGCACCAGGTGGTGGTTGACGTTGTGCAGCGCCTCGCGGTCCATGCCGAGGAAGGCGCGGTCGTACCAGAGGAGCACCGGCCCGAGCGCGACCGCGGCGGCCACGAGCCCGGCGACCGCGATGGCGACGCCGGCCACCAGCCCCCACCACCAGGCAGGCCACCGGCGGGGATCGCGGCCGACGTCCCGAGGCGAGGGCGCGGGCGCGGTGGGGGTCGCCGCCTCCATCACCCGACCGAACCACCCGGGGCCCGCCTCGATCAGCAGCGCCGGTGTGGCGAGGACGGCTTTGGCGGGGTTCGCGAGGGCGCGGGCCGCCATGCGGACGGAGGCGGGGGCGGGATGAACGATCTGCGGGTCGTTCGCCGGCAGGATCGCGTCCACGTACGGCGCCAGGGCGGCGGCGACGGCCGGATCGTCCGTGCGTGCCAGCACCGGCACCCGCCGGCCCGCCGCCGCCTCCCGTACCAGCGGCACCTCCGCGGCCCCGACCGGCTCCACCAGGATGAGCCCCGCCCCGAGCGGCGGCAGCGCGCGTACGGCGTCCCGTGCCACCCCCGGCGGCACCGCCGCCCCCAACCGGCTGCGCACCGCGACCCCGCGCACCCTCCCCGCCAGGTGCGGCGGCGGATGCCGGTGCCCGAGCAGCCGCGCGACCGCCCACCCGCCGCCGGGCAGCGACCCCGTCCAGGCCAGCACCCGCAGCGCGGCCCGCCGCGACCTCCGCACGCCCAGCAGCGCCCCCGCGATCCCCCGCAGCGGCTGGTACGTCCAGTCAGGCACCGGTCCCCGCCCCTCCCCCCGGCCCGAGGTCTGACCTGCCCCGTTCCTCCACCTCCGGCGGCGTCCACGAGAGGACGGAATCCATCGACCGCAGCAGCACCCCGGGAGGAACCAGCCGGGCGGCGAGGTCGCGTAACCAGGCGCCCGGCGGCCAGGCGACCAGGCCGGCCGCCCCCAGCCGGGCCGTCCGGCGCGCGATCGCCTGGGTACGCGGCCGCCGCACCCTGTCGTACCGCGCGAGCGCCGCGTCCACGTCCGGCTCCCCCCGCAGGCAGGCGGCGATCGTGACCGCGTCCTCCAGCGCCGTGCCCGCCCCCTGCCCCAGCGTCGGCTCCATCGCGTGCGCCGCGTCCCCCAGCAGCGCGACCCTGCCACGGACGTACGAGGCCGGCGGCGGCGTCTCGTACACGTCGTGACGCAGCACGGCGTCCTCGGGCACGGCCGCCAGCATCTCGGGGACGGGATCGGGCCAGCCGCCGAACCTGCGCATGAGCCCGGAGTACGGATCTTCCCCGCCCCCTTCGGGCACCCGTGCAGCGGCGAAGCAGTAGAACCTCCCTCCCGGCAGCGCCGCGAACCCGATCCGCTCACCCCGCCCCCAGAACAGCGCTCCCTCGGCCCCCCGCCCGCCCAGCGGCTCGGTCACCATCCGCCACGCCGTGCATCCGGCGTACCGGGGCGCCTGCGCCTCCGGCCAGCCTTGCCGCCGCATCCGGCTGCGTACACCGTCGGCCGCCACCACCAGGTCCGCCCGCACCGACCCGCCCCGGTGCTCGACCACCACCCCGTCGCCGTCCGGCCGCACGGCCCGCACCTCGCTGCCCGCCCGCAGCAGCTCCGCCGGCAGGGCCGCCACCAGCAGCCGCACCAGCTCGGCCCGGTGCACCATGAGCAACGGCCACCCGTGCCGTCGCGCGACATCGGCGTTGTCCGTCCTCGACAGCCACCGCCCGGCCCGATCCCGCACCCCGCCCACGGTCTCCACCCCGGCGATCGCGCGTACCCGCTCGGCCAGGCCCAGGGCGGCCAGCGCGCGCATGGCGTTCGGCCAGAGCGCCAGCCCGGCCCCGATTTCCCCGAACTCCCCGGCCCGCTCCAGCACGGTGACCCGCCACCCGCTCCGGTGCAGCGCGATCGCCGCCGCCAGCCCTCCGATCCCGCCACCGACCACGACCGCGACAGTCATACCCGCTCCCCCTTGTTGAGCGACTGCTTAAATCCACCATAAGGCAGATTCAAGCGATCGCTCAACTACGGGTGTCCGGCGGAGTACTTGCCGCCCGAGGACCAGTGCGCCTTCCAGCGGCAGCAACACCCGAGGCCGGCGAGATCAGGAATGTCGTGTTCTTCCGAGGAGGACCGCGCGGGATGGACTGGCTAGTCGTCGGCGGTGAGCCCTTCAGCGATCTTCCTCAGCTCGTCGTCCACGGCCTTGGCGCCGGGGAATTTCTTCGCGTACGTGGGGCTGAACATGATCTCGGCCCGCCGCCGCTCGCCCATGTTCAGGATGAGCGTGGGGGTGCCCTTCATACCGTCCTCGCCAACCGATTCGATGACCGCGTAGCCGGTCCGGTCGCCGACGGTCACCTCTTCGCCCTCCCCTTCGTCGCGGTGTATCTGCACGCGGTCGTCGACCTGCTGGACGGCCTCGCCCTCGTACACGTAGATCTGGACGCAGTAGAAGCCGTTCTTGTCGCCGTCGTAGTTCCACGAGGTCGTGTACCTGTCGCCGAAGTCCACGGACCGGTGAGACCACTGCAGGCCATCGGGTAGGTAACCCACCCTGACGCGTCCGAACGCCCTCCCGTCGCCCAGGTCCCCGAGGCTGGGAGGCTCGGACGGAATGGGCGGGGTGTCGTCGATGGCGGGCGGATCCGGCGTCTCGGAGACGGCGGGCATCTGCACGGCGCCCGGGGCCACGGCCAGGTAGAAGGGGGCTGCCGCGACGACGGCCACCGATGCGGCCAGGGCCGCGAGCCTGCCCCGCCTCCTTTTCCGCCGTGAGGACCGCATGACCCGCTCCACGAGGTCGGGCGCGGCATGCAGCCTCGCGGTCTCGTCCGCCATGATCTGGCGGAGCTGGTCCTCAAGCATGGGCATTTCCGATCACTCCTTCCACAGATGCCTCGCCGAGGGCCGTGCGCAGCTTGGCCATCGCCTTCGACGCCTGACTTTTCACCGTGCCGAGCGTGCAGCCGAGCACCTCCGCGGTCTGCGTCTCGCTGAGGTCCTCCCAGTACCGCAGGACGATCACCGCGCGCTGCCGGGGAGGCAGGTCGCGCAGCGCTTCCATGAGCACGTGGCGTAAGTCGACGTCGGCCGAGCGCGCCCGCGTCTCCGGCGGGACGCGCATCGGGATGATGTTCAGGATCGCCCGGCGGCGGGCCCGGCTGATGGCGGCGTTGATGATGACGCGGCGCACATAGGGCTCGGGGCTGTCGTGCTGCACCCGGTCCCAGTTCCTGTAGGTACGCTCCAGCGCCGTCTGCAGCAGATCTTCCGCCTCCGCCTGGTCTCCGCAGGCGAGGTAGGCGACCCGCAGCAGGGTCGTGGCTCTTGCGGCCACGAACGCGCCGAAGTCGTGCTCTGAGCCGCTCACGGCTTTCTGTCCCGTTTCACGCCCCCTAATACGCCTCGACGGCTCCAACAGTTGCCCGAGTACCGCAGGCAACCTTGCCAGGCGCTCAGGCGTATTGGGGGATGTCATTTCGGATGTCTGGAGGAAGCACATGAAGCTCGCGACCGTACGGGTCCGGCCGCTGATCGCCGTCGGAATCGGCCTGACCGCCGTGGGCGCCGCCGCGCTGCTGGTCCTGCCGAGCCTCGCGAAGGCACCGGAGGCGCGGCTCACGGCCACCACGTCGGCTCCGCCGGAAGGCGCTTACTGGCACACGAAGGTGCTGTTCAAGAGAACCCATCATCGCCAACTCGGCAGCGGGGCCAACCGTTACTGGGTGGTGGAGCAGCAGCTCTCCGAGGAGTGGACCACGCCCGACGGCAAATCCTGGGTCGGATTCCGGCAGCTGGGGACGTACCCGAAGAGCGCGGCGGACCGGAAGGCGTGGGACCGCGACGGCTCGCCGGCCAAGTGGACCCGCGCGGCCAACGGCCAGACCGTGTCGCTGTCCACGAAACCGGGCAAAGGCCACGTCTCCCCGATGCGGGGCGAGAACACGTTCTTTCTGGCCGGGCAGCGGCTGACGTACGACGAGGTCCAGCGGTTGCCCGCGGACCCGAACAGGTTGAAGTCCTGGCTCGCGGAGGCCGCGAAGGTCTCACGCGTTCAGGAGAACGCCGTGGACAGGTACGTCACCGGGGCGCTGCCTGCGCTGCTGCACCGGCTTCCGGCGCCGAAGGAGGTCCGCACCGCGGCCTACCAGGCCTTGCTGACGATGCCTGGCGTCCGCTCCCAGGGAAGGACAACGGACAGCGTGGGCAGAACCGGCGCGGCCCTTTCGATCGACCACCCGGACATCAGTCAGAAGGTCAACGCGACCAAGGTCAAGATCGGCACCAAGACCGACCTGATCATCGACACCGGCGCGATGCTCCTGCTGTCAGAAAGACAGACGTCCATGATCGACGACAAGCTGTTCCTGAACAAGACCAGCACCCAAACCATGCTCCAGGTCGGCTGGACCGACGCCGCGCCGGCCGTGCCCGCCCTGCCGTAGCGGTGGATCCGCGATCTCCTGACCGACTGCGACGACACGATCGGAAGCGACACGGCGGACACTCTCGGAGCGACGTTGTTCATGACGCTACGCGAGCACGGCAGTGATGGTGTGATGGCCTATTTCCGCCATCTGGGGGTTATCAGCCGAGTGGGCCAGGAACGCGAGCGACAGCACAAGTGCCCAGCCCCTGGCCCGTACCCAGATCTCGTCCCCCGCCGCGTACCCGCCCGCCGCTTGATAGGCCTTCCGGAAGGCGTCGTGGCATTCCGCAGGCAAGAGCATCCAGGCCACGGACAAGTCCGTGGCGGGGTCGCCGGAGGTGATGTCACCGAAGTCGATCACGCCGCTGACCCGGCCGCCATGGACCAGGATGTTGGCGGGGTGAAGGTCGCCGTGCACCCACGTCGGGGGCCCGTCCCACCGCGGCGCCGCGACCGCGACCTCCCATACGCGCATCACGGCCTCATGGTCGACCAGGGCGCCCACGATGCTCAGGTTCTGGCCGACCGCCGCGCGGCGCTCCGCGAGCGGGACACCGCGGTAGGGGTTGACGGGCGCGTCCGGGGCGGCGGGAGTGTGCAAAGCCCCCAGAAACGTGCCCAGGCTGACCGCGGCGTCTCCCGGATCAGCCGGCCGATTCCGTGAGGCGACCTGCCCGGGCAGGAACGGGACGACACCCCAGGGCCACGGGTAGCCAAGGCCTGGCTGCCCGACCCGAACAGGCGCGGGAACCGGCAGCGGCAGCCGGGGCGCAAGACGTGGGAGCCACCGCTGTTCGTGCACCAGCAACCTGGCGGCGACCTCACGCCTCGGCAGCCGGGCGACCAGTGCGTGGCCGACGCGGAACATGACGTTGTCCCACCCGGTGGACATCATCTCGATGGGGAGGCGGGAAAGGTCTGGATGCTGGTCAGCCAAGAGCCGCCGAACCAGATCTGAGGAGACATCGACCTCGGCGGCCGGCATGCGACGAGTTCCCACCCAGCGACCCTAGCCGAGCAAACCACCGGATCCACCGCAAAGGCGCCACCGTCCTCACCGCTCGTCGGGCGAATCCTCGTCGGCGGTGTGGCGTCGTGACGGGATGCATAAGGCGCGGGCTCAGCGGGATTTGGTGAGCGACCAGAGGGATACCGCCATGAGGAGAGCGGTCAGCCCGCCGCAGATCATCACGATGGAGACCGAGAAGGCGTCGACAACGCGGCCACCGAGGAACGCGCCGAGGGCGAAAGTCGCCTGGAACGAGGAGGTGAAGACCACCGTGGCGGCTTCGGGCAGGTGAGGGGCGGCGGTGATGAACGATGCCTGCGAGCAGACGGGCACGCCTCCGTAGGCCAGGCCCCACACCACGAGCAACACGACGGCGCCGGCGGTTGTGCCGCCGGCCGGGGGCAGCAGCAGGGTGGTGGCCGCGATCAGGCAGCCGCAGGTCACGAAAGCGGCTCGCAGGCGTGTGACGGTGGCCTTGCCGGCCAGGAAGTTGCCGGCGATGCCCGCGATGCCGTACGCCAGCAGGACAGCGCTGACGACCGCAGGATGCAGGCCGGTGACGTCCTGGAGGAAGGGCGTGACGTAGGTGAAGGTGCCGAAGTGCGCCAAGACGATGAGGAAGGTGGCCAACAAGGCGATGGCGGCGCCCCGGGTACGCAGCAGCTCGAGCAGGACGCGAGGGCTGGTGATCTGGTGAGCGGGCAGCGGCGGCAGCAGCATCAGCAGGGCGGCCAGGACCAGGATTGCCAGCGCGGCCAGGACCAGGAAGGCGGTTCGCCAGCCGGCGAGGTTGCCGATGAAGGTTCCGGCCGGTACGCCGAGCACGGAGCCCAGCGGCACGGCGGAGAAGATCACAGCGGTGGCGGTGCCGACGGCGTGCGGCGGCATCAGGCGGCCGGCCAGCCCGGCCCCGATGGACCAGAAGCCACCGATCGTGAGGCCGACGAGCACCCTGGAGATCAGCATGACCCAGTAGGACGTCGCCACGGCAGCCAGCACATCGGCCACGGCGAGCACCGCCATGAGGAGGCACAGCATCACGCGGCGATCCAGGCGCGCGGTGGTCAGCGTGACGGCGGGTGCGGCGACCGCGGCGACGATGCCGGGCAGTGTCATGGTCAGCCCCGTGGCGCCGTCGGAGAGGCCGAAGTCGGCGCCGATGGCGGTCAGCAGGCCGATGGGCAGGATTTCGCTGGTGACGATGGCGAAGATGCCCAGCATGAGCGAGATGACCGCGAGCCAGTTGATGAGGGAGCGTGGCCGGGCGAGCGTGGTGGTTGACATGATTCCCGTTCAGGCGGTGCGTGTGGAAGGCGGGCGCCCAGCCAAGCAGGGATCGAGCAGCGGGCACTGGCAGGTTTAGGACGCGACCGTCGCCGTGACTTCCGCTGGCTGGCCCACTTCCTCGCGACGGGCAGCCCGGCCTCCAGCCGGTCGGCCACCACCTCGCCGAGAAGAACCTCAGCGACCTGCGGTGACCCGCTCCAAGACCTGTTCCAGTTCGCGGGACGGAGCCAACGGGGAGCTCCACGTCAGACGCAGGTCGTCGCCGTGCCAGCGCGGGACCACATGCACGTGGAAGTGGAAGACGTCCTGGCCGGCGGCCTCGCCCGTGTTGTGCTTCACGTTCACGCCCTCGGGGGCGAGGGCCGTCTTCAGCAGAGCGGCGACTCGATGCACCATGTCGGCGACCTTGCCGTGAGAGACCTCGGATATCTCCCACACGTCGCGCGCATGCACACGCGGAACCACCAACGTGTGTCCTCGAGAGGCGGGTCTGATGTTCAAGAACGCCAGGGTGTGCTCGTCCTCGAGGACACGATAGGACGACAACCGACCGGCCACGATCTCGCAGAAGGTGCAGTCGCTCACCCACTCGATGATCGCATCCGGCCAACCTCCGCGACTACCGACCCTTGCGGTCCCTTCCCTGCGTCCGTAAGGCTCAGGCCTCAGGTATGCCGGATTCACCACGATCAGCGTCGATCACGTCGCCGAGCAAGGTGATGGTGGCGGCGGCGAGGTCGCGCAATGTGGCCTCGGGGACCGTCGGCACGCTCTCGAATGCCCGCCGGATGGTCTGCGCGAGCAGGTCCGCCCGCTGATCCCGGCCGTCGGCGGGGGCGTCGGCCTCGGCTCGCAGGAAGCCCTCGAAGGTCGCCTGGTAGGCGTAGCCGATCTCATCGACGTGCATGTCGTCGCGGAGCAGCCCGTGTTCGGCGAGCAGTAGATACGCGCGAAGCGGTGCAGCAGGCACGCCTCCGGGTCCTGCCGCAACGCGTGCCGCAGCTCGTCCATCGCCGAGAGCACCTCGCGCGCGAAAACCGCGCCGAACAGTTGCTCGCGAGTCTTCCAGTGCAGATAGACATTGCCTTTGCCGATGCCCCACCCCGGCAGCCACATCGTCCATGGTCACTCGTCGATAGCCGTGGCGCAGCAGGGGCCGGCCGCCACATCGAGGATCCGGGTGGCCCGTTCGGCTCGCTGCTGCGGGTCGCGGAGCCGTTCGCCCGATACGAGGCCGGACAGCGCACGCTGGTAGACCCCCGGCAGGGGAACGTCGCGATGGCCGCCCCGTTCGGCGGCCCCGCGCAAGCGCCGTATCCGGTCAGAGACCTAGCACGGCCTCGAGGTCGTCGATGGCCGCCAGGGACTGGGCGAGCTGCTCGCGTTCTGCCTCGGTCAGGGTGAGGGCGCGCGCCCGGGCCAGGGCGTGCCCGGCGGCGGCGTGGTCCTTGGCGCGGACGGCGAGCTCGGCCCGGTAGACCAGCGCCTCCAGCAGCTCGGCCGCCGACGCGGTGTCCTTGTCCCGCTTCAGGGCGCCGTCCAGGATCTCGGCCGCCCGCTCGTGATTGCCGTGGGAGTCGCCCATCACGACCGCCCGGTTCAGCGAGGTGGTGAGCCTGCTCGTGGCCTCCTCCTTCTCCGGCAGGGGGCGGGCGGCCATGAAGCGGATCCAGTTGCCGCCGGGGTCGATGACGGCGAAGCCGGAGTGGTTGCCGTCGTTCTTCCGCCTGCGCGGCCGGGTCATCCGGGGGATGCCGGAGACCAGGAGCTTGCCGTGCGCCGCGCGCATGCCCGCGGCGAACGCCTCGAACAGCTCTCCGGTGTCCGGCACGACGATCACGCAGGTCCCGTAGGAGTCTTCGGGCTTGAACGCCTCCGGCATGCCGAAGAAGCCCAGCTGGAGATCCTCGCGCTTGAGCAACACGTACGGGTTCGGCCGGACCTGGTAGTAGGTCCGGCGGAAACCGAGCATCGTGTAGAAGTCGGCCATCTCGTCGATGGAGCGGCAGGGAAGCAGCGGTATGGCGATCTCGTTGGCCATCGGGGGAACTCCTATTCGCCGGCCATGGTGAACGCGCCCTCTTCCAGGCGGCGGATCATTCGGTCGGTCCACTGGGCGCCGGCGTCGGCGGTGCTCAGCCACAGGGACAGCACCTCGCCCACCGGTCCCCAGGTCGCCAGATCCGTGCCCTCGGGCAGGTACGCGGTGATGCTCGTGCGCCACTCGCGCATGGCGCGGGCCCGCTCGCGCAGCAACTCCAGGGCCCGCTCCCGGGGAAGGTCCTCGATGAGGCCGACAGCGGCGCCCAGCACGTCCAGGCTCGGCTCGCGGTCGGCCAGCGCCTGACCCAGCAGGTCGAGGTACTCCCGCTCGCCCTCCTGGGTCAGCTCGTACTCGATCCGCGGCGGACCCCCGGCCTCGGAGGCGACCGTCTCGTGCGTCACCAGCAGGCCCTGACCGGCCATGCTCTTGAGCGCGTGATAGACCGAGCCCGAGGTGGCGGTCGACCACTCGTGCGCGCCCCACGACTCCAGATCCGCGCGGACCTGGTAGCCGTGGGCGCGCCCGCGCCTGCGCAGCGCGCCCAGGACCAGCAGCCGTACCGGCTTCATCGAACCCTCCCGAACTTCGCTAGCCAAATTTGGCTAGCTGCTACCGGGAGCTTACCGCACCAACGTGGAGGAAATCGGCGTAGCGGCCGCCGCGGCGTACCAGCTCCTCGTGATCACCCTCCTCGACGACCCGGCCACCGTCCAGGAAGGCGATGCGGTCGGCACGCTGGACCGTCCGCATCCGGTGGGCCACCATCACCACCGTCCGGCCGGCCATCAGGCGCTCGATCCGCCCTACGGGTGACGCCCCGAAGTGACCCCCTGGTGCGGGATCGCGCCAGGTCGGGGTGGCCGTTCCGGTCAAGCGGCGGGTCATGTCCTCGGTCATCGACCAATAGATCATCGACTCGGAGCCGGCCGATCGGGTCTCGTAGTCGCGGGCCGGCGGTGCGGCATCAGGGTGCCGAAGACCCGCTCGGCCGCCGGATAGCTTCTGGACCGGCATTTCGCCGTCGGCGCTCCGCCCCTCAGCGCGCGTGTGCCGACGACTCCTGATATCCGTGCACGCGACTTCGGAAACCGACACCGTCGGAAGTGCGACAGCTCGCTCATCGCCCGGTCGGGAAGGTCTTCTGGGACGGATTTCGGGACACCTGTCGCGCTGGTGTCGCAATGGATGCCACGGCCATCGTCTCTCCTTCTTGTCTGTCCGGTTCGCAGCGAAGATGAGACGGTGGCCGCACCATGTCACGGCGACACGCCGTAACTACAATGACACAGTCCGCTATGCGCGGATAGATGCCGTAAGTCTCTGGCCAGGGCATACGCCCAAGAATTTGGTTTAAGAACAAGTTCAGGGCGATCCCCTTCCGGGACGACAACGCCATGTGCGCCATAGCCGGGATCGAGATGGCCGGACTCAGACAAGGAGCGGGGCGAGGTGGTTGGTTCGCGTTCCCTCGGCGGAGGTCAGGTAACCGCGTAGCCGCGCCGCGATGGTGCCCAGTTCGCCGGACAGCGCGTGCGCCGGGCCGTACAGGGCGGGTGGCCGGATCGCGGCGACCTGTGCGTTGAGGTTGGTGACCAGGCCGGCGCTGGTGCCGCCGTTGGGCACGATGCGGATCGTGTAGTCCAGGATGCTGTTCGCCTCCCCGCCGGTGATGTGGGCGCCGGGCAGGATGCCGATGCCGGTGTCCCAGTCCATCGAGTTGCGCACGTTCTCGAACACGGCCGAGGTGGCGTGCTTCGTACCCGGGTTCTTGGAGAAGACCACGGCCACGTTGGGCGTGGTCCTGTGCGCGCCTTCCTTGTAGACCATGGCGTAGCCGCTGGTGGTGCTGGTCGGTGTCCACGGGTAGTAGGGGATGTTCTGGCCCGCCCGGTACCACTCGCTCGGGTCGCCGTTGGCGTCGAGCCGCATGGCCAGGGCGGTGAAGGCGTCGGCGGAGCGCAGGAACGGAAGCCAGTTCTCCAGGTAGAACTCGACGTTGGCGACCGTCGCTCCGGCGTTGACGACCTTGGGCAGCCGGATGACGCGGCGGATCTCCAGCGCGCCGTTGGACAGCCTGGTGTAGCGGGTGAGCTGCGGGACGGCGTCCGATCCCGCGAAGTCGCCGGCGAGTTCGGCGTACCACTGCCTGTCGGCGATGGTCCACACGTCGGTGGTGGTGGAGCTGGTCCGCTCGACGCGCACCGTGCGCTGGTAGGCGCCGGGACGGGTACCCGCCTGGTTGACGTTCCAGCGCCGGTCGAGGACGTTGGTCGCGGCTTCGACGTTCAGGCCCCACAGGACGGCCTGCATGACCCGGTCGGTCTCCTCGCCCTCGTAGGTCGGCGAGAGCAGCGGCCGGTAGCCGGTCGGGCAGTGCCGCATCTGCGGGACGCAGCCGCCACCACCGAGCCGGAAGTCGAACTGCTCCCCGCCGCGCCAGTAGTTGCGCTGCCACACGTCGTCGCCCTCGGTGAGCAGCCTCCACGACCAGCCCTTGGCCGCCGCCGCCGCGGGCGTGGCCGCGATCAGGGGCAACGCCGCGGCGGTCCCAAGGACGACACGTCTGCTCGGGCCGGTGCTCCGCTTGTCGCTCATGTCGGTGATCTCCTTTGTTGGGGGGATTTCAGGAGGTGTAGGGCTCCAGCCCGGCCGGTACGGACGTGCGCTCCCATTCGGCCTCGTATCCGATGCCGGGCGCCGTTCCCGCGTGGACGAGCCCGTCGGCGTCGACCGCTTCCTCCCTGGTCACGGGGTTGGCGGGGACGAACGACTCGTAGTAGGTGGTGTTGGGGATGGCCATGCACAGGTGGGTGTGCACGATGCCGCCGCCGTGGACCTCGGCGCGCATCCGGTAGGCGTCGGCCAGGTGCGCGATGCGCATGGCCCCGGTGATGCCGCCGCGCAGGCCCGCGCTGGTGCGCACCGCGGTGGCCGAGCCGTTGGCGATGAAGTCGGCGGTGTTCATGTGGGCGCCGTCGCTGGTCTCGGCGACGATCAGCGGCACGTCCACCTTCTCGGCCAGGCGCTGGTAGGCGGTCGCGCTGAACTCGCGCATCGGCTCCTCGTACCAGAGGTAATTCGCCTCGGACAGGACCCTGCCCAGCTTGATCGAGTCGAGCAGGTCGAATCCGGCGGATCCGTCGTACATCAGCGGCACCGAGTCGCCGACGTGCTCGCGCAGGGCCGCGCACAGGGCGATGTCGCGGTCGACGTCCCCCCAGGCGTGCAGCTTGATGGCCGGATAGCCCAGTTCCAGGCACTGGTCGGCGACGTCCAGGTACTCGCTGACGGTGGCGAAGGTCGCGCTGGAGGCGTACGCGGGGATGGCGGAGCGGAACCCGCCGAGCAGTTGGTGCACCGGCAGCCCGGCCGCCTTGCCCGCGATGTCCCACAGCGCCACGTCCACCAGGCCGTGGATGTAGAGCGGCATCTCCTCGATGCGGTCCAGTTCCCACACGCGGTGCCACAGCCACTCGCGTTGCAGGGGGTCGGCGCCGAGCAGCTCGGCGCGCAGCCGCCGGTCGGCGATGTCGGCCAGGATGGCGCCGCGCTGGCTGTAGGCGTAGCCGGTGTGCCCGTCGTCGGTGGACAGCACGAGCCAGCCACCGGTGTGCGCGGGCTCGGACCCGGGCAGGCCGTCTCGCCAGCGGAAGACGGGCGTGACGGCGGGCTGCGCGCACAGCACGACGTCGACAGCGGTGATCTTCACGTTCACTCCGTTGCGGTTCAGTTCTTGACGGCGCCGTCGAGCAGCCCGCGCACCAGGTAGCGCTGGGCGAACAGGAAGACGAGCGCCACGGGCACCACGGTGAGCACGCCCGTGATCGCGGCTTCTGGCCGGTGGATGGGGAGATCGCTGCCGCCCAGCGCGGGGTTGAGCGCGGGCGAGCCGGAGATGAGCACGCCGAGCCCGACCGGGAGGTTGAAGGTCTCGTCGTCGCCGAGCATCACGAACGGCAGGAAGTAGTTGTTCCAGTTGCCGATGAAGGCGAAGAAGGTCAGCAGCGCGATCAGCGGCTTGCCCAGCGGCAGGGCGACCCTGCCGAACAGGGCGGCCTCCGAGCAGCCGTCGATCCTGGCCGCCTCCAGCACCTCGCGCGGCAGCATGGTGGAGAAGTAGATGAAGGCGAGGTAGACGCCGAACGGGTAGAGACTGGCGGGCAGGATCACCGACCAGGCGGTGCCGGTGAGCTGGACCGCGTTCACCTCCAGGAAGAGCGGCAGCACGAGCGCGGCGGGCGGTACGATCATGGCCAGCAGCGTGGCGATGAGGATGACGCGCCGCCCGGCGATCCTCGTCGCCGCCAGCGCGTACCCGGCCAGCAGGGACGTGACCACCGACAACAGCACCGCGCCGCCGGTGTAGAGCGCCGAGTTGACGATCCACTGGTAGATGACGCCGTCGTTGAAGGTGGTCAGGTTACGCCAGGCGGTCAGGTAGCCGTCGAGCGAGCCGAAGGACAGCGGGTGCCCGCCGGTGATCTGGGCGTCGGACTTGGTCGGCGCCAGCACCAGCCACACCAGCGGCAGCGCGCAGGCCAGGGCCACCAGGCCGAGCACGACGGACACGGACATCCGCCACACCCAGGCCCCGCCGAGCCGCTCGGTCATCGGTCGACCTCCGTCTCGAAGAACCTGGCCTTGAACACCAGGAAGCAGGCGGCCACGGTGCAGACGGCCAGCAGCATCAGGCACAGCGCGGCGGCCGCGGCGAAGTCTCCGTTGTCGAAGGCGAACAGCAGGCCGAGCTGGTTCAGCGACCACGACTTGGAGCCGGTGAAGGCCACGCCGTACAGCAGTTGGGGCTCGATGAAGATCTGCAGCCCGGCGGTGAAGGCCAGGATGACCATGTAGACCACGTACTTGGAGATGAGCGGCAGCTTGATCCGCAGGGCGGTCTGCCACCAGGAGCAGCCGTCCATCCTGGCCGCCTCGAGCACGTCGCGTGGCACTCCTTGCAGGGCGCCGTACATGATGACCACCCACTGACCGAACCCGGTGGCGAAGGCCATCAACGCGAAGATCACCACCAGGTGCGACGGTTTCAGCACGTCGTTGCCGGTCTGCATCCCCATGCCGCGCAGCAGCGGGGCGAAGGGGCTGAGCGCGGGCTGGAGCATCACGTACCAGAGCAGCACGCTGGCCGAGCCGGTGACCGCGCCCGGCAGCATGTAAACAAGGCGCAGCGCCGTGCCGTACAGGGGACGCTGGTCCTGGACGAACAGCGCCAGCAGCAGCACGCCGATCACCATGACCGGCAGGTACAGCGCCATGAACAGCGACACGTTGCCCACCGCGGGCAGGAAGCGGAAGTCCGCGACCGCGTTGACGTAGGCCCGGGGGTCGCTCAGGGACTCGTAGAGGGCGTACAGAACGGGGCCGATCCCGAAGACCACGAGCAGGACCAGGTACGGGGCCACGCACAGCCAGCCGAACAACTTACCCGACGTCATAACCCTGGGCCTTCGCCAGGTTCACCAGCTCGGTCTGCAATGCGTCCAGGCCGGCCGCGACGGTGCCGCCGGAGCGGATCGCGGGGACCACCGTCTGGGTGAACGCCCCCTCGACGTCGTAGCGGGTGGGCTGCTGCACCGGGTTGACCTTCGCCGCCTGCTCCCGCATGACCGGGAACGGGTCGGCGGCGTAGAACGGGTCACCGGCCAGCCGCTTGGCCCACGCGTCGGCCGAAGGACCGTACGCGGGGTAGGTCGGCGCGTCCTTCTGGTAGCCCGCGTCGGTGGTCATCCACTTGATGATCTCGGCGGCGCCCTTCATGTTCTTGGAGTGGCGCGAGACCAGGTAGACGCCGCCGCCCGCGCTGCCGGACCAGTTGGTCGTCTCGCCGTCCCAGGACGGGTACGGTGCCGCGGCGATCTGCCCGTCGGGGGTGGCGAACAGGTCCTTGGGCTTGAACAGGTAGTCGCCGAGCCAGGAGGCGCCGGGCAGCATGAGGACCTTGCCCTCCTTGCCCAGTTTGGCCATCTCCGGGTCGAAAAGCCCCGCCTTGGTGAGCGAGCCGTTCTTGATCAGAGGGTCGAGTACGTCGGCGACCCTGGTGCACTTGGCGTCCTTCAGGTCGATGTGCACCTTGTCCGGCCCTGTCACCTGCTGGATCGGGCAGCCGCTGGACCAGAAGTAGTCGTAGTAGGTGAAGAAGCTGCCGGCGCTGCCGATGACGTAGCCGGGGTGCTCCTTGGCCACCCGCTCACCCAACGCCCGGTACTCGCTCCAGGTCTTGGGGAGCTCGTAGCCGAAGCGCTCCATGAGCGGCTTGTTGTACCACAGCACGGTCTGCGCCAGGTCGTTGCGCAGGCAGTACAGCTTGCCGCCGACCTCGCAGGGCGCGTTGGCCGTGCCGAAGCCCTTCCGGATCTCTTGCGGCACCAGCGAGTCGAGGGGTTGCGCGTAGTTCAGCTTCCCGGCGAACTGGGAGACCACGTTGGGCTGCCCGGCGAAGATGACGTCCGGCCAGCCCTTGCCGGTGCGGTTGAACAGCTGGATCTTCGTCAGCAGGCTCTGCCCGTCGTAGGTCTCGACCTTCATCTTCAGGTTCGGGTGCGTCTTCTTGAACTGCTCGAATCCGGCCAGCCGGGTGGGGTCACTCCACACCAGCAACGTCGCGTCGCGGTCCTCGGTGATGGCCCCGGTGACGGCTGCGGGCGTGTTGGACGAACAGGCGGCGAGCAGGGCGCCGGCGAGGCACGCCGTTAGGGGGATGCGGAGTCTGATCACAGCTGGCCTCGTAAAATCGTGTACGATGTTTGATGTCAGATGTTGCATGCACGTTAAGAAGACGTCAACCCCCATTTGTCGATATGTTGTGAACGTCAGGAGGCTTGGATGACCGACTCCCCCGCGCCGGCACCGGCGCTCCCCCAGCGACAGGTGCTGGCCGACGACGTGTACGACGTGCTGCGAGAAATGCTGCTCAGCGGTCACATCCCGCATGGCAGCCGGGTCAAGATCGACACTCTGGCGGCGCAGCTGAAGATCTCCAATACGCCGATCCGCCAGGCCCTGGGACGACTGGAAGCCGACGGCCTGGTCAGCAAGCATCCCTACCGCGGCTTCGTCGCCGCCGACCTGCCGGACCGCAAGACGATCTCCGACCTGTACGAGTGCAGGCTGCTGATCGAACCACCCACGGCCGCCCGCGCCGCCCAGGAGTTCCGCGCGGAGGACCGGGCGTTCCTGCGCCAGCAGGTTCACGTGCCCGGCGGCGATCTCACCCTGCTGGCCAAGGCCGACGAGCTGCTGCACGGCAAACTCGCCAAGATGTCCGGGAATCTGGTCGTGGCCGAAACGCTGGAGCGGTTGTTCGTCCGTTCGCGCGCTTTCCGGATCTTCTATGCCCGGGAAGGCGCCGCCGAGCTCACCCGGGACGAGCACGAAGCCATCGTGCGGGCAGTCGTGGCGGGCGACGGCCCGGCCGCGGCGGACGCGATGACCGCCCACCTGCGGGCGGCGGGGGAGAGAATGCTCGCGGCACTTCCATGAGGCTCACCCGCTGCACCCTCGCCGCTGTGGGCCTGATCAGCGGCCAGTCGGGTAGCGGATGAGCAGCGACGCGAGGACCGGCTCGGCACCCACGGCCGCGTAGCCGTGCGGCACGTCGGACCGCCAGCTGAGGTAGCCGCCGGGGCCCGCCACCAGCGGTGCGTCGAGCGGACCCGCGCTGAGCGTGCCGGAGAAGACGGTGATGTGCTCGGTCACGCCGTCGTGGTGGGCGGGTGAAGTCTGGGTGGCGCCCGGCGGCACCCGTATCCGGTAGAGCTCGTAGGTCACGCCCGCGTCGTCGAACACCTCCAGCAGCGTGGCCTCGACCGCCGTGCCGCGCACCAGCACCGTCGCGGCGGGGCCGGCGTCGAGGACGGCCGCGATGGGCACCCCGAGCTGCGCGGTGACGGCCCACAGCGTCTCGAGGGTCGGGTTGCGGACCCCCGTCTCCAGGCCGGACAGCGTGGCCTTGCCCACCCCGGCTCGCCTGGCCAGTTCCGACAGCGAGATCCCGCGCTCCTGCCGGAGCCGGCGCACCTTCCTGCCGACCTCGCGCGGGTCGCCGCTCACGGCTCTCATGAGACCATCCTGCCCGATCCTGTAGTGTTCCATATATGGAACGCACGCAGCCCATCCTCGCCGGAGTGGTGACCGCGCTGGTCGGCTTCGCCAGCTCCTTCACCGTCGTCCTCGCCGGGTTACGGGCCGTCGGGGCCGACGAACGGCAGGCCGCCTCCGGGCTGATGGCGCTCTGCGTCGCCGTCGGGGCCGTCTCGATCGTGCTGGGCCTGCGGTACCGGATGCCCATCGCGATCGCGTGGTCCACTCCCGGTGCCGCGCTCCTGCTGACCGCGGGCGGCCGGTTCGCCGAGGCGGTGGGCGCGTTCATCGTCTGCGGGCTGCTCTTCATGGCGGCGGGGCTGATCCCGTGGCTGGGCCGCGCCATCGCGGCGATCCCCGGCCCGATCGCCGCCGCGATGCTCGCGGGGGTGCTGCTCAAGCTGTGTCTGGCGCCGGTCCAAGCCATGCTCGACGTGCCGTACCTGGCCGGTCCGGTGATCCTGGTCTGGGCGTTGCTCTACCGCTTCGCCCGCACGTGGGCGGTGCCGGGGGCGCTGGCGGCCGCGGCGGTGGTCATCGCGATCGCCTACTCTCCCGGAGACCTCAGCCTGGTGCCGGTGGTCGAGATCACGCCGCCCGCCTTCAGCCTCTCCGCGGTGGCAGGCATCGGCGTGCCGCTGTTCCTGGTCACGATGGCCGCCCAGAACGTCCCCGGCATGGCCGTCCTTTCCGGGTACGGCTACCGCCCGCCGCTGCGCGGGGTGCTGCTGGCGACGGGGGCGGCCTCGGCGCTCGGCGCGCCCTTCGGTGGGCACGCCATCAACCTGGCCGCCATCACCGCCGCACTGGCCGCCTCACCCGAGGCGGCACCGGACCCCTCCCGCCGGTGGATCGCCTCGGTCACGGCGGGCGTCTCCATGATCGGTCTCGGCCTGCTGTCCAGCGCGGCCGCCGCCCTGGTCCTGCTGTCGCCGCCCGTCCTGGTGACCGCGGTGGCCGGGCTCGCCCTGTTCGGCGCGCTCGGCTCCGCGCTCTCGTCCGCCTTCACCGAGGCCCACGGCAGGGAGGGCGCGGTCGTCACCTTCGCGGTCACCGCCTCGGGCGTGAGCTGGCTGGGCGTCGGCTCGGCCTTCTGGGGCCTGGTGGCGGGCGGCCTCATGCACCTGCTGCTCCGGCGGGCTCAGGCGGCCGGCTTGCCCTCCACCCTGCCGACCGACTCCAGGTAGCCGGGATCGGCATGCATGGCGGCGGCCTTGGCCCGACATACCGCGGACATACCGCGAACCCCTACCTTGGCCTGCATGTCACCCTCGTGGCGGCGGCTCGCCGTCCTGATTCTGGTCGCCGCGTTCCTGGTGCCGGGCCCTCCGGCCGCCGCGGCCGCATTGTCCGACGCGGGTTTCTTCGGAAGGTGGAGCGCCGGCGCCTGGACGGTGGGGCCGCGGCTGAACTACGCGCACGCGGGCCTGAAGCCCGTGGAGAGCGCGGTGAAGGCGGGCGACTACGCGCTGGCCAAGCAGCGGCTGCTGGATTACTATCGCGCGCGCCCGGCCATCGAGGCGGGCGGCTTCTCGCACACCACCTGGCCGGGCGCACTCGAGCTGACCGCCAGCCACATCTGGACGCTGGGATCGGGCGAGGCCTACATCAAGACGCTGACCTTCGGCCCGGGGGAAAAGACGGTCACGGCAGACGTCACGAGCAGCATCACCAGCGGCAAGCCCGGATTCTTCCTGATGAGCCGCTACAAGGACGCGGTCATCGCCCTCATCAACAGCAGGAGCAAGGGGTCGGGCAAGCCCACCCTCCGCCTGACCCTCGCCGACGGGTCGGTGAAGACCCTTCACCCCACGCACGACACCTACATCTGGGCGGCCCACCCGGGCAGCGTGTACGGCACCAAGTACTACATGCAGGTCAGCGACCAGGGCACGGGGCCGTTCACCGGCGAGACGCGCAAGGCGTACCTGCGGTTCGACCTCGGCGGCGTCACCGGCGTGAAGAAAGCGGAGCTGACGCTGACCGGCACGGCCGACACCGCGAAGGACATCATGCTGTACGGCAACGCCGCGACCTTCGACGAGGCCACCCGCACCTGGTCCAACACCGTGCAGAACACGTTCTCCTGGGAGGGCGACCCGGGCGGCTTCGACTGGAAGCTCCCCGGCGGTGCCGACAATGAGAATCGCATCGCCGACGACGAGTTTCTCTACCAGCTGCCCCGCTTCTTCTTCGCCGGCCCGCTGGCCCTGGAGTACCAGAAGACGCGCAACGAGCAGTACGCCCGCACGCTCATCGGCCTGATGACCGACTTCATCAAGGACGCCGACGCCTACGACGCCGATCAGGGCGCCGGTTCCTACCCGGGCAACCTGCACGCCGCGCGGCGCCTGCACAACTGGATCGCGGCCTACGAGATCCTGCGCAAGAGCCCGTCGCTGACCGCCGACGCCAACGCCGCCATCCTCAAGACGATGAACCGGGCGGGCCTGTACCTGCAGGAGAACGTCAACGGCACGCCGAACAAGATGCAGTCGCAGAAGATCACGCTGCTGCACAACTCCATCTACTTCCCGGAGTTCCGCGCGGCGTCGGCGTGGCGGACCAACGCCGCCGACTTCCTCTCGGCCCAGCTCAACGACTCGACCTACGCCGACGGCGGCTACAAGGAATCCACGGACGCCTACCTGCGGGGCTACCTCAGCCAGTACGTGGACGTCGTCGCCTACATGCAGCGCAACGGCATCGCGTTCACCGCCACCGCCAAGCTGCGACAGTTGGCCCGCTTCCTCATGGACCAGAGCTATCCCAATGGGTACGGCCCGGCCTACGGCGACAGCGACTCCCTCGACCTGCGCAGCACTCTCAGGAAGCTGGGCCCGCTGCTCAATGACCCCGAACTCCTCTACGTCGGCACCTCCGGCACGTCGGGCGAGAAGCCGGCGCACACCTCCGCCCTCTACCCGGACACCCGGGTCGCGGTCTCCCGCTCCGGCTGGACCGCCGACGACTCCCACCTCCGGATCAACGCCGACCGCGGCAACCACAGCCACCCGGACGAGCTGGCGATCACCGCTTATGCATACGGCCGGCCGCTCCTGCCCGACATGGGCACCTTCACCTACAGCACGGACGCAGCCGCGGAATGGCTGCGGAAAACCACGGAGGCGCACAACACGATCGAGATCGACAACAAGCCGCAGACATCGACGGCGGCGGGCGGGATCTCGCATCTGATCACCAACCCCGCCTTCGACCTGATCGGCGCGAACACCGAGAGCTCCGCCGGTGTTCGCCACGAGCGATCCGTCCTGTCGCTGCACTCGGGCCTGTGGGTGGTCTCCGACCGGCTCAAGCCGGTGGACACCGCCGCCACGCACCGCTACGAGCAGAACTGGCACTTCGCCGCGGACGCCAAGCCCTCGATCCGCTCCGGGACGGAGGCCACGACCACTGCCTTCGCGACGGGTGCGAACCTGACGATCGTCCCCGCCGACCCGGCCGAGGTCGCCTCCACCCTGCGCGACGGCTACTACGCGCCGCGGTTCTACTCGGTGGAGAACGCGAAGTACGCCTCCTACGTCAAGACGGACGCAAGGGGCCAGAAAACCTTCGACACCCTCCTGGTGCCGTCGAAGGGCGCGGCCGACACGTCCGTGACGGTGGAACGTCTCCCCGTGGGCACCATCCCGTCGTACCAGGCGACAGCCCTCAGCTTGAACGGCGGCGCAGGGGTCTACTACAAGTCATGGACGTCGAAGACGCCGCGCGCGTTCGGGTCCTACGTCTTCGACGGCAAGCTGCTCTACGCCGACGCCGGGTCGATCGTGATGGTGGACGGCTCGTCGGTCGAACGTGCCGGCGCGACCCTGGTCAAGGCGCCGGCCGCGGTCAAGGACCTGGCCGTGACCTTCGGCGGGGACGGCACCGTACGCATCGACGGCAGCGGGCTGACCGCGAGCACCGACCCGGCCGAGGCCATCGCCATCGCGGCGCCGAATGCCGCCAAAGTGATCCTCAACGGCGCGGTCGTTCCCTTCGAACGCGCGGGCGCGCTCATCTACGCGGCCGCCTGAAGGAGAACTCCTCCCGGATCGTCGAGCTACCCGATCTGCGGTAGGCGTCCGCCGGCGGACGCCTACCGCCGCGCCCTGCTCCGCGATCCCCAGGAGGCGTGGGCAGGGGCACGAAAGGTGGCACACGCAGCTGACGATCCCTGCCACCAGCGCCATGGCGAAGTCCCGCAGCGAGTCCCCGCCGAAGACCATCAACGCCACCAGCATGAAGAACGCGCCCAGCCCGGTGTTGACCGTAAGGATGTAACCGAGATGCCGGCGACGACGCTGAGGAGCCGCTGTACGAGCCGCAGGTGAAGAAGCTCTGCGTCAGCCCCGTCCGAGGACGCAGAACTCGTTGCCCTCCGGGTCGGCCAGGACCTTCCACGGGACATCGCCCTGGCCGACGTCGGCGGCGGTGGCGCCCAGAGCCCGTAGCCGGGCCACCTCCGCCTCTTGATCCTCAATGGGGTACGGCAGCAGGTCGAGATGGACGCGGTTCCACACGGTCTTCACGCCGGGCGTGCGAAGGAACTTCAGATACGGGCCGACACCCTTGGCGGAGCGCAGCAGCGCATGATCGTCGGTGACCTCGTGCAGGGTCCAGTCCAGCGCCTCGTCCCAGAACCGTGCCATGGCCCGCGGATCGTCGCAGTCGACCACTACCGCGGCGATCGGTCCGGTCTCCTGGTAGAACTCCCGAGGCTCAAGCACGCAGAACACGTTGCCCTCCGGGTCGGCCAGGACTGTCCACGGGACGTCGCCCTGGCCCACATCGGCGGGCGTCGCGCCGAGCTCCTTCAGCCGCGCGACCAACTCCGCCTGATGCGCGGCAGAGGTGGTGGCGAGTTCGAGGTGCACGCGGTACTTCACCGTTTCGGGGTCCGGGACGGTGACGAGATCGACGTAGAAAGCGTCGGGGTCCGGCCAGGCGAAGCCCTCGGGTTCGAGGTTGGTCACGCCGGGTCCCTCGCTGGAAACACCCCAGCCGAGCGCCTCCGCCCAGAACCGGCCGAGCGCCGAGTCATCCCGGGCCTTGAAATTCACCTGAACAAGTCGCAGCGCCATGCCGCCGATCATAGGCGCGGGTGGATGAGGAACCGCGCCGCATTCGCCCGCTGAAGCCGGGTTCGTCGCCTGTCTGGGTGAGAGGTGGCCGTCCCAGTTCACGCCAACAGCACAACGCGAACAGGCGGCTATACGCCACTCCCGTCCCGCGCGGACGCCCAACCGTTGGCGCTTCGCTCCGGACGCTCCACGTTGATCTGCGGCCCGGCGACGGCGGGTTGGCAGCGATGAAGAAGGATCAGAACGCCCGGGAAGCGGCCTTTGACCTGGGTGGGGTGTTCACGAATGGGCGTGACCCCGCCGGACCGAACACCTCAGAAGATCGCTTCCCTCATGAAGAATGATCGCTTCCCGGACGTCGCGGGGGGTGAGTACAGATGACTGTGCAGAGATGCCGACAAGAAGTTGCGAACCAACCGACCGGTAGGTAGTCTCCATTCTCGGCCAGCCGACCGACCGGTCGGTAGAGCGAGATGAGAGGACTGCCATGGATGTCACTGAAGTCAACGGGACCGTCGCCAACGGCTTCGAGGCGGTGAGGGACGTCTTTCGACGCAACCTCGCCCTGGGTGCCGACGTGGGCGCCGGGCTGACCATCTACCAGAACGGAGAGCCGGTCGTAGACCTGTGGGGTGGCTACGCCGATCCCGACACCCATCGGCCGTGGGAGCGCGACACGATCGCCGCCCTGGCCTCGACCACCAAAACCTTCGCGGCGGGAGCATTACTGCTGCTGATCGAGCGTGGCCAGGTGGACCTGGACGCGCCGGTGGCACGCTACTGGCCGGAGTTCGCCCAGAACGGCAAGGGTGAGATCACCGTGCGGGTGCTACTCAGCCACCGCGCGGGGCTGCCCTCGATGGAGGGCAGGCCGGTTACGTGGGAAGACCTTAGGGACTGGACGCCGATCACCGACACCCTGGCCGCCGCGGCGCCCGAATGGCCGCCCGGCACCGCCCACGGCTACCACGGTGTGACGTTCGGCCATCTGACCGGTGAGATCGTCCGGCGGGTGTCCGGAACAAGCCTCAGCGAGTTCTTCGCCCACCACATCGCCGCGCCACTCGGCGGCCTCGACTGCTACATCCGCGTACCCGACGCCGAGCTGCCCCGGATGGCCACCATGGTGGTCCCCGACGCCGAACAGATCATGCTGGGGATGGAGGTGCCCGAGCTGGCCGACATGGTCGAAGCGCTGAACGACCCGACCACGCTGACGTACCGTTCCATGTTCGGCAGCGTCAGCATCGATTGGGACGCCACCAACGACCCCAAGACCTACCAGGTGGAGAGCCCGTCCATGGACGGCGTCGCCTCGGCCCCGTCGCTGGCGCGCTACTACGCCGCGCTGGCCGGCGAGGTGGACGGCGTGCGGCTGCTCAGCCCTCAGCTCGTGGACCAGGTGCGTCGATCCTACGGCGATGGCATCGACGAAATCCTGCGGGTGCGAACGTCGTGGGGGCTGGGGTTCGCGCTGCCCGGTGGTCCGATGTGGCCCGCGCCGGAACAGGTCACGGGGTTGTTCGGACACAGCGGCGCCAGCGGCTCGTTCGCCTTCGCCGACCCCCAACATGGCCTGGCCTTCGCGTACGTCCCCAACCGCGGCTCCGAGCTGCTCGAAGGCGGCGACTTCCGGGTCCGCGGCCTGATCGAGGCGCTGTACGAAGAGAGGCTCTGACCATGCTGGAACCGCGTTTCTCCGCCGTTGCCGAGGCGTTCTCGCGGGTTGTCGACAAGGGCGACGACCGTGGCGCGGCGCTGTGCGTCTACCACCGGGGTGTCCCCGTCGTGGACATCTGGGCGGGCACCGCCGATGTCAAGACACGGAGGCCGTGGAACGAGAACACGATCGCCCCGATCACCGGCGCCACCAAAGGGCATCGCCGCTCAAGCCCCGGCCTGGCGGCCCGGCACCGCGCACGGCTACCATCCGAACACCGGCGCCTGGATCCTGCAGGAGGTCGTGCGCCGCGTCAGCGGGCACACCATCGGCGAAGTCCTGTCCAGGCGCGTCGCGGCCGCGATGGGCAAAGACGTGTTCGTCGGACTTGGCGAAGGCGAGGCCGGACGGCTGGCACCCCTGATCTTTCCGATCATGGAACTGATGCGAGCACGGCCCAAGGAGCCGGAGTTCGCCGAGTTCAGCAAGGCGGTCTTCGCCTCCAGGACCCTGCTGGCCAGATCGCTCAACACACTGTCCATGTCGAGGACCGACCAGTTCAACGACCCCGCCTTCCTGGCCGTCGGAGAGCCGTCGATCAGCGGTGTGGCCAGCGCCTCTGCCCTTGCCTGGCTGTACGCCTCACTCATCGGCGAGGTCGACGGGCACCGGTTGATCGACCCCCGATTGCTGGACGCCGCCGTACACGAACAATCCCAGGGCTGCGACCAGGTCATGCTCATGAACACCCGGTTCGGTCTAGGGTTCATGCTGCCGGGCGGGCCGCTGTGGTCCGGTGATACCCGCACACAGTTCGGGCACGGCGGCACCAGCGGAGCCCTCGCCTTCGCCGACCCCGCGCATGATCTCGCGTTCGCGTACGTGCCCAACCGCATGTCCGGCTACATCGAAGGCGCGGATGCCAACGCCAGGCGGCTGGCGGCACTGGTGTACGGCGCTCTCCCGTGACTACCGATCCAGCACGCTGAGCTGTGGATAGGGTGTGATCAGCTGAGAACCGAGTACAGAGGACAGCAGTTGCCGCGTACCGAGCAGGGCGACACCCGAAGTCGCATCATTGAGACAGCACGGGAACTGTTCACCACGCACACCTACCGGGCCGCCTCGATGCGCGACATCGCAGAGCGGGTTGGCATCACCAAGCCCTCCCTCTATCACCATTTCCGCAGCAAGAGTGAGATTTTGGCCAGCCTGGTGGGTCCCCCCATCGACCAGCTCGAGTCGACGGTCGACGCCGCGGCGACTCGCTCCACGCAGGCGGAGATCAGGCAGCACGTGCTCGGCGGTTGTCTCGACGTCATGCTGGCCCACCGCGAGACCATGGCCCTGCTCCTGCGCGACGCCTCTGTATACAGCGACGAGACGACCGATGTCATGTCGAGGATGGTGACCATCGTCAACCGAGCCATCGAGTTGCTCGCCGGGCCCGATCCTGACTGGCGCCGACGCATACGCGCGGCCCAGGCGTTCGCCGCGGCCACCGATCCCATCAGCCAACTCACAGACGTGCCGGTGGACGACCTACGTGCTGAACTCCTTCGCGGCGCGAGCGCGATCCTCGATCCCCAACCGATCGCCGAGCCTTAGACGGTGAGATAGTCGGTCCGCGTCCCAGACGCGCGCAACATGCGGCCAAGCGCAGGGCCGCGTGGCGCCGCGGAGTGCCGTCAGCATGAGTACAGCGCGGAGGTGGAGGAGCTCTGCTCAGGCGGCGGACGAGGCCATCAAGGCCCCAGGCGATCCCAAGAACCGCCCCGCCCACGGCCGCGTCGCTGCGCACTCGGGCAGGCGGGCCAGGGAGATTCCGCGGAAGTAGCGGGGCAGCCCGAGATCCAGCGAGGTGGCGGCATCGAGCTTGGCGATCGCCGCCTCGGCCTGGCCTTCCAGACGGGACTGGAAGGTGCCGGCCAGTGCCGGCAGGAGCCCGTCACCCTGCGCTCGGGCCGATGAGGCTGAGAAGAACTCGAACCCTTCCCTATCCAGCCCAGTGGTCATGAACTGGTCGGCCGGCACGATTCTGGTGCGTCAGTCGGCGTTCGGCCAAGTCGCCACCTGGGAGAGCGCCGCAATCTCCATGTTCATATCTCTTCTCCGTCCAGCATCTGACTGATTGCGTTATTCACCGCGTTGGGTGCCGATCGAGCCGTCGGCCGAGTTCGGCGTGGCGGCCATGTTGCCTGGTGTAGGTGGGGAGCCGGGGTGTCGGTGGCGGATGAGGGCGAGGGCAAGGGCGGCGGCGGCCGCTGAAGCGATCATGAACCAGCGGGTGTTGTTGTGGGCGCCGATCACGGTGGACACGGTGGGCGTGCCGAGGATGGCGACCAAGGCGGCCACACCGAGGGACGAACCGATTTGGCGGAACATGGTTTGCGCGCCGATTCCGGTGGCCAGCTTCTGCGGCGCCAGGGTGGCGGTGGCGGCGATCGTGAACGCGGGCAGCGCGAGGCCCACTCCGGCACCGGCGACGAGCATGGCGGGAAAGAACCGGGACCAGTAGGTGGGCTCGAGCCCAATGAGCGCGACCCACATCACCGATCCGGTTCCGAACAGCAAGGCGCCCGCACCGCCGACGAGTCCTGGGCCGATGCGCTGCGCGAGCTTGCCGCCGAACGGCGCGAACATCGCGGCCGCGATGGGTCCGGGGGTCAGGGCCAACCCGGCCTGCAGGACCGAGTAGCGCCAGGTCCCGGTGAGGAACAGCACATTGGCAAGCAGCATCGCCGAGAACGCGGCATAGAACAGGGCAGCCGACAGGCTGGACAGCGCGAACGCCGGGACGCGCACGATGCCCAGTTCCAGGACCGGGGCACGGTGCCGCCGGGAGCGCACGACGAACCCGGCTGCGAGTACAACGGTGCCGGCAAAACAGCCGATTACTCGCCCATCCCAGTTCCACGAGTGGCCTTGGACGAGGCCAAGAGTGGCAAGGGAGACTGCGGCGACCAGGACGAGGGTGCCGATGCCGTCGGGCAGCGGCGGACGGGCGGGGTCGCGGATCTCGGGCAACACGCGGTATGTGCCGATGAGCGCGATCGCGGCGAGGGGGATGTTGATGATGAAGATCCAGTGCCAGCTGACCTGGGTGAGCAGCCCGCCCAACGACGGGCCTGAGGCAGCGCCGACCGCGCCCAGGGCGGACCAGGCGCCTATCGCGGCGGCCCGGCGCTGCGGTGGGATAGAGGGCAGTAGGAGACCGAGCGAGGTCGGGGTGACCGCGGCGGCTCCGACTCCCTGCAGGACGCGGGCGCCGATGAGGAAGCCGAGGGACGGCGAGACTGCGCACAGGGCCGAACCCAGGCCGAACGCGGCCAGGCCGACGGCGAAGACCCGTCGCCGGCCGATGACGTCGCCGAGCTTGCCTGCGGGAACGAGCAGGGCGGCGAAGACAATCGCATAGGCGTTCAAAACCCAGGACACGTCGGCCACGGTGGAGTGCTTGAAGTCGGCCTGGATCGCCGGGAAGGCGATGTTGACGATGAACACATCGAGGGTGGAGATGAACACCGCCAGCGCCAGCACGGCAAAAACGGCACGGGGTCGACCGGTGCCCGGAGGCGGGCTGAAAGGTGGCGGGCCAGAACACGGACCCGCGGCTGGGGCGGATTCCTGTGCATCGATGTTAGCCATGACCAACTTCTAAAGTAATAAGACAAGAAAATCAAGTTACTGAATTAGAGTTTCAAGCTCAGCGATAGACTGGTCTCATGCGCTCCTACAGCCAGTACTGCTCCGTGGCCAAAGCCCTCGATGTCGTCGGGGATCGATGGACGCTGCTGATCGTGCGCGAGCTCCTGGCCTGCGGGCCCTCCCGCTACACCGACTTGCGCTCCGGATTGCCGGGAATCGCCACCAATCTGCTCGCAGACCGTCTGCGCGAGATGGAGGCCGCCGGCCTCGTGGACCGCGAGGACGCCCCGCCCCCGGTCGCCACCACCTTGTTCCGGCTCACCGATCGCGGCGCCGATCTGGGGTCGGTGATCTTCGAGCTCGGCCGCTGGGGCGTGCCACTGATGAGCGACTACCGGCCCGACGAGGCCTTTCGGGGCCAATGGCTACGCCTGCCTGTTCGGATGTTCCTCGCCGACCACGAACCCGACCAGTCCCCGTCCTCGATCCAGATCTGCGCCGGGGATCAGACGGTGGTGGTCGACGCCGACGCCGGCCAGGTCTCGCTCCGCCTGGGGGCCGACCCGAACGCCGATGCGACTATCGCCGGCCCACCACCGCGCATCCTCGCCCTCTTCAGCGGCCGCCTCCCCCTCGCCGACGCAGAGGAACAAGGCGTGCAGGTCACCGGGTCCCGAAATGCCATCCAGCGCATCCTGCCCCGCGACGGAAGCGCCGCCCGCATGCAACGCTCCTCAACTGCTGAAGGGAAGACGCCGTAGGGGATGCTCCACGTGCCGAGGCGATCGACGCCGAGCGGTGTCAATGGCCGTTCAGCTCTTCCCGTAGGCGGCCTTGGTATCGCCCCACTGAGGCAACCCGCCCCGCCCCGGCAAATGCCTGATTCGGAAACCCCTGAAGTGTCCTGCATCAAGAAACCTTGATCATTGCCATCCAAGGTTGATGATCAGTAAGTTCGTGCCAGCGAAGCTTCAGCGGCACGAAGTGCTGGTGCGTCAGGGGAGGTGCGGATGAGTTTCCGGCTGGCAGCGTATGCCGTGTGCATCGAGGACGAGAGGGCACTGCTCGCTCGTCACGTATCACCCGCAGGCGAATCTACCTGGACTCTTCCGGGCGGCAGAGTCGAACACGGGGAGGATCCGTTCGACACGGTGATCCGGGAGGTCGCTGAAGAGACTGGTTGTGACGCGGTGGTCGAACGCCTGCTGGGCGTGGACTCAAGGGTGATCCCCGCCGCCGTCGCCCGTGCCGGTGTCGAGCACCAGAATGTCGGCATCTTCTACCAGATCCGCATCACCGGCGGCCAACTCCGGCCTGAGCCGAACGGCGAAATCGCCGAGTCGATTTGGACTCCGATCGCCGACATCGCCGACCTACGCCGATCATCGCTCGTCGACATCGGCCTTGCCCTGGCTCAGACCGTTCCGGCGACCGGCCACGTTGCTCCCGTCCCAGTCGGAGGCCTGATCCAGCATTGAGGCCACCACCAACATCTACCTGGCCCGCCCGACCACCGTCTGACTCACATGATCGGCAAGGCCGGCTTCCTGACGAGAATCACCACTAAGTGGCCTGGGTCACTCAAACTTCGCTGACACTGCTCAAACTTCGTTGCGACAGGACAGAAACGGCAAGATCCCGCCTGATCGCGATGATCAGACGGGAACCCGTCAACGTCAGTCCAGCCGCTTCAAGAACGGCTCTGGGTGGAGATGAGGGGATTCGAACCCCTGACCCCTTCGATGCGAACGCCGGTGGGGCATATCGCTCCTGACCACCGGATGCCATCCGGTGCCGTCAAGTGCTCTGGGGATGACGTCCGTTGATCTCGGCTGCGCTCCCGTGCCAGCGAGTCCGCTGACTTTTCGCTTACTTCCTCGACCTTCCAACCTGCCAGCGAGCCCTCCTCCCATCTTCAGGGACCGCACACACGCTCAATGCCTGGATACTGGCGGCTATGGTCATCGTCGAAGTCGTCCTGGAGACCTACGACGCGGTGGACTTCACGGCCTGGCCGATCGCGGAGCCGTCAAACGACCGCCTTCTCACCCTCTCCGGCCGAATGTCTCCCGCCGACGTCGGGACGGCCATGGCCGTCATCTTCAGCTACAACAACATCCCCGTCACCCACGCCGCCGACCTGACCGAGGCGCATCTGGAACGGCATCTCGCCGAAACGGAAGGCCTGATCGCTCCGGGCGGGCTGCGCTTCCGCGACACCACCACGGGCGTCAGCATCTCGCCCGGTTGCTGCTTCGGCTTGGAGAACTGGCGGGACTGGTGGGATGTGACTCGGGGGCAGAAACCCTGGCTCGGCCACGACCCCACTCCACACATCACACATGTGGCTCACGTCATCCAACTCCGGCAGCACGACGGGGATCCTCCGTCCATCGAGATCACTCGCGGCGAGCTGTCCAGCCTGCTCACCACCGCCCAACAGCACTTCTCCGGGTTCCTCGACCTCGCCCGGCAATGGGCGGCGACCACTACGCCAGGACTGGCCGACCGGCTCATCTCAGCCCTCGACCAATACTTCATGATCACTGAAGCCTTCGCATCCTCAGGCGGCCTTGCGACGCAGTGAATTCTGAACGCTTCCACACAAGGCGGGACGTTGTGCCACCATGATCGCGTCGTTCCGACGAAGGAGGTTGCTTGGTCGTTTTCGCCTGTGCGCGGTGCGGCGCGGTGATGACCGCGAAGGTGGCGCGGGTGGCGCTTCCTGACCACTCTGGCCAGAAGTACGGCCATGATCTGCTCCCCGGTCTTCTGGAGCCAGGAACGTACGTGGTGGACCCTGGAGACGACCGGCCTTGGGAACCATTGAAGCCCGAGCCGGAAGAGCATGGCGTCCGACTGCTGACGTACTGCATCTCGGGGCCTCCGAACAGGATCGGGATCGCGCCGGGCGACGTCCGCGGAACCGTCTTCATCCCGGAGCGGTTAGGCGGCTGCTGTTGTGGCTGGGACGGCCAGTACGGTCCCAACCTGGCGTGCGCGAGGTGCGGCTGTCCGGTGGCGACTCGCGTCGACGACTGTGGTTTCTGGCAGGTGGTGTGGCTGGAGCCGGAAGCCGTGCGTCCTGTCGCCGTCGATGGCCCCGTCCAGCGGGTGATTGACTGGGAGGAACTGCCGAGCACGCCGCCCGTTGATCCGCGTGGTTTCTGGAGCCCACTGTGGGAGGCCGCGGTCGCGGTGGCACTGGCGCACCTGCTGGTCGTTTCGGGTGGTAGGCGGGTGTCTGTCCCTGAGGGGCCTGTCGCAGCGGCGTTTCGCCGGGCGATCGACAGTCTGCTCCCTCCGGGGCCACCGGAACGACACCTCGTCCTGGCCGGGCCTGGCCTGTCCGCCGCGATCACGGACATCGCACTGGCGCCGAAGCATCCGCAGACCGGTGAGGTATGGCCGTGTGACGCGGGAGCGGTGGTGCCGCTGGCCGCGGACGTGTGGACATACATGGCGTTCAACGATGATCGGCGGCTCGTGCCGGCGGCGTACGGGATGCCTGCCGTCGTTCGCCGTGATGATCCGCCCCCGCTGCTGCCGCACAGTCTCTTCTGTCCCGATGGGCGAGTGTTCCTCAGCACGCTAGAGCGGCTGGCGGCTGTTCGGCAACCGTGGTTGCGCCGTATCTATGACCGGGTGAAAGACCGCCCCTACATGGACCCGTTCGCGTAGATGCGCGAGTAGGGCGATGGCCTCGCGGATGTATCGCCCAGGTGGTGCCGCTCTGACGCCGAAGCCAGGCCGGTCGACAGCGCTTCTACCAGTGGCTTCTCTACTTGTCGATCAACCTGCCACCGTCAAGCAAGTCCCGGCCTGCCGTTTCAGGGATGAAGTGAACGTCCTCGCTCGTGCACCCGATCGTCACCCACTTGGCCACTCACATCTCAACGATTGACCGGCACCAACTCTGCGAGATCCTCAAGGAACTCCCGCTCGGTGATCTCAGAAGGCGCGAATTCTTCAAGGTCCAACTCTGCGTACGTCAGCCCGCCGTACCGGTCCTCGTCGTGCTGCTCGTCGTAGTCGAGAACCGCACCGCTCGCGTATACCTCAACCTGACGACGAACATCTCCCGACACATCGACAGCAAGGTAGAACACCGACGTTCCCCAGCTTGCGAACTCATCTCCGCGGTCGTCATCCCATGGCCGGCGAAAGAACCTCACCACACCACCCTCGCAGGAACAGGAGGCCGCGCTTGTGACCAGGCTCGTACGCCTGTCTCCGGCCCTCGCCATTGTCCACGCTCAGGCCTTTCGATCATGTCTTGACGGCCTCCGCTCCGCACACGTACTTGATGTCGACGACGCGTGAATACTGACCCCCAGGCGACGGCTGAATGTTGACCCCTCCACTCTCTGGAGGGTGATCAAGGTGGAGGACTGGGCGGAGA
>NZ_JBITMD010000016.1:0-150202 GCF_044465905.1 Nonomuraea sp. NPDC049480
GCCGGGCATCGGGTCGCCTTCGCCACCGCGGCCGAGTGGGTGGCCCGCCTGGCCGACGCGCACGCCGCCGGCAAGCTGCAGGATGAGCTGGTCAAGCTGGCCCGCATCCCGGTCCTGGTCGTGGACGAGGTGGGCTACATCCCGTTCGAGGCCGAGGCCGCCAACCTGTTCTTCCAGCTGGTCTCCAGCCGTTACGAGCGGGCCTCGCTGATCGTCACCAGCAACAAGCCATTCGGCCGCTGGGGTGAGGTGTTCGGCGACGACGTGGTCGCCGCCGCGATGATCGACCGCCTCGTCCACCACGCCGAGGTGATCTCGCTGAAGGGAGACAGCTACCGGCTGAAGAACCGCGACCTGGGCCGGGTTCCATCGGCCCGATCCGAGCACGAGCAGTAATCAACGACAACATGAGGGGGTCACGATTCAGACGTCGTCAGGGGGTCAAAATTCGGCCGTCGTTGACACCCGCTACCTCGACGAGATCACCTACCTGACCAAGCACCGCACCCGCATCGCCGCGGTGGTGCCCGCCGAGGCCGCCCGCACGCGCGTCCAACTGGCCAGCACCGTCGAACAGACGGCCGCCGAGGCCGAGCAGACCAGGCGCGCCTACGAACGGCTGCACCGGGCGGCCGATGCCGTGCTGGACGCCGACGAAGTGCTGTGGGTGCGCGCCTACCTGCGGTTGTGGGACCTGCTGCAGCAGATGGACGGCGCCTTTGAGGCCGCGCTCGAAGACGCCCTGGCCGCCGAACGCGACCGGCCTGACCCCGCTGGCGGCCACGACGACTCCGGCGACGATGAGGGGTGGGTGAGCGATGATGCCGCCTACTACGGCGACCCCTACCTGGGCGAGCTGCGCCGGCTGCGCCAAGACGAGCGGGATCGCGTCGATTTCGCCCGGCAGATCGACTACGAGGTGGAACAGCGCGTCCGCGACGACGAGCGCTACCCGGGCCGCGGCGAGGTGCTGGACTGGCACGCCTGGGCCACGCGGATCGAGGGGCTCGCCCATAAGATCGCCGCCGCCCGCGCCGCCGGCGCTGACCGGCCCCAGGTGTTCGGGGTGCGCAGCCGCCTGCGCGACGCCCTGGCCGAGGCCTGCGCCATGCTCGACGACCTGGAGGTCACCGCCCCCGCCGAGCCGCCCGCCGACGTCACCGACTACCTGGCGCGCGAGATCTGGACCGACGCCGCCAAGGTGCCGACCGGGCCGCTGATCGTCACCATCGCCGCCTTCGTCCGGGGCGCGCACCTGCCGGCCGAGGCGGTGCGATCGGCCCTCGGGGAGCTGCGCAAGGCGGGCAGGATCTCCTGCTACCGGTACTTCCGCGGCCAGCAGACCGAGATCGACCCCACCCGGCTGGTCCCTGAGGCCCAGTTCCACCTGGTCCTGCACGGCCAGATCGACGGGCTGGACCTCAGCCACATCCGACCGGCCATCATCGTCGACCTGTAGGGGTCCCAGTAGCAATGAAGAAATTTCCAACGAAGTAGCCTCTGACCTGCATAAACGGAGACGCTTGACCGTCTGTGGCAGGTGGTGATCACTGCCGCTACGTTCGTTCCGGTTTCGTCCGGTACGGCAGGTAGAGGTGGTGCGTTGTCCGAGAAGATGTTCTCCGAGGAGCAGTTGGAGCAGCTGCGCTCGTTCCTGGAGATCACCAGCGATGAGTTGATCAGGTATTTCACGCCGACGGCGGCGGACGTGGCGTTCGTGAGTCCCGGTGGGCGGGGGCCTGTTGATCGGCTGGGCATGCTGGTCCAGCTGTGCAGTCTGCCCTGGTTGGGGTTCGTGCCCGACGATGTGAGCGCGGCGGTGGCGCGGGTGGCCGAGCGGCTCGGGGTGACCGGGGCTGAGGAACCGGCGGACAGCCGTTATCGATGAGAACGATCTTGCTGGGGCGGACCCAGGGCAGAAGTGAGATACGGGTGGGATAGTTGGTGGTCAGCGGGCCGCGATCGCCGTGTAGGCGGTGGAGCGGCCGATTTTGAGGGTGCGGGCAGCCTCGGTGACCGAGATACCGTCGTCGACCAGGCGGCGTAGTGTGGCCAGCTCGGCGGGGCCGATGACGCGCGGCCGGCCGGTCTTCTTCTTGCCGGGGAGCATGGCACCGGTGGCTTCGCGTCGCTTGGCGGCGGCGATTCCCTCGGCTTGGCGCTCGGCGCGCAGCTCCAGCTCGTATTCCGCGGCTGCGGCCAGGACCGCGAATATGAAACGGCCCTCCTTGGTACCCAGATCAAAGTTCTCCGTCAGTGACACCACCGTGATGTCGCGGTCGCGCAGCTCGTTGACCGTGGTCAGCACGTGCCCCGCTGGGCGGCCCCAACCGGTCGGACTTCCAGAACTTCAGCGTGTCGCCCGCCCTGGGCATGCGGGGATCGTCGTGGAGACCGTCTCGACGCCCAGTACGACTGGCAGTCCGCCGGCCCGGGATGGCTCGGCAAACCTCAGCACCTGGAGATCTGGATCTTCCCTTCTGACGCCCCACTCGGCCAGAAAATCGAGGACGGCAGCGGCACCTATGACATGGATACGATCGTCACGACGCCGGAACGCCTTGCCAAGGTAGTGAACCAGCGTCCCAAGGAGTGGACGATCGGTGTCTACGACAAGCCGACCCAACAGTAACCAACGTTACTTTTGGCCGCCAATCACTCATAACGCGCGTGCGAGGAAGGCTTCGACTCGGCTGGGGACCGGCGCGACGATCGCTGCGCCCAAGATCACTATATGGATCCCTGCGGGGTCTACACTCCATCCTCGTCCACAACGGCGGAAGATGCGTCCTGGGGCAGGGCGCGCTTACGCACCTCCCGGGATCCGCAGGCGTCAATCACCTGATCCACCAGGTCCGGTGGCACGAACTCCATGATGGCTCCGAGCCCGAGCTGATCCAGCGGATGAGTCGGTGATCCGCGGGCCCGGACACTCGCGTCAGACGGCGCATCGGTGGCAGCATGACCAGACAACGGGGCCTCCCGCGCTTGTGGTCCTCTTCGTCGAGACCAGTCGCGCAGGAGACCCCGCCCTGCGTCAAGACGACAAAAGTTCGTTAACTTACCGGTGTTGGGACAAGCCGGTGCCTCACAGTCCTCTGCACAGATCCCCGAAAGCCCAGGACATCCGTGCAGACGACTCGGAAAGTGACACCCAGGCGTAGATGCGCTCACCCTTGGAGCCGTCACCGGCCGAGCGGCTGTCAGCTCGAGACCGCATTGGCTGGCAGGTTGTTGCCTCGGGTCCGGAAGGTGGCACGGTATGCCGTGGGAGTCGCGCCGACGCGGCGGCGGAACTGTGCGCGCAGCCCGGTCGGATCGGTGAAACCGCAGGCGGTGGCGATCTGGTCGATGCTGTCGTCGGTGTTCTCCAGCAGCTCGCACGCGCGCGCGATCCGCTGATGGAGCAGCCACTGGTATGGGCTGGTGCCGGCGACGTCGGCGAACCTCCGGACGTACTGGCGGGCGCTCAGGTGGCATCGCGCGGCCTGGTCAGCGATGGTGATCTGCTGGTCAAGCCGACCGGTCATCCACTCCATCGACGCGCGGATCGGGTCGTCGCCTTCCACCGACTGGACCGCCTGCGGTAGGTACTGTGCCTGGCCGCCTTCGCGATGCGCTGGTACGACCAGGTGTCTCGCGATCGCGTTGGCGACGGTCGCACCGAACCGCGCACGGACCAGGTGCAGGCAGAGGTCGATGCCGGCCGCCGTCCCCGCCGAGGTGGCGATCGCGTCGCGGTCCACGTAAAGCACCGCGGGATCGAGGTGTACGTGGGGAAAGCGGCGCGCGAACGCCGGAGCGTGCCGCCAGTGCGTGGTGGCCGGTTCGCCGTCCAGCAGGCCGGCCGCGGCGACCACGAAGGCGCCGGTGCACAGCGCCACGACGGTAGCGCCGGCGTGCGCGGCAGCGCGTACGGCTTCGACCATGCTCGCCGGCACGTCCTCGGCCGGGTCCCGCCAACCAGCGACCACCAAGAGATCGGCCGGCGTCAGCTCCGGCAGCGACCGGGCCGGCAGACGCCAGCCGTGCTCGGTCCGCAGCTCACCCGGCTCACCGGACACCAGCACGACCTCGCACCGGTCGGCCAGCTCCGCCGCGCCGAAGACAGCCTGCGGGATGGACAACTCGAAGGTCGGCGCATCGTCGTACGCGAGCACGGCAACGGTGATCATGTCCCAAATCATACGACAGAGGTCATAACTGCCACTTACCGGCAAGCATGCCTTCCACCGACGATGCATGCCATGACTGAACTCGCCGACCACTGGGACGGCCGCGGTGCCGGCTATTTCAACACCGCGTCCTACGGCCTGCCGCCACGTGCGGCGGTTACCGCCGCGACCGGCTGGATCGAGCAGTGGACCTATGGTGCCGCGCCGCTTGGCAACTGGTTGGGCGCCACCGAGCAAGCGCGAACCTCGTTCGCCGCGCTGGTGGGCGTGGACCCGGCGGACGTGGCCACCGGCACGTCGGTGTCGCAACTGGCCAGTATCGTGGCCGCCGCTCTGCCTGAACGTAGCACTGTGATCGCCAGTGAGGACGAGTTCAGCTCGCTGCTGTTTCCCTTTCTCAGCCAGGCCGACCGCGGCGTGAAGGTCGACCTGGTCCGCCGGGACCTGCTCGCCGAGACCATCACCGAGCGCGGTGACGCGGTCGTTTTCAGCCTTGTGCACTCCGCCGACGGCGCGCTCGCCGACCACGCCGCGATCCGTACGGCCGCAGCCGGCCGCGGCGCGTTGACCATCGTCGACGCGGCGCAGGCGTGCGGCTGGCTGGACGCTGACTACGCCGGCTTCGACTTCGTGGTGTGCCCAGCCTTCAAATGGCTCTATTCACCGCGCGGTACGGCGTTTCTGACCGTACGGCCAGACCTGCTGGACCGGCTGCGACCCAGCGGCGCGGGCTGGTGGTCCAGCCCGTCCGCCAGCCATTTCTTCGGCGGTCCACTCGATCTCGATCCGGCCGCTCGCCGGCTGGACGTGAGCCCGGTATGGAACTCCTGGGGCGCCACCGCGGCCGCCCTGGACACGGTGCTGGATCTCGGGGCCGACCGGATCGCCGACCACGTGCTGGATCTCGCCGGCCGGTTACGGCGGTGGCTCGACCTGCCGCCGGGCAGTACGCCGATCGTCTGCGTCCCCCGGCCCGATGCGGCGGACCTGCTGCAGGCGGCCGGCCTGGCGGTGTCCCGTACACCGTCCGGCGCGCGGCTGGCCATCGGGCCCTACACCACCGTCTCCGACCTCGACCGTGTACTGGAGGCCCTTCGTGTCCGCTGATTTCGCCAGTCAACTCGCTTCGGTGTGCGCCGTCGTCGTGACGCCGATGGCCACCGACGGGTCGATCGATCTCGACTCGGTACGCCGGCTGGCGCGACACGTCGATGGTGGCCGCGCCGGCACCATCACCGTTGGCGGCAGCGTCGGAGAGTTTCTCGCTCTGACAGCACAAGAACGTCTCGATGTCGTCGCCGCGACCATGGAGACCGTCGGCAAGCCGGTTATCGCCTCGGTCGGTGGCGCGGTCGACGCGGCGATCCAGGAGGCGAAGGCAGCGGCAGCGTACGGTGCCGCCGCCGTCATGATTCACCAGCCCACCAATCCGTTCGCGTCGGTGGCCGGTTGGGTTGCCTACCACCGTGCGATCGCGAGCGCCATTTCTCCGCTGCCGGTGGTGCTGTATCTGCGTGATCCCGCAGTCGGTCCGCCTGCGGTCGCCGAGTTGGTCGCCGCCTGTCCGAACGTGGTGGGAATCAAGCACTCGGTGCCTGATCCGACCGCGCTGGCCGCTCACGCCGTCCTCGACCAGGTGGTCTGGTTGTGCGGTCTGGCTGAGAAATGGGCGGCGTACGCGTGGCAGGCCGGCGCCACCGGCTTCACCTCCGGCCTCATCGCGGTCGACGACACCATTCCGATGGCGCTTTATGACGCCCTGCGGACCGGCGACCTGGCCGCGTCACGGGCCGCCGTCCGACGGGCCACCGCGTTCGAGAACCTGCGGTCGGCAAGGGGAGGCGCGCCCAGTGTCGGTGTGGTAAAGACCGCGCTCGCTCAGCTCGGCGTGATCGCCAGCGCGACCGTACGACCACCGCTGGAACCGTTGCCGCCGGCCGAAACGGAGCAGGTCGCGGCCATGAACCTCGGTTAGCGCCAAGGTCATATCGGGTGTTTGGGGAAGAACTTTGGGTTGCGGTGCCAGCCGCCCGCCAGTGTTTTGTACGCAACGGCTCGGAATATCGGTACGGTCCCGGGCCGAGTTGCCAGAGTCTTGTACTCTTCACACAGACATGATCACGGGCGGCTGCTCTTGTTGTGCACAATCGCCATCACAAGATCGCATTGACCAGCGGCGCATCATCCCAGCTCAGCTAGCGAATGGCGGCTGCCGTACTTGGTAGGGTTCGCCCAAGCGAATCGCCCGCTCGCTGGTTTCGGCAGGCCCATACAACGCCGACCACATGATCACTTGGAGAGCGAACAGCTCCACCCCCGACCACCAGGAACCCTAAGGCGGGGTTCGCCCTCGCCGCCGCAGGCCGGCCCGCTGCCCTTCTCCGACGACGCCTTCGACGACGTCGTTGCGTCCCTGGTGCTGCACTATCTGGAGGACTGGGGACCGACGCTGGCCGAGCTGCGACGCGTGCTGAGGCCTGGTGGCAGGCTCCTCGTCTCGGTTGATCATCCGTTCGGCATCGCTCTCTTTCAGCACATGGCCGGGGAAGAGCTTAAGTGCCTGTTTTCAAGCCTCTCGTAGATGATCAGTACTGGACACGCTGCGTATCAAGTTCGGACGTATTGATAGTTCCGAAGCGCCGACACCACGGCGAATGACGCGGATCAGCTCGCGCTATCCGCGGCATGCGCGGACGGGTTGTCCTTGCGAAAACCATTGGTGCCCGGCTTGCTCCGATGATGGACTGACGTCCCGCCGTGAGTCTGCCGCGTGACGGAGGTAGTGGTTGTGACGGATTATGACGTGCTTGCCGAGGTGTATGAATGGCTCATCTCGGATGCAAAGTTGCCTCCAGCCGAGTTCGCTGCGTCGTTCGATGACGTCCTCAGTCTCCTGCCGTCGAACGCTCACGTCCTCGACTGTTCGTGCGGAACCGGACAGTTGGCGGTTGGCCTCGCCGGTCGTGGCATGCAGGTTGTTGCAACTGACGCCAGCGAAGCGATGGTTCGTCGGACTGCAGAGTTGTCTGAGGAGTTCGGGGCATCCGTCCGGGCCATGCGGGCGAACTGGGAAGAGTTGCCCGACCATTTCGAGGACGACACGTTCGACATGGTGTTCTGCGTTGGCAACTCGCTTCACCATGCCGCGGGCGCGACAGGCAGGGGTGCTGCTCTGGAGTCGATGTCACGGCTTCTGCGCCCTGGCGGGCGCTTGGTGCTCACATCCCGCACTTGGGAACTCGTGAGGGCCAGAGGTTCCCGGCTGGACATCAGTGACCGACTCGTCCGCCGGAACGGTCGCGATGCCGTCGTGGTCTACCGCTGGGAGATTGCGCCGCGTTGGGAGGAGGAGCACCACATCGAGATTGCGATCGCGCAAGTTGATGCGACTGGGCTGGTTCTTGTCCGCTCGGAACTGCTGTCCTGCTGGCCCTACCGGTACGAGGAACTCGAAGTCGAGCTGCACCGGGTCGGACTCCGGACGGAAGTGAGCACGTTCGATCTTGAGGCCGAGAACTATATGGTGGTCGCGAGCAAGGTATAGACACCGGGCTCTCAGTCCCCGGTCGGACCGCGCTGTTGCTCGCAGGACGCTTGCGCCCTCTCATCGGTGCGGGTCAAGCGGTCAACGCAACGCCTTGTAAGTACTTCGAGACCCGCAGCCGGACCGAAGAATGGGCTCAGGGCGGGCAGGCCGTCCAGATGAGGTTCTGGGACCGGCCGCTGCACGCGATGACCGAAGCCTTCACCGCCGCGGGCTTTCGCGTCAGCGTCATCAGCGAACCGCCGTTCGTGCCGGAAGCCCGCGAACTGTTCCGCGAGGAGCTCAGCAGGATCCCCGGCACGAGGTTCCTGAGCTTCCTGTTTTTCGTTCTCGAAGCCAATTAGGTGCACACAGCAATGATCAATTGCCATGGTTAGCGCTTCAGCGTGCGATTCCCGCCAACTGAAGCGCTAAGTCACACGCGGTGTTCCGTAAGGGGATCCCCCACCGGAACACCCGCCAGCCGAGACAGCGCCCCAGGTCAGGGTGTTCCGTATAGGGGTGCCGTTAACCAACGTGTCATAGGCCGCCAAACCTCGAAGATCCCTAGCCTGACCTTCTGTAATGCCGAAGGGCCCAGCGCGGATCTATGGGCATGGAACGTCCGCCTCTTGGCATGGATGAACTCATCGAGCACTGGACTGTGCTGAGCGATGAGGCCGGGAGCAATGATCGAAACCTGTGGATCTGCAGGGAAGGGGTGTACCTTCCCGGATCATCCGATGATGGTTTCGAGATAAGGCCGACGCGCCAACGTCGGTCGGGAAGGCACACCCGTGCCGCTTACCGTAGTGCCCGAGCCGCCGGCTGACGACAGCAACTCCGCATCCGTCTGCTCTTCGTCGCTGATTGATCAGATCGTCCGCGATGGCGCCCGTAAGATGCTCGCCGCCGCGCTCCAAGCCGAGGTCGAGGCCTACATCGCCGCCTTCGCCGACGAACGCGACGAGAACGGCCGCCGCCTGGTCGTGCGCAATGGCTACCACGCCCCGCGCGAGATTCTCACCGCGGCCGGTGCGATCGAGGTCAGGCCCCGCGGGTCAACGACAAGCGCATCGACGAGAGCACGGGCGAGCGCAAGCGGTTCTCCTCGGCGATCCTGCCGGCCTGGGCGCGCAAGAGCCCGTCGATCGGCGAGGTGCTGCCGCTGCTGTATCTGCATGGCCTGTCCAGCGGCGACTTCGTCCCGGCGCTGGGGCAGTTCCTCGGCTCGAGTTCGGGCCTGTCGGCGTCGGTCATCACGCGTCTCACCGAGCAGTGGAAGGGCGAGCAGCGCGCCTTCGCCGGCCGCGATCTGTCTGGGGTGGACTACGTCTACCTGTGGGTGGACGGCATCCACGTCAACATCCGGCTGGAGGAGCACAAGCTGTGCCTGCTGGTGATGATCGGCGTGCGCGCGGACGGCCGCAAGGAGCTCGTGGCGCTGTCCGACGGCTACCGCGAGTCGAGCGAGTCATGGGCCGACCTGCTGCGTGATGCCAAGCGGCGGGGCATGCGCGCCCCGGTGCTCGCGGTCGGGGACGGCGCGCTCGGCTTCTGGTCGGCGTTGCGGGAGGTGTTTCCGCAGGCCAAGGAGCAAAGGTGCTGGTTTCACAAGATCGCTAATGTGCTGGGGGCGCTACCGAAGTCGGCTCATCCGGCGGCCAAGAAGCATCTGGCCGAGATCTGGAACGCCGAAGACAAGGAGCACGCCGAGGCTGCGGTGAAGGACTTCCAGGCCGCCTACGGTGCCAAGTATCCCAAGGCCGTCGCCAAGGTCACCGATGACCTGGAGGAACTGCTGGTCTTCTACGACTTCCCGGCCGAGCACTGGGTGCATCTGCGCACGACCAATCCGATCGAGTCGACCTTCGCCACCGTTCGCCACCGCACCAAGGTCACCAAAGGGCCGGGCTCCCGCGCCGCCGGGCTGGCCATGGCCTTCAAGCTGATCGAGTCGGCCCAGGCCCGCTGGCGCGCGGTCAACGCGCCTCATCTTGTTGCCCTGGTCCGCGCCGGCGCGAAGTTCCGCAAGGGCAGGCTCATCGAGCGGCCCGATGGATCACCGGTCACCGACAAGCAGTCGATAGCCGCCTAAAGATCTTGATCCACAGGTATTGACGATTGCCTGCGCCACGAGGCGCTTTGCTATATCCCCTGTCCAGCAGGGAGAGATTGGAGGTGTATCTCTGGGCCTAATGACTTACCGGAGCCCGAAAGGGTGAAAGGGAAAACAGCATGTCAGGAAACCAGCGGTCGCGTCCAGACGTATGGGGCGAGGCGCTGGGAAGGCCCGCGTGATATGGCGAAAGCTGGATTGCCTGAACCCCAATCTCCAGAAGGCGCAATCAAACGCCCGTCGGAAAGACGTCTGAAACCGGCGCCATCTCGTGCGGCGAGTTGAGCAATTGCTCGCTGCAACCTCCCGGGATGGAGCGATGTCCAGCCAGGGCATTCAAGGAGATGAGTGGGGCGCCTACGTCACGCTCGATACGTATAGCAAGGACGAACGTGGGATCGCCTACGGGGCGCGAGCTCTATGGCGACACAGTGCCCGTAGTAGTCGCAGGGGTCACGACCTGCCGGGGAGGACGGGAAGGCCGTCCACAGGGCGAAGGGGCACAGGTGATCGGACACCAACTGACCAGGAGGTATGCGAAATGCAAAACGCCGAAACGGTGCTGGGTGTCCTCCACGATCGCGGCAGGAAAGGTCTGCCGTGTAACGAGCTGTATCGACAACTGTTCAACAAGGAGTTGTATCTGCTGGCATACGGCCGCATCTACGCCAACCACGGCGCGATGACACCCGGGGCCAGCCAGGAAACCGCGGACGGCATGTCCGAGGAGAAACTCGACGCCATCATTGAGGCGATGCGCCACGAACGCTATCGGTTTACTCCTGCCCGGCGGACCTACATCCCGAAAAGAAATGGGAAGCTGCGTCCACTGGGGCTGCCGACCTGGTCGGACAAACTCGTCGGTGAAGTAGTACGCCTGCTACTGGAGGCATACTACGAGCCACAGTTCTCCGACCACTCACACGGCTACCGGCCGAGAAGGGGCTGCCACACCGCATTGCGGCAGATCGAGCGGACCTGGACCGGCACGGTCTGGTTCATCGAGGGGGACATCTCCGACTGCTTCGGATCTCTTGATCACAACATCATGATCAAGATTCTCGCGGAAAAGATCCACGATGGCCGGTTCCTGCGGCTGATACGCAACATGTTAACGGCCAGATACCTGGAGGATTGGACCTGGAACGCCACGCTGTCGGGCGCGCCACAAGGCGGGGTGGTCTCACCCGTCCTGTCCAATATCTACCTGCACAAGCTGGACGAGTTTGTCGAGACGGTTCTCATCCCGCAGCACTCCCGTGGAGAGTGCCGACGACCCAACCCCGCCTATGAGGAGACACGTCATCCTCTGCGGCAAGCACAGCGGCGTGGCGACCGGGCAAATGCCCGGGAACTGCGCAGGAGGCGGCGTGATCTGCCCAGCCGGGACCCCTGCGATCCCGGCTATCGGCGGCTGCGCTACTCCCGCTACGCCGATGATCATCTGTTGGGTCTCATCGGAACCAAGGCCGAAGCCGAGGAAATCAAAGATCAGTTGGCGGCGTTCCTGCGTGAAGAACTCAACCTGGAACTGTCGCCGGACAAGACGCTGATCACACATGCCCGGACCCGGGCGGCGCGCTACCTCGGCTATGAGATCATCACGCAGTGCAACAACACCCGTCTGACCAAGGGCCGCAGGTCAGTCAACGGGATCATCGCGCTGCGAGTACCACGCGATGTGATCAAGGCCAAATGCGCCCCCTACCTGCGACGCGGCAAACCGTGGCACCGCAGCGGCATGCAGAACCTCGACGACTACGACATCGTCAAGGCCTACGGCGCCGAATACCGGGGCATCGTCCAGTACTACCTGCTCGCCATCGACGTCTGGCGGTTGAACCGGCTCTGCTGGATCGCACGGACATCGATGCTCAAGACGCTGGCGGCAAAGCACCAGTCCTCGGTGACGAAGATGGCGGCCAGATACACGGCCAAGATCCAAACCCCCTACGGGCTGCGCACCTGCTTCGAAGCCCGCGTCGAACGCGCCGGCAAGCAGCCACTGGTCGCACGGTTCGGCGGGATACCCCTGACACGGAACAAGGACGCCAAGCTCAACGATCGCGTCCCTGCCCCGATCCGGCGCCCTCGCAAGGAGTTGGCCGCCCGGCTCCTCAAGCGGCGGTGTGAACTGTGCGGCGACGCGGCCAAGGTGATGGTCCACCAAGTCCGCAAGCTCGCACGGCTCCCCGGCCCGGGACAAGACCAGCCCGCCTGGGCGGCTCTCATGATCAAGAAGCGGCGCAAGACCCTTGTGGTCTGCCGCCTTTGTCATGAGGCCATCCACCACGGGCAACCCGCCGCGAACGCGGCGTAGATCGCTGGAGAGCCACGTGCTGGGAAACTAGCCCGCGTGGTTCGGAGGGAGGCCGCGCCGGAAAAGGACCTGAACACCAGGCACCTCGCCGCGCGGCCCACCCTGTTCTGCCCGATGCCGCGGTGAGGCCGAGCCGTGTTGTAGTGCTCCAGATAGCGGGTGAGGGTTCGGCGTAGATGGTGCTCGTTGAGGATGAGCATGTGGTCGAGGAGTTCGCGGCGTAGGGTGCCGATAATCCTTTCGCAATGTGCGTTCGCTTTCGGGGCCTGTGGTGGACTCTCGATGACCCGCAGCCCGGCGTCGGCGAAGACCGCGTCGAAGGCATCGGTGAACTGACCGCCACGGTCACGGATCAGGAACTTCGGCTTCGTCATGTCGGTGTCGGCGTTCATCAGGAAGTTACGAGCGGCCTGAGCAGTCCACGGGCCAGTGGGGTTGGCTGTGACGCCGAGCAGGTGGGCACGACGGCTGCCATGTTCGAGCATGATCAGGGCATACAAGCGTGTGAGGTTGACGGTGTCCACGTGCAGGAAGTCGACGGCGACGATGTGCTCGGCCTGGGCGGTCAGGAACTGCTTCCATGTCGGCCCGCTGCGGCGCGGAGCGGGGTCGACTCCGGCCCGGTTCAGGATGTTCCACACGGTAGAAGCCGAGATCTTGTGGCCGAGGCGGGTCAGTTCACCGTGGATGCGCCGGTGGCCCCAGCGGGGATTGTCCGCGGCGATGCGCAGGATGAGGGCTTTGACCACAGCCGCGGTGGGTGGCCGTCCGGGACGGCGACGATTGCTGTAGTCCCACTTCTTCGCCACGAGCTTGCGGTGCCAGGCCAGCAACGTGGCCGGTCTGATCGGGAAGATTTCCGCCCCTCGGGAGCGGGGTATCAGGTGCGAGAGCGCAGCCAACCACAGGCGATCGGCTGGCTCGTAACGCACCCGCGGGACCTGACGGCGCAGGACCGCGTTCTGATGCCGAAGCACCAGCAGTTCCGCCTCCTTGGAGACGCTCCTCCGTAGCAGCAGCGCGGGCAAAGACAACAGACGCCGGGTGACGGCGTACACCATAGACAAGATCACGAAACATGATCCCAGGCGATCCGGACCAGCCATTCGGCGCCCCTGAGCCCTTCCGCTCACCGGACGAAGGCCTCTGCGCTAGAACTGATTCGAGTTCTTGAGCCCAACAAGATTGATGGACATCTGGTCAACGCTATGTGGTCAACCTGAGTGAAGTCTTAGAGTAAGCCCAGGTGAAGGCATAGATGGCGTCCTCTGACGGGTTTTTCGCCATCTACGCCCCCGCATCGGCCGGTCGGCTCACTTCTTCGTCGTCGGCGGCGACTTCTTCTTCGGAGGGCTGTTCTTGCGGCCGCTCGCCGGTGGCTTCTTCGGCTCCTTGGTCACCTTCACGGGCGGCGGGTCCGGCATGACGATCTTGTACGGATCGTTGTACGCGCGCTGGACGTAGTCGGTGAAGTAGGCGCCCATGCCCACCGGCACCCGGAGCCCGGCGATGGTCGCGGCCAGGGCCGAGGGGGTCTCGGTCTGGCCGGTGAACTTGGCCGCGTACTGGCCCTTCCACTGCCCGATGTACCCGGCCGTGTGCTTGGTCTTGACCGCGTTCACCATGCGCTCTCGCTTGGTCGGGCCGACGCTGTTCTTGTAGATCAGGTCCGCGAGGGTCGGCTCGTAGAACAGCAGCAGCGTCGTTCCGTCGTTCTCATCGAGCACCTCGCTGCGGGACTCCGACTTCTTCAGCGCGAGCGGCCAGGCCACGTCGTGCATGTCCTCGCTCTCGACCTCCACCAGCTCCTTGGCGAGGGTGAAGGTGGCGCAGTCGAGGAGACCCTTCGCGGCCTGCATCTCGATCGCGCGCAGGCACGCGTGCTGGCTGGCGTTGCAGAGCTCGAAGAGGAGGTGTTTGAAGTACTGCCAGTAACCGCCGCCGGTGTACTTCGCGACGATGGAGTCCTCCGGGAGGTTCTGCGCGAGGTCGATCGTGTGGAGGATGCTGTTGTAGAAGGACTTGGGCCAGGTCGGGTCGTCGGCGTGCTCGAGTTCGTTGAATCCGACGCGGTCGATGATCACGATGCACGTGCTGTCCGGCACCTTGGAGATGGCGAGGAGCAACTCGTCGGAGAGCTGATCCTGCTTCGCGAGCCCTTTGCGGTGCTCGGCCACGGCGGCGGCCCAGCTTTCCGGCTTGCCCGCGGCGACCTGCCTGAGCAGTTTGCGGAACATGGGCATCGTGCGGATCTTCTTCAGCGCCTGAAAGAGGTAGTCCCGCTGCATGTGTTCCGCGCTCTGCGCGTCGTGGGTCACCAACGCGATGGAGGGCTCGTCGCCGCCTGAGGCGATGATGATCGGATCAGGCCCACCCATCGACGACGGCGCCTTCTTCTTGACGGAAGACGCTTTCTGCGGAGCCGGGTCTTTTGTCCTGCTCTTCTTGGTCGGGGTGAGTGAGGTGGTGGTATTGCTGTTCTTACGCTTGATCGGCCGGATGATGACCTCGGTTTCTTCGGTGTCCTCCTCCTTCTTCTCCTTTCCCTTCTTCTCCTTGGGCTCCGTCTTGGTGTTCTGCACGGTCTGCCGGCGCTTCAAGCGCTTGAACTTCTTGGCCCCCGGTTCCGACTCCTGCTCCTCGGACAGACCTTTCAAGATGTCGTCTTCGAGCGAACTTGAGCTCATCGCCGTCCCCCCTACTTTTTCAACGGTTTCTTTTTCTGCTGCTGCTTGTTCGTGCGGCCACTTGCGGAGGTCTGCGCCTTCTTCGGCTGAAGGGGCGGCGGAGCTGGCATGTTGTAGGTGTCCGGGCTGTTGTACGCGCCCGCGACATAGTTGGAGAAGTACGCCGCCATTCCCTCGGGCACCGGCATCTTGGTGACCCCCTGAGTGGCCTGCTCCACCTGATCGGCCGGGGTCTTGGCGGCGGGGCTCTGGTGCAACCCCGCGTACGCGTCTTTCCACTGGTCGATGTACTTCGCCGAATGCTTGGTCATGACCGCGTTCCCCATGCGGTCCCTCCTGGAGACGCCGACCTGCTGTGAATAGAGCCCGTTCAGCAGCCCGTTGTCGGCGAACAGCGTCAGCCTTTCTCCGCTCTCCTCGTCGAGGAGGTCGGCGCGGCAGTCCAGGCTCTTGACCGCCTTGCGCCAGAGGTCGTCGAAAAGCTCCTCGCTCGCGGCCTCCACCAGCTCCTTCGACAGGGTGTAGGTGGTGCAGTCGAGGACGCCCTTCGCGGCCTGGATCTCGATCCGCCGCAGAGCCTGACGCCTGTAGGCGTTGCAGAGCTCGAAGAGGGTGTTCTTCAGGTACTGCCAGTAGCCGCCGGCCTCACGGCCCACCACCAACGGGTCCCCGGTCTCGGGCTGGGCGAGGTCGATGGTGTGCGTGAGGCTGTTGTAGACGGCCTTGGGCCAGGTCTCGTCGCCGTCGTGCTCGAGGTCCTGGAATCCGGCGCGGTCGATCACCACGATGCCCGTCTCGTCCGGCACCTTGGCGAGCCTGGCGAGCACCTCGTCGGGAAGCGAGCGCTGATCGGGGGCCAGGTTGAGCTGATCGGCCGCGAGCTGGGCCCAGCTCTGGGGCCCGACCTTGGCGACCTGCTCGAGCAGCGAGTCGAAGATGGAGACCGTGCGGAGCTTCTTCAGCACCTGAAAGAGGTAGTCCTTCTGCAGGTCGGCCCGGGGCGCGGCATCGTGGGTCAGGAGCGCGATGCCGGCCTGGTCCTCCTTGCCGCTGATGATGATCGGCTCCGGCCCGCCCACCGGCCGCTCCTTCTTGACGGGCGGGGGAGTGGGCGTCTTGAACTCCTGGGTGCCCTTGTTCGCTTTCTTGTTGGAAACGATCACGGTCGGCGCGCTCTTCTTACGCTTCAGCGGCGGCGCCTTCGGCGTCTGGGTCTTCGGTACGACGGGCGGCTTTTCTGTTCTCTGATTACTGACTTTGACTTGCTCAGTGCGATTGGCCCGCTTTTTCTTCCGGAGGTTCTCCGCCATCTCCGCTTCCAGCGCGTCAAGGTCAAGATCTTCGACTGAGAATTCGCTCATCGCCGCCCTCCGTGCCGGATCAGTGAAAAGATCGCTTTCCCCCCGCCTCCCGGCGGTGTGCGAGAGCGGACGGTACGCGAGTGCGGCAGGCCGGTCAATGACCTGAGGCACCTCCGGGCCTGGTCCGGTTTTGTCACCTTTTCGGCGTATGTCACTTCCCGCCGCGATAAGGGAGCATGAGTCGGCCCGATTCGGGGGGACAGGTCGGGGTGGAGTCGGGGGACTCTTTTCAAGGGGGGACGTGCCGCGTGAGCAGCGATTCCAGGATGCCCGATTACGAACGGCTCTTCGGCGAACTCGATCTACGTGAGGGGGATCATGCCAGGTCGGTGTACTCGCCGGCCGCCTATCTGACAGACCTGCTCAAGCTGCTGCACGACGCGTTCGGCGAGGACTCGATCCTGGAGCGCAGGCCCGACCTGGAGGACATCCCGCTCGACAACGACAACACCTTCACGCTCACGCCGTATCTCGACGTCGTCATCAGGGTGCTCGAAGGGCTCGTGGAGGGGCGGCCCTACGAGGAGCTCGAGAAGCTCAACCATCCGTTCGCGCTGCCGTTCTCGCTGAAGCACGCCAGAGTGGTCACCTACCTGCGCCATCTCGGGGTGGACCCGGTCGAGTTCGCCGGGCTGTTCGCCGCGGAGGCCGACCGCGACGGGCTCGCGCGCGCCTGCCTCGGGCTGTCGCCCAAGGACGTCGAGGTCATCACCACCGTACGCGCCACCGCGGCGGGCATCGCCGAGGTGTACGGCAGGCCGCTCACCGACCTGCGGGACGTCGGAACGTTCCTTACCGCCGCGTCGATGACCGGCGCCGAGCTGCGCGAGCTGCTCTACCAGGACCCGCTCATGGAGCGCTCGCCCGCGACGTTCTTCGTGCACGCGGGCGGCCCCGTCGTACGGGTGGACGACGACGATCGCACGCTGGTCGCGGACTCCGACGAGCCGATCCCCGCGGCCTGGTTCGACCGCGCGAGCCGGTTCGTCCGGCTGGCACGGCGTACCGGGCTGTCCTTCACCGACCTGGACCTGCTGCTGACCTCGTGCTGCGGCGGCAAGCTCGACGTCGCCGCGTTACGGCCGCTCGCGGTCGCCGTGCACCTGCACCGGGCGCACGGCCTGCCGTTCGCCACGATCGCGGCGCTGACCTCCCGCGCGCTCCCGCCGGCCGTGGACGACGTGCCGCCGCCCGCCGGAGACCTGCTCGCGCCGCAGAACCGCGACTACCGCCTGCACCTGGCGCTCGCCCTGGACGTGGCCGAGTCCGACATCGTCGAGGTCGTGCGCCGCTACCGCGCCCGGTTCGACGGCCCGCTGGAGGAGAGCCCGTTCGACCGCGGGATCGGCCTGCCCGCGCTGTCGGCGCTGCACCGCGCGGGCCTGCTGCTGTCGGCGCTCGGCGTCTCAGCGGAGGAGCTGTTCTCCCTGCTGGGGGCGCTGGAGGCGGATCCGGCGCTGCGCCGGTACACGACCTTCCCCGTGCTGCGGGTGCTGGACCCGGGCAGCGGCGACTGTCACCGCATCCTCGCGGGCGACGATCCGCGCGCCGGTCTGTGGCTGCTGCAGACGCTGGTCGCCGTCAACGCCTGGATGCGCGAGTCCGGCTTCGGCATCGAGGAGCTGGCCAGGATCCTGGGTGAGCCGGGCGCGCCGGAGCCGGAGGAGGAGCAGCTCGCCCTGCTCGACGGACTGCGGGACAGGTTCGAGGGCGTCGCCCTGTCGCCCGGGGCGCTGGTGTCCGAGCGGTTCGACGAGCGGAGCGCGCAGGTCGTGCACGACGTGCTGTCCGCCTACGACGACGGTGTCGTCTCGCCGCGTGACGCCCGGCTGCTGCGGCCCGAGCCCGGTGTCGTCGCCGCCGCCGCGTACCGCGCGGTCACCGAGCTGGCGGTGCTGTCCCCGGAGGACTTCCTCGGCCTCGGGCTGGAGGGGCCGGTGGCCGAGAAGATCTTCACCAACCTCGTGCTGGCCGGGGTGCTCGACGCCGACGGGCTGCTCGTCGCCGAGACGCCGCCCGGCGGGCTGACCCTGGCGAAGGACTACGGCGAGCTGTCGGCGCCGCTGTTTGAGGCGATCGCGGAGGCCGAAGACGCCTTCTATCCCGCCGACCTGACCGAGCTGTTCCCCGACCGGCCCTGGGCCGAGCAGGCCGAGCTGTACGACAACCTGCTCTACAACGGCTGGATCGACGAGGAGGGTCAGGTGCTCAGCCCTGACTTCTTCGCCGACCTCGCCAACGCCGAGCAGTTCTCCGCCTCGGCCGATCTCCAGGAGGTCGAGGCGGACGTGCTGGAGGTGCTGCGCGGGCGGGTCAGGCAGTTCCGCACCGCGCAGATCGTCATCGATCCTGGCGTCTTCACCGGGCTGACGGAGGCGCAGCTCGCCATGCTCATCGACGGTCTGCGCTTCAACGGCGTGATCGGCAAGGACGACGTCTACACCGACCACGTCGCTGCGCTCACGGCCCAGGACGTCGCCCTGCCGCTGGAGCTTTATCCGATGCGCCGGGCGATCATGGAGGCGATCCGCGACCAGATCGCGGCCGTCCGCATCGAGCGGTACACCTTCACCCCCGACGACTTCGTCCAGGTCGCCGACGAGGCGATGGCCGGGCGGGTCCTCGACCGGCTGGAGGTCGAGATCACCGAGCAGGGCCGGGTGCGCGAGGAGGCCCGCGAGCTGTTCACCGGCCCCGAGAGCGGCTTCGCCCTGGGCGACGGTTTCACCGAGGGTGACAGCGAGCTGGTACGCGGCCGCATTGCCGCGATCCTGGAGGCGCAGCTCCCGTACCGGCTGGACACGGCGCCGCTGACCGAGCTCGGCTTCACCGACGAGGAGCGCGGGCAGCTCGTGGCGATGCTCGTCGAGGACGGGCACCTGGACGACGCGCTCGGCGTGCCGCAGAGCCGGGTGCGCCACTTCGCCACGGTCACCAACGCGCTGGACTTCAAGCTGCCGGGGCTGGAGGACTACGCCAAGGACGTCTTCTTCCTCCTGCACCAGACCGCCAAGGAGACCGCCGCCGCGCTGGCCGAGATCACCGGCAGGGTGGAGGAGCTGGCGACGGCGCAGCACGACGCGGTCCTGAGCGTGCTGGAGGACGGCTTCGGCGTGCCCGCCGACGTCGTCGAGGTGCTCTGCCGGGCCGTCGCGCCCGGCGCGCTCGACCTGCTGCTCCTGCCCGCGCTGAGCGCCGGCCCCGTGGACGCGCCGGGCGGAGGCGCCCAGGCCGCGCCGGGCGCGGGGCTTGAGGCCGCGCTGGCCGATCCGCACGTGCGGCGCGTCTACCGGCGGATCAAGCGGTTCGCGCGGCTGGCCGTCAAGCTCGGCCTGAACGCCACGGGCGTCGAGCTGGCCTTCCGCGACCAGGATCTGGCCGGCAAGTACCCCGAGCCGCTGGCGCTGCCGCCCGGCCTCGACCGGTTCGACGCGCTGCTGACCGGCTGGGACAGCAAGATCTACCTGTTCCACGGCACGTACTACTGGATGTACTCGGCGGCCACGTACGCGCTGGAGAGCCCGCGCGGCAGGACGCTGGAGGAGCTGTCGCCCAACCTCGCGGGCCTGACCGCGATCGACGCCGCGTTCACGCAGCCCGACGGCACCGAGTGGATCGTGGGCAGGGACGTGGACGGCCTCTCGCACGCCTTCACCCGGGTCCGCGGCGGCACCAGGTGGGGCGCGAAGGCGCAGGTCTGGGGCAAGGTCAGGAACACCTTCGCCGACCCGGCCGCGCGCATCAGCGCCGCGTTCGTCGATTCCGACGGCCGCACGTACCTGTTCAGCGGCGACCAGTACGTGCGGTACTCGGGCACCGACTACTCCGTGGCCGACGAGGGCTACCCGCGCGCCATCGGCGAGTGGTGGCAGGGCGAGGGCAGGGACACGCCGCTGCCCGAGCCCTTCCACAGGGCTGTGGACGCCGCCTTCCACGGTCGCGACGGCCGCACGCACGTCTTCAGTGGCCCGCGCTGGTTCGACGGCACGACCGAGCGCCCGCTGGCCGAGCACTGGGGCAAGGTGCGCAACGCCTTCGACGGCGCCGCGCGGATCGACGCGGCCTACGCGGACGAGGACGGCTTCCTGCTGTTCGCCGGCGATCAGGTCGCGCGCTGCACCGACAGCCCCGAGAACGCCGGCGTGCGCGTCGCCGACGGGCACCCCCTCAGGATCCAGACGTGGCGCGCCGACGTGCCCGCCGGGTTCGAGAGCTCGATCGAGGCGGCCTTCCAGGACGCCGCCGGGACCGTGCACCTGTTCAAGGACGGGAAGACCGTCACGATCCCCTACACGGGCGCCGGCCCCGTCACGCCGACCGCCGAGCGCTGGGGCCGGCTCGCGCCCGTGCTGACCGACGGCAAGGTGGACGCCGCGTTCGTCGGCCGCGACGGCATGACCTACCTCTTCAGCGGCGACCGCTACCTGCGTTACTCCACGGCCGACTACTCGGTCGCCGACCTGGGCTACCCGCGCGGCGTGGCCGGCGACTGGGGCGGGCTGGACCGCGTGGACGCCGCGTTCGTGATGGACGGCGTCACCCACCTGTTCGGCCCGGTCGGGCAGATCCTCGACCTGCCCGCCGACTACGAGGCCGAGCTGGCGGACGGGCGGCTGTCGCCCGCGCTCCGCCGCCGCCTGCGCGAGCACGGCGTCACCGTGCCCGACGACGCCCGCGTCACCGGCACCTCGCCGACGTGGCAGGTGACCGCGGAGCGCTCGCTCGTGCTGACCATCCGCAGGGCGGGCGAGCGGATCAAGGTCTCCGGCGACGACACCGTCTTCCACGTCAGCTACTCGACCAGGGACTACACCGTCCCCGACGCCGGCTACCCCAGGCCGCTGGCCGACAACTGGTGGAACCTGCCGGTGACGCTCGCCAAGGACCCCGGCTTCGCGCGGATCGACGCCGTCTTCACCGACCGCGACAACCGGACGTACCTGTTCTCCGGCGGCCGGTTCGTCGTCTTCGACGTACGGCGCCGCTGGTGGTCGGAGCCGTACACGCTGCTCGACGACTGGGACAGCATCCCGTTCGGCCGCGTGAGCGCGGCGTTCATCGGCAAGGACGGCAGGACGTACGTCTTCGGCGACGACGGCCGCTACGTCCGCTACTCCACCGGCGACTACACCCAGGCCGACGACCGCTTCCCGGCGAGCGTGAGCGGCTACTGGGGCAACGTCGCCAACATCATCGCGCGGACCGGCAGGGTGGACGCGACGCTGGTGATGGACACCGTCGAGCTCGTGGACGGGGCGGAGGTCACCCGCACCTACACCTACCTGTTCTCCGGCGACCAGTACGTGCGCTACGCCGGCCGCGACCTCACCTTCGTGCAGAACGGCTACCCGCGCCCGCTCAGCGCCCTGCGGACCGAGCCGAGGATGGCGGCGCTGGCCGTGCCGCTGGACGGCATGGACGCCGCCTTCGCCGACCGGCGCAACGTCTACCTGTTCAGGGGCGGCCAGTGGCACGTCGTGTCCGACACCCTCTACCGCGCCTACGACGACCTGGACCTAGCCGGGCTGTCGTGCGCGTACGTCGAGAACGGCGCCGTCCTCGTCGAGCGGAACGGCCGCTGGACGCGGCGCGCGTCGCTGGAGGGCCCGCCCGGCACGGCGGAGGCGCACCCGCTGACGCTGCGCGCGGTGCCGGAGGAGTACCGCTCGGGCCTGGACGCCGTGCTCACCGGCGCCGACGGCAGGACCTACCTGTTCAAGGGCCCCAACTGCTACGACACCGAGCTCGACCGCGCCTACCCGCTGGCCGAGGAGTGGGGCCGGCCGCGCAACCTGATCTACCAGGACAGCGCGGTGGACGCGGCCTTCGCCGGCCGGGACGGCAGGACGTACCTGTTCAGGGGAGACCAGTTCGTCGTCTACTCCTCGGGCACGCTGGACACGATCGACGGCGAGCCCAGGCCGATCGCCGACCACTGGGGCGGCCTGACCAGCGTCACGCTCGCCTACTTCAGGAACGGCGTCACCCACCTGTTCGAGCATCCCGACGACACTGGCGCGATGCGGCACGTCCTCTACACCGGCGAGCACGGCCCTTACCTGGAGCCCGACCCCGGCCATCCGGCGCTGACCGACGCGACCTTCTGGAAGGCGCCCGACAACTTCCCGCTGCCGTCCGCCGTGCTGTTCGAGGGCGACACGATGCTGCTGCTCAACGGCGAGCGGTGCGTGCAGCTCAGCGAGGAGACCGGCCAGTGGTCGCAGCCGCGGCCGATCGAGCGGATCTGGCGCGGCTTCGGCCGCGGCCTGGAGCCCGGCGACCGGCTGCGGGCTGCGTTCACCGCCGCCGACGGCTCCACCTACTTCTTCTTCACCGAGACGTACGCGCGCTACGCGAACCATGTCTTCGAGCCGCTCGCGCCGATCCGCGACAGGTGGGGCAGGTCGCTCAACCCGTTCGTCCCCGACGACGCCACCGCCGCCGTGGACGCCGCGATCGTCTTCGGCGACGACACGACCTACCTGTTCTCCGGCGGCCAGTACGTCAGGTACACCGGCGCCGCCTACCGCTACGCCGACCCCGGCTATCCCAAGCCGATCGCGGGCAATCTGCGGGCCGAGCGGCCCTTCGCGGGCCTGGCGGAGACGTTCGAGGACGCGGTCGCCGCCCGGGGGGCCGGCCGGGTGGTGGACGCGGCGGTGGCCAACGGCCGCACCGCGTACCTGGTCGTCGGCGGTGTCCTGCACGTCGTGTCGCGGGAGAGGACGGCCACGTACGATTTGGCCGGGCTGGGCAGGGTGCGCAACGCGATCGTGGACAGGCGGCGGGTGGACGCCGCGTTCGTCACCGGCCCGCACACGTACCTGTTCTCCGGCGACCAGTACGTGCGGTACTCGGGCGCCGACTACACCGTGGCCGACGAGGGCTATCCGCGCCCGATCGCCGCGCTCTCCGGCGAGCCGGGCCTCACGCCGGCGCTGCCCGAGGAGTTCGGGCACGGGCTGGACGCGGCCTTCCGCACCCTCGACGGCCGCCTCTACCTGTTCAAGGGCGGCAACTACCTGGAGGGCGGCGTCGTACGGCCGCTGACCGGACAGTGGGGCAGGATCCGCAACGAGTTCGCCGCGGGCGGCGCGATCGACGCGGCATTCGTCTCACCGGCGGGCGAGCTGTACGCCTTCCGCGGCGACCAGTACCTCCGCTACCGGCCCGGCGTGCCCGACCTGGTGGAGGAGGGCTACCCGAGGACGATCAAGGACGACTGGGGTGACCTGCCCAAGGTGTTCGAGGAGGGCGTCGACGGCGCGTTCGTCCTGCGCGGGCGCACCTACCTGACCAAGGGCGAGCAGTACGTGCGCTACTCGGGCGGCTACGACGCGCTCGACCGCACCTTCCCCCAGGACTTCACGCACCGCTGGTCGGACGCGGCGGACTACCGGCTCACTGACGTGCACACCATCGCCCGCTTCGCCGAGCTGGCCCGCGTGCGCCCCGGCCTGGTCGAGCTGCTCGCGCAGGGCGCCGCGGAGCCGTACGGGCGGCTGGCCGAGCTGTTCTCCTGGGACGTGGAGGAGCTGCGCTGGGTCAAGCGCAACGCCGGGCTGATCACGGAGTTCCCCGCCGAGGAGGAGCGGTTCGAGATCGAGTTCGTGCTCAAGCTCGTCCGGCTGTTCGCGGTGGCCGCGCGGATCGGCGCGGGCCCCTCGCGGATCTACACCGAGGCGTGGAGCAAGCAGGATCCGGGCGACGGGCTGGCGCTGCTGCTGGAGCGCAGGCACACCCCCGAGGAGTGGAAGGGCGTCTCGAAGGTCGTCCACGGCGAGCTCAACGTACTCAAACGCGACGCGCTCGTACCGGCCGTGCTGCACCTGCACCCGGAGATCGCCGACGTGCGCGCGCTGTACGAGCGCCTGCTGATCGACGTGGAGATGGGCGCGGAGGGCGCCACCTCGCCGGTCCGCGAGGCCATCGCCGCCACCCAGCTCTACGTCCACCGCTACCTGCTCGACCTGGAGCGGAGCGGCTCGAACGGGCAGGCCCGCCAGGACATCAAGACCTGGTGGTCGTGGCTGAAGAACTACCGGATCTGGGAGGCCAACAGGAGGGTCTTCCTCTACCCGGAGAACTACCTCAGGCCCGAGCTGCGCGACACCAAGACCCCGGCCTTCCGCGAGCTGGAGAGCGACCTGCTCCAGGGCGCGATGACCGAGGACAGCGTGCAGCGCGCCTACAAGCGCTACCTCGACGAGTACACCGAGGTGTCCAGGCTGGCGATCTGCGGCGCGTACGTCTACACCGAGGACGGCGCGGAGACGGGCGTCAGGCGGCTGGTGCTGTTCGGCCGCACCAGGACCGAGCCGCTGCGCCACTACTACCGCTCCGCCGAGTTCCGCGACGGCGACAAGCTTTCCGCCACGTGGGAGCCGTGGGTCAAGGTGGACGTGCAGATCGACGCCGACCGGGTGGACCCGGTGCACGCCTTCGGCCGCGTCTTCGTCTTCTGGACCACCGTGGAGACCGTGCCCCCGGAGACGACGGGCGTCAAGGACGGGCCCGCACCGCCGCCCAAGCACCGGGTGCGCATCTTCTACTCCTTCTACAACCTCAACAAGGAGTGGGTGCCCGCCCAGCAGCTCCCGGCCGGCCCGCTGGAGGACGGGCCGATCAGCGGCGTGCGCCTGTTCGTCCAGGCCTCGGCCACACTGCCGGTCGGCGATGAGGAGCGGCACGACTCGATCGTCGTGTCCTGCTCCTACGACGTCCCCGCGCCGGAGAACCGCACGAAGACCGTGTCCACGGCGTACGCGCTCACCCCCGAGCTGTACGCGGTGGCCGTCGAGACGCCGGCCGAGCGGGCGCGGACCGTCGAGCTGTCGAAGATCTTCGCCGAGCAGGTGGACGAGGCGGACCTGGTGCGCTTCAACAGCCCCGCCGACTTCGCCGACGGCCCGTGGTTCAGCGTCGACCACAAGGGCGGCAGCTTCCTGTGCCGGCCGCTCGCCGCCGACGCCGTCATCGACCCGGTGCTCGACCTGCCGAGCACCGCACACGGGCTGCCCGACCTGGCGCAGCTCAACGCCGGCTTCCGGCTGCAGGACGGCCCCGCCCACTATTTCGACAACAACGCCAAGCGGTTCCTCGAAACGACGACGGGCACCGCAGGCAACACCGCCGACGTGTGGGGCAGGATCGGTAACTCGCTCGTCGAGACGGGCGTCGTGGACGCCGTACTGAACAGGGGCAAGCTCACCTACGTCTTCTCCGGCCGCCAGTACTACTGCTTCCGCAACAAGCCGTTCGGCGCGCTCGAGCCCGGCTACCCCCAGCTCATCTCGGCCAACAACGACGACCTCCCCCAATGGGAGCGGCTCGACGGCGCCTTCACCGCCCCGGACGGCACCGAGTACTTCTTCTCCGGCGACCTGCGCCACGTCCGGCGCTCCCCGTCGGCCAAGCCGCGCAAGGAGGAGGAGTGGGAGCCGCCGGAGGAGGCCAGGTCCGTGGTGCTCCGCCAGCGCGAGCTGTTCGCCTTCTCCTCCGACCAGGTCTGGTACTACCCCGACGGCGAGGAGCTCCACGAGGACTACCCCAAGGCGCTTGCGGACAACGACAAGGACCTGCCGCGCTGGGCGGAGCTGGGCGCGGCCTTCTCCTACGGGGAGACCCAGTACTACTTCGACAACGTCAACCACGTCTACGTCACGCACACGCAGAAGTCCGTCTCCTCCGGCCAGTCCACCTACGCCCTCGGCAAGATCCCCACGGCGATCACCAAGACCGGCGTGGTGGACGCCGCCTACGTCTCCGGCCGCCACCTCTATCTCACCAGCGGCCTGGAGTACGTCCGCTACACGATTCCCGACAAGGGGCCCCTTCCTGCCTACATCGACGCGGACTACCCCAAGCCGCTGCACCACCTCGTCCAGGCCGTCTTCTCCCGCGACGATCACCGCTACGTCTTCGGCGACGGCGAGTACGCCGTCCTCGAGGCCGCGCAGGAGCTCGGCGCCCTGACCTCCCAGTCCTTCCACGACATCGAGGGCAACTGGCACGGGCTGCCGCCGGAGTTCGGCGCGGACTTCTCCGGAGCCATGGACAACCCCGGGCACCTGCTCCTCTTCCTGGGGAACCGCTACGTCGCCTACGCCAAGGACGCGGCGACCATGCGCCCGTACGAGTTCGCGGCGCGCCCGCACGAAATCATCAGGCTCACGTCGAGCACCGCGTACGAGCTCAACCGGCGGCTGCTGGTCGGCGGCGTGCCCGCGCTGCTCGCCCCGCAGGCGCAGGAGACCGACGAGCTGCCCGCCTTCAGCCTGACCGACTCCGGGCCCACCACGATCCAGGTGACCTCCAGCGTCGAGGGCGTGCCCGCCAGCACGCACCTGGACTTCCAGAGCGCCAACGGCCGTTACTACTGGGAGATCTTCTTCCACGCGCCCATGCTCATCGCCCAGGCGCTCAACGACGCCCAGCGCTTCGAGGACGCCAGACGCTGGTACGAGTACGTCTTCGACCCCTCGGAGCAGGACAGATACTGGAGGTTCCTGCCGTTCCTCGCGGTGGACGTCCAGGCCCTGGTCGCCGGCTCCAGGGCCGACCTCGGCCCGATCGACTGGACGCAGGAGGCGCTCGCCGAGTCCGGCTGGACGGAGGAGTCACTCCTCGGGCTGCTCGGCGACGTCGAGGGCATGGCACCGGCGTTCGAGCAGGCCCGCACGCTCACCCCGGACGAGCTCAAGCTCCTCGACGAGCTGGCCGCGGGCAAGCTGCGGACGGTCGAGGAGGCGTTGCCCGAGAACAACCCGCTGCGCGAGAAGCTCGGCCTGCTCGCCAGGCTGCACAGGCAGTACGACCTGATGGGCGACCACGGATCGCTGCTCAAGGCCTACCAGGACGACCCGTTCGACCCGCACGCCATCGCCGGGCTGCGGCCCTCGGCCTACCGGCGGACGGTCGTGATGGCCTACATCGACAACCTGCTCGACTGGGGTGACCTGCTCTTCCGCCAGTACACGATGGAGAGCGTCGACGAGGCGCGGATGCTCTACGTCCTCGCGTACGACCTGCTCGGGCGGCGTCCCGAGAGCATCGGCACCCGTACGCTGCGGGCCACGGAGACCTACGGCGGGCTGAGCGGCTCCAACGGCGCCAACCCGGACGCCGAGAAGATCACCGCGGGCGGCCGGATGCTCGACGGGATGGGCGCCGTGCACGGCGGCGTCGCGCACCCGTACTTCTTCATCCCCGGCAACACCGTGCTCGGCGACTATTGGACGCGGGTCGAGGACCGGCTGCGCAAGATCAGGACCTCGCTCGACATCCTCGGCATCAGCCGCCCGCTGCCGCTGTTCGAGCCGCCGGCCGACGTGATGGCGCTGGTCAGAGGCGCTGCCACGGGCCTGACCCCGGGCGCGTCCACCGCCGGAGCGGGCGCGGCGGTGCCGCACCAGCGCTTCACCTTCACCCTGCGCAAGGCGCAGGAGCTGGCCGACAGGGCACGCCAGCTCGGCGACGAGCTGCTCAGCGTGCTGGAGCGGCGCGACGGGGAGGAGCTGTCGCTGCTGCGGGCCAGGCAGGAGAGCGAGCTGCAGCTCATGGCCCGCGCCGTCAGAGAGGCGCAGGTCAAGGCCGCGACGGAGAACCTCCAGGAGACACAGGCCGCCCTGGAGACAGCCGGCGATCGCGTCACCTACTTCCAGGACCTCATCGACGCCGGGCTGACCTCCTACCAGCAGGCGCAGATCGAGATGATGACGCACGCCTCCAACTCGCACTTCGCCTCCGCCGGGCTCAGGCTCGGCTCGGCCCTGGCGTTCGTCGCGCCGCAGGTCTCCATCGGCCCGTTCATCATGGGCACCGAGTACGGCGGGCTCAACGTCGGCGAGGCGCTCGACAAGGGCGCCGAGATCTCCGAGTCGCTCGGCGAGGGCTTCGGCATGATGGGCGAGCTGTACGGCCTGCACGCCGAGCACGAACGGCAGGAGAGCGACTGGAGCCACCAGCTCATACTGACCAAGGCCGACGTCGTCCAGCTCGGCCACCGGGTCGCCGAGGCCGGGCAGCACCTCGCGATCGCCCGGCACGAGCTGGAGATCACCGACAAGGAGATCGCCAACGCCGAGGCCGTCACGACCTTCCTCACCGGCAAGTTCACCGATCTCGAGCTCTACCGGTGGATGGCCGGGCGGCTGGGCGGGCTGTACTTCCAGACCTACAACCTGGCCCACGAGAGCGCCAAGGCGGCCGAGCGCGCCTACCAGTACGAGCGCGGCGTCACCGACGCCTTCATCCAGCCGGCCCACTGGGACAGCCGGCGGGCCGGCCTGCTGGCGGGTGCGGGCCTCGGGCTCGACCTCGACCGGCTGTCCAAGGCGTACCTGGAGGGCGACGGCCGCGGCCTGGAGATCGTCAAACGGGTGTCGCTGCTGGAGCTCGACGCGGTCGGGCTGCTGCGGCTCAAGACCGAGGGGCGCTGCGAGTTCTCCCTCACCGAGGCGCTGTTCGACCGGGACTTCCCCGGCCACTACCGGCGCAGGATCAAGACCGTGTCGGTGGTCTTCGACGGCATGGAAGGGCCGCTGGAGGTCAACGCCACGCTCACCCAGCTCGGGCACAAGACCGTCCTGTCGGCCGACCTCAAGGCCGTGCGCTACCTGATGGACGGCAGAGGCGAGCCGCCCGGCACCCTGCGCTTCGACTGGCGGGCAGGGCAGCAGGTCGCGCTGTCGGGGCTGGAGCCGGGCCGCGACAACAACGGCCTGTTCGAGCTGCGCTACGACGACGACAGGTACCTGCCGTTCGAGGGCACCGGCGCGGTGTCGGCATGGCGGCTGGAGACCGGCGGCCTGCCTCCTGGCGATCTCGTGGACGTGACGATCGTCGTCAAGTACACCGCCGAGCAGGGCGGCGCGGTCTTCGCCAACGCGGTCAAGGGGATGCTCCTGCCGTACCAGGCGTCCAGGTTCTTCGACCTCGCGGGCGAGTTCCCTGAAGAGTGGGAGCAGTTCGTCTCTGGAGGGGAGGGCGAGCTCACGCTGCCGCTCACGGCGGAGGCGCTGCCGCGCATCACCGGCAGCCAGATCGCCGGGCTCTACGCGACGTACTCGCGCGATGGCGGAGAGGAGGTCCGCCTGCTGCTCGGCGGCGAGGAGGGGGCGGCGCTGGAGGACGGCAGGGCGCTGCGCACCCCGGGCCTGCGGGTCGGCCCGCTGACGCTGGTGGCCGACGGCGATCCCGCTGGCCTGCGCAACGTCGGTCTCGTCATCAGTTATCGGGCTCTCTAGGGGTTCAGGACGACCTTCCCTGCGACTGTGCCGGACTCGGCCAGTCGCAGGGCGTCGGCGACGCGGGCGAGCGGGAGCTGGGTGGCGATCTGGGCCGTGACGTCACCGCGCTGGAGCGCCGGGAACACCTCGGTGAGATCGGCGCGCAGCCTGGCACGGAACCGGCCCTTGGCCAGGCCGCGCCCGGCCCAGACGTTGTAGAAGTAGGCGCGGCGGCGGTCGAGCCAACTCCGCGAAAACAGCGCGATCGGCCCAGTCCGGCCTCGGCCATCCCTGCTCTGAGGTTTGGGCTGCCAGGGACTCCGCCCCTGAAGCATGCGCAACCACCACGCGTGGATCACGTCGAGGTCGACGTTCGTGCCGCGCTCGCGGCGACGTCGCCGAGATGCTCCTCGTGTCCAAGCGTCAGATAGCGAGGTCGTAAGGGCGTCGCCCTGGGCTGCCTCGGACCAGTCGATCACTCCGATGATCTCGCCGTTGTCAACGCCGCATACCTGCGGAACGGTGACATACACGCCCGTCTGGCCGCCATCAGCGTAGCTCGTCCCATCAGACGTTGTCCGGCATCTCTGGGGCTCTCACCTCATCCAACAGCAAGGCGATATGAACGCGCCTATTTGCTTGCCAACCACTAAAATTGGCGCGGCTGCAGTGGCGCCTGATCTTCGCGTGAGCAGTGGACCTGTTGGGTCGAGAGGAGGTGAGTGCGAGATGGCAACGGTTGGCGAGCAGATCCGGAGTGTGGATCAGGCGATCTGCCGGAACATCGCCTCACTCATGGACCAGCGTGCTCTGCTCTCGCAGAACGTGCTCGCTCAACTCCGTAACCTGGTCGAAGGCGTAGCAGTCCGTCTTCACGCTGGGAGGGATGACGCTGAGTTCACCTACGCAGCAGTTGAGCCAGGGCTGAGGAGGAACTGGAGCAATGATCGAAACCTGTGGATCTGCCGGGAAGGGGTGTACCTTCCCGGATCATCCGATGATGGTTTCGAGATAAGGCCGACGCGCCAACGTCGGCCGGGAAGCCCTTGTCCATGACATGGAGAATCAGCCGGGACACACTGGCAGCCGTGACTCCGATTTTCTTTTCAAGTTGGAAATTTCCGATTCATTTGGTATTAGTTCGGCCAGCGAATAGCTTAAGAACGCAGGCGCATTCGCCTCACCTTCACAATAGGTCCGACTAGTAATGTCTCCCTGTGGAACAATGCGAAGCCTGCCCGTATTCCTTTCAATCACTTTTAATACGTGGTCATTATCCTGCAAAATGCTCACCGTCCGAGGTGTTTCGCCCTTTATCGAAATAGATTCAGAAGGCAGCCATTCAATTTCTCCGGGGCGACCTAATACTCCGGTGAATATGCCTACGAACATCGGTGTAGTAGAGAGAAGCAAGATGGCCCATGTCCGTGCGGCCGCTTCCAACCTATCCGACCCCGCCCCATCATTACCAGGAATGGCGACATGGGTCGCCATATAGACCTTTCTATGCGCTATGCCAGCACATAGTACACTGCCTACTACCTGAACTATGGGCAAATTCAAACCAATAAAAAGGATGACCATTATGGCAGCCATTCTACCCAAATTAGGAAGAATGAGCCTCGGGATATCATTCATGGAAAGGCCTAGGAATACTACGGCGCCTACAATCCCCACCGCAAGGTCAACCATCACGGAGATTGATGCGGCAAATAGATCGATGGACGCAATAATTGCAGCCGCTTGGGCCTTTTGTCCTTGTGAGGCGACAGCAACTCGCAGTGCCATGACCACAACAGGAACGACAGTGATGAAGATGGTGAAGAATACTCCCAGTACGATCCCTGTGTTGCGAAAGAGGGCGATGCTACGCGCAACTAGGTCAGGTGTCGAGTTGGACATTTCTTCGCCAGAGTCTGACTCATCTGGGATGTTGTTGCGATGTTTCGCCACAGGAATCACTTTCGCGACCGGAGCCTGCAATGCAGGCAACTCTAGTGCAGCGTGAAGATTGATGGCTAACTTATCGAGAAACGTACTTATTCATAACTTTCGTCCCCGTTGTCCCGATGCGGCTCTGTACGACTGGAGCACAATTTGCGAGCCAGCACGGTCAGGGCCAAAGCGTTCTCATGTTGTGAAACCGAGTAGCTGAAGGCCGTCGGTGGGGTGGCTGCGGTAGTGGTCGGTGGCGGCGGCGATGTTGGTCCAGCCGATCAGGCGGGCCAGGCCGCTGGCCAGATTGCGGAGGCCAGCCATGATCCGGGGTGCGGCGCCGGTCCGGACACGGGAGGCGTCTTCGCGGTAGGTGACGTCGCGGATGTGGTGCAGGGCTTCGATGCTCCAGTGGCCGCGGATCAGGGCGGCGAGCTGGGTGTGGGTGATGCGTCCCGGTGGGAGGCTGGTGACGGCGTAGATCGTGACGATGGTGGTCTTGCCGGTGCGGTGGTCGGTGCGGCGGCGTTTGACCTGGATCGCCTGGGCGGCGTGTGCGAAGGGCAGGTCCGGGCGGACGGTGCAGATCTTCATGCGGCGGATCTCGCGGCGGCCGTGTCCTTGCTCGTCGGTGCGGTCGTTGAGGATCGCTTCGCGCCAGGGCAGGGCCTTGAGCCGGCTCAGGAGCGTGGGTGTGGAGTAGGCCGCGCGGCGCGATGCCCTTAAAGGGTCGTCTCCGCGCGGCCCCTCCCCGAACCGGACGTGCGAGTTTCCCCGCATCGCGGCTCTCCAGTGGTGCTACTGCGCGTTCGACCGCCGATGGATGTCAGCGTGGCAGCGGGCACAGACGATCAAGGTTTTTCGTCGTATGGCCCGCATCGCCTCGACCCAGCGTGGTGCGGCCGTGGAGCTGTATCGGTTGAGGTCGGCGAGGCGCCTGACGTGGTGGACGGTGATCCCGTCGCGCGCCTCGCACAGTTCGCAGATCCCGGCGGTCAGCCGGGCGATGAGTTGACGTCCCCGCCGCGCGGGCCAGGCCCCGTCGATCAGACGGGCGTGCCTGCGGCGGCGCAGCGGAACGCCTCCGAACCTGGCGGTGAACACCGTGCCCGAGGGGGTGTGCAGCTTCGCCTCGAAACACCGACGCTTCCCATACGGGGTGGTAACGGTGGTCCGGTAGCGGTCGCGCATCACCCACGGCGGGCGGCGGTACTTGGCGGCCAGGGTGGAGAACATCGACTTCTCCATGACGTAACGGAGCTTGTTGAGCCGGTTGAAGTTCCCGGCCAGTTGGTAGTACTGGACATAGCCTCGATACTCCGAACCGTACGCGGCGACGATGTTGTAGTCGCTGGTCCGGATCAGATCGTTGCGGATCAGGGGTTTGCCCTGGTGACGCTGGTAGGTACGACATCGGGCGTCTACCGTCTCGGGTGGGACGCCCAGCGCGATGGTGCCGTTGAGCGAGCGGCCACCCCGGGTATGCCAGGTGTCGGCCTGCCGGGTCCAGATGTCGTAGCCGAGGAACCGCGCCTTGCGGGTGCGGGCGTGGGTGATCAAGGTCTTCTCGGTGGAGAGCTCCAGCCTCAGTTCCTCGCGTAGGAACGTGGCGAGCTGGTTCTTGATCTGCTCGGCTTCGGCCTTGGTTCCGACGAACCCCAACAGGTGGTCGTCGGCGTAGCGGCAGTACCGTAACCGCCGGTAGCCGGGGTCATTGACGTCCACGCTCGGCATCGACTGCTGGATCTTGCGCAGTTCCCTGACGCGGGCGCGGTCGCCCTTGCGTCTCCAGTAGCCGATGTTCGCGGTGACGTTGCCATACGCCCGGTTCTGCCGGCGTGCATTGCCGCGGGTCCAGGCCGGTACCAGCGTGTGTTCCACGAAGGTATCGAGCCGGTCAAGGTAGATGTTGGACAAGATCGGCGAGACCACCCCGCCCTGCGGCGCGCCGGAATGCGTGGCGTGCCACCTCCAGTCCTCTAGGTACCCCGCCTTCAGCATGCCGTCCACCAGTGCCAAGAACCGTCCGTCACGGATGCGTTCGGCCAGGATCGCGAGCATGACCTCGTGGTCGAGGCTGCCGAAGCAGTCGGCGATGTCGCCCTCGATGAACCAGGTCGTGCCGGTCCATGTGGAGGCGATCTCGTCGAGCGCGGTGTGGCAGCCCCGTCCGGGACGGAACCCGTGCGATCTGGCCGAGAACCGTGGCTCGTAGTACGCCTCAAGAAGCAGGCGCACCACCTCGCCGACCAGCTTGTCCGACCAGGTCGGCAGCCCGAGGGGCCGCAGGGTCCCGTTCTTCTTTGGGATGTGCACCCGGCGGACCGGGGCGAACCGGTAGCGTTCGGCCCGTAGTAAGCCGATGATCTGCCGGATCTGCTCCAGACTCATCCCGTCGGGTGTGGCCCCATCGACCCCGGGTGTCATCGCCCCGTTGTTGGCGTAGATGCGCCCGTAGGCCATCAGAAACAGCTGTTCGTTGAACAGCTGCCGATACAGTCGCGTCGGGGGCAGGCCGCGCCCGCCCCGGTCGCGCAGGACACCGAGCACCGCGTCGGCGCTCTGCATTACGCATACCTCCTCGAATCGATCGGTGTCCGCTCCACCTGTGCCCCTTCGCCCTGTGAGCGGCTCTCCCGCTCTCCTTGGCCGGGCGTTACTCCGGCGACTACTACGAGCACTCCGTCACCGCCGACCCGGTGAGGGCCGGGACGGTGATCCCACGTTCGTCTCTGACACACGTTCAGCGCGGCTCCAGGCGCCCCACTCATCTCCTTCAATGCCCTCGCTGGACATCGCTCCCGCCGCGAAGGTTGACCAGGACGAACCAGTACGTCCCGATCACGGCGGGCACCGGTTTCAGGTGCCATTCCGGTCGCAGTAAATTGCTGCCGCTGGAGATTGGGGTTCAAGCAGTCGAGCCTTCGCCATACCGCGCGGGTCCCCCGGCGCGCCTTCCCAGGCACCTGGACCCGGCCGCCGGTTTCCTGGCATGCTTCGGTCCCCTTCGCCTTTCGGCTCCAGGTAAGCCATCGGACCCAGCAGACCTCCCTTCGAGTCTGTCCCGCCTTTGGCGGGGATGCGTCAGAGCGCCTCGTGGCGCACTGGTTGCCCTTGACGATGAACAGGTAGTGACCTCTCGCCTCGACGATCTGCCGGGCGTGGGCGTGTTGAGTGTGCAGAGCGTCGGCGGTGATCACCACGCTCGACAGATCCAGCCCGGACAGCAGGGGTGTGAACGCGGGGATCTCGTTACTCTTGGCCTCGATCTGCCGCTGGGCCACGACGATCTGGGGGTCGTGACGAGTGGCGGCCAGCAGGTGGACCGTGCCGTCTGGGGTGCGGCTGCCGCGTAGGGTCTTGCCGTCCACGGCCACGCCGGCGAGTTCGGTCCGGACTGAGGGCCGGCTGCTCGTGGCGGCGGGTGGGGCATAAGCAGCGAGCGAGGCCAGATAGGTGCGGGTGGCGGTGTCGAAGGCGTCGCCGTCCAGGCGGGCGAGCAGCCGGCCCAGGGTGCTGGCGGCCAGCCGTGGCGTGCCGGGTAAGCCGGCTCGGGCGAGCAGGTCTGGGTCGTATCCGGCGATGAATCGGGTGATCTTCAGCAGGGATGTTGCTCCGCCGAGTACGGCGAGCAGGGATAACGCCAGCAGCGGGCCGAGCCGGTAGCGGCGCCCCCGGCGGCTGCGCGGGTCGGGGACGGCGTCCAGGACTTCGGCCAGGGTCGGCAGATCGAGCGGATCGGTCAGCGGGTCGGCGACGGTGACGTGCTCCAGGTGGCGGGCGAGCACGTCGATCGGGGATGATGGCACGCGAACGCGGCCCCTGTTCTTGATCGACTGGCGTAGACACCCAACGATCATGAGGGGTCGCGTTTGTCATCTGCAGCCCGGGTGCCCTCGACCATCCGGCCGTCTCAGGCCCTTGTGCGTCCCACCAACCGGGAACGCTTCAGCCCTGCAGCCTTACCCCAGCGGTCGTGATGTCGCCGGTGAGTTGGCGCCCGCACTCGGTTCAGGTCAGCGAGCGCGCGTCCGCGACGTCGTACTCGGCAACCGAGGCGCCGAGCATCGCAGCGCGTTGCGTGTCGCTGGGGCCGCTGCTGCGGAACGCCTCGACGGCCGTCTGCGACTCCCAGCGCTCGAAGACGTTGATACGGCCGACATCCACCAGGTCCGCGCTGATGGCGAAGTCGAGGCAGCCGGGTGCGCGGCGGGCCAGCTCAATGATGCCCACGCAGTCCGCGAGATAGCGCTCGCGCTGTTGCGGGTCGACGACGAGATGCCCCGCGACGATTACCATGTGCTGCTCCTTTGCCGGGTTCGAACTGACCGTTGCAGGCTATGACCGTCGACCGAGCTGGAACTCATCGGTGCGCGCACGCCGGACACGACGATCCTCCGCCGCGCCTTGGAGCTCCGCTGAATGAGAGCACATTCTCGCTTGGCCGCATGCCCAGATGGACCAATCGGCCCTTACCGCGCCCATCCCGGCCACCGTCTTCAACCCTGGGTCTCACCACGTGAGAACGCTTCAGCCCTGCCAGCACGGTGAGGGCATGCGTGAGATAATCGCTTCAGTGGTCTTCTTGTCGTTGGGCCCCGCCTTGCCAGCAGCGCGTGGGTGGCGCTGGCCCGGACCGGCCGGAGAGCCGCAGCCGGGCCAGCTTGCCGCCGACGCGCGGCCGAGGCGCCGCAGGCGGCTCGGCCCTTGAACCAGTGAAGAAACTTTGAGCCCATCAAACTCGGAAGGTGATCTGGCTGTCGCCCCCGGCCTGCTCCGCTTCGCTGGCTGGGATCGCCTCGAAGCGGTCGCCGGGAGCCTCGATCTCGGTGACTTCCAAGGGGCGTCCGTCGCTGCTGAGCATGACTCGGCGGACGATCAGAAGCGGGGTTCCGATGGGTTCCATGTTGAGGTCTTCCCACGTGTCGCCGTATGGCATTTGCGCGTGGACGCTGGTGATCCAGCGCAGCGGGCCATGCATGCGCTCCAGGTGGGCGTAGTACTCCTCGGGCGCGACCTCATCCTCTAGCCGTGGCTGGCCGTCGTCGGTGGTGACGGTGCCTACCTGGTCGGCCAGTACGTAGGAGCTGAGGTGGATACGGGCGTGTGTCTTGCTGTGCTGCCAGTGGGCGTTGCGGTAGAGGCCCATGCGGCCTCGGCGCACGTTCAGGGTGTCGGCCGTTGAGCCTTCTATGCTCATGAAGATCGGCATATTGGGGCCAAGCCGCGAGTCGGCACGCTCTGCGTCGCTGGGGACGGTGACGTGTTCCCAGCCCTGGCGCGAAGGGTCGTAGGCCGGGCTGAGAAGATCTTCGCGTTCTGCGGCGCCCAGGAGGATGAGCCGGCGGTCGGGGGTCGGGCGGACGAAGGTGCCCCTTCCGTGCGCGACGGTGAGGAGTCCTTCGCCGACGAGCTGGGCGATGGCCTTCCGGATGGTGGGGCGCGAAGTGGCGTACTCGTTGGCGAGGAACGCCTCACCTGGCAGCGCCTGGCCAGGCTTGTAGTGGTCTTGCAGCACGTCGGTGCGCAGTAGGTCGGCGATGACCCGCCACCGGGCCGCTGTCTTGTCGTCGGTCATGCTCTTTACCTCCCGCTCTACATTTGCTCTTTACAAGAGGTAGCACGTCTTGGCTGCGATGTCGATGTGGGCCAAGACGTAGCACGTGTTGAAGCAACAGTCGGAGCCGATGCGAAGGAGGTTGTCATCAGCAGCAAGGAGGTAGTGACCGGCGGCCAGCCGGGGTGGCTGGCTGATCTCGCGCGAGTCGTCAACGATTCCGGCTACTCGCGGTGGAAGTCCATGGTCGCCGCCATTGGCGGATGCGCTCACCCGATCCACCTGACGGGAGAGTCCATGATCGTGGATGCGGGTACGGGCGAGGTGCTACACAGTTACCGCACGGAGGACGAGCCGTCCGGGCGGCTCCTGGTGGCTTGCGGCAATCGCCGCGCCTCGGTCTGCCCCTCCTGTTCAGAGGTCTACCGCGCCGACACGTTCCAGCTCATCCGTGCTGGACTGTCAGGCGGCAAAGGCACCCCCGAGACCGTGAGCAGCCATCCTCGGGTCTTCGTGACCCTGACGGCTCCTTCGTTCGGGCCCGTCCACTCCCTGCGTGACGGAAAGCCTTGCCGTCCGCGTAGGCGAGAGGGGGTGTGTGAGCACGGGCGGCCGATCGGCTGCAGTGTCCGGCATGAGCCGCACGATCCGTGCCTCGGTCAGCCGCTCTGTCTGGACTGTTACGACTACGTCGGGGCCGTGCTCTGGCAGGCGCACGCGGGCGGGCTCTGGCATCGCTTCGCCCTGGAAGTGCGCCGCAGCCTGGCGAGTGAAGCCGGCCTGAGCCGACGGCAGTTCAGCCGACTGGTCCGGGTGTCGTTCGCCAAGGTCGCCGAGTACCAGCGGCGGGGCCTGATCCACTTTCACGCCATCGTCCGGCTCGACGGACCGGGCGGCTCCCAGGAACCGCCACCGGACTGGGCCGGGCATCATCTGCTGGTCCGTGCCAGTCCGCCCGCCGTTCGGCGCGTCCGGCTCCCCACTCCCCCAAGCCCCCTGGGCAAGTGGAAACTGAGCTGGGGCGATCAGCTCGACATCCGGCCGATCCTGGTCGATCCGAGCGCCGAAGGGCTCAGCGAGCGGGCCGTAGCCGGTTACATCGCCAAGTACGCCACCAAGGGCGCGGAAGCCTCCGGGACAGTGGATCATCGCCTGTCCTGCTCGGCGTGCGCGGGCCGTGGGCGGATGACTCTGATGGCCACCTGCGGAGTGTGCCGCGGCACGGGTCTCAAGCCTGGCCTGCACCTCGATGCCCTGCCGGTCACCGAGCACGCCCGGTGGATGATCCGTACCTGTTGGGACCTGGGCGCGCGACCGGAGTTCACCGGCCTGCGGCTCCGGAAGTGGGCGCACATGCTCGGGTTCCGGGGACACTTCTCCACCAAGAGCCGCCGCTACTCCACCACCCTCGGGGACCTGCGCAGCGCACGCGCCCAGCATCGGGCCACCGAAGCGCGGGAGCGTCACGGCCTACCCGCCGTCAGCGATGCGACCACGCTCGTGCTCGGGCACTGGCGGTTCGCCGGGATCGGCTACACGTCTGGCGAAGCCATCATGGCCGAGCACATCCGGCAGCGCGTCCAGACCGCCCGAAAGATCGCGGCAGAGCCGGAGGACGGATGACACCAGCCCCATCCGCCCACGATCGGCGGCTCTACCGCGTCACCGATGCCATGCACCTGCTCAGCCTCAGCCGGAGCGTGATCTACGAGCTCATCCGCTCAGGTCGCCTCCGCTCCGTCACCCAGGGGCGGACGCGCCTCATCCCCTCCTCAGCCATTGAGGACTACATCGCCCTACTCGAAAAGGAGGCTTCATGACCGAACGACGCAGCCGGGGCGACGGCGGCCTGCACTGGGACGAGAAGCGGCAACGCTGGATCGCCTCGGTGACGGTCGGCTACACCCCGGCCGGCAAGCGCATCGTCAAGAAGGCCAGCGGCAAGACCAAGACCGAAGCCAAGGCCAAGCTCAAAGAGATCATCCGCGACCACGAGGACGGACTTGCCAGCGGCCCGGCGAACTACACCGTGGCGGACGCCGTGACGAGCTGGCTCACCTATGGCCTGCACGGCCGCAACCAGAACACGGTCACCAACTACCGAACCCTGTGCGACAAGCACATCATCCCCGACCTGGGCGCGCGCAAGCTGCGCGAGCTGAGCGCCGAAGACGTGGACCGGTGGCTCGTCGGCAAGGCCAAGCTCCTCAGCGCCCGCACGGTGCGGCTGCTCCACTCGTGCCTGAACCGCGCGGTGAAGTTCGCCCAGGCCCGCGACAAGGTCAAGCGCAACGTCGTGGGCCTCTGCGAGATCCCCGAGGGCAAGGAAGGCCGCCCATCCAAGTCCCTCACCCTCGACCAGGCGACCGCCCTCCTCAACGCGACCGAGGGCACGCGCCTGTACGCCTACGTCGTCCTCTCGCTGCTGATCGGTGCCCGCACGGAGGAACTGCGGGCGCTCACCTGGAAGGAGGTGGATCTCGTCGGCGACCCGGACAAGGACATCCCGCCATGGATCGCCGTGTGGCGCTCGGTACGCGAAGGAGGCGACACCAAGACCAAGCGCTCACGGAGATCACTAGCGCTGCCCAAGCGATGCGTAGAAGCACTCAAGACACACAGACAGCAACAGCGGAAGGACAAGAAGGCGGCAGGCGACAAGTGGCAGGATCACGGGCTCGTCTTCGCTTCCCTCGTCGGCACGCCACTCGACGCCCACAACGTACGCAGAGCGTTCCGGGAGATCGTCAAGGATGCTGGAATGCCCAAGTACTACTGGACGCCCCGAGAGATGCGGCACAGCTTCGTCTCGCTGCTCTCGGATTCGGGTGTCCCTCTGGAGGACATCGCCCGGCTCGTCGGCCACAGCGGGACGGCGGTCACCGAAGCGGTCTACCGCAAGCAAATCCGTCCTGTGCTTCTCAGCGGCGCAGAGGCCATGGATCGAATCTTCACACGCGATTAGCTCTTAGACCGGAGATAGTCTGCGGACAATCGGTAGTACCGATTGAAGAGATCGACAGCTTGCTCAACCGGTGGCCTAGGCGGCAACTCCAGGTTTCCGTGGATACGATTGCGATACTTGTTGATCTCCTTGAAGATCTCAACATCTCTATTGGCCGTCTCTGGGGATAGCGCTAGGGCAAGAACAGAGAACTTGAAGGTGATGCTCCGCCATGGGTCTACCCCCTCATCGTGGGGTGTCGGCCAGACCAGCTCCGTGACGGCCGTTCCACTCGTCGCTGCACCTGCAGACTGCAGACTGAGGGATCCGGTGATGCCGGGGCGCAGTCGAGCGTAAAGCTTGGTTGCCGCCAGCTCTAGCCCGGCGTAGCACCACAGAAATCTCTTGAAAGGATCTCCCTCTCGCATCTGCTCCATGGCGAACCGCGAGATGCCAACGAGCCCATTCTCGTCCTTGGTGGGAATCTTCGTGACAGCGGACAGCGCATCCAATGAGTTCGCTAGTTCGCTGATGTCCGTACCACGACTAACTTGGAGCACACCTACCTCGAACCGCGGGATCGGGCATGGTGGCTTACCTGTCCCCTCCAAGTAGAACCTTGTAGGACTAAGAGTCTCGTAGAGAAGAGTCGCATCGAGATGCCTCAAGATCAGACCAGTGAGACGCTCAAGAAGATCATCCCGCTCTTCCTGGGACTTCTGCGCCGCACGAAGAGCGCTGTTCAGGTCAAACCAGAAGTACATCGAAGAGGCGCGTTCAGAGTCGGCGACCTTGACTTCTACAGAACGCGACACGGTAAGCGTCGTATAGAGGCCATCTTGCCGAGCCCAAGCCTCCGGTAGTTGGAACTTGGCTGCTCGCTCAGTGATGTAGGCATCCCGCGCAGCAAGCCGATCAGCGCCCTTTGGCACGAGGTACTCGTCCAGAAGGGATCCGATGGCCGCGTCGCCAACGGCAGTTGCCTTAACTATCTCATCGGGGATATCACCGATGGTGATCTGAGCGTCCCAATCGTCAACGGCAAAGTGCTTGGTCATGACCACGGAAGCAGATCGCTTGTAGGTGTCACGCGCCCGAAAGACGCGAGCCGCCCATAGCTTGGTCACTTCGGTCTCCTTGGGACGACTGCCGAGACTGGCGGTACTCCGTTCCTTGGCGGCACAGCAAGATGAGCCCCTCTCCAAGGCTCCGGCAAGCACCTTAGTCACTCAGTTAGTCACTCACCAATGCGAAAGGGTGCCACCCTGATGAGTGACACCCTGCTCGACCAGCGAAAACCTGGTCGGGACGACAGGATTTGAACCTGCGACCCCTTGACCCCCAGTCAAGTGCGCTACCAAGCTGCGCTACGTCCCGGTTGTGTCGACCGCCCCCTGCGGGGTGGGACGTCATAACCTTAGCGCACATCGGAGGCACACGCGCACACGGAGAGCGGAGCGGAGGTGGCCAGGTGGGCCGCAAGGCGACCATCGATCGCGAGGAGCTGGCCAGGCTGGTCGCCCAGGGGATGAGCGTGCAGGAGCTGGCCGCTCATTTCGGGGTAAGCGAGTCCGGTGTGTTGCAGGCCAAGCGGGCCGCCGGGCTGGCCAAGCCGCTGATGGACCACAGCGCCGCCGTCCCGTGGAAGCTGGCCCGGGCGCATGCCCAGTCGGGGCCCGCCACCAATCTGCGTAACCTGTCGGCGGCCGCGCAGGGGAAGCCGCCGGCGGCCGAGCGGCTCAACACGGCGTTGCGGTGGGCGCAGCGGCTCGTGGACGCCGGCCTCGACGTCCGGTACGACGCCGGCGAGGGGTTCAGCGAGGTCCCTGCGGCACCATCGGGATCACATGTCGCAGCCGTGCTCGCGGCGGCCAGGAAAGGGCTCAAAACCAGCTGAACACGGCCCTTCCGGTATGGCCGAACGAGTTTCGACGTGCCTGTTCGAGGGCAGTCGCTGGTCTCAACAAGAGACCGGAGGCGAACATCATGACCACCTACGCATGGGTGGCCGTCGTCGTGGTCGCGGTGGTGGCGGTCGCCGCAGTGGGATATTTCATGCTTCAGCGGCAGAAGCGCCGCAACCACCTCCGCGAACGTTTCGGCCCGGAGTACGAACGCACAGTCGCCGAGCGCGAGAACCGGAGGGAAGCCGAGCAGGAGCTGCTCGCCCGCGAGCAGCGCCTTTCCGAGCTCGACATCCGTCCCCTCCCTCAGGAGGCCCGCGAGACATACGCCAACCGGTGGACGGAGGTGCAGGAGCGCTTCGTGGACGCGCCGGGGTTCGCGGTGACCGAGGCCGATCAGCTGGTCACGGCGGTCATGGCGGAGCGGGGTTACCCGACGGAGGACTTCGAGCAGCGGCTGTCCGACCTGTCGGTGGGGCACGCGGCGACTCTCGATCACTACAGGACGGCGCACGAGATCAGCGGGCGGGCGGCCAGGAAGGAGGCCTCCACGGAGGAGCTCCGGCAGGCCATGGTGCACTACCGCGCGCTGTTCGAGGAACTGCTACATGAGACCACCCGAGGACGGTGAAACGATATGAGCAGCGACGAGCTGAAAGTGCCGTCGCAGCGCACCGAGGACGCGGACGAGCATTCCGACAGCTCGGACGAGCGTTCCCACAGTGCGGATGAGCGTTCCCACAGTGCGGATGAGCCCGGCCGGTTCGCCCATGATGACGAGCCGGGCGAGCGGCCCTACGGCGACGAGCCGGGCGAGCGGCGCTACAACGACGAGTCCGGCGAGCCGCCCCGCGGCGATCTCACCGATGACGAGTTCGCCCGCGGCGACGCGGCCACCGCCCCCGCCGGTGAACACGCGAACGACGAGGACGACGAGGAGCGGAGGGCCGAGAGCCCGCGGGCCGGCGACGAGTACGCGGCGGCTGTTCCCGGCGCCGTGGTCACGCCCGCCCCCGGCGCCGTGGTCACGCCCGTTCCCGGCGCGGTGGCCGGGGACGACGAGGCCGCGTACCGGGATCCGTACGCCAGGACCGGCGGCGACATGCTGACGGAGCCGGAGCACGGCCCCGACCCCGTTCACACCTCCGCCGTCTCCGACGAGACCCCGGCCCACGCGGCCCCCGACGACGTCACCCTGTTCGACCAGGACCCGGCCCAGGTGCAGGCCCGCTGGCGCGACCTGCAGGCGTCCTTCGTGGACGACCCCGGCGAGGCCGTGCAGCGCGCCGACGGCCTGGTGGGCGAGGTGGTGGAGTCGCTCACCAGCAGCCTCACCAGCCGCACGAACGCCCTGCGCGACCGCTGGAAGGACACCGCGACCCCCGACACCGAGCAGCTGCGCCTGGCGCTGCGGGACTACAGGACCGTCCTGGAGCGCCTGCTCGCCCTGTCCAGCCACCAGAGCACTCAACCGTCCGGTCACCAGAGCCAGGAAACGAGGTGACATGACATGCTCGCGATAGTGGCAGCGATCATCTTCGGGCTGGGCTTCCTGCTCGACCTGGTCGGCGCGAGAATCCCCGGCGGGTTCTCAGGCATGACGTTCGCGTTGCTCGGGCTGTGCCTGCTGGCCCTGCATCAGGCAGGGGTCGGCAAGGCCAGTTTCCGCACCGGTTACAGCAACTGGCGGGGCCGTACCCGCCGCTGATCGATCATCGGCCAACGGCCTCCCGCCAAGAAGGCGCGGGAGGCCGTTCTCTTACCCGTGTGAGGCCGTTCTCTTGCCCGGTGGTCATCCCTTGCCGGGGAAGCGCATGATCACTGTGCTGCCGCCGCTGCCCACGCGCAGGGTCAGGTCCGACGACAGCAGGCGGGCCACCCACAGGCCCATGCCGCCGACCGCGCCCGGCATCGGGCCGGGTTTCCACGTGCCCTCGTCGTGCACCTCGACGATCAGGTCCCCGCTCGTCACCCAGGTGCGCAGCGTGGCGCGGTCGGCCCCGTGGGTGACGGCGTTGGTCGCCACTTCGTTGACGGCGATGACGAAGTCGCCGATGGCCTCCTCGGGCATGCCGGCGTCGCGGGCCTCGTCCTCAGCGAACTGCCGGACCTGTGGCAGATCCGGCAGTCGGAATCGGAGCCGTCTCACGGGCGCGCCGGGTGGCGGGCTCGTGTAGCCCGCCTGAGGCTCGACGTCCTCGTTCACCCGGCGACCTTCTTCTCAGCCGACCAGCTCGCTGCGTAGCTGGTCGAGGACCTTGCGGAGGATGCGCGAGACGTGCATCTGGGAGATGCCGAACTCCGCCGCGATCTCCGCTTGGGTCATGTTGCCGAAGAACCGCAGCAGAAGGATGTGCTTCTCGCGCGAAGGGAGCGCGTCGATGAGGGGTTTGACGGCTTCCCTGTCGACCATGGTGCTCAACGTGTCGTCGTCCTCCGGGATGACGTCGCCGAGCGAGGCGGCGTCGTCGTCCGTGCCGAGCGGCGCGTCGAGCGAGAGTGTGCTGTACGCGGCGGAGGCGTCCAGCGTCAGCAGGACGTCCTCCTCGGTGATGTTCATCTTGGCGGCCAGCTCCGCGACGGTCGGCGACCTGCCGAGGTCCTGGCTGAGGTCGGCGACGAGCCTGTTGAGCTCGGAGCGGCGCTCCTGGTAGAGGCGCGGCACCCGGATGGCCCAGGTGCGGTCGCGGAAGTGGCGCTTGACCTCCCCTGTCATCGTGACGACCGCGTAGCCCCTGAACGCGTGCCCGAGGCTCGGGTCGAAGCCGTTGACGGCCTTCATCAGGCCAACATACGCGGCTTGGAGGAGATCTTCCAAAGGTTCGCCCCGGTATCGGTATCGCCTGGCGATCTCCATGGCGAGCGGCCGGTGCATCTCGACGATGCGCTCGCGCAGCCGCTCCCGGTGGCTGTCGGGGGTGTCGTCCCTGGCCATCTCGGCCAGGAGCTCTTCTGCCGTCATCTCCTCGAGGTCATATTCCTGCACAGCCATCGCTGCTCCTCATATGGATCGCAGGCGGCCTCCGCTCAGCAGGAAAAGCCCAGGCAGAGGCACGCCTCGCTCTACTCTCGAGACGAAAGCCCGCTGCTGGACTTCGGATCCAGTCTCCCCCATGGCGTCAGAAGTATTCCTACCTCGTGCGGTGACAGTAGGGTTGCTCCGTGACAATGCCGGAAAACGGCGACGGGCCCGCGGCGGCCCTGAGCCTGACGTCGTCGACCATCGACGAGATCACCGTGATCCGTGTCGACGGCGTGCTCGACGCGACGACACGCGAGCAGTTCGCCGATTACCTGTCGATGGCGGGTTCCGACGTGATCCTTGATCTCGCCGGGGTGACGTTCATGGACTCGCGCGCGCTCGGCCTGATCGTCCACCACTGGCAGAAGAGCCTGGCCTCCGGGTCCAGGTTCGCGCTGGTCGGGGTCGAATACTCCAAGTCCAAGGTGATGTGGATCACTGGGCTGGCCCAGCGGCTGCCGCTCTACGACACGCTCGACGACGCCCTGGCCGCCATCGGCTGAAACTGAGGTCAGCGCCGCGACTGCGCTGAATCTGAGGTCAGCGCTGAGACTGAGGTCAGCGCCGCGACTTGCGCTGGTGCTCGTCGACCAGGAGCCTGGCCAGGTCGGCCACCTTGACCTGGTGGTGCTGGGAGATCCGGCGCAGCTCCTCGAACGCGGCCTCGGCCGAGCACCCGCTGGTCTGCATGATGATGCCCTTGGCCTGGTCGATGACGGAGCGGCCGGCGAGCGCCTCCTGGAGCTGGGCGGCGTCGGTGCGCACCTCTTCGAACTCCGACATGTTGTCCATGGCCACGCCGAGCTGCTCGGTGAGCATGTCGGTGAGCGAGTGGGCTCCCTGGGGGGTGAAGGCCCCGGGGCGGACGGAGTAGAGGCCGACGACCAGCTCGGCGGACGCCACGTCGATGGGGACGACCAGTGCCGAGCGCACTCCCCAGCGGGTGGCCAGCGCGTCGTAGCGCGGCCAGCGGCGATCGGTGAGCACGTCGTTCACGGAGGCGCGGGCGCTGCTCTTCCTGGCCTCGATGGACGGGCCCTCGCCCAAATCGCGCTCGCCCTCGACGAGCATGATCAGCTCGCTGTGCGAGCCGGAGACCAGGACGCGGTGGTCGCGCCAGTGCTCGGCGGAGGCGCCGGAACACCCGGGCACGCCTGCCGCCAGCGCCGTGGTCAGCCCGCGCAGCACGCTTTCCGTCGAGGTGTCCTCACCCAGCCGCCCCAGCGCCGCGAGGTCACGCGCGAGCCCGGGGGTGATCATCGCGGTCGATTCCATAGCGATATGGCCCTACCCCGTATGGCACCCATTATCCCGAGTGGCGTAGCGTCGGAGAATGACCATGCCGGACCTCGAACAAGCGCTGGACGCGCTGGCCGGGCGCGTCTCGTCGCTGCGCGAGGCGAGGACCGCCTACCCCGCCGACCTGGCGCCGACGCTCGACGCCGCGCTGGCCGAGCTGGACACCGCGGTGGAGCTGCTGGCCGAGGCCCGCGAGCAGTTGCGCAAGGCGCCCCAGCGGACGGGGGGCAAGAAGGACGGCGCGCAGCGTGAGCTGAAGCTGCTGCGCCAGGTGTTCAGGGCGTTCCCGGTGCCGGTGATCGTGCTCGACGGCGGCGGCGTGGTGAGGCGGATCAACCCTGAGACGTCGCGGATGCTCGGCAGTCCCGACGGCTACCTGGTGGGCCGCTCTTTCCCGCTGCTGGTGGACGTGTCGCGGCGGGCGGCGTTCCGGTCGCATCTGACGTCGGTGCTGCAGACGGGGCATCCGGCGGCGTTCGAGACCCGGCTGGCGCACCAGGGGCGCACCCATGTGGTGCAGATCGCGCTGACCAAGCTGACGATGCCGGGCGAGCCGCAGCAGATGGTGGCGGCCGTGGCGCTGCCGACCGAGGTGCAGCTGCCCGAGCCGGGCGGGCGGCGGCCCGAGCAGTCCGACGGCGCGCTGCTGATCGCCGCGGCCAGGCGGCAGGATCTGCTGGTCAAGATGGGCAACCTGCTGCTGGACGAGCAGGCGCTGCTGCGCCCGGTCGCCATGGCGCGGGCGACGCGGCTGCTGGCGGCCGAGTGGGCGGACTGGGTGATCGCGGATCTGGTGCGTGACGGGCTGCCGCGCCGCTCGGTCGTGGTGGGGCCCAAGAACCATCCGGTCGGCGAGCTCGTCCGCCAGATCGAGGCGGCCGACCCGGCCACCGGCCAGGTGGTGCTGCAGGTGCTGGAGCGGGGCTCGGGCGTGGTCCTGGAGATGGTGGACGACGAGTCCCTGCTGGGCTTCTGCGCCGAGGGTCCGCTGCTGACGGCGATGGGCGCGGGCTCGGTGGTGTGCGTGCCGATCGGGGCCGGCGACGGGGTGCTGACGCTGGTGCGCACGCACGACAGGCAGCCGTTCACGCTGGCGGACCTGGCGGTTCTGCAGGAGGTCGGGCTGCAGGTCGGGCTGGCGGTACGCGCGCAGAGCAGCTACCAGAGCCGTTCGCGGGCGGCGGACGCGCTGTCGGCGAGCGTCGCGCCGCGCAACCTGCCCGACGTGCCCGGCTACGAGGCGTCCGCCGTCTACCATCCGGGTTCGTCGGTGGGCGCGGAGTTCTACGACGTGTTCCCGGTCTCGGGCGGGTGGGGGTTCGCGCTGGGCGGGGCGGCCGGCAAGGGCGAGGAGGCGGCGTCGGTCAGCGCCATGGTGCGCGGCGGCCTGCGGGTGCTCAGCGTCTGGGAGTCCGATCCCGATCTGGTGATGCGCAAGGTCAACGAGGCCCTGGTCGCGCAGGGCACCGGGATGTTCGTGATGGCGGTGGCGGGATTCGTACGGGGGCGCGAGATCCGGCTGTCGTCGGCCGGGCACCATCCCGCCGTGCTGCTGCAACCCGACGGCAGCGTGCGCTACGCCGCGGGCGGCGGCGTGCCGCTGGGCATCGCGCCCGAGGCGGAGACCCACGTGGAGACGCTGACCGTCTCCCCCGGGGAGACGCTGGTGCTGTACTCGGAGGGGCTGATCTCCTCCAGGAACGAGCGTGCCGAGCCGTACGGCGAGGAGCGGCTGGCCGACGTGCTGGGCCGGTGCGCGGGCCAGGCGCCGTCCACCGTGGTCAAGGCGGTGGAGTCGGACCGGAACGCGTTCTCGGGCGGCCAGGTCTGGGATGAGATCGTGGTGTTCGCCCTCCGAGGTGTCTGATCTGCGGGGGTTTGCGATCGGCGAGAACCTGGGTATCGTCGTAGACGTAGACGTACGTGCCTAAGACGCAGGCACACCTTCAACGCTTTCCACGCTGCTGAGGTGTGCCATGAATATCGCGATCGTCGCATCCGCCGGGGGAAACCAGCGCCATCGCATCCTCTCCGTCGCACGCGAGCTGGGACGCGAGCACCACGTCACCATCTACTCCCGCCGTGACAACGCCGAGGGAAAGCTCAAAACGCGGGTGGCCCCGGGAGTCACGCTGGAGCAGCTCGACGTGGGCCCGGCCAGGGACCTGCCGGCGGACGGCGTCCTGCCATACCTCAACGACCTCGGCGACCACCTGATGCGGCGCTGGAGCCAGGACCGGCCGGACGTCATCCACGCGCATACCTGGACCTGGGGCCTGGCCGCGGTGGCGGGGGCCCAAGGGCTGTCGGTGCCGGTCACGCAGACGTTCCACACCGTGGACGCCGCGCACAAGGACCTGGAGCTGGCGCTGGGCCGCCGGGCCGACGCGGTCATCGCCGGCTCGGGAGACGAGGAGTCGGCGCTGATCCGGCTCGGCGTGCCGCGCGGCCACATCGCGGTCGTGCCGTACGGCGTGGACACCGAGCGCTTCCAGCGGCGCGGCCCGATGGCCACGCGCGGCCCCCGCAGGCGACTGCTGCACGTCGGCCCGCTCACGCCGGAGCGCGGCGCGCACACCATCGTGCGGGCGCTGCAGGGCCTCTCCGACGTCGAGCTCGTCATCGCCGGCGGGCCAGAGCCCGAGGACCTGGAGGGCGACAGGGACGTGCGCCGCCTGCGCTCCCTGGCCGAGCAGCTCGGCGTCGCCGAGCGGGTGACGCTGCTGGGCCAGGTGAAGCGGCCGGCGGTGCCGAAGCTGATGCGCAGCGCGGACGCCGTGGTGTCGGTGCCCCGCGAGGCCGTGACCGGGATCGTCGCGCTGGAGGCCATGGCCTGCGGCGTGCCGGTGATCGCCTCGGCCGTCGGCGCGCACCTCGACTCCGTCATCGACGGCGTCACCGGCCTGCTGGTGCCGCCGGACCGGCCGGCGGCTACCGCGCGGATGGCCCGCGAGCTGCTGCAGGACCCGACCCTGCGCACCGCGCTCGGGTACGCGGGCGCCGACCGGGCGCGCTCGCGTTACTCCTGGGAGCGCGTGAGCCAGGAACTGGTACGGGTCTACGAGGCGGCCTGCGCCTGACCGCACCCCGAGGACTCCGGCAGGTGATCCCCCTGCCGGAGTCCTTATTTCATGGCCGGGGGCCCCAGGTCTGTGCGAGTGTGGCCCGCATGGAGATCGACGAGGCACGGTCGCTGGCACGCGCTCTTCAGCAGCTGGTCCAGCAGGCGCACACTCTGATCGACGAGTCCCGGCCCACGCCCGAGGTGGTGGCCAGGGTGACCGGGCACGTGGGCTGCCCGCTGAAGGACCTGGTCTGCGTCACGCAGACCTTCAGGAACTGGGAGCACGCCAGCCTGCAACGCGGGGTGGACGCGTACCTGGAGGCCCACGGCGAGGCCGACTGGTTCGGGGTGTCGGGGCACGGCCGCGAGCACAACGACACGATGGACATCCTGTCCACGGCCCACCGCGGCTTCGAAAGCTTCGAGATCGGCGCCGTCGACTACGCCACCACGGCCGTCGGCCCGGACGAGACGATGGAGGTCGTGACGTTCGGCCTGGTGCTGACGTCGGCGCCGGACGGCTCCCCCATCGTGGTGAGCCTGCGCGGCCCCGCCGAGATGTTCCGCAGGGAGGGCTGCCGGATGGAGGTCATCGCGGCCTCCCGCGCCACCGCCACCGCCGCCAGGGAGGAGATCGAGCGGCTGATGCGGCGGCACGACGCGCTGCGCGGCCAGATTCTCACGTTCGGCGTCTCGGAGCACCGGGGCAACAGTCTGGTGACGTTCCTGCCGCGCCCGTCGCTCGACCCGGAGCAGGTGATCCTGCCCGACGGGGTGCTGGAGACGATCGAGCGGCACGTGGTCGGCATCGGCCGGCACGCCGAGGCGCTGCTGGCGCGCGGCCAGCATCTCAAGCGCGGCCTGCTGCTGCACGGCCCGCCCGGCACCGGCAAGACCCACACGGTGCGTTATCTGATGGGCCGCCTGCCGGACGTGACGGTGGTGGTCATGGCGGGCACGGCGATGCGTTTCATCTCCGAGGCGGCGGCGCTGGCCAGGCGGCTGCAGCCGGCCATCGTGGTCGTGGAGGACGTGGACCTGGTGGCGCACGACCGCCGCTTCTCCGACGAGGGCAGCCCGCTGCTGTTCACGCTGTTCGACGCGATGGACGGGATCGGGGCCGACGCCGACGTCACGTTCGTGCTGACCACGAACCGGGCCGAGATGCTGGAGCAGGCCCTGTCCAACCGGCCGGGCCGGGTGGACCTGGCGGTGGAGGTGCCCAGGCCTGACGCGCGCTGCCGGGCCGCGCTGCTGCGGCTGTACGGCGGCGACCTGCTGCCGGAGGTGGACCTGGAGCCGCTGGTGGCCAGGACGGAGGGCATGACGGCGTCGTTCTTCAAGGAGCTGCTGCGCAGGGCGGTGCTGGTGGGCCTGGCCGCGGACGGCTCCCGCCCCGCGCGGCTGTCCGCCGGGCATGTGGCGGACGCGCTGGAGGAGATGCTGCGCGGCCAGGAGGCGCTGACCCGTACGCTGCTCGGCGCGCCGCAACCCTCGTCCAGAGTGACCAATGGGGCAGATGGGCTGTTACCCGAGTAGCCTGGCGGCCTTGAGGCCGAGGTGGACGGCCAGGCGGTCGTCGCCGTGCGACAGGTCCCGGTGCGTCAGGCGCTCGGCCTTGCCCAGCCGGTAGTAGAGCGTCTGACGGTGGATGCCCAGCTCGGCCGCCGTCTTCTGGGCGTGGCCGCCGCGGTCGAGGTAGACCTCCACGGTCTGGGCCAGCTCGGCGTCCAGCGCCGCGGTCTCGGCCGCCAGCTCATGCAGGTCCTGCCGGCCGAGCCGGGCCAGCAGGCGGTGCACGCCCAGGTCCTCCCAGCGGGCGACGGGGGCGTACCGGGGGAAGTGCTCGGCGATGCGCAGCGCCTGGCGGGCCTCGCGCCAGCTCAGCCAGGCGTCGGCCGGGTCGGTCCTGGGCGCGCCGACGCCGGCGGCGGTGCCGTACGCGCCCCGGACGGTCTGCGCCACCTCTCCGGCCAGGTGGGCGGGGGCGAGCAGGGCGACGGGCGAGCCGGTGCGGGCCAGGACGCCGCGCGGGAGCGTCCAGAGGGCGGCGACGCGCTCCTGCGACTCGCGTACGGCGATGGCCGTGACCGGCCCCGGCGCCTCGATGGACACGCCGGCACGCTCCTCGGGGTCGGCCGAGAACAGGGCGAGCAGGTCGCGCCCGAGATCGCGGCGGCTCCTGGCCTCCTGGGCGAGCGCGGCGGCGGCCCTGGCCACCAGCGGCGCGGCCGAGCGGAGCCGCTCGTCGGTGAGCGCGCCCGAGTCGAGCAGCCACAGGTAGCCGTAGGCGACGTCGCCGTGCCGCAGCGGCCAGCACACGCGGGCCAGGACCCCGAGCGCGGCGTCCCCCGGGATCCTGACCGGGCCCTCGGCCCGGGCGATGCCGTAGCGCTCGAAGTAGTCGCGGACCTCGCCGGTGGCGCGGCGGCGCAGGATGGACTCCTGGCGGACCGTGTCGATGTCGCCGTGCTGCGCGCCGTAGGCCAGCAGCCGGAACGAGCGGTCCTCCAGCGTCGCGGACGCCCCCAGCCGGGCGGCGATCTCGTCGACGGTCTCTTGGAGGTCAGCGGCGTCATACATTTGTACAACAGCATTCCACACCCGGCGTTACGCGCGTCGATAGCCCCCTTTGAGCTGCGGTTTTTACACTTGGGCACATGTTGGGTCAGCTGCTGCTCGCCGCTTCCAGGAGCGGTGTCGTACGCCGTACAGTGTCGGGCGTCCCGCTCACGAAGAACGTCGTCGAGCGGTTCGTCGCGGGCGAAAGCGTCCAGGAGGCCCGCGACGCCGTCGAACGCCTGCGCGACGCGAACCTCGCCGTCACCGTCGACCACCTCGGCGAGGAGACGCGCGACGCGCGTGCCGCCGAGGCCACCGCGAACGCCTACCTCGCGCTGCTGGAGGCGCTGCGGCCGCTGGAGCTGGGCGCCCGGGGCGAGGTGTCGGTGAAGCTGTCGGCCGTCGGGCAGCGGCTCGACGGCGCGATGGCGTTCGAGCACGCCCGCGAGATCTGCGCCGCCGCCGCGGCCGGCGGTTCCACGGTCACGCTCGACATGGAGGACCACACCACGGTCGACTCGACGCTGGGCATCCTGCGCAAGCTGCGCGAGGACTTCCCGGAGACGGGGGTGGCGATCCAGGCGTACCTGTTCCGCAGCGAGGAGGACTGCCGCGACCTGGCGGCGGAGGGCTCCCGGGTGCGGCTGGTCAAGGGCGCCTACCGCGAGCCCGCCTCGGTCGCGCACCAAGGCAAGGTCGCCGTGGACAAGGCGTACGTGCGATGCCTGCGGATCCTCATGGCGGGGAAGGGATACCCCATGGTGGCGACGCACGACGATCGCATGATCGCGATCACGGAGCTGCTCGCCGACCGGTACGCGCGGACGATCGGCGACCACGAGTTCCAGATGCTCTACGGAATCCGGACCGACCGGCAGGAGGCCCTGGCCGGGGCCGGCCACACGGTCCGCGTCTACGTCCCGTACGGCGACGACTGGTACGGCTATTTCATGCGCCGCCTCGCGGAGCGCCCGGCCAACGTCGCCTTCTTCCTTCGTGCCCTTGGGGGTAAGTGAAATGGATGCCATCAGCAACGTCCCCGTGCCCGCCAACGAGCGGGTGTACGGCTACGCGCCGGGCAGCGCCGAGCGGGAAACGCTGGAGGACCGCGTCAAGGAGCTGGCCGGGGCGTCGCTCGACCTGACGATGACGATCGACGGCGAGCAGCGGCTCGGCGGCGGCGCGCCCATCGACGTGGTGCAGCCGCACAACCATGCCTCCGTCCTGGGCCGTGTCAACGACGCCACGGCCCAGGACGTGCGGGACGCGGTCTCCGCCGCGCTCCAGGCGGCTCCCGCGTGGCGGGCGCTGTCGTTCGACGAGCGGGCCGCGATCTTCCTGAAGGCGGCCGACCTGCTGGCCGGGCCGTGGCGGGCGACGCTGAACGCCGCCACGATGCTGGGGCAGTCGAAGTCGGCGCAGCAGGCGGAGATCGACGCGGCCTGCGAGCTGATCGACTTCCTGCGGTTCAACGTGGCCTATGCCCGGCAGCTCTACGCCGAGCAGCCGATGTCGTCGGCCGGGGTGTGGAACCGGATGGAGTACCGGCCGCTCGAGGGGTTCGTGCTCGCGATCACGCCGTTCAACTTCACTGCCATCGCCGGTAATTTGCCGACTTCTGCCGCTTTGATGGGGAATGTCGTCATCTGGAAGCCGTCGCCGACCCAGCAGTTCGCCGCGCACTTCACGATGCGGCTGCTGGAAGCGGCCGGTCTGCCGCCGGGCGTGATCAACCTGGTCACCGGCAACGGCCAGGCCGTCTCCGAGGTGGCCCTGACGCACCCCGCGCTGGCCGGCATCCACTTCACCGGCTCCACCGCGACGTTCCAGCACCTGTGGCGCACGGTCGGCGAGAACATCGCCTCCTACCACGGCTACCCGCGGCTGGTCGGCGAGACCGGCGGCAAGGACTTCGTGCTGGCCCACCCGTCGGCCGACCCGGGCGTGCTCGCGACGGCGCTGATCAGGGGCGCGTTCGAGTACCAGGGGCAGAAGTGCTCGGCGGCCTCGCGGGCGTACGTGCCGCGCTCGGTCTGGGACCGGATGCGTGACGACTTCGTCGCCACGGCCGAGTCGCTGACCGTGGGGGACGTAGCCGGGGATCTGTCGACGTTCATGGGCGCGGTCATCGACGGCCGGTCGTTCGCCAAGCACAAGGCGGCCATCGACCGGGCGCGGGCGGCCTCGAACATCGACGTGCTCACCGGTTCGTACGACGACAGCGTCGGATATTTCGTGAAGCCGACCATCCTGCAGTGCGCCGACCCCACGGACGAGATCTTCGTCAAGGAGTACTTCGGGCCGATCCTCGGCGTGCACGTCTACGAGGACCGCGACTTCGACCAGGTGCTCGACCAGATGGAGGGCATCGCCCCGTACGCGCTGACCGGGTCGATCATCGCCCAGGACCGGTACGCCATCGCGGCGGCCTCCGACCGGCTGCGCTTCGCAGCGGGCAACTTCTACGTCAACGACAAGCCGACCGGCGCGGTCGTGGGCCAGCAGCCGTTCGGCGGCGCCCGTTCCTCGGGCACCAACGACAAGGCCGGCTCGATCTTCAACCTGATCCGGTGGGTGAACGCCCGCACGATCAAGGAGACGTTCGTCCCGCCGACCGACCACCGTTACCCGCACATGGGCTGATCTTCGCCATACGCCCCCGGCTGGAGCGTCCGGCCGGGGGCGCCCGCCTCCTCGTCCGCTTGAACTCCCTCAGCACGGCCGTCACCATGTCGCGACTCCCCGCTCCGCGCGGAGTGGTCGGTGCGGTGGGCTCTTACACGGCTACCCACCTCGTAGAGATGTCGCGGCCCCTGTGCCGGAGCACCGGGCGTGAGCGCTGGTCGAGTCGGTGACGTGTCGCTTCGCGGAGAGCGGGCGAAGACGTCGGCGGCGGTGGTCTCAGCCGGGTGGCGTCATCCGGCCAGGCGCCGGCGGAGGAAGTCCTTGCCCTGCTCGGCTCCCTTGCGGCTTTCGGCCTGAGCGCGGCGGAAGAAGTCGGTCAGTTCTTTGTCCCCGGCGCGTTCGGCGTCGGCGATGTAGTTCTCCAGCCGCAGCACGTTGCTCAGGCACTGCTCGACGAACCAGATCAGGTTGTAGTCCTTGTCCTGAGTTCCGGTGACGGTGCCGGTTTCCTGCTGTGTCGGATGCATCTGCTTCTTCCCTCGTCTTGGACGGATTGGGCTCTCACCTTGCCGGCCGGCTCTCTCGTGCGGCCGGCCTGTTAGGTTGCGCCTGCCCTGGCAGATGCGCTCTATGCCCTTGCCGTGCCTCGCGGGCCGAGCCCGCCGAGAAGGCGCAGCGTGTCATGCGGAGCTTCGGCGGCTTCCCGTCTCATCGGCCGGCCGGGGGCGGGCGCGGGACACGGCCAGGCGCTCCCACTGGTCTCTGGTGCCGTCGCGGACGGCCAGGAAGTCGGCGTACAGCTCGTCGTACAGCGCCGACCGTTTCTCGTCGGGCTCGAAGACGTCGCGCGGCCGCACGTGCCGTTCCGCCGCGGCCCGCGCGGAGGGCTCGGCGCCGGAGGCGACCAGCGCGGCGATGTACGCCCCCTTGGCCCCGAGCTCGGAGTCGGCGGAGCGCATCGTGGGCACGCCGGTGACGTCGGCGAGCAGCCGGCACCAGAACTCGCTGTTCGCTCCCCCGCCCGTGATCCGCAACTCCGTGGCGCGCACGCCCGAGAACTCCAGGCATTCCCGGACGACGTAGCTCATCCCTTCGAGCATGGCGCGTGCGATGTGGGCCCTGGTGTGCTCGAAGGTGAGTCCGCTGAGCGAGCCGCGAGCACGGGTGTCGCGGAACGGGGCGCGCTCACCCGCGGGGCTGAGGTAAGGGAGGAAGAAGAGGCCGTCCGCGCCGGCGTCGGCGGTGTGGGCGAGGTCGGAGATCCCGTCGGGCTTGTCCAGGCCGATGAGCTTCATCCCCCAGCCGACCGCCTCGATCCCGGCCATGGTGGCGAGGGAGCGGAGGTATCCCCCCGGCACCCCGGAGGGCAGGGTCATCCCGGCCGGCGGGCCGGAGGTGTCCACGACGGTGACGGGTGTCGCGGTGGAGAGGGTGGTCCCGAGGATCGTGCAGGCCTGTCCCGGGGTGACGGCGCCGATGCCGAGTGCCGTGGCGGGAATGTCGAAGGGTGCCATGACCACCGGCAGCCCGGCCGGGAGCCGCAGCTCCGTCGCCGCGAGGGGACGCAGCTGTCCGATCCGGTCGCCGTCGCCGCGGACGCCGGGCAGGAGGCGTTCGGCCCACGGCATGCCGAGGAGGTCGAGGATCTCCGGCGCGTAGGCGCGCGTGCGGATGTCCAGGAACGGCGAGGCGGCGTCGGACTCCTCGGCCGCGTACTCGCCTGTCAGGCGCAGGAACAGCCAGCCGCCGCAGTAGAGCGCCTGGTGGGAGGCGTCCAGCCGGGCCCGGTCGTGGGCCCGCAGCCACGCCAGGATGGCGCCGGACGTGCCGGCGAAGCCGTAGTTCCCATTGATCTTGAAGGCGGCGTCGAGCACCCCGCCGGCCTCCCAGCGGTCGATGATGTCGCAGGCCCGCCCGTCGTTCCACAGGATGGCCGGGCCCGTGGGGCGGCCGTCGGGTCCCACCAGCCAGCATCCGTCGCCTTGCCCGGTGAACGCGAGCATCCGCACCGGCTCCAGGCGCGCGTCGACGACGGCTCGGACGGTGTGGACGACCGCGTCCCAGACGCCGTCCATGTCCTGCTCGCTGAATCCCGGAGCGCCGCGCCGCACCTGCGTCGCCTGGCGGGCGACCCGCAGCTCGCGCCCCTCCTCGTCGAACAGCACGGCCTTGACCACGGTGGTGCCCGCGTCGACGCACAAGACGGCCATGTTCCTCGTTCCCTAGCTCGCGCTGCGGTCCTCGTAGCGGGTGATGACGACGACCTTCTCATTCGACGGGGATGAGCTGTCGAACTCGTAGCCGAGCCACTCCTTGACCAGGCGTCGCGCCAGCTCGGGCCCGATCACGCGCTGGCCGAGCGCGAGCACCTGGCAGTTGTTGGACAGGATCGACCGCTCGGCGCTGAAGGAGTCGTGGGCGACCGTGGCGCGCACTCCGGGCACCTTGTTGGCGCTGATGGCCATGCCGATGCCGGTGCCGCAGATCAGCACACCGCGGTCGATCTCTCCCGCCGCGACGAGCTCGGCGAGCCTGATGCCGACCTCCCCGTACGACTCGCTCTCCGGATCCGACGCGGGCACGCCGAGGTCGCGGACCGACTCCACACGGTCGTCGGCCCGCAGGTCCGCCAGGATCAGCTCCTTGTACGCGAGCCCGGCGGAGTCGCAGCCGATCGCCATCCGCCAGCGCTTGGACACCATGGACATCGTCTCCTTCTTCTGTAGATCAGCCGCAGTGCCGGACGAGCACGTCGCCGACCGCGGTGAGGATGAGGCCCATGGAGGTCGCGCCCGCGTCCGGGGACCCGACGCTGCGCTCGGCCAGCGGACGGGCCCGGCCGATCTTGGGCACCAGGCGCGCGGTGGCGGCGGCCGCCTCGACCGCGGTCCCGGCCGCCGCGGCCCACGCGGCGGCGAGCGTGGCGCCGGCGGCGAGGTTCGCGTCGAGGGCGTCGGCGAACGGGTAGAGCGCGTCCAGCATGGTCTTGTCGCCGAGCTCGGCCCCGCCGAAGTCCTTCATCGCCGCCGCGCCCCGTCGCACGGCCCGCGCCAGCCGCGCCGCGTCGACGGGGCCGGCGTCGCCGAGGGACTCGCCGATCGTGCGCAGGAACAGGCTCCACAGCACGCCGGAGGTGCCGCCGGCCCGGTCGCCGAAGGCGCTCGCGGCGGCGGCGAGCACGGTCTCGGCCCCTCCCCCGGTCGCCTCGGCCGCCGACCGGGCCGCGCGCAGCCCGCGGACCATGCCCGAGCCGTGGTCGCCGTCACCGGCGATCGCGTCGATCCGCCCGAGCTCGTCCTCGTGCTCCACCACGACGGCGGTCATGGCGCGCAACGCGTCCCTGACGACGGCGGCGGCCCGCTCCGACTCAGGGCCGGCCGGCTCTCGAACCGCCTGCCCCGCGGCGTCCTGCCCGCTCGTGCCCGCCCTGGCGGCCCCCGCCGGGGCGCCGTCCACGACGGCCTGCTCCGGGGCCACGCCAACGGCCGCACTCTCCGGGGCGACGTGGCGTTCGCAGGCCGCCGGGGGGACGCCGCCCCGGCGGAAGGCGGGGGTCTGCGCCGGGGCCCGCCAGAGCTCCTCCAGCTCGTCGTCCAGCCAGGTGATCGACAGCGAGCAGCCCGCCATGTCCAGGCTCGTGACGAGCTCGCCGACCTCCGGCATGACCAGGTCGACGCCGGCGTCGGCGAGCAGCGGCCGCACGTTGCCCCAGAGCAGGAACAGCTCCTCGTACTTGGTGGCTCCGAGGCCGTTGAGCAGCGCGGCGGCGCGGTGGGCGCCCTCGGGACGCTCGGCGAGCAGCGGCTCCACCAGCGCCGAGGCGACCTTCGCGGCGGGCATCCAGGCGTCGGAGCGCACGCCCGGCTCGCCGTGGATGCCCAGCCCGAAGTCCATCCTCCGCTCGGGCACGGTGAACAGCGGGCCGGACTGCCCGGGGAAGGTGCAGCCGGCGAAGGCGACGCCGAACGAGAACGTGCGGGCGTTGGCCGCGCGCATGATCCGCTCCACCGCGTCGAGGTCGTCTCCCCGCTCGGCCGCGGCGCCGCCGATCTTGTACACGGTGAACGTGCCGGCGATGCCGCGCCGCTTGTCGACCTCGGCGGCGGGGGCGGAGGCGATGTCGTCGGTCACGTACACGATGCGGACGTCGACGCCCTCCGCGCGCAGGCGGTCCGCGGCGGCGGCGAAGTTGAGCCGGTCTCCGGCGTAGTTGCCGAAGGCCAGCACCAGGCCGGCGCCGCCGTGCGCGGCACGCGCGATCCGGTGGACCTGCTCGGCCGAGGGCGAGGTGAAGACGTCGCCGAGCACGGCGCCGTCGGCGAATCCGGCGCCGGTCACGCCCGAGTACGACGGGTAGTGGCCGGAGCCTCCGCCGACGACCAGGCTGACCTTGCCCGCGCGCGGGCCGCCGGCCCTGATGAAGCCGGAGGCGCCGGGCACCCGCATGACGTAGTCGGGGTAGGCGAGGGCGAACCCGTCGATGACCTCGTTCTTGAATTCCGCGGGGTCGTTGTAGATCTTGGTCACTGGTGTACTCCCTCCGGCAGCTGGGCGAGGATGAACTCGCGTGCGTCGACGTGGTCGGCGGCCAGATGGTCCGCCAGTGCCACTGCATCCGCCTTGGGCGGGTACGTCGCGTTGGGAATCCCGACGACGAGCAGGCCGGCGGCGTACGCGGACCGGATGCCGTTGCTGGAGTCCTCCACGGCCAGACCGTTGCCCGGGCTGATCCCGAGCCGGGCGACGGCCTCGAGGTAGACGTCGGGGCTCGGCTTGCCGCGCGGCACCTCCTCGCTGGAGACGACCGCGGTGAAGAGCGCGGTCAGGCCGTGATGCTGGAGCACCGCGTCGATGGCCGGGCGGGCCGCCGACGACGCGAGTGCGATGGGCACCCGGGCGCTCACGCTGGTGATCAGCTCCCGCGCGCCGGGCAGCAGCCCGGCATCACCGCGCCGGATGCGGCCGACCAGCCCGCTCACGCACTGGTCGCGGGCCAGGTCCGCGTCGCCGGGGGCGCCGACGTGGCCGGCCAGGTAGCCGGCCCACTCCAGTGAGCTCATGCCCTGGACGGCCAGCGTGTCGGACAGCTCCCACGGCCGCCCCCGGGACTCGGAGAAGTCGCGCCAGACCTCCTCCCAGAGGTGCTCGCTCTCGATGATCACACCGTCGAGGTCGAAGACGACCCCCTCGATGGTCTGGGCGCCGGTCATGGGGCCACCTCCACGGTCACTCCGGCCGCTTCCAAGGCGTCGAGCGCCTTGGGGCTCGCGTCGGAGTCGGTGATCATCACGTCGAAGACGGACAGGGAGGCCAGCCGGTGCAGCGCGGTCTTGTCGAGCTTGCTGCTGTCCACCAGCAGGTAGCGGGTGGAGGCGGACTCGATCATCGCGCGCTTGAACGCCACGATCCGCTCCTCCTGGTGGTAGGCGTGGCCCGCCGCGACCGCGGACGTGGACATGAACAGCACGTCGGCGTGAATGGCCTGGATGATCTCGATGGCGTGCATGCCCTGGAAGGAGTCGTGCAGCGGGTCGTAGTCGCCGCCGATCCCGATGACGCGGACGTCGGGCATGGTGGCCAGTTCCTTGATCGCGGCCAGGAAGTTCGTGGCGACGTGCAGCGGCGCGACCTCCGCCAGGCCGGGGACCATGTGCAGGACGGTCGTCGAGTCGTCGAGCAGCACGGACATGCCGGGTTCGACGCGGCGCAGCGCCGCCTGGGCGATCCGGCGCTTCTGTTCGACGGCGGCCGCGTGGCGGAACGCCACGCGGGCCTCGTACACGCCGCTCGGCTGGGCGGTCGCGACGCCGCGCGCCTTGCGCAGGACCCCCTGCCGCTCCAGCTCGTCGAGGTCGCGATGGATGGTCATGACGCTGACGCCGAACATCTCCGCGAGTTCCTGCGCCGTCATCGACCCCTGGCCCAGGATGAGGTCGGCGATCTGGCTCTGCCGGGCCCTGTTCTTTCGCACGGGCACTCTTTCGACGTCGGGGACAGTTGGGGGATTGCTCACAGCCGTTCACCGTCCGCCACTCGGAGCCGGGGGTCCCTGACGGCGTCGCGAGCCGCCATGGCCGACTCGTCGTCGGGAAGGCGCTGGGCGGCCAGCTCCGCCTCGATGCGGGCGAGGCAGAAGCCGAGCTCCTGCCGCACGCGCTCGCCGTCCCACCCGAGCTCCGCACCGATCACCGGGGCGATCGCGCGCGCGGCCGCGGCGCCCCGGTCGCGGGTCTCGATCGCGATGTGCGTGCGGCGGGTGAGGACGTCGTCGAGGTGGAGCGCGCCCTCGTGGGTGACCGCGTACACCGCCTCGGCGAGGAGGTAGTCCGGCGCTCCCTCGATGGGCCGCCCGAGCTCCGGCCGCTCGATGATCATAGCGATCAGGTCCTCGGTCAGCGACCCGTAACGGCCGAGAAGATGATCGATCCGGGCCGGGGTGAGACCGGCGGACGCGGCGAGCCCGGCCGCTCGCGCCCGGGTCTCGGCGTAGCCGACGGCGCCGAGCAGGGGCACGCTCTCGGTGCGCGACGGGGGCGCCGCGCGGCCGAGCCCCTTCACGGCCGCGTCGACGGCGTCCCTGGCCATGATCCGGTACGTGGTGTACTTGCCGCCCGCGATCGTGGTGAGCCCGGGGACGGACGTCTCCACCGCGTGCTCCCGGCTGAGCCGGCTGGTCGTGCCGGCCCCCGTCGCCTCCCGGTCGCGGATGAGCGGGCGCAGCCCGGCGAACACCCCGTCGATGTCGTCCCTGGTGAGCTCGGTCTCCAGGGCGGCGTTCACGTTGCGCAGCAGGTAGTCGATGTCGGCCGAGGTCGCCGCCGGGTGGTCGAGCCCGGCCGTCCACGCGGTGTCGGTGGTGCCGATCAGCCAGTGGCGGCGCCAGCTCCGTACGAACAGGACGCTGTCCTCGGCGCGGACGAAGAGCGAGACGTCGCTGCGGATCCGCTCCCGCGGCACCATGATGTGCACGCCCTTGGACGCCTGCACGGTGAAGCCGGGCCGGCCGCCGGCGAGGCCGCGTACGCCGTCCGTCCAGACGCCGGTGGCGTTGACCACGTGCTTGGCGCGGATGGTGAACGGCTCCCCGCTCTCCAGGTCCCGTACGTGCGCTCCGCGCACGGCGCCGCCGGACGTCTCCAGCCCGACGACCTTGACCGCGGAGGCGACCTCCGCGCCGTGGGCGGCCGCGGTGCGCACGAGCTCCAGCGTGTGGCGCGAGTCGTCGATCTGGGCGTCGTAGAACGTGATCGCGCCGATCAGCCCGCTCCCCCGGACGCCGGGCGCGAGGCGGCGCACGGCGCGCAGTGACAGGTGGCGGTGGCGGGGCAGCGCGCCGGCGCCGCCGATGGTGTCGTAGAGAAGGAGGCCGGCGCCCACGTAGGCGCGTTCCCAGAGCCGCCGGCGCAGCGGGTAGAGGAAGCGGATCGGCTTGACGAGATGCGGCGCGAGGTCCTTCAGGAGCAGCCGCCGCTCCCGCAGCGACTCGCGGACCAGCCCGAAGTCGAACTGCTCGAGATAGCGGAGGCCGCCGTGGATGAGCTTGCCCGACCGGCTGGAGGTGCCGGCCGCGTAGTCGCGCATCTCGACGAGGGCGACGGCCAGCCCGCGCGTGGCCGCGTCCAGGGCGGCCCCGGCTCCGGTGACGCCGCCGCCGACGACGAGGACGTCGTATTCGGTGCCGGCGAGGCGCGCCAGCGCTGCGGCGCGCCCGGCCGGGCTGAGCTGGCCGTTCGGCATTCGCTATCGGGACCTTTCTGAGGGCTGAGACTCTTCACGGGAGGCGGGGAGCGGGCACCGGGCAGGTCGGCGCCCGCTCCCCTGGCCGGGAGGGCGTGCTCACTTGTCCAGGACGAACGGACCCTTGTACTTGTCGGCGTTGTCCTTGGTGATCAGCACGCAGTCGATGCTCTGCTTCTCGTCGGCGACGCCGGTCTTGCCGGTCTTGAGGTATTCGACGGCCTGCGCGACGGCGTTCGTCGTCCCCTGGACGATGGGTTGGAGCACGGTGGCCACCATGGTCCCGGCCTTGACCGCCGCGACCGCGTCGGCGTTGCCGTCGAAGCCGAGCACCTTCACCTTGTCGATCTTCTTGGCGTCGGTGAGGGCCTCGATCGCGCCGAGGGCCATCTCGTCGTTGCCGGCGATGACGCCGTTGAGGTCGGGGTGGGCGGCGAGGAGGCCCTCCATCTTCTCCTTGCCCTGGACACGATCCCAGTTCGCGGTCTCCTGGCCGGCCTTCTTGAGGTCGGGGTAGGCGGAGATGACGGCGGCGTAGCCGTCGGAGCGGACCTGGGCGTTGTTGTCGGTCGGGTTGCCGAACAGCTCGACGTACTTGCCCTTGCCGTCCATCGACTTCACCCAGGCCTCGGCGCCGATCGTGGCGCCCTGGGCGTTGTTGGAGATGATCTGCGCCTTGGCGACGCCCTGCTTGGCGATCTCGGCGTTCACCAGGAAGACCGGGATGCCGGCGTCGGTCGCCTTCTGGACGGCGGCCACGGACTCGTCGGCGCCGGCCGGGTCGAGGATGATGGCCTTGACCTTGTTGCTGATGGCGGTGTCGATCAGCTGGTTCTGCTTGTCGGGGTCGGCGCCGTGGGCGTTGACCGTGGCCTCGTAGCCGGCCTTCTCGATCTCGGTCTTGGCGGTGTCCGTCTCCGCCTGCCAGTAAGAGTTGGCGAGGTCCACCGTGATCACGGCGATGGTCCCGCCCTGGGCTCCGGCGGCCGAGGAGGACGCGGCGCTCGGGGCGGCGGCGGACGGGTCGGAGCCTGACGATCCGCAGGAGGCGAGGCCGAGTGCCAGCATGCCGGCGGCCGTGACGGCGGCGATCTTTCGGAACATGGGGAGCCTTTCTGGTGGTGCAGACGGCGCGTGGCCGTCCGGGTTCGTCGGATCACACCGGGGCGGGCACGTGCTCCGACGGCTTGGGGGGTGACAGCGCGGCCTTCTCGGACCGGCGCTTGTGGAGGGTCTGCTGGAGCTGGTCCAGCGCGACGGCGACGATGATCACAGCGCCTTTGATGATCTGCTGCCAGAACTGGGAGACCCCGACGAGCACGAGACCGTCCACGAGGAAGCCGATGACGAAGGCGCCGATGAGGGTGCCGCGGATGGTGCCGCGGCCGCCGGAGAGCGCGGCGCCGCCGATCACGACGGCGGCGATGGCGTTGAGCTCGAAGAACTCGCCGGCCGCCGGGGTGGCCGAGGACAGGTCGGCCGTCAGAAGCAGGCCGACCGCGGCCGCGCACAGCCCGGACAGGACGTAGATGCGGGTCTTGACCTTCTTGACCGGGACGCCGGACAGCTCGGCCGCGCGTTCGTTCCCGCCGGTCGCGTAGAGCCAGCGGCCGAACGGGCTCTTGCTGAGCACCACCGCGAACACCACGGCGAAGAGGATCATCGCCCAGACGGGCATGGGCAGGCCGAGCGGGGCGCTCTTGAGGAAGGTGAGGAAGCCGGTGTTGCCCAGCGTCACCTCCCCGCCGAGCTTGGAGAACGGGGTGCCGTTGGTGATGAGCAGCGCGATGCCGCGGGCGACGTACAACATGCCGAGGGTGGCGATGAACGGCGCGACGTTGAGTCTGGCCACCACCAGCCCGTTCACCCAGCCGAGGAGGGTGCCGACGCCGAGGGAGACGACGATCACGACCCAGGCGGCCGGGTAGACGAACACGTCGAGGCCGCTGATCTCGAGTCCTTCGAGCAGCAGGCCGGCGACGACGCCGGAAAGACCGACGATCGAGCCGACCGACAGGTCGATGCCGCCGTTGAGGATCACCAGGAGCATGCCGATCGCCAGGATCGCGTTCATGGCGACGTGCCGGGTCATGACGATGAGGTTGTCCGCGCTGAGGAAGTTGGGCGACAGCAGCGAGAAGACGACCACGATGAGGACGAGCGCGAGCAGCGCGCGCCCCTCGATCATCAGGACCCTGGTGTTGATCTTGCGGAGGGGGCGCGGCGCCGTCGCCTTGACGGCGGCCTGGCTCAGCTCACTCACTGGCGGTTCCCATCGGGTGGACGCCGGCCTCGGACTCCCCGGAGGCGGCCATGATCTCTTCACGGGAGGCCGTGCGCGGGTCGAACTCCCGCACGACGCGACCCTTGGACATGACGACGATGCGGTGCGACGCCGTGATCGCCTCGCCGATCTCACTGGTCACGTAGAGGACCGCGAGGCCCTTGCGCGCCTCGCGGAAGAGCAGCGAGAAGATCTCGCCCTTGGCGCCGACGTCGATGCCACGGGCCGGCTCGTCGAGCAGGAGCACCTTGGGGCCGGTGAGCAGCATCTTGCCGATCACCACCTTCTGCTGGTTCCCGCCGCTCAGCGAAGTGATCGGCGCGCCGGGGCCGGAGGTCTTCACTTGGACCTCGGAGATCCCCTCCCGGACCCGTCCGGCCTCGCGCCTGCGGGAGACGAAGCCGGCGACGACGAAGGACCTGGTCAGCTCCAGGAGGCCGGCCAGGGACAGGTTCTGGCCGACCGACAGGGATTGGACCAGGCCGTCGCGCTGCCGATCCTCCGGGACGAGGCCGATGCCGAGCTCGATCCGCTCCGCGATGGAGGCGCCGGACAGGTCCCTGCCGCCGAGCTCGACCCGGCCGGAGGCGACCGCGCCACGGCCGGCCAGCGCCTCGACCAGCTCGGTGCGGCCGGCGCCCATGAGCCCGTACAGGCAGACGATCTCTCCGTGCCTGACCTCCAGCGAGACGTCGTTGACCGCCAGGCGGCCCTCGCCCATGGCGTCGACGACCTTGAGGCCGCGGATGCGCAGCGCGACGTCTCCGAAGTCGCGTTCGGCGTCGCGGAAGTCGTACTCGGCGGCCCGGCCGACCATCTTGCCGACGACCCAGGCCAGGTCGATGTTCTCCGCGTCCTCGGTGGCCACCAGCTCGCCGTCGCGGAAGACGACCGCGTGGTCGGCGATGGCGATGGCCTCCTCCAGGTGGTGGGAGATGTAGACGATCGCGACGCCGTTGGCGGTGAGGTCCTTGATGACCTTGAAGAGGACCTCGACCTCCGGGGCGCTGAGCGCCGAGGTGGGCTCGTCCATGATGAGGATGCGGGCGTCCAGCGCCAGGGCTCGGGCGATCTCGACGATCTGCTGCTGCCCGATGCGCAGGTCGGCGACGAGGGCGTCGGGGTCGATGTCCTCCTCGAGCCGCTCCATGAGCCCCCGTACGACCTTGCGCTCGCCGCGGTAGTCGACCGTGCCGAACCTTCCCGTGCGCTCGCGGCCGATGAAGATGTTGTCGCGCACGCTCAGGTTCGGGCAGAGGTTGAGCTCCTGGTGGATGATCGAGATGCCGTGCTCGACGGCCTGATTGGGCGAGCGCAGCTCGATCGGCACGCCGTCGAGCTCCAGGTGCCCGGTGGTCGGGGACTCCACACCGGCGATGATCTTCATCAGCGTCGACTTGCCTGCGCCGTTCTCGCCGAACAGGGCGGTGACCTTGCCCCGGTGCACCTCGAAGTTGACGCCTTTGAGCGCCTGCGTCGCGCCGTAGTGCTTGGTGATGTCGATGGCCCGCAGGACGACGGGGGTCGCGGCGTCGGGGAACATCAGCCCGCCACCTGGACCTTGACCGGCGTGACGAGGAAGCTGCCCTCCGGGCCGGTGTTGGTGACGTAGACGCCGACCACGGTCGCGGTCCCGCCCTTCGCCGCGGCGAGGTCGACCTTGGCGGCGACGTCCGCGAGCATCTTCGTCTTCAACTCGTTGGCCGTCTGCTGGTAGTCGGTCTGGTTCTGGAAGTCCTTGAACTTGAGCGTTCCCGGGGCGTCGCGCAGGGCGGTGCCGTTGGCGGCCTGGCCGAGCGCGACGCGGACCACGCTGCTCTTGGGCAGCCCTGCCACGTCGACGGTGAGGAGACCCGCGTCGGCCTCGGCGACCTTTCCGGTGAAGCGCACCGGGATCGCGTACTTGTCGGTGCCGGCGACGTTGCCGTACTTCTGGCCGGCGGCCGAGGGGTCGGCGGCCACCGCGGCGGCGACCTCCTTGAGATCGACGGCCTTCGCCTCGATCGCCGCCGCGATCTTGGGGTATTCGGCGGCGGCGAAGTCCTTGGCGTTGAACTCCGCGGGGTTGAGCGCGCTCACCTCTTGCCTGGACAGAAACCGGGTGTTCAGGACCATGGCGACGAGGAGTGCCACGATCACGGCCGGCCAGAAGAGGCGCGTGAGCAGGCGGGGCGGGACGGCGGCTGCGGTGCTCATCGGACGGGGGGACTCCTTTCCGGCAACACGCGTTCACGTGAACGTAACAGATTAATTCGTTATCAATCAAGATTTTTCTGTTATGTCCACAGAAGGTGGGGAGCTACTGTGACACAGGTCACGGTCGCCTAGATTTATCACGCAGCTCGCGATAGCGTCTACACAAGTCGCGTTATAAGTAACACGATTGATCCCATTCAGCATGAGACGATCACTCAGGAGCGCGATGAGCAGCTACCGAGACCGCTCACTCCAGCACCTTCGGCACGTGTTCGACCTGCTCGTCATCGGTGGCGGCGTGAACGGGCTCGGCATCGCGTGGGACGCCGCCGACCGCGGCCTGTCGGTGCTGGTGATCGACAAGGGAGACTGGGGCGGCGGCACGTCGTCGTGGTCTTCCCGGATGATCCACGGCGGGCTCAAATACCTCGACAAGCTCGAGGTGGCGCTCGTCCGCGAGTCGTTGCGGGATCGGGAGTGGCTGCTGCGCCGCGCGCCGCACCTCGTGGCGCCGCTGGCGTTCGCGCTGCCGTTCTACCGCGGCAACAAACACCACCGGCTCGCCTTGCGCGCGGGGATGGTGCTTTACGACGTCCTCTCCTTCGACAAGTCGCTGCCGCTCCACCGGGCCTACGGGCGGCGCAGGACCGCCGCCCTCCTGCCCGGCCTGTCCCCGGACGGGCTCCAGGGCGCGGCGGTCTACTACGACGCCCAGGTCGAGTACGCCGAGCGGCTCTGCGTCGAGATCATGCTCGCCGCGCGCGCCTCCGGAGCCACGACGCTCAACTACGCCGAGTCCACCCGGCTGCGGATCGAGGAGGGCCGCGTGGCCGGGGCGTCGGTCCGCGACGTGCTCACCGGCACGGTCCACGAGGTGACGGCGCGCTGCACCGTCAACGTGGCCGGGCCGTGGGCCGACGCCGTGCTCATCGGCGCGCAGCCCGCGCCCGAACGGCTGATCGGCGGCACCAAGGGCACGCATCTCGTCGTGGAGCCGTTCTCCGGCTCGCCCTCCTGCGCGATGTACTACGAGGCGCTCAGCGACGGCCGCCCGCTCATGGTGATCCCGTGGCTCGGCAGGTACCTCATCGGCAGCACCGACGAGCGGTTCGAGGGGGACCCCGGCACGGCCGCGGCCGGCCAGGGGGAGATCGACTACATCCTCGCCGAGACCAACCGCCTGTTCCCCGCCGCGAACCTGACGGAGGACGACATCCTGTACACCTACACCGGGGTCAGGCCGCTTCCGTTCGCGCCGGACGGCGACCCGGGGGACATCACGCGCCGCCACATCCTGCACGACCACCGCCCGCGGCTCGACGGGCTGATCTCGGTCGTCGGCGGCAAGCTGACCACCTTCCGCACGCTCGCCGAGCACGCCGTCGACGAGGTGAGCCGGCGCCTGGGCAGGAAGGCCGGATCGCGGACCCGCGGGCTCGACCTGCCCGGCCGCCCGCCCGAAGGACCCGAGGCGCACGCCCTCGCGTTCGAGCGTTCGAACGGGCTCCCGGCCGCCGAGGCACGCAGGCTGGCCCGCGTGTACGGCGCCCGTGCCGGCCGCGTCGCCGCCCTGATCGCCTCGTCGGAAACCCTCTCCCAGACCGTCGCGCCCGCGACGGGGCTGCGGGCCGGGGAGGTCGTGTTCGCGATCAGGGAGGAGGAGGCCGTCACGCTCGCCGACGTGCTCGCCCGCCGTACCATGATCGGCCTGGAGCCCGATCTCGGCCAGGGAGCCATGGACGCGGTCGCCGCCGCCTGCGCCGCCGAGCTCGGCTGGGACGACGCGGAGACCGCCCGGCAGAAGGCTGCTTACCTGGCCTATCTCCAGCGCTTCCGCGAGCTCGAACCGGGACCCGTGGTGTAGATGGGGCGCTACCTTCTCGGCGTCGACGCCGGATCCACCGTCACCAAGGCCGTGCTCTTCGACGCGGACGGCACCGAGGCCGGCCAGGCCGCCCGGCGCGTGCCGCACAGCTACCCGCGGCCCCACCACGTCGAGCGCGACCAGGACGAGCTGTGGGAGGTGACCTGCGCGGTCATCAGGGAGGTCGTCGCCACGGCCGGCGTGCGGGCCGCGGAGGTCGCGGGCGTCGCGGTCACCTCACACGGCGACGGGGTCTACCTGGTCGACGCGCGGGGCAGGGCCACCCGTCCGGGCATCCTGTCGCTCGACACCCGCGCGGCCGGCCTGGTCGCGGAGTGGGAGCGCACCGGCCGCAGCGCCGCCGTGCTCCCGATCAGCGGGCAGAAGCCCTGGCCGGGCTCGCCGGTCTCGGTGCTCGCCTGGCTGCTGCGCAACGAACCGGACGTCCTGGACAGGACGGCGTACGCGCTGCCGTGCAAGGACGTCATCAAACACCGGCTCACCGGCGTCTTCTCCACCGACCCGACGGAGTCGAGCCTGTCGTTCACCAACGTGCGCACGCAGGAGTACGACCGCGAGACGCTGCGCGTCTTCGGCGTCGAGGAGCTGTTCCGCCTGCTGCCCGAGGTGATCCGGTCCGATGAGGTCGCGGGCGAGGTCACCGGCGCGGCGGCGGAGCAGTGCGGCCTCGTCCCCGGCACCCCGGTCGCGTCGGGCGCGCACGACGTCGACTGCGGGGCCATCGGCATGGGCACGGTGCTCCCCGGCCAGCTCGCGATCATCGCGGGGACGTTCAGCATCAACGAGGTCATCTCCGACGCGGCCCGGGTGGACGAGCGGTGGAACGCCCGCGCGTTCGTCGTACCCGGCCAGTGGATGAACATGGCGCTCTCCCCGTCGAGCGCGACCAACCTCGAATGGTTCGCCACCCGGCTCGCCGCCGCCGACATGCACGCGACCCGCCCGTTCGGCTTCGTGGAGGACGATCTCCGGGCGGTCGAGTCGAGCCGCAGCGACCTGGTGTACCTGCCCTTCCTCTACGGCTCCCCCTACCCGGTGGACGCGAGCGCGGCCTTCATCGGGCTGCGCGGCTGGCACGAGCGCGGCCACCTGCTGCGGGCGGTGATGGAAGGGGTGGTCTTCAACCACCGCCACCACGTGGACGCGCTGCGGGACGGGTTCGACGTCACCGGCATCCGGCTCACCGGCGGGGCCGCCAACAGCGCCCGGTGGGTGCAGATGTTCGCCGACGCCCTGGCCGCGCCGGTGGGGGTGAGCACGGTGCGGGAGGCGGGCGCGCTCGGCTGCGCCATGCTCGCCGGCATCGCGGCAGGCGTGTACGCCGGCCTGCCGGAGGCCGCCGCGGCGGCAGGCACGGCGCCCTCCGTCCGCGAGCCGACGCCCGCCGGCGTGGCGCGGCAGGAGGAGAACTACCTGCGCTACCAGCGGGTCGTGGAGAGGATGACGGCCGTATGGGCCGAGCTCGGATGACCTGGATCGGCACCAGCTGGAAGATGAACAAGACGCTGGCCGAGGCGCGCGCGTTCGCGGACGGGCTCGTCGCCGCCCGCGGCGCGTTCGACGGGGTCCGGGCCTTCGTCATCCCGGCGCACACCGCGATCGCCGCCGTACGCGAGCGCCTGCCGTCCCACGTCCCCGTCGAGATCGGGGCCCAGAACGCGCACTGGGCGCCCGCCGGGGCCTACACCGGAGAGGTGTCCATGGGGATGGTCGCCGACGCGGGCGCCACGCTCGTCGAGATCGGCCACTCCGAGCGCAGGGAGCACTTCGGCGAGACCGACGAGACCGTCGCGCTCAAGGTCGAGGCCGCCGTCGCGGCGGGTCTCACGCCGCTGCTGTGCGTCGGCGAACCGGCCGGGGTGCGTGCCGCAGGAGGGGAGATCGACTGGGTCGCCGGGCAGGTGAGCCGGGGGCTGTCCAGGCTCGCCGGGCACGACGTGGGCCGGGTCGTGATCGCGTACGAGCCCGTCTGGGCGATCGGCGAGGGCGGCCGCGAGCCGCTGCCGGACGAGATCGCGCCCGTCATGGGGATGCTGCCGGCCCGTTTCGCGGCCGCGGCCGTCCTCTACGGGGGCAGCGTCAACCGGCGCAACGCGGCGGCGCTGCTCGGCGTGCCGGGGACCGACGGCCTGTTCGTCGGCCGGGCCGCGTGGGACGTGGCGGAATTCCTGGCGCTGGTCCGCATCGCGGCCCGTGCCCGTCACGCGGGACGGCCGGATGCGAGATAGTCGGAGACCGGACATCCGGATCCAGCAGGAGGTGGGATGAAGGAGCCGCCCGCGGAGGGCCGCATGGAACGGCAGCGCGCCCGCCAGCGCGCGATCGCCGCGGACGTGATGACGGAAGGCTCGGTCCGCATCGAGGCGATCGCGGAGAAGCACGGGATCAGCCTGATGACCGCGCACCGCGACCTCGACGCGCTGGTCGCCCGGGGGATCGTCCGCAAGTCCCGCGGCGTGGCCACCGCGCTGCCGTCCAGCCTCGTCGAGGCCAGCGACCTGTTCCGCCGCGGCCGGCAGCAGTCCGAGAAGGCGGCGCTCGCCCGGGCCGCCTGCGCGTGGATCGAGCCGGGACACGCGGTCATCCTCGACGACTCCACCACCACCCTGCACCTGATCCCGATGCTCGGCGACAAGGCGCCCCTGACGGTGATCACGAACTTCCTGCCCGTCATCGAGGACCTGACCGGCGAGCCGGACATCACCCTCATCGCGCTCGGCGGCCGCTTCCACCCGTGGGCGAACTCGTTCATGGGGCACATGACCGTCGCGGCGATCCGGGAGGTGCGCGCCGACGTCTTCATCATGTCCACCTCCGCCGTCACCGACGACATCTGCTTCCACCAGACCGAGGAGACGGTCGACACCAAACGGGCCATGTTCGACTCGGCGGCCACCCGGCTGCTGATCGTGGACCACACGAAGTTCGAGCGCCGGGCCCTGCACGCGCTCGCGCCGCTGACGGAGTTCGACCACGTCATCGTGGACTGGCGGACTCCGGCGGAGCACGTGGAGCGGCTGCGGCGCAAGGGCGTCGGGGTCACCGTGGCGCAGGCGCCGCGCGGGCGCTGACCCCGATCCCGGAGCCGGCTCGTGGCGCAATGCGCAAGGGTCGTGTCGTTGACGCCATGAGACGGCCGCGATCACCATGAAGGCATGCAGCGACGGGTCGTGATCGTCGTCTTCCCCGGCTTCCAACCGCTCGACCTGGCCGGGCCCGCCGACGTGTTCGGGACGGCGGCTACCGGGGTGGAGATCGTCGCCGTGCGCGCGGGCGGCGTGCCCGCGGGGAACGGCGTCACGGTGACGGCCGGCGCGCTCGGCGAGGTCGCGGGGCCGATCGACACGCTGCTGGACGACCGGCGCGGACCTCGGGCCGGGGCTCGCACGGCGGAGACGCTCTGCCGCGTCTTCCGCCGCCACTGGCGGATCTCACCGGGCGATCACCGCCGCAGGTTCCAGTCGAAGGAGAAATGACATGCGCGTGGCCATCCCGCTCTACCCCCGGTACACCGCGCTGGACGCGGTCGGGCCGTACACCGTGCTGGCCTTCGCGCCCGGCTGCACGGTCACGTTCGTGGCGGCCCAGGCGGGGCCCGTGACCGACGACCAGGGCGCGCTCACCCTCACCGCCACGGCCTCGTACGCCGACCTGCCCGATCCCGACGTGGTCGTCGTGCCCGGCGGGATGGGCACCTTCGACGCCCTGTCCGACGAGGCCTGACTGGCTGGATCCGCCGGGCCCACGAGGGCACCCGGTGGACGACCTCGGTGTGCACGGGGTCGCTCCTGCTCGGGGCGGCCGGACTGCTGAACGGCCTGAAGGCGACCACCCATTGGGCGGCCCTGGAGCTCCTGGAAGGGTTCGGGGCCGAGCCGGTGAGCGAGCGCGTGGTCGTCGAAGGCAAGATCGTGACCGCGGCCGGGGTGTCGGCGGGCATCGACATGGCCCTGACGCTGCTGGCCCTGGCGAGTGGCACGGAGACGGCGCAGGCGGTGCAGCTCGCGATCGAGTACGACCCGCACCCGCCGTTCGACGCGGGCTCGCCCCGCACGGCGCCGGAGGGGGTGAGGCAGCGCGCGCTCGACCTGCTCCGCTGATCGCCCGGCCTCCCCGGTCTCCTCCAAGCGTGGCGTATGTCGAGTCACAACCCGGGGCGGACGGCGAAGGTGGCGTCCACTCGGAATCCCGGAGCGTCCTGAAAGGAGTCCAGGTACAGCAACCCGCCGCGGTGGCGCAGGTAGTGCGTCGGATAGTTGTGCGAGCGCAGCGAGGTGCCCTGGCCGGCCAGCCCGCCCGTGCCGCAGAAGGTGGCGTCCGCGGCGAACAACCCGCTGTTGTCGCGGCGGTGCAGGAAGATCTCGAAGTTCCGGTGCCGCAGGTAGTAGCCGGGAAAGTTGGACGACTCGAAGGAGACGCATGAGGGGTTGGCCAGGCCCTGCCGCACGGCGAACGTAGCGTCCGCCCTGTCCAGATTGCTGCTGGACGCATTGATCGGGTCGAGCCGTCCGCGGAAGCTCCTGTGCCGCACCCGGTAACCGGGGACGTTGACCGACTCGAGACTGACGACCGAGCCGGGCCCAAGAGCCACGCCCGCGGGCGCGGTGTCGGCGCGGGAGGACGTCGGCGCGGGGGCCGAGGTCCGCCGCCTGGTGCTGTTTCGAGTCGGCGACGGTGCGGGGGTCGAGGACCGGCTGGACCTGATTCGGGAGGGCGACGCCGAGGAAGAAGGAGACTTTCTGGAGCCTGAAGGGGAAGGGCTCGTGCCCCTGGACCGCGAGGACAACGGATTGGGCGTAGAAGCCTCGATGGCCTCTATCAAGGCCGGCTCGCTGACGCGCAGTTGCGACGGTGAGGGCGAGGCCGACACGGAGGTCTCCGCAGTGAAGACCGGGCTCGGCTGGGGCTCGCTCGGAAGGGCCGTTGCCTGGAGGCCCTGGTGCCCGGGAGGCTCGGTCCCCGCGCCGGCGAACGCGACGACGGCCACGATGACCGCCGTCACCGCCGCTGCGCTCGCCAGACTTGTCGTCAGAGAAGTGCTCCAGCGACGCCTCGGCTCCGAGTCGAGCGTCGCCCGCGCCCGCGCCCGCACCCGCACCCGCACCCGCATCCGGGTCTGCGAGGGCTCGTACCGCCGGGCGTCCTCGCTCAGGAGCATGCGCAGCCGTTCGGCGCGGTCGGGGTCCTCTAACGCCGCGGCGTCGTTGAACCTCACCGCCGCGAGGTCAGGCCGTATGCCCATGGCACGTTCCAGTTGAGGACCGGCCTTGGACAACTCGGACCTGACGGCGTCGGCTGAGATGCCGACCATCCCCGCGATCTTCTCTTCAGGCAGGCCGAAGGCGTACCGCAGCGCGAGGCAGGCGCGTTTGCGAACCGACAGCAGGGCCAGGGCGTCCCGCACCGTGCGAGATTCCGGCCGCTCCACCCGGTCGCGAAGTCCGCGTGTGCCGGCGTCGCGATCGTCCGTGGTGGCCCGTCTCACCAGAAGAGTCCACAGGTACTCCGTCGGAGATCCGGAGGTGCGGACATGCTCCCAGCGTTCCCAGGCGGCTACGAAGGCGGCTGCCGCCAGACCGTCCGCCGCTTCGGCATCGTCCGTCAGCAGGTACGCCAGCCTGCCCAGTTCACGATGATGCCTGTCGAAGAACAGTTGGAACTGCTCGTCTGCTTCCAATGACCCGCCACCTAATTACCTGCCCGAACCACAACCGTGACACCAGTCACTCAGGACTGACTAGTCACTCAGGCACCGATTCTCACATTCGAGGCTGTGAGCGGAATATGGCCTTTTCGTGTCATGCGGGGCCAGATTGGCGCCGACCGCCTGGGATCGCAGGCTTGGGGCCGGTGATAAGGATGCTCCCATTTCGGATATTTCAGCACATTTCAGGATTCCGCTCTCGACTCGTTCCACGGCCTCCGCTCCGTGCTCGGCGGTGACTTCGTTCCGGCGGCGGTCGAGCCGCACAAGGATCCGGCGTAGAAGGGCTTGGCGTGCTCGGTGAGGTCTTCCACGGCTTCGATCTCGAATCCTGTGGCACGGAGGGCCTCCACATAGGTCTCCACCACCACCCGTCCGCCGGCCGCAGCATTCGGGAGATCTACGCGAACAGCGATTCCGGCAGGAAATGCGGTGTCGTCTCCAGGATCAGCTCGTCCCGGGAACCTGCCGCCCAGTCTGGGCACTTGCCGGCGGAGGGGCAATCCTGGCACGCAGCGTGACGGGAGTCCCAGAATCCGGTCCTGAAAGCCTCCCGCGCCGGGCGATGGGCGAGTTGTCGTCGGCTGCGGCCGACGCGGCCACCAGCCCGGGCCGTTCGTTCTGCCACACCTACGGCCGGAGCGAGGATGCGCTACGGCCGGCGACCAGGCCACCTCGACCCAGACGACGTGGTACGGCAGCGCGATCGCGACCGCGTGGGATCGGCCGCATCATCGGCTCACCCGCCGCGCCGAAGCCGTGAAACAAGCTGAGGGCGGCGGCGCCGCCGTACGACGCCCACTCCGCCGGCGACGCCGCGCCCAGCACCTCCGCCCGCCACGGCTCCGCGAAGAGCGAGGCGGATGAAACTGGAACGTTCCGCCACGCGCGACAAGTCATGTGGACTCTCCTTCGCCGCCGCCCGGAAACGGGCCGGTGCGGAAGGAGACTACGAGCGGCGGTGCGGCCCTGACGTCAGGGTGAGACCCAGGGAAATCCCCAGGATGTCTCCCGGCCGGTCACTCCTGGTCCTCGCCGACGGCCCCCAGCGGGAGGACGTCGAAGTGAATGACCACGTGGCCGGTGGCGTGACCGCGGGCGTCCGGGGACTCGCGTTGCCTGCGGTCCGACACCGTGCGGTATCTCTCCAGCACCTCCAGCACCTCATCCCGCAACTCGGCCGTCTCCGTCGCGGTGAGCCGCAGCGACCGCCGCCCGAACCCGCTCGCCTGCACCCACTCCTCCGGCGCCCGTGACGTCCCCTCGCGCCATCTGGCCAGCTCCGCACCCCGCTGCCGCACGACGTCGTCGAGCAGGAACTCCAGGGCGCTCGCCGCTTGGGCGTCGGGCGGGGTCTCGCCGTACGTGAAGCCGCCGGGAACGACGCGCCAGTATTTCTCCTTCCCGCGTCCCATCTCCGGCACGACCTCGATCATGCCGTGCCTGGCCAGCTCCCTCAGGTGGTAGCTCGTCGCCCCGGTGTTCTGCGCCAGCAGGCCGGCGAGCCCGGTCGCGGTGGACGGGCCCCGCTCGTCCAGCAACTCGTAGATGCGCAGTCGCAGGGGGTGGGCGAACGACTTCAGCGCGTTCGCGTCGAGCGTACGCGCGGAGAAGCTCTTGCTTCGCTTCACTGTGCAAGCCTATCTTTGCAAAGAAATCCATGCACACTTTTCCTTGTACGCTTCTATCCTAAGGGAGCCGGCCGTGTCAGGTCTCGGGCGCTCTTTCGCCTTCCTGTGGTCGTCCACCGCGTTGTCGAACCTCGCGGACGGCGTGCTGAAGATCGGCGCACCCCTGCTGGCGGTGTCGATGACCCGCTCGCCCACCCTGGTCTCCCTGGTGGGCGCCGCCGCGACGCTGCCGTGGCTGTTGCTGGCGCTGCCCGCGGGCGCGATCGCCGACCGGGCCGACCGCCGCCGCGTCATGGTGGCGGCCAACGCCGCCCGGGCCGCGATCCTCGCCGCGGTCACGCTCCTGGCGTCGCTCGGCCTGCTCGACCTGTGGATCCTGCTCGCGGCCGTGCTGGCGGCCGGCGTGACGGAGGTCTTCGCCGACGTCTCGGCGCAGGCGGTCCTGCCGATGACCGTGCCCGCAGACCACCTGACCAGGGCGAACGGCCGGGTGTCCAGCGCCCAGTTGGTCGGCAACGACTTCGCCGGCGCACCCGTGGCCGGGCTCCTCGTCGGCGTGCTCCCCGCCGCGGTCTTCGGCGCCCCGGCCCTGCTGTACGGCGCCGCGGGGCTGCTCCTGCTGGGCATGCGCGGCGCCTACCGGTTACCCGACCCCCGCTCCGAGCGCCGGCCGCTGCGGCGGGAGATCGGCGAGGCGCTGCGTTACCTGCGGTCTCACCGGATACTCCGGAGCCTGGCAATCACGGCGGGCCTGCTCAATCTCGCCAACGCCGCCTACTTCGCCGTCCTGGTGCTGTGGGCCGTGGGCGACGGGTCGATGATCGGGCTGGAGCCGGGCCACTACGGCCTGATGCTGACGGCGTTCGGTGCCGGGGCGGTGCTCGGGTCGCTGCTGTCCGGGCGCGCCGCGGGGATCTTCGGGGAGTACCGCACGCTGGCGGGCGCGTGGCTGATCAGCAGCCTCCTGCTCCTCGTGCCGGTGGCCGCACCGTCTCCGTGGACCCTCTACCCGACGGCCGTGCTGTGGGGCGTGGTCGGCGCGGCGGGCAACGTGCTCGTGATCTCCGCGCGGCAGCGGCTGATCCCGGCGGAGCTGCTCGGGCGGGTCAATTCGGCATACCGCCTCGTCGGGATGGGCGGCATGCCGCTGGGGGCGGCACTCGGGGGCGTGGTGGCGGAGTTCGCGGGCATCGGAGCCGTCCTCACGGGCGCCGCAGGAGTGTGTTTGGCGGCGGTCGGGCTGGTGTGGCGCACGTTACCGGATCGAATTTCTAGGCCGCTGACCAGCGAAGCCGCACTTTCCGACATATCCAAGCAACGTTAGGCACCCAAGAGCCTGTGCTGAAGTGACATGATTATCCCCGAGCATGAGGGGATGGTATGCGGGAGATCGGCGGACGGTACCTCCTGAACGAGGAGGCCGGTCGTGGGGGTATGGGAGTCGTCTGGCGCGCCTTCGATCAGCTCCTCCACCGTACGGTGGCGCTGAAGGAGCTGACCTTGGCCGGTGAGGTCGAGATGGTGCGCCGCCGAGTGCTGCGCGAGGCCAGAATGGCCGCCGGGCTGACGCATCCCAACATCGTCACGGTGCACGACCTGATCGAAGAGGGCGGCAAGCTCTGGATCGTGATGGAATACCTGGACGGGCTCTCCTTGCACCAGTTGCTCTCCCAGGTGGGCACGCTACCGGCGCAGTCGGTGGCCGCAATCGGGCAGCACCTGCTCGCCGCGCTGCGCACGGCCCACCAGGCCGGGGTGCTGCACCGCGACGTGAAGCCGGCCAACGTCATGCTGACCGGTGACCGGGTGGTGCTGACCGACTTCGGCATCGCCACGGCCGAGGGCGACATCCGGATGACGACCTCGCGGCGGCTGCGCGGCACGCCCGCCTTCATGGCGCCCGAGCGCCTGCACGGCGGGCCGGCCAGCAAGGAGGCCGACATGTGGTCCTTCGGCGCCACGCTCTACAGCGCCGTGGAGGGCCAGCCGCCCTACCCGGGCCAGGACGCCGCCACGGTCCTCGGCATGGCACGGAGCGGCCCTTACCCGCCGCCCCGCCGGGCCGGTGTGATGCGGCCGCTCATCGAAGGGCTGCTGCATCACGACCCGGTACGCCGCTTCACACCGGAGCAGACGGCGGGCCTGCTGGCCGGGATGCGCGCCAGCACCTACCAGACCGCCATCTGACCCGAACACCTGGGCATCCGCCCCTGCACTCTCCAGACGGTCAGACCTTCTTCGCCCTGGCCTCCGCCTCGGCCGCGTCCATGGCGGCCGCCTCCTCCGGGGTCGGGGCCGAGCCGCCCAGGTGGGCGGGCTGCCACCACACCCCCGGCGGCACCTCCGGATACGTGCGCTGCGCCCGGTCGACCAGCTCCGACAGGCGCGTGTGCAGATCCGCGGTGTGCTGGTTGACGTCCTCGCCCCGCTTCGGGTACATCGGCTCGCCCACCAGGATGGTCAAGGGCACGTGACGCTGCAGCAGTTTCCTCGGCCGCCCCTTGGTCCAGAGCCGCTGGCTGCCCCACAACCCCACCGGGATCAGCGGCACGTTCGTGGCCTGCGCCATCCTGATCGCGCCGTTCTTGATGTCCTTGACGGTGAACGAGCGGCTGATCGTGGCCTCCGCGAAGACGCCCACCACCTCGCCGGCCTTGAGCATCCGCAGCGCCGTCGCGTACGAGCCCGCACCCGCCCCCCGGTCGACCGGAATGTGGTGCATGCCGCGCATCAGCGGCCCCGAGATCCGATGGTCGAACACGTCCTGCTTGGCCATGAACCGGACGAGCCGCTTCGACGGCAGCGTGGCGAACCCGGCGAAGATGAAGTCGAGGTAGCTGATGTGGTTACTCACCAGCACCGCTCCTCCGGACCGCGGCACGTGCTCGGTCCCCTCCAGGTGGAAACGGATGTCGAGCGCGCGAAAGAAGGTCCGCGCGGCGGCGATCACCGGCGGGTACACAATCTCAGCCATGTGCAGAACGTAGCTTATTCAGCCGGCTGTGACGGTAGCGGGGAGGCTCACCATCCCCCGGACGTTGCCGTGGGCGGTGCGCCTGATCCCCTCGTGGATCTCGTAGCCGGGTGAGACCGCCTTCGTCAGCTCCTCCAGCGTCACCCTCGCCTCCAGCCTGGCCAGCGGCCCGCCGAGGCAGTAGTGGCGGCCGACGCCGAAGCTGATGCCCCGGGAGGTGTCGCGGGTCAGGTCGTAGACGTCGGGGTCGGGGAAGACGGACTCGTCCCGGTTGGCGGAGCCGATCAGGAGCCAGATCTTGGCGTGTTCGGGGACGAGCGTGCCGTGCAGCTCGGTGGGCTCGGTGAGGCGGCGGGCCAGGCCGTGGGCCGGGGTGTCGTACCGGAGGGATTCCTCCACCCACGGCGTGATCGCCCCGCCGAAGGCGGCGGCGCGCTGGTCCGGGTTGCGCCACGCCCAGTACCAGGCGGCGCTGAGCAGGTGCGTCGTGGTCTCCGAGCCCGCGCCGATCAGCAGGAAGATGAACGCCACGATCTCCTCGGCGGTCAGCCCGCCGTCGGCGACGAGTGCGGAGACGAGGTCGTCGCGCAAGGCGACCCGGCGGTCGTCGACGATCGAGGTGTAGTACTCGCCGAGCGACATGATGCCCTGGAGCGCGTCGTCCGCCATCTTGCCCTGCGGGTTGTAGCTGACCAGGGTGACGGACTTGCGGCGCACGTCGGCCCGGTCGGCCGGCGGCACGCCCATCAGCTCGGAGATCACGTCGAGCGGCAGCTTGGCGGACAGGTCGCGGGCGAAGTCGAACGTGCCCCGCTCCAGTCCCTGCTCGATGTAGCCCCGTGCGAGCTTCCTGATCAGGGGTTCGAGCGCGGCCACCCGGCGCGGGGTGAAGGCCCGCGACACGATCGCCCGCATGCGGGTGTGCTCGGGCGGGTCCATGGCCACGAACGACAGGTACGTCCGCGCCTGCGGCCCCCACGCGCCCCGGTCGAGCATGGGGCCGTGGTCGCTGGAGTAACGGGCGCTGTCGGTGAACGCGGCGGAGACGTCGGCGTGCCGGGACAGCGCCCAGAAGTCGAGGTCCGGGTTGTGATAGATCGGTGCTTCCCGGCGTAACCGCGCGTAGACGGGGTACGGATCGTCGTTGATCGACGGATCGAAGGGTGTGCAGACGACATCCACCCCGTCCACGCTACGACGCTTGCGCCATCGTGAGAACGGGCAGATCTTGTGACCATGAAGAAGCTCATCAACACGGCCAATTCCGTCGTTGAGGACGCGATGAACGGCATGGCCGCGGCCCACCCCTCGCTGCGGATCCACGATCAGGTGGTCTACCGGGCCGAGGGACCGCGCCCCGGCAAGGTCGGCCTGGTCTCGGGCGGCGGCTCCGGGCACGAGCCGCTGCACGCGGGTTTCGTCGGGTTCGGCATGCTCGATGCCGCCTGCCCGGGCGAGGTCTTCACCTCGCCGGTGCCCGACCAGATCATCGACGCGACGAAGGCGGTGGACGGCGGGGCGGGCGTCCTGCACATCGTCAAGAACTACACCGGCGACGTGCTGAACTTCGAGATGGCCGCCGAACTGGTCGAGGGCGTCGAGGTGGCGAGCGTGCTGGTCGACGACGACGTGGCCGTACAGGACTCCCTCTACACGGCGGGCCGCCGCGGCACGGGGGCCACGCTGTTCGTGGAGAAGATCGCGGGGGCGCTGGCCGAGGAGGGCGCGCCGCTGGCGGAGGTGGCCCGGGTGGCGGGCGAGGTGGACGAGCGCAGCCGGTCGTTCGGGATCGCGCTGAGCTCGTGTACGACGCCGCACGCCGGCAAGCCGACCTTCGACCTGCCGGACAACGAGGTGGAGCTGGGGATCGGCATCCACGGCGAGCCGGGGCGCACGCGGGCGCCGATGGCGTCGGCGCGCGAGCTGGCCGGGATCGCGATGGAGGCGATCCACGGGGACATGCCGCTCCACGGCGACCTGCTGGTCATGGTGAACGGCATGGGCGGGACGCCGCTCATGGAGCTGTACGTGGTGTTCGCCGAGGTGGCGTCGTTCGTCAAGGGGAAGGGGGCGCGTGTGTCCCGGTCGCTCGTCGGCAATTATGTGACGAGCCTGGACATGCAGGGCTTCTCCGTGACGGTCTGCCGGCTTGACGACGCGCTGACGCGCCTGTGGGACGCTCCGGTCGAGACGCCGGGGCTGCGCTGGGGGCGGTGATGGACACCTTGGACACCTTGGACACCGCCTTCTTCGTGGCGTGGTTCGAGGAGGCGGCCAGGCTGGTGCGGCGGGATCGCGACCGGCTGACGGACCTGGACGCCGCGATCGGCGACGCCGACCACGGCACGAACCTCGACCGCGGGCTCACCGAGGTCACCAAGGTTCTGGCCGAGTGGCCGCCGAGCTCGCCGGTGCAGGCGCTGAGCTCTGCGGGCGCGACGCTGATCCGCCGTGTGGGCGGGGCCTCCGGGCCGTTGTACGGGTCGGTGTTCCGGCAGATCAGCAAGGCGCTGGAGCCTCCGGTGAGGCTGGCGGGGTTCGCGGCGGCGTTCGAGGAAGGGGTTGTGGCGCTGGAGAGGCTGGGGAAGGCGGCCCTCGGCGACAAGACCATGGTGGACGCGCTGGCTCCCGCGTCCCGTGCGCTGGCACTGGCCGTACGGGATGGGGTGGGAGTACGAGAGGCGTTCGAGCAGGCGGCGCGCGCGGCCGCGGAGGGCGCGAAGGCCACGATCCCCATGCAGGCGCGCAAGGGCCGGGCCAGCTACCTGGGCGAGCGCAGCATCGGGCACGAGGACCCGGGCGCGGCCTCGGCGGCGCTGTTCATGGCGGCTCTGGCCACCGTGGCGGCCGGGTGATGGTGGGGCTGGTGCTGGTGTCGCACAGTGCGGGGCTGGCGGCGGAGGCGGTGGCGCTGGTCCGGGGCATCGCCGGTGACGACGTGCCGGTGGCGGCGGCCGGTGGGACGGAAGACGGTGGCCTGGGCACCAGCCTGGATCTCATCGAGGCGGCGCTGCGGGCGGTCGATCAGGGCGACGGGGTGCTGCTCGTGCCCGATCTCGGCAGTTCGGTGCTGACCGCCTGCCTGGTGGAGGAGGCCGGCAGGGTCGTGGTGGCGGATGTGCCGTTCGTGGAGGGCGCGATCGCGGCGGCGGTGATGGCGGGCACCGGCGCGCCGCTGGCCGACGTGCTGGCCGCCGCCGAGGAAGCCCGTGCCTTCCGCAAGCTCTAGAAGCTCGGGTCCGAGCGCCGGGGTCAGTGGCCCTTGAACGCCTCCTCCAGCCACCAGGAGCCGCGGTCCCTCGTGACCTTGGCGTGCACGAGAAGCGGCCGGTCCCGCGGGCCCTTGAGCCAGTCGGCCACGCCCGCCAGATCGGCCGTCTCGGTGACGGTCACGGCGGCGAAGCCGTGCCCCCGGGCAATGGCGGCGAGGTCGGCGGACGGGAACGTGACCGTGTCCAGGGGGTGGCCGTGGGGTCCGAAGTGGTGGACCTCGGCGCCGTACGCCTCGTCGTCGTACACCACGATCACCATCGGCAGCCCCAGCCGGACGACGGTCTCCAGCTCGGCGGCGCCCATGAGCGCGCCGCCGTCTCCGAGGGCGGCCACCGGAAGCCGGTCCGGCCGGGCGACGGCGGCGCCGATCGCCGTGGCCAGGCCCAGCCCGATCGACTGGAACGCCTGCGTGAAGCAGAACCCGCCCTCGTCCGGTACATCCATGAACATCGACGGATATCCCATGAAATTTCCGGAATCGATGGACACAATTCGCTCGATGGGCAGCAGGTCGTCCAGGCCGATGGAGAGCGTCCTGGGGTCGATCCGGCCGCCGCCGCTCTCGTCCTGGTACGGCACGTCCCGCCACCGGCCCTCGGCCTGGATCCGCCGCGCGACCTCCGCCGACCGGTACCCGGGGACGGTTCCGGCACCCGCCGCGGCGGAGTGGTCGGTGAGGGCGGTCGCGACGGCCGCCACGTCGCCGGTCACGCCCAGGGCGATGGGCACGTGGGCGCCGAGTGCCGCCTGGTCGAGGTCCACCTGGGCGACCTTTCCCCCCGGTGGGATCAGGGAGCCGTGGCGGGTGGTCCACATGTTCAGCGCGCAGCCCCACCCGACGACCAGGTCCGCGCCGCGGATCAGCTCGGCCGCCAGCGGGGTCGCGAAGCCGCCGCTCACGTCCAGGTCCCACGGGTCGCCGCGGAACAGCCCTTTGGCGACCGCCGAGGTGGCGAGCAGGGCCCCCACGCGGCCGGCCAGGGCCTCCAGCTCCGTCCGCGCGTGCCGGGCGCCGCGCCCCGCGATGAACACGGGCCGTCGAGACTCCGCCAGCAGGCGCGCCAGCTCCTTCACCCCGCCATCGGCTGCGGGTGAAAGGCCGGGCTCACCGCCCCGGAGTGGCGACGCGCTCGAGGTCCGGGCGCTGGCGGGCCCGTAGGCGGTGGTCACGGAGGCGGTGGGCAGGGAGGCGGTAGGCAGGGCTTGGATGTCGAGCGGGAGATTGAGCAGGACGGTGCGGCCTTCCTCCACGGCCACGCGGTACGCCTCCACCGCCCGCTCCCACGCCCCCTCCGCGGACGTGACCCTCATGGGCACCCCGCCCACCGCCGCCACGAGAGCGTCCTGGTCGATGTGGAAGTTGGAACGGGCGTCGGTGGCCTCCCCGGCGAGGACGATCAGCGGAGTGCGGCTCTTGGCGGCCTCGGCGATGCCGGTCATGGCGTTCGTGAGCCCGGGCCCTTGGTGCACGGACACGATCCCGGCCCGCCCGCTCATCCGGGCGTAGGCGTCGGCCATGGTGGCGGCCCCGCCCTCGTGCCGTGCCGCGACGAACCGCACGCCACCGGCCACGAGGGCGTTCGTGACGTGGAAGTTGCCGCTGCCGACCACGCCGAAGGCGGTCCCGGCGCCGCAGGCGGCCAGGGCGCGGCCCACGGCCTCCGCGACGATCAACGTTCGACCAGGGCGAGCACGCGGACGGGGCTGCCCGAGCCGCCCACGATGGGCAGGGGCGGGGCGACCACGACGGCGCCGGTCGCGGGCAGGCGGTCGAGGTTGCGGAGCTGGGTCAGGCCGTACTTGCCGGCGCCGAGCAGGAAGGAGTGGCAGGGGAAGGCGGGGTCGAAGGAGTGGGCGGCGCCGGCGTCGGTGCCGACGGTCTCGACGCCCACCCCGATGATCGGGGTGGCGGAGGCCAGCCACGAGGCGCACTCGACCGAGATGCCGGGCGTGTGAGGGCCGGTCTCGTCGGCGTTCAGGAAGGCGGCCTGGTCGGAGGAGCGGGCGTCCCAGCCGGTGCGGTAGAGGAGCCAGCCGCCGTCGGGCAGCGGCCCGTTGGCGCGCTCCCACTCCTTGACGTGGTCGATCTGGAGGAGGAAGTCGGGGTCCTTGGAGGCCTCGGCGGAGAAGTCGAGGACGACGGCGGGCGCGATCAGCCTGCCCGCGGGCACCTGGGAGACGTCCTCGCCGTCGCGGGCGGTGACCCAGTGGATGGGGGCGTCGAAATGGGTGCCCGTGTGTTCGCCGGTGTGGATGTCGTTCCAGTACCAGGCGGGGCCGCGGTCGTCGTACCGGCTGATCTCCTCCAGCCGGAACGGGATCGTGTTGCCGAACGGCGCGGGCAGTTGGAGGATCGGCGTGTCGGACGAGAGGGGCGCGGTGAGGTCGATCACCTCAATGGCACCGCTGCGCACGTGGTCCACGAAGCTCTTCAATACCGACATGGCATCCTCCTCGGTTGGCTGAGCGCATCCTCTCTTCCCCCACGGGCTCCTTCAAGCGGGAGAAGCTCATGCCCGGGTCCACTCCGCGCATCCGCCGGTCGAGAAGGCCTTGTCGGTGGCCAGGATGACCACGGTGGCGGGACCCGTCGGCATGCCGGAGGTGATCACATCGGCCGGGCTGGCGGAGGTGCCCTTCATGCGGGCCCAGAAGCACGCGGTGGACCCGGCGACCGGCCCGGTCGTCCGGTACATCCCCGGCTGGATGTCCTTGCCGACGACGAGCATGCGCAGGGCGGGGTCGGTGCCCGTCCCCCCGGGAGAGCCACTTCCGGTGGCGCCGGGCTGAGTGGCACCGGGCTGCGTGGCACCGGGCTGCGTGGCACCGGGCTGGGTGACTCCTGACTGCGTGGGGCCCGGCTCCGTGGCCCCGGGCTGGGTGGCGCCCGGCTGGCCGGTGGCGGGCTGCGACGGCGTGGCCTGGGGCTGCTCGGTGGTCTGCTGGTCAGGAGGCGGCTCGGTGTCGTCGACCGTCACCGTGACCCGGGGGTCGGGCGACTCCGACGACGTCGACCCCGCGCCGAACCCCACGAAGATGCCCAGCAGGAAGCCCAGCACCGCGGCGAGCCCGGAGACGAGCAGGATGATCGGCGGACTGCTCGTCGCCCGCGGGTATTCGGGCGGGTATCCAGGAGGGGGCCCGTACATCACGGACCCAAGCGTGCCATCCCTGTCAACGGTGGAGGTAGTCCACGAGGGACGCCTTCTCCGTCTCCAGCTCCTCGATGGCGCTCTTCACCACGTCGCCGATGCTGACGATGCCGACCAGCCGGCCGTTCTGGACCACGGGCATGTGGCGGAAGCGCTGCGTGGTCATGATCTGCCGCAGCGCGTCGACGTTGTCACCCGGGCCGACCGTGCGGACGTCCGTCGTCATGATCGCGGAGACCGGCTCCTCGAGGACCGCCGCGCCGCGGTCGTGCAAGTGGCGCACGACGTCGCGCTCGGAGACGATCCCCGCGATGGTGACGCCGTCGGTGGACACCACCACGGCGCCGATGTTGTGCTCGGCGAGCTCGGCGAGCAGCTCCCGGACGGACGACTCCGGTGCCACGGTCGTCACGTCGCTGCCCTTGTTGCGAAGGATCGTTCCGATGAGCATGTGCACCACCTCTGCCCTCAGTGTTCCAAAGCTAGGCCCAGGCAAACAAGCCCATAGGGACGGCGTCAACCGTCACATAGGCTGCTGCCGTACTAAATCCCACACAAAAGCCATGAACAGCAGATCGGGGATGCCGCCAGATGACCGAGCCGCTCAACATCGGAAGCCACGACCTGCCCGTCACCGACGAGCTGGCCGCGTTCATGCGGACCGGGTGGGCGGACACCCGGCGCCTCGATGTGACGGCGCTGCCGATCGCGCCCTGGGCGGCCAAGCGGCGCGCCGCGCTGGCCGCCCGCTTCCCGGGCGAGCGGCTGGTGATCCCGGCGGGCACGCTGAAGGTCCGCAGCAACGACGCCGACTACCGATTCCGGCCGCACAGCGCGTACTCGTACCTGACCGGCGCGAGCGAACCGGACGACGTGCTGGTGGTCGAGCCGTCCGGGGAGAGCGTCCTGTACGTGCGGCCGCGCTCGCCGCGGGAGGAGGGCCAGGAGTTCTACCGCGACCGCCGCTACGGCGAGTTCTGGGCCGGCCGCCGCCCGGACCTGACGGAGGCGGCGGAGCTGTACCAGGTGGAGTGCCGGCACATCCGCGACCTGGACCTGAAGGGGCCCGCCCGGGTGCTGCGCGGCGTGGACGCCTCGGTCGACGCCCGGGCGCCCCGCGACGGGGACGACGCCGAGTTCGAGTCGTTCCTGTCGGAGATGCGGCTGGTCAAAGACGAGTGGGAGCTCGGCGAGCTGCGATCCGCCGTGGACGCCACCGTGCGCGGCTTCGAGGACGTCGTGCGCGCACTGCCGCGGGCGCTCGGGCATCCGCGCGGCGAGCGGTACCTGGAGGGCGTGTTCGGGCTGCGGTCGCGGCTGGAGGGCAACACGGTCGGCTACGAGAGCATCGTGGCCTCCGGGGCGCACGCGTGCGTGCTGCACTGGATCCGCAACGACGGCGCGCTGAGCGCCGGCGACCTGCTGCTGCTGGACGCGGGCGTCGAGTCCGACACGCTCTACACGGCCGACGTGACCCGGACGTTCCCGCTGTCGGGGCGGTTCAGCGCGGTGCAGCGGCAGGCGTACGAGCTGGTGTACGAGGCGCAGACGGCGGCCATCGCCACGCTCCGGCCGGGCGCCCGCTTCCGCGACTTCCACCTGGCGGCCATGCGCGTCATCTGCGACGGCCTGCGCGACTGGGGCCTGCTGAAGGGCTCGTCGGACGAGCTCATGGAGACGGGCCTGTACCGGCGCTACACGCTGTGCAGCAGCGGCCACATGCTCGGCCTGGACGTGCACGACTGCGCGCGCTCGCGGGCGGAGGTCTACCTGGACGGCGTCCTGGAGCAGGGCCACGTGCTCACGGTCGAGCCGGGGCTCTACTTCCAGCCGGACGACCTGACGCTGCCCGAGGAGCTGCGCGGCATGGGCATCCGCATCGAGGACGATCTGGTCGTCACCGCCGATGGCGCCGCCATGATGTCCGGCGGGCTGCCGCGCCGCGCGGACGAGATCGAGTCTTGGATGGATGCCCTGTCGTAACGAAGCGGTCACGTTTAGTGCTGGGCTGACAAGGTGTGAGCTGGGTCTCATACCTTTTCCTCAAATTCCTCCGAACGCGTCGACTACTGGACAAGGCGTCAGTAGGGTGACTGATCCGTAGGCGGCGGAGGTGGTCAGCTCATGGCCTTGTCCGGATACGTCGGACGCAAGGCCGGGTCGGTGCTCGGACAGGTCGGCGACCTGTTCGTCATCGCCCTGGAGGGGCTGCGCCGCAGCTGGGACGTCAAGAGCTGGTGGTGGGAGTTCGTCGACCAGTGCTGGTTCCTCGCCCGCGTCACCAGCGTGCCCGTCCTGCTCGTCTCACTGCCGCTGGGCGCCACCGTGGCGTTACAGGTGGGCGAGCTGGCCTGGCAGCTCGGCGCCGGCTCGGCCACCGGCAGCGCGGTCTTCGTCGGACTGATCCGCGAGGTGGCGCCGCTGGCCAGCGCGCTGCTCATCGCCGGGGCCGGCGGCAGCGCCATGACCTCCGACATCGGCGCGCGGCACATCCGCGACGAGCTGAGCGCCATGGAGGTCATGTCGGTCAACCCGATCCACCGCCTGGTCACACCGCGCATGTGGGCGGCCAGCACGATCGCCGTGTGCCTGTGCCCGCTGGTCATCGTGGCGGGCGCGAGCGGCGGCTACTTCTTCAACGTGGTCGTGCAGGGCGTCACCCCGGGCGCGTACTTCGACGGGGCGCTGTCCCTGGTCGCGGCCTCCGACCTGTACGTCACGCTGTTCAAGGCGTGGATCTTCGGGTTCATCGCGGCGGCGGTCGCCTGCTACAAGGGCATGACCTGCGCGACCAGCCCGGTCGGCGTCGGGCGGGCGGTCAACCAGTCGACCGTGGTGACGTTCATGCTGGTGTTCACGTTCAACTATGTGATCTCCGCGGTCTACTTCCTCGCCTATCCGCCGAGGTCCCTGTGATGGTGACACCATGCTGACACGGTCGGCCGGGCTTCAGCTCGCCTACCGGGGGCGGGATCTCGCCGAGCGGTTCGCGACGCTGTCCGACTGGCCGCTGTTCGTGTGGAAGGTGCTCTACTACTCCGTCCGCGACGTCGTGCTGCGGCTGCGGTACTTCAAGGTCGTCCTGCGGCAGGTCAGCGACGTCGTGGTGGGTGTCGGGGCGACCGTCATCGGCGGCGGCATGATCTTCGTGGTGTTCACGATGGCGTTCGTCGTGGGCGCGACCGTCGGGCTGCAGGGCTACCAGGGCCTGCAGGCGATCGGCGCGGAGTCGTTCATGGGCCTGGTGGGCAGCTTCGCCAACGTCCGCGAGATCACCCCGATCATCGCGGCCACCGCGCTGGCGGCGCAGGTCGGCTCGTCGTTCACGGCGGAGCTGGGCGCGATGCGGATCTCCGAGGAGATCGACGCGCTCGAGGTGATGGGCATCAACGCCTTCACCTACCTGATCTGCACCCGCGTCGTGGCGGCGCTGCTGGCGCTCATGCCGATCTACCTGATCGCGTTGTTCGCCAGCTTCTTCGCCACGCGGCTGATGTGCACGGCGCTGTTCGGGCTGGCGCCCGGGGTCTACGACTACTACTTCTACCTGTACCTGCCGGTCAGCGACATCCTGTTCAGCGTCGCCAAGGTGGGCGTGTTCGCGTTCGCGGTCGTCGTGATCCACTGCTACCACGGCTTCCACGCCACCGGCGGCCCGGTCGGCGTGGGCGTGGCGGCGGGCCGCGCCATCCGGCAGTCGATCGTCACGATCGTGCTGCTCAACCTGCTGCTGTCGTACCTGTTCTGGGGCGGCGGCGGCAACATACCGCTGACGGGGTGAGCCGGTGGGCCGATTCGAACTCTCCCTCGCCGCCCGGGTGGGCATCGCGTTCGCCATGCTCGCCCTGCTGGCGGCGGCGACGGTATTCGTGGTGCGCACGGCCACCGAGATCAGCGGGACGCGGATCGACGCCGTGTTCGCCCGCTCCGGGCAGGGCCTGGACACCAACTCGCCGGTCAAGATCCGCGGCATCACGGTCGGCGACGTGACGGCCGTCACACTCGATCCCAAGGGCAGGGCCGTGGTGACCATGCACATCGAGCCCGGCGTCAAGGTGCCCGAGTCCGCGGTCGCCTCCATCGAACCGTCGTCGGTGTTCGGCCCCAAGTTCGTCGCGCTCACGCCGGGCACGGGCGAGACCACCGGCCCCTACCTGGCCAGCGGCGCGGTCATCACCGCGACCAAGGGGCCGATCGACCTGTCCGACACGCTCGGCGACGCCTACCGCGGCCTGGACGCCGTCGATCCGCGCGAGGTCACGGTGATCGTGCACACCCTCGCCAGAGGACTCGACGGCGAGGGCAAGCACCTGCGCGAGCTGATCGGCGACGCCGGCACCGTCGTCGGCGTCGCGCACCGGCAGCGCGGGCGGGCCAGGCAGTTCCTGCGCGACGCCGCCACGCTCGGCACGGCCCTGTCGGACAAGGGCGACGAGATCGTGTCGATCTCGTCCGACGTCAACGTCATCACCCCCGACCTGCTGAAACGCGCCGACAAGGTCCGCGTCCTGCTCCAGGAGGTCACCTCCGTCTCCGGCCAGACGGCGCACGGCCTGCGCAAGCACCGGCAGAACCTGCGGGCCGGCGTGCGCTCCGGCGAGCGGGTGGCCGCCCTCATCTACGCCCAGCTCGGCCTGGCCGGCGACGGCGTACGCGGGCTCAACCGCCTCGTCGACCTGCTCAACGAGCTGATCGAGGCGCAGGGCCCGGGCAACACCCGCCAGCTCCAGGTCGAGGCGTTCGTCGCCACCGACGTGTGCGAGCTGATCGTCGGCGTCTGCGGCCCCACCGACGGGAGGCGGTGACATGGCCCGCCGGGGATGGCTGTTCGCCAGGTTCGCCCTGTTCATCGGGCTGACGCTGACGCTGATCGTGCTGATCAGCGTGCAGATCGAGCGGATCGGCACGGGAGGCGGCTACCGGATCGTGGCCACGTTCGACGACGTGTCCGGGCTGACCGAGGGCGACCAGGTCAAGATCGCCGGGGCGCCGGTCGGGCAGGTCTCCGGCATCAGGGTCGTCGACGGCCGGGCCGAGGTGGCCATGGAGGTGCAGGACGCGGTCAGGGTGCCCGCCGACACCGAGGCCGCCATCCGCTGGCGCAACGCCGTCGGGCAGCGCGTGGTCTACCTGCTGCCCGGCACCGCGCCGGACCGGCTGCCGGCCGGCGGCCGCATCACGCGCACCTCCTCCGTGGTGGACATCGGCGAGCTGGTCAGCGACCTCGGGCCGCTCACCCGGAGCCTGGACCCCGAGCAGATCAACCAGCTCCTCACGGCCGCCGCCAAGTCGCTCAAGGGCAACCAGCGCAACATCCCGCGACTCCTGGACAACGTCAACGCCATCACCACGACGGTCAACGACCGCAGAAAGACCATCGAGCAGCTGCTGGAGGACTACGCCACCGTGACCGGCGTGGTCGCCCGGCGGGACAAGCAGATCGAACAGCTCGTGGACAACCTCGTCACGCTGTCGGACGCCTTCGCCGGCAACCGGAAGCTGATCGACGAGTCGCTGGTGGAGCTGTCCACCACGATTCACACCCAGAACGAGGTGCTCGGCAAGAACGCCGGCGAGCTCGGCGCGCTCGTCGACAACCTGACCGGGCTGACCGGCGGCATCCGGCGGAACGTCGGCAAGATCGAGAAGGCGGTCGGCACGCTGCAGCCTTCGCTCGCCCGCGGCTACTCCACCGTCAACCGGGGCCACTACTTCATCACCGCGGTCCCCTGCCTGGCCCTGGGCCCGGCGCCTTGCCCGTACGGGATGAAGACGCCGCCACCGCTGCGCAACACCCGGGTCCAGAGCACCGAGGACCTGCGCAAGCTCATGGTGGGTGGCCGGTGATGGCGCTCAAGTCCTTCCGTGACCGCAACAAGTACGCCGTGGGCCTGGTGTCGATGGCCACGCTCGCCGCGATCCTCGTCGCCACGTTCCTGGTCGGCAACCTCGGCCTGCTGGAGGGCGGCTACACCATGTCGGGGGTGTTCGCCGACTCCGGCGGCCTGCGTACCGGCAACGACGTCAGGGTCGCCGGGGTACGTGTGGGCGAGGTCACCGAGGTGCGCGCCGACTACGCGCAGGGGCACGTGATCGTGACGTGGCGGGTGGACGACGGTGTGCGGCTCGGCCGCGGCACCCGCGCCGACGTCGCCCTGTCCAACCTGCTCGGCGGCCGCTACCTGAAGCTGACCGGCGCCGTGGCGGCCCCGTACATGGACCAGATCCCCGAGGCGCAGCGGCGCGTCCCGATGGACCGGACCGGCGTGCCCACGCTGATCAACGACGCCATCAAGGACGCGACCCGCCTGGTGGAGCGCCTGGACACCGACGCCGTGGACGACCTGCTCACCGAGCTCGGCAAGGTCGACCTCGCCAAGCGCGGGCGGATCACCCGGCTGATGAGGAACATCGGCGACCTGTCGGACACGATCAGCAAGAGCGAGCCGCAGCTCCAGCGGCTCCTCGACAACGGCACCAAGATCATGCAAATCCTGGAGAAGAAGGACAAGCAGCTCGTCCGGCTCATCGACGGCATCGAGATCATGCTGAGTGAGCTGCGCAAACGCAGGAACGAGCTGCGCGTCCTGCTCGGCGACGGCAGCGACCTGGTGCGGAGCACCACCCGGCTGATCAACGAGCACGAGCGCTCGCTCGTCCAGGTCCTCGACGACAACGCGGCCATCACCACCCGGCTCGAGGGCGGCAACGAGCAGCTCAACTCGCTCCTGGCGTGGGCGGGGCCGACGTTCACCGGCCTGTCCACGATGGGCGGCCAGGGCCCGTGGCTCGAGGCCATAGCCACGGGCCTGGGCCCCATCGACCCGGAGGTGCTGACGGCCATCGCCAAGGACAGGAGGAACGAGCGTTGACCCCCCACCCCGATCACCAGTCCGTCCCACCCGCCGGCGCACACCACCCGGCCACCCCGCACTGGGCATGCGCGGCGCATCCGCGGCGCCCGTGGCGAGGGCGCCGTCCCCGGCACGAAGGCCGGTGCGTGCGCCATCGGCGGGACCGGGGATGGGCCGTTGCCCTCGCGGTGGACGCGCCCTGCCCCGCCCGGCCGGCCGGCGGAGAGGAGCGCGGATGAGGCGGCTCGTGGCGGTGCTGGCCGCCGGGGTGTTCCTGGCGTCCGGATGCTCCGTGCTGGGGGCGGAGCCGTACCGGCTCGTGGCGGTCTTCAGCAAGGCGCCCTCCCTGTACGAGGAGGCGCGGATCAAGGTCATGGGCCTGGACGCCGGGTACGTGGACAGCATCCGTATCGACGGCGACAAGGTGCGGGTAGGACTGCGGGTGGACCGGGACGTGCCGCTCCCGGCCGGCGTGAAGGCCGTGGTCGCGCCGCAGAACACCCTCGGCGAGCGGAACGTCGTCCTCTACCCCCCGTGGAAACCCGGCGACCGGAAGATCGCACCGGGGACGACCATCCCGCTGGAGCGCACCGACCTCCCGGTGGAGATCGACGACGCGCTCGACGCGTTCACCAAACTGACCGACGCGCTGGACGACGAGAAGCTGGGCGACGTGGCCGGCGACCTGGCCGACGGGGTCAGGGGCCGCGGCAAGACGATCAACAACGCGATCGCCGACACCGCCGAGCTCACCGGCACCCTGGCCAAGCAGGACCAGCAGCTCATCGACCTGGCCAAGGGCCTGAACCGGCTCGCCACCACGCTCAACGAGCGGGAGAGCCAGGTGACGGGCGCGATCGACGCGTTCTCCGAGGCCAGCGCGGTCCTGGCCGAGGAGCGGCGGCGGCTGCGCGGCTTCGTGTCCAGCATGGCGGACTTCGTCCGGCGCGGCGACGTGCTCATCGAGCAGTACTCGGAGCGGCTGCCGCAGGCCACGGGGACGCTGGCCGAGTTGCTGCTGACGGTACGGGCCAACAGCGCGTCCATGGCGCAGGCGGTCAAGGGCGCGGCCGACTTCGCGGACGTGATCATCGAGGCGTGGGACAGGAAGCAGCACGTGCTGAAGATCCGCGTCGTGCTCAACGCGATGACCAGGGCCTGGCTGACGCCGCTGTTCGAGTCGCTGAACCTGGGACGGGTGCCTTGCCTGCCCGGCGGGCTCAGCAACTGCCCCTTCGAGCAGCGAGGGAGGCGCCGATGAGGATCGTGGCCGGTTGCCTCGCCCTGCTCCTCACCGCGTCGTGCTCGCTGCAGACGCTCGGCGCGCCCACCGGCGGCCTGACGCTGCACGCGGTCTTCGACGACGTGCAGAGCCTGGTGGCCGGGCACAGCGTGCAGATCGCCGACGTACGGGTGGGCACGGTCACCGGCATCCGGCTGCAGGGTTACCGGGCCAGGGTGACGATGTCGATCAAGTCCGAACACCGGGTGCCGCAGGGCAGCACCGCCACGGTGGCCAAGACGTCGGTCCTGGGCGAGAACTACGTGCTGCTCACCCCGCCGGAGGGCAAGGACCTGTCCACGGGCCCTTACCTGGCCGGCGGCGCCACGATCGCCGACACGTCGGTCGAGCCGGACATCGAGCAGGTCACCGCCAAGGCCGGGCCGCTCATCGAGGCGCTCGGCGCGCAGGACGTCAACGCCATCCTGGACGCCGCCTCGACCGCGTTCGCCGGACAGGGAGACGAGGTCAACAAGCTGATCAAGCAGACGGCCGAGGTCACCGACGCGTACTCCGCGGCCCGCGGCGACCTGGCCACCAGCATCGACGCGCTGGCGAGGCTGGGTGACGACCTGGCCAAGGGCAGCGCCGAGCTGGACCGGCTCCCGGGGACGCTGGCGTCGGCCACCTCGCGCGTCGCGCACGGGCGCAAGCACATCAAGAAAGCCATCGTCGCGCTGACGAACCTGGCCAGGGAGGCCAACCTCACCGTCTACCCGCGCCACGCCGCCCGGCTGCGCACGCTGCTGCGCGAACTGGCGGCCATCTCCTCCGCGATGCAGCGCGGCAAGGAGGACCTGAAGGCGCTGGTGGCGAAGATCCAGAAGTTCCTCGACGCGCCGCCGATCACGGCCAACGGCCAGGTCCTGATCTACGTCTGGCTGAAGGGCGTGATGCTGCCCCAGAGGTCGGACAGCGGGCCGCGGCCCAACCGGGTCGAGGACTTCCGCCTGCTGCTGGAGCCGCCGCGATGAAGAACCGGATCTATCTGAACCTGGGGTTCTTCGTGGCGCTGGGGATCGTCATGACGATCTGGGCGTTCAGCACGATCATCCGGCTGGACGCGATCGAGCGGCCGTACCGGGTGTCGGCGGAGTTCGTCTCCTCGCCCGGCCTCGTACGCGGCTTCGACGTGGCCTATCTCGGGGTACGGGTCGGCAAGATCGGCGATGTGCGGCTGGCGCCCGGCAAGATCGTCGTGGGCCTGGACATCGACAGGGAGATCAGGCTGCCGAAGAACGTCACGGCCGAGGTGCGGCGCAAGTCCGCCATCGGTGAGCCGTACGTGGAGCTCTCGCCGGCCGCCACCGGCGTCCGGGGCCCCACTCTGGCCGCGGGAGACACGATCCCGCTGACCAAGACGTCGGTGCCGCTCGACTACAAGAAACTCTTCGAGGGCGTCGGCAAGCTCCTGAACGCCGTCCCGCCTCAGGACGCCAAGACGATCACCCATGAGCTGGCGGTGGCGCTGGACGGCCGGGCGCCGTCGATCAGGAACCTCATCGACGACGCGCACTCCCTGACCGGCACGCTGGCCGACAACGCCGACGTGCTCGACGACCTGTCGGTGCAGCTCACTCAGCTCACGCACACGCTGGCCGGGAAGAAAGACCAGCTCGCCTCCGGGATCACGGACCTGAGCACGGTGACGGCGACGCTACGCGCGTCCCGTACCGACCTGAACACCTTCCTCGACCAGGGGCCCGGAGTGTTCGGGCAGCTCGACTCGGCTGTCAGGGCGTCCAGGCCGGGATTCTCGTGCCTGCTGACGGCGGCGGGCCTGCCGCACCGGCCGGCGTTCTCGCCGGAGACCGAGCGGAACGCGCACCGCCTGCTGAGCATCGTGCCGACCGCGCTGAGCCTGGCCGACGACATCAGCGACCGGCGGAACGGGACCGTGTACGGGAAGGCGGCGTTCGTGTTCAGCGTGCCGGGCGGGCCGACGCCGGCCGAGGAGTACGCCGGGCCGGTGGGGCCGCCGACGGTGCCCCGGCTGCGGGCCTGTCCCGATCGTGCGCCCGCCGCGGATCCCGCCGACGACGTGCGAGGCCGCGAGAGCGACCGGCCCCGGGAGACCGCCACGTCCGACCGGCCCCGGGAGACCGCCACGGCCGACCGGCCCCAGCAGGCCGCCGCGTCCCCGCGTCCCGCGGGCAAGCAGACCGACAACCCGAAAGAAGCCGAGACGTCGCCCAGTGGCGTGGCCGCCACCGGCGCCGCGTCGTCCCGCACCACACCGAACCCCGTCCCGCTGATTGTCGCGATATTTCTTGCCGTCGTGGCGAGTGGTGGCATCGTGGGCTGGATCGCGGCGGGCCGGGCCGCCCGCCGCCGTGAGGAGTCGCCATGATCCCCGAGCAGGACCCCGCCGCCGCGCCCCCGCCCCATCGGGCCGACGCCCAGCCGGCGGACGCGACCACCGACGACGAGCAGCCGACCACGGACGCCACGCCCGACGGCGAGCAACCGCCCACGGACGCCACGCCCGACGACGAGCAGCCGCGAGCAGACACGGCGTCCGGCGCGCCACCGGCGTCCGGCGACGCTCCCGCCGGTGACGCGCGGCCGAAGGACGCCGGTGTGTCCTCCGACGGCACGCGACCGGAGGGCACCGGCACGCCTTCCGGGGGTGAGCACCCCGGGCGGAGGCGGGTCACGCGGGCCCGGATCGTCTGGACGGTGGCCGCGATGCTGGTGGCCGCCGTGGCCGCGACCGCCGTGCTGCAGGGCATCGGCGCCGCCCAGGCCGAGGACGCCCGGGCCAGGCTGGAGACCGAGCGTGCCCTGCGCCTGGAGGTGTCCGGTGCGGCGAGCGCCTTCAGCAAGGCCCTGCTCAGCTACGACTACCGGGACCTCCAGACCACCCGCGCCACCCTCACCGCCCAGGCCACGGGCGACTTCCTGGCCACGTACGACACCGCGTTCGGCGGCGCGATGGCGCAGGTGATCGTGAAGCTCAAGGCCACCTCGCAGGCCACCGTGCGCGAGGTGTACCTGGCCGACGTCGACGAGGCCACCGCGCACGCCATCGTCGTCGTCGACCAGCAGGTGAACACTTCGGAGGCGATCCGCTCGGTGAAGGATTCGCACCTTAAGATCGCTCTTGTGAAGGAAAAGGGCATCTGGAAGGTCCACGACGTGACCGTGCTCGGCGCGGCCTCCGAGGACCAGTACACCCTCGACGGCGGCGACAGCAAGAAGAAGGACTGACGATCGGCCCCATAGCGATGGGCGGCCGCCCCGACGAGGTGCGCGCCCCCGAGGAATGGCTCACCGAGGTGGAGCGGGAGCGGGCCGCGCGGTTCAGGTTCGAGCATGACCGCGCCGCCTTCGTCGCCGCCCATCTCCTGGTGCGGCTCTGCGCCGCCGCCGCGCTCGACGCCGACCCCGGCGGGCTGACGCTCCTGCAGCGCTGCCACCTGCACGGCCCCGGCCACGGCAAGCCGTACGTCGAGCAGTCCCCCGGCCTCGGCGTGAGCCTCAGTCACACGCGCGGGTACGTGTGCGCCGCCGCAGGCCCCGGCAAGGTCGGCGTGGACGCCGAGCACGTGCCGCGGGGACCGCTGGACGAGCTGCTGGCCGACCGGGTCCTCACCCCGCGCGAACGCGCGCTGGTCACCGGGAACGACGAGCTGATCCGGCACTGGACGCGCAAGGAGGCGCTGGTCAAGCGCGGCGAGCTGTCGCTCGACCGGCTCGGCTCGGTCGACGACGACCTGGCGGGCCGTCATCTGCTGGAGTGGACCGCCGGGCCGGACATCAGAGTGGCCGTCATCACGGACGCTCCCGCGCAAAGGGCGCCCATCCCGCGGATAGGCTGATGGCATGTTCTACCGGAAATCGGTCGAGGAGCGGATCGCCGATCGTATGGCCAAGCGCCGGCCGCTCGAGGAGGGCAAGACCTTCGAGCACGGCCCGGCCAAGTTCGTGTTCGTCTCCTTGATCGTGGCGGTCGTGCTCATGCACGTCGTCGGGCTCGCGATCGTGATGGAGTTCTCGTAGCGTGGCGGGCCGCGGAAGACCTGACTGAGGCCGGGCCGTTCACCCCGCGTGCGCTAGATTGGAGATCATGAGCGCGCCTCGCTGGCTATCTCCCGCCGAACAGCGTGCCTGGCGTACGCATCTGGCGCTGAACAAGCTGCTCATGCACCGGCTCGACCGCGAGCTGCAGGAGCACTCCCTCTCGCTGAACGACTACGAGATCCTGGTCAACCTGTCGGAGAGCCAGGGGCGGCGTATGCGCATGAGCGACCTGGCGGACGCGACGATCCAGTCGCGCAGCCGCCTGTCGCACCAGATCTCCCGCATGGAGGCCAAGGGCCTGGTGACCAGGGAGGACTGCCGGGACGACCGGCGGGGCACGTTCGCGGTGCTGACCGACGAGGGCTGGGAGACGATCCAGCGGGTGGCGCCGTTCCATGTGGGGAGCGTGCGCGAGCACTTCGTCGACCGGCTCACCGACGACCAGCTCAACGCGTTCGAGGCGGCGTTCGCGCCGATCGTCGAGCACCTGAAGAAGCTGCGCTGACATCCAACTGATATCGGCGACGGCTCACGGACGTCCCAAGCGCTCGCTACGATCCGGTCATGCTCAGAAAGCTGCTCGTCTTGGCGGTTCTCGCGCTGGTGTCGGCGTGCTCGTCAGGGGGCGGCGGGACCGAACTGCCCGCCGGTCCCGACCTGATGAAAAAGTCCGCGGAGGCCATGAAGACGGTCAAGTCGGCCAGCTTCTCGATCGCCACCGACGGCAAGCCGAACGTGCCGGTCAAGAAGGCCGACGGACGGCTCACCGCCGCCGGGGACGCGGACGGCACGATCACGCTCGACATCCTGGGCACTCTGCAGGAGGTCACCTTCGCCCTGATCGGGGACACCGTGCACTTCAAGGGCCCGACGGGCGGGTTCCAGAAGATGACCAGGCAGCAGCTGGCGCAGTTCTATGACCCGTCGGTGATCCTGGAGCCGACCAAGGGCATCGCGCAGTTGCTGTCCTCGGCCACGGACCCGAAGGTCGAGGGCGTGGAGGACGGCTCGTACCGGGTCGCCACGACGTTCCCCGGCCAGGTGGTCGGGCAGATCGTGCCGGGCGTCACGCAGGGCGTCAACGGCAAGGTCTGGCTCGATCAGGCCAGCAGCAGGCTCACCAAGGCCAGCCTGCCGTTGCAGAACGGCACGGTCACGGTGTCGTTCAGCGACTACGACGCGCCGATCACGATCACGCCGCCCGCCGCCGGATGAGGCGCGCCCGCCGGATCGCGCTCGGCGCGGGGGGCGCGGTGGTGCTGCTGGCCGCGCTCGACGCGTACGTGGTGGTGACCGTCCTCATCGACATCGCCGGCGACGTGGGCGTCCCGCTGAACCATCTGGAGCGCGCCACGCCTATCGTGACCGGGTTCCTGCTCGGGTACGTCGCGGCGATGCCGCTGCTCGGCCAGCTCTCGGACCGGTACGGGCGGCGGCCGCTCATCCACGCCTGCCTGGCGGCGTTCGCGCTCGGTTCGGTGCTGACGGCGCTGGCGGCGAACGAGGTGATGGTGGTCGCCGGGCGTACCGTGCAGGGGGTGGCGGGCGGGGCGCTGCTGCCGATCACGATGGCGCTCATCGGCGACCTCTGGGACGAGCGCGAGCGGCCCCTGGCGCTGGGGGCCGTGGGAGCGGCTCAGGAGCTGGGGAGCGCGCTGGGGCCGCTGTACGGCGGGCTGGTGGCGCAGATCTCCAGCGTCATGGTGGCGGGGGTGGAGCTGGGCGGCTGGCACGCCATCTTCTGGATCAACGTGCCGCTGGCGGCGCTGGCGGCGGTGGCGGTCCAGCTCACGGTCCCGGGACGCGGCGCGACGGGCCGGCCCGCGGCCTCCCGCGGGGCGGTGGCGCGGGTGGACGTGACCGGCGGGGCGTTGCTGGCGCTGGCGCTCGCGCTCCTGGTCGTCGGGCTCTACAACCCCGATCCGGCCAAGGCCGTCCTGCCGCCGTGGGGCCTGCCCGTGATCGCGGCGGGAGCGGTGGCGGCCGGAGTCTTCGTCTGGTGGGAGATCCGCTCCCCCGTACGCCTGCTCGACCTGTCCGGCACACGCAAGGGCCCGCTGCTGGCGACTCTGGGCGTGAGCTTCCTGGCGGGCGCGGCGCTCCTGATCACCATGGTGTTCGTCCAGTTCACCGCGCAGACCCTGCTGGGCAAGGAGGAGCTGGACGCGGCGCTCGTCCTGGCCAGGTTCCTGGCCGCGCTGACCGTCGGCGCCCTGCTCGGCGGCCTGCCGGCCCGCAGGCTGGGCGAGCGGACCGTGGCGGTGGCGGGCATGGCCGTGGCGGCGGCCGGCTATTGGCTGATGAGCCGCTGGCCGCTCGACCTGGCCGGCGCGGGGCTCGTCGTGGACGTGGCCCTGGTGGTGGCGGGCTTGGGCCTCGGCGTGGTCATCGCCCCGGTGTCGTCCGCGGTGCTGCGGGTGAGTCCGGCGGCCCAGCACGGCGTGGCGTCGGCGGCGATCGTGGTCGCCAGGATGATGGGCATGCTGATCGGCATCGCGGCCGTGTCCGCGTGGGGTTTCTACCGGTTCCAGTCGCTGACCGCCCACCTGGACACGCCGCTGCCGTTCGGCGTGGACCCGGAGACCTACCAGCGGCGGCTGGCCGACTACACGGCGAAGGTGCAGGCGGCGCTGCACACCGAGTACACCGAGATGTTCCTGGTCACGGCGTTCATCTGCCTGCTCGGCGCGGCGGTCGCGCTCCTCATGCCCCGCAGCCGGACTCAGGCCGGGGAGGCCGCGCTCCTGGGCAGCCCGAGCACGGCCTCGGACGGCGAGCCAGGCTCCGCGGCGTAGCCGGCGGCCACTCGCCGCCGTGGACGGAACGCCTGCCAAGCACTTACTTGTCCTTCTTGGACCGCTTTTCCCTGATCTTCATCGTGACCTCGATCGGCGAGCCGGCGAAGCCGAACTCCTCGCGGATGCGCCGCTCGATGAAGCGCCGGTAGGTGTCCTCCAGCCAGCCCGAGGTGAACAGCACGAACTTGGGCGGCTCGATCGACGCCTGCGTGGCGAAGAGGATCTTCGGCTGCTTGCCGCCCCGCACCGGCGGCGGCGTCTGCTGCACCAGCTCGGTCAGGAACGCGTTGAGCCGGGCCGTCGGCACCCGCGTGGACCAGGAGTCGAGCGCCTTTTCCAGCGCCGGGACCAGCCGGTCCACGTGCCGCCCGGTCTTGGCGGAGATGTTGACGCGCAGCGCCCACGGCGTGCGGACGAGCTGGCGGTCGATCTCCTTCTCCAGGTAGTAGCGGCGGTCCTCGTCGACCAGGTCCCACTTGTTGAACGCGACCACCATGGCCCGCCCCGACTCGATGACCAGGCCGATGATGCGCAGGTCCTGCTCCGTGAGCGGCTCGCTGGCGTCGACGAGCACGACCGCCACCTCCGAGCGCTCCAGCGCGGAGCGGGTGCGCACGGAGGCGTAGAAGTCGGCGCCCTGCAGCTCGCGGTCGCGCCGCCGGATGCCGGCCGTGTCGACGAAGCGCCAGGTGCGCCCGCCCAGCTCGATCAGCTCGTCGACGGGGTCGCGCGTGGTGCCCGCCATCGGGTCGACCAGCACGCGCTCCTCCCCCGCGAGCTTGTTGAGCAGCGATGACTTGCCGACATTGGGCTTGCCCAGCAGCGCCACCCTGGCCGGGCCGCGCTGGGCCTCGAACGTGAGCTGCGGGGTCTCGGGCAGCGCGTCGAGCACCACGTCGAGCAGGTCGCCGCTGGCGCGGCCGTGCAGGGCGGAGACGACGTACGGCTCGCCCAGGCCGAGCGACCACAGCGCGGCGGCCTCCAGCTCCAGCTGCTGGTTGTCGACCTTGTTGGCGGTCAGGATGACCGGCTTGCCGGACTGCCGCAGGATCGAGCCCACGATCTCGTCGGCGTCGGTCGCGCCCACGGTGGCGTCGACCACGAACACGATCACGTCGGCCAGCTCGGCCGCGATCTGGGCCTGCTCGGCGATGCGCAGGTTCATGCCGGTGGCGTCGGGGTCCCAGCCGCCCGTGTCGACCACGGTGAAGCGGCGGCCACGCCAGTTGGCGTCGTACGTGACGCGGTCGCGGGTGACGCCCGGCACGTCCTCGACGACCGCCTCCCGGCGGCCGATGATGCGGTTGACCAGCGTGGACTTGCCGACGTTCGGCCGTCCTACGATGGCGACGACGGGCAGCGGCGTGCTGTCGCCGTGCTCGGTGATCTCAAGGTCGTCGAGCTCAGCCTCGACCCAGTCCCCCGTTGACACGAAATTTCATCCTTCATGTGAGTACCGCACCGCTCAGGTGCGCTCCTTGACCAGCCTCAGCACCTCCGCGATGACCTCGTCGAGGCTCAGCGCGGTGGTGTCGAGCTCGACGGCGCCATCCGCCATCGAGAGTGGGTCAGTCTTACGTGTTGAGTCCAGGGTGTCCCGCTTGGCCATGGCCTCGCGCTGCGCCTCGACCGTGGTGCCCGCCAGCTCGGCGCTGCGCCGCATGGCACGGGCCTCCGCGCTGGCCGTCAGGTAGACCTTGACGGTGGCCTCGGGCCAGACGACGTTGCCGATGTCGCGGCCCTCGACCACGATGCCGCCCGCGCCGATGATCTCCCGCTGGAGCGCGACCAGGCGCGCCCGCACCTCGGGGACGGCGGCGACGACGGACACCGCGCCGGTCACCTCGGTCTGCCGGATCGGCCCCGCCACGTCGACGCCGTCGACATGGATGGAGGGGCCGTCGGGGTCGGTGCCGGAGACGATCCGAGGCTCGCCGCAGCGGGCCGCGATCGCGGCGGGGTCGGCGAGGTCGACGTCCTGCTGGAGCATCCACCAGGTCATCGCGCGGTACATGGCCCCGGTGTCGAGGTAACGCAGGCCCAGCGCGCGGGCGACTCCGCGCGACACGCTCGACTTACCCGACCCCGAAGGGCCGTCCATGGCGACGACCAGACCGGTCACGGCCTCTCCCTCTTCACGTTTGTCCAACCTGAAGAGGTTACCGCCTCCGGGCCGGTCGGTTATCCAGTCACCGTACGAGCCGGACGCCTCGGACACCGGCCCACCGCCTGCCGGCGACGCACCGGGGAAGCGCCACCGCCCCGGCTCAGTCGGCGATCCAGCTCCCGTGGAAGCCGAGCGGAACCCGGGCGGGCAGGTGCACGGTGGCGACCGGCCGGCCGGTGAAGTCCTGCGCGGAAAGGATCACCAGGTCGGCCGCTCCCCTGGCCGGGTTGTTGACGTACGTGATCACGTAACCGTCGTCCTCGGCGTCGCCGGAGGCGATGAAGACCGGCTCGGCCACGTACGCGCCAAGCCCGAACTGCCGTTGTTCCTGCGTGCCCCGCTCCAGGTCGTGCTTGATGAGCGTGTTGTCGAACGCCTCGTCCGGCAAGTCCTCCAGCTCGGTGTCCTTCGGCCAGATGACGTCGGCGAGATCCCTGGTCGCGGCGGTGTAGCCGTACCGGTACGCCCGGCCGGTGCGCCGCTCGTCCATGCGCGGGAACTCCTGCGCCCGGTCGTCCAGCCGCGTCTCGGTGACCTTGCCCGAGCGGAGGTCGATCCGCCACCGGTCGAGCGTGGGCGTGCCGCCCAGGTCGAGCCGCGCGTCCACGAACCGCTTCGGGTAGCGGACCGCGTCCACGACGACCTCGTGGCCGTCGTCGTAGGCGTTGAGCGTGTGGAACACCCAGCACGGCTCCACCTCGAACCACCGCACGTCGCCGGTCTGGCGGGACATGAGGCCGATTCTGGCGGCGTGGGCGTCGTTCCACGCGTACGGGAGCAGGACGCCCTTCTCGGCGTGGGGCATGCTGAACGTGACGGGCAGGTCGTAGATCACGACGTACCGCTCGGTGAGGGCGAAGTCGTGCAGCATCGGCGCGTCGGCGATCGGGATGTCCCTGACCTGTGTGACCGCGCCCTTGGCGTCGATCACGATGTGCTGGTGGTGGTCCCAGCCGAAGAAGTAGGCCATGGCGTGCAGCTCGCCCGTGGCCGGGTCGGTGTGGGTGTGTGCGGCGAACCCGCCGGGCAGGCCGCCGTCGAAGTCGCACGCGCCGACGGTGTCGAGGTCGTAGCTCAGCTCGTACGGCAGCGGGCCCGCCTCGACGGTGGCGAACGTGCGCCCGGCCAGCCCGATGACGTGCGTGTTGGCCGAGAAGTCCATGCCGCCGTGCACGGGCCCGGGCCTGGGCTCCTCGCCGAGCCGCCGGGCGACCTCGGCGTTGCGCACCCAGCGGTTGCGGTACCACTCGGCGCGGCCGTCGCGCAGCCGCACGCCGTGCACCATGCCCTGGCCCAGGAACAGGTGACCGGCGCTCGGGTCGTCGAGGCTGAGCGGATTGGGGCCGTTGCGCAGGTAGCGGCCGTTGAGCTCGGCCGGGATGCGGCCGGTGACCTCGAGGTCGAAGGCGGTGACCTCCTCGGCCACCGGCGCGAATCCGCCTCTGAAGGGGGTCGTGGTCACGGTTCGTTCCTCTCGTCCGGAGGGAAAAGGTAGGGCGTGAGCACCGAGGAGCAGAGCGCCCGGTAGCGCCGTTCCGCCTCGGCGGGATCGAAGAAGCCGGAGATCTCCAGGCTCACGGCGCCGTGAACGGCCATCCACAGCAGTTCGGCGATCTCCTCGGCGGTGCCGCCGCGCAGCAGGCCCGGCTCCAGGCAGTTCCGCACGGCCACGACCAGGATCTCCAGGGTCCGCTTGGCCGCCTGCGCGGCCTCGGGCCCCGGCTTGAACCCCGGCATGGCACCCATGAACATGACGCGGTAGTAGTCGGGCTCGGCCAGCGCGTAGTCGCGGTAGGCCCCCAGGCCCGCGCGCAGGTCGGCCAGCGGATCGTCCTGGCAGGGCACGGCGAGCAGCCGTCGCTCGAACCTGCCGAACCCCTCACGCCAGAGCGCCTCCCCGAGCCCCTCCTTGCCGCCGAAGAGCGTGTAGATCACTTTCGTGGAGCAGCCGACCTCGCCGGAGATGCGCCGTACGGTGAGCGCCGCCGGGCCCTCGGAGACGAGGAGGCGGAAAGCGGCGTCGAGGATCGCCGCCCGGACGACCTCCTGCCCCTCCCGCTGCGCTTGCTGGTACGCGGTGACCGCCATGTCGGTAACGCCGTTTCTTCTAGGTAACGCTGTTACCGCCTTTGTACTCCGGCCTGGACCGCACGTCAATGCCCTGCGGAAGGACTAAGCGCGGTCGTGCCGGTAAGTGACCTCGTGTGACGAGGACAGACGGAGCCCGGGTCACGGTCGTCGTGGCGAGCAAGGACCGGCTGCGGGCGCTGGCCCGCTCCCTCCCGCTGCACCCGCGTCCGGTGATCCTCGTCGACAACGGCTCGACCGACGGGACCGCGGCCTTCGTCCGGCGGCACTTCCCCGGCGTCGAGGTGGTCGAGGCGGGCGCGAACCTGGGGGCGCCGGCCCGCAACGTCGGCGTGCGGCTGGCCGAGACGCCGTACGTGGCCTTCGCCGACGACGACTCCTGGTGGGCGCCCGGAGCGCTGGAGCGGGCCGCCGACGTGCTGGATGCCCATCCGCGGCTGGCCGTACTGGGGGCGCGCGTGCTGGTGGGGCCCGAGGAGCGGCTGGACCCCGTGTCGGAGCAGATGCGCCGCTCGCCGCTCGGCGTCGAGCCGGATCTGCCGGGGCCGAGCGTGCTGGGATTCCTGGCGTGCGGGGCGGTGGTCCGCAGGGACGCGTTCCTGGAGGCGGGCGGCTTCGACGACGTGATCTTCTTCTTCGGCGAGGAGGAGCGGCTGGCCGTGGACCTGGCCGCCCGGGGGTGGGGACTGGCGTACGTGGACGACGTCGTGGCCCACCACCATCCCTCCCCCGCCCGGGACCCGCGCGGCAGGCAGGTGCTGGCCGCGCGCAACGCCGTGCTGACCGCCGTGCTGCGCCGGCCGTGGCGGGTGGTGGCGCGGCGCTCGTTCGACGCCCTGCGCGGCGGCCCGGCCGGGTGGGAGGGGCTGCGTACGGCGGTGCGGCGGCTGCCCCGCGCGCTCGCCGAACGCCGCGAGCTCCCCGTGGCGGTGGAACGCGCCCGTCGCACACTGGAGCGGGCCGATGGATGAACACCGGCGGGGGCTGGTCGATGGGTGACCCGCGCGTCGGGGCGGTCATGATCACGTGGAACCGCCGTGAGGAGGCGCTGACCTCGGTCGGCAGGCTCGTCGCGCTGCCCGAGCGCCCGCATGTCGTCCTCGTCGACAACGGCTCCGTGGACGGCACCGCCGAGGCCGTCGCCGCCGCCTACCCCGAGGTGGACGTGGTCGCGCTGCGGGAGAACCTGGGGGCCGTGGGGCGCAACGTGGGCGTGGCCCGGCTGCGTACCCCGTACGTGGCCTTCGCCGACGACGACACGTGGTGGGCGCCGGGCTCGCTGTCGCGGGCCGCCGACGTGCTGGACGCGCATCCCCGCCTGGCCGTCGTCACGGCCCGCATCCTGGCCGAGCCCGGCGGCCGCGACGACCCGATCGTGGAGGAACTGCGCGACTCGCCAGTACCCGGCCCCGCCTGGCTTCCCGGGCCCGCGCTGGGCAGCTTCCTGGCCGGGGCGTCGGTGCTGCGGCGGGATGCGTTCCTGGAGTGCGGGGGCTTCAACCGGCGGCTGTGGCTGGGCGGCGAGGAGGAGTTGCTGGCCGTGGACCTGGCCACGGCCGGATGGGAGCTGTGCTACCTCGGCGCGCTGACCGTGCACCACCAGGCGTCGCGCAGCAGGGACGCGCACGCCAGGCGCCGGGTCGGGCTGCGGAACACGCTCTGGTTCACCTGGCTGCGCCGGCCTGTGGGGGCCGCGCTGCGGCGCACCGCCTATCTGGCCAGGACCGTGCCGCGCGACCGGATCTCGGCGCTGGCGGCGCTGGACGCGCTGCGCGGCCTGCCGTGGGTGCTGGCCGAGCGGCGGCCCGTGCCGCCGCGGGTGGAGGCCAGGCTGGCGAGCCTGGAGGCGTCGCAGGCCCGCTCCCGGGCCCGTCGTTACGTCTCCTGAGCGTGGGGCAGCAGGCAGGTATGAGTACGCTACCGAACCCGATCGACCTGCAAAAACACCTGGGCGGCGTGGATTACCCGGCCAGAAAGGACGATCTTGTCAAGGTCGCCCGCGACCACGGCGCGGGCGACGATATCGTCAAGGCCCTCGAGTCCCTGCCGGACCGCGAGTACGACGGCCCCAACGCCGTCAGCCAGGCGGTCGCCGGGCTGTGACGTGGTGGCGCGGCGGACGAGATCGCCGGCTCGTCCGCCGCGCTTTTCCGTTCACTTCAGCCCGGCGGTCAACGCCAGCGCCCAGACCGGCGCCAAGCCGCGCTTGAGCAGCTTGAACGTCGGCATCGGGCTGCTGGACACCATCTCCTTGTAGATCACGGCCGCCCGCCCGGCCAGATACCCCCTGCGCGGGCTGTCGTCCGGCCGGGTGAACTGGATGACCGCGTCCCCGCGCCCGAGGCTGACGGGCTGATGGATGTACCCGAACCTGAAGGGCTTGGGGATCCTGCCGCGCAGCGTGGCGGCCAGCGAGTCCGCCGCGTGCAGCCCGGTGGGGATGCCGCTCTGGCAGGTGCCGTGCAGCACGCCGAACGGCCGGCTGACCGCGGCGGCGTCGCCGACGGCGTACACGTCGGGGTGGGACGAGCGGAGCGCTGAGTCCACGACGATCCTGCCGCGGGCGTCCACGGTCAGCCCCGACTCGCCTGCCAGGGGGAGGCCCTTCGTCCCGGCGGTCCAGAGCGTCGCGTCGGAGTGGATCAGCTCGCCTCCGGCCGCTTCCACCGCGTCGGGCAGGACCTTGGTGATGTCCACGCCCGTGCGCACCTCGACGCCGAGCCGCGCCAGCGCCTTGTCCAGGTGGGCGCGGGCCCGCTCCCCCATCATGGAGCCGGGCCGGCCCCTGGTGACGAGGACGACCCGCAGGTGCGGGCGGGCCTCGGCCAGCTCGGCCGCCGACTCGACGCCGGTCAGCCCGCCGCCGGCCACGACCACCGTGCCGCCGCCGGCCAGCGCGTCAAGGCGCTCGGAGAGCCGCACGGCACTCGCGTGGTCGTCGTACGTGTACGCGTGGCCGGCCACGCCGGGCACCGAGGTGTCGGTGACGGTGCCGAGCGCGTAGATCAGCTTGTCGTAGCCGAGCACCCGCCCGTCGTCCAGCCGCACCTCGCGCCGCCCGGCGTCCAGCCCGGCCACCCGGCCCCGCACGAACCGGACTCCGGTGCCCGCCAGCACCTCCTCGATCGAGTAGTCCGCCAGCGGCTCACCGGCCGCCGTCTGGTGCAGTCTGAGCCGCTCGGTGAACCGCGCCGAGGCGTTCACCAGCGTGACCTTGCCCCCGGCGCGACGGGTCCTGACCGCGGCCCTGATGGCCGCCGCGATGCCGGTGTAACCGCCGCCCAGTACGAGAATGTCGGTCATTTTCCTTACCTCCTCGATTCACAGCAGAGGACGTATCGAGGAGGCGCGGATGTGACATCCCGGGCTCAGCGTGCCGCGGGAACGGCGGCTTGGCTGACCGGCAGCGGTAGCCGGTGCCCACCCACCGCATGCGGACGCTCCGCCGCGAGCCGTCCCTGCGCGCTCACGGCGTGTCTCGGCACGCCGGTGCAGGGCGATCAGGTTGGTGGCGATGCCGTGAACGACCGCACCGCGGCCGGTAAGCGAGGGACGCAGGGAAGCAGGGACGCCGACAGCCGTCGAGACGCCCGATCGCCGGTAGGCGCGAGGCGGACCCTCAGGGAACCTGCCAGCCGCGTTCGCGCAAAGCGTCGGTGAGCGGGGCGGCGGCGTCCGGCTGCACCGACAACTCGGCGATGCCCAGGGGCAGCCCGGGGGCGTGCTCCAGACGCACGTCCTCGACGTTGACCCCGACCTCGTCGCACACCTGGAACAGCCGCGCCAGCTGGCCGGGCCGGTCGCCGATGACGACCTGGACGACGGCGTACGCGGAGGCCGGCCCGCCGTGCTTGCCGGGGATGCGGTCGTGGCCGGCGACGCCGCGCTTGAGCAGGTGGGTGATCTCGCCGGTGGCCGTGCCGTCGCCCTCGGCCATGGCCCGCAGTGCGCTCGCGGCCTCGGCCAGGTCGCGCGCGACGGCCTCGAGAACCTCGGCGACCGGTGCCGCGTTGCCGGACAGGATGCCGAGCCACAGCCCGGGGTCGCTGCCGGCGATCCGCGTGACGTCGCGTATGCCCTGCCCGGCCAGGCCGAGCGCGACGTCCGTGGCGTCGGCCAGGCGCGCGGCCACGGCGGAGGCGGTCACGTGGGGCGCGTGGGAGACGACGGCCACCGCGCGGTCGTGGTCGTCGGCGTCCACCTCGACCGGGTTGGCCCCGCACAACTCGATCAGCCGCAGCACGGCCGCCTTGGCGTCCGGAGCTGCCTGCTCGGTGGGGCACAGCGCCCACGGGCGGCCCAGGAACAGGTCGTGCCGCGCCGCGCCGGGACCCGACTTCTCGCGCCCGGCGAGGGGGTGGGAGGCGACGTATGTGGCCAGGTCGCAGCCCAGCTGCGCGGCCCGGTCGATGGGCTCGGCCTTCACGCTGGCCACGTCGGTGTAGAAGCGGGCCGTGCCGTGCCGCTGCAGCTCCAGCAGCTCGCTCGCCACGTGGGCGGGGGGCACCGCGATGATCGCCAGGTCCACGCCCTCGGGGGGCAGGGTGCCGGGGACCCACTCCTCGCCCGCGCCGAGTTCCCGCGCCAGCCGTACGGCTCCCTGGTCCCGGTCGGCGAGCAGGACTCGTACGCCGCGCTTGCGCAGCGCCAGCGCCGCTGAGGTGCCGATGAGACCGGTGCCCACGACGAGCACGGTGCGAAGTTCCATCTCGATGTCCTGATTTGTCGGGCCGTTGGGGTGGTGAGTGTCTCTGGTCGTGCTTGCCGTCCGCTTACTGCGCGATGTCCTGCCGCAGCGCCACGGCGCCACGCAGGTAAACGTGCTGGATCTCGGCCCGGGAGCGGTCGGTCTCGACGTGGGCCATGAGGCGTACGACGCGGGGCAGCGCACCGGGCACGTCGATCTCGGTGCAGCAGATCAGCGGCACCTCGTGGAAGCCCAGCTTCCGCGCCGCCAGCGCGGGGAACTCGGCCGTCAGGTCAGGCGTGGCCGTGAACAGCACGCTGATCACGTCGTCCGTGGTCAGTTCGTTGCGCTCCATGATCGCGCTGACCAGCTCGGTCGTGCCCTCGATGATCGAGTCACGATCGTTGGCGCCCACCTGAATCGCCCCACGGATCGCCCGCACCATGTGGTTTCGTCCCCTTCTGATAAGCGGGAGAGCCCGTGCGGAGATTCGCACGGGCTCCTACGTTCCGGCCAGATTACAGCTTTACGGCCGCGTACAGCTCGCCGACCTCTTTCAGGCTCAGCGCGCGGACGGTTCCGGGCTTGGTACGGCCCAGCTTCACGGGGCCGAACTCGATCCTGGCCAGGTCGATCACCCGGTGCCCGGCCTCCTCCAGCATGCGCCGGACGATGTGCTTGCGCCCCTCGTGCAGCACGATCTCGATCAGCGCCTGCTGGCCATGCTCCTGCACGATGCTGAAGCCGTCGGCCCTGGCGAGGCCGTCCTCCAGCTCGATGCCCTGCTTGAGCCGGCGCCCCAGGTCCCTGGGGATCGGACCGGGCACCTTGGCCCAGTACTTCTTCTGCACGCCGTAGCTGGGGTGCGTCAGCCTGTTGGCCAGCTCGCCGTCGTTGGTGAGCAGCAGCAGGCCTTCGGTCTCGGTGTCGAGCCTGCCCACGTGGAACAGGCGCGGCGCCAGCTCCTGCACGTAGTCGGCCAGGCACGGCCGGCCCTGCGGGTCGTCCATGGTGGACACGACGCCGATGGGCTTGTTCAGCGCGTAGTAAACCAGGTCGGGGGCGGTGGGGATGCGCTTGCCGTCCACGTGGATGACCTGCTTGGCGGGGTCGACCTTGGCGCCGAACCGGCGTACGACCTGCCCGTTCACAGTGACCCGGCCGTCGCCGATCATCTCTTCGCAGGCCCTGCGGCTGGCCACGCCCGCCTGCGCGAGCACCTTCTGCAGCCGCACGCCGTCGGGCACCTCGGTGGTGTCGCGCTCGTCGGTGTAGCCCTCGGGGTAGAGGTCGCGGTCGCGGATGGGCTGGCGGGCCGCCTTGATCCGGTCCCGCTGCGGGCTGCCGTAGCTCTTGCCGACCGTCTGCACGTCGTCGCGCTTGGGCGCGCGGTCCGTACGAGCGGGACGGGCGTCGCCGTCGCGCTTGCCGTAGCGGGACCGGCCGGAGGAGGCGGCGCCGGGGGCGACGTCCTGCCTGGGGCCCCGCGTGGGGCGGTCGGCCTCCCTGCGCCCGCTACGGTCGGCCCGGAACGCGGAACGGTCATCACGCCGCTCGCCACCGAAGCCACCGCGCTCGTCACGACGCCCAGCGCTGTAACCACCAGCGCCACGCTCATCACGACGCCCAGCGCTGTAACCACCAGCACCACGCTCATCACGACGCCCAGCGCTGTAACCACCAGCGCCACGGTCATCACGACGCCCAGCGCTGTAACCACCAGCGCCACGGTCATCACGACGCCCAGCGCTGTAACCACCAGCACCACGCTCATCACGACGCCCAGCGCTGTAACCACCGCCACCACGGTCATCACGACGCGCGGCGCTGTAACCACCACGGTCGTCCCGGCGGTCGGAACGGTAGCCGTCCCGGTCGCCGCGGGGACGCTCGGAGCGGTCCCCGCGCGCGTTCCGGTCGTCTCGGTCCCCGCGGGACGAGGAGCCACGGTCACCGCCGCCCGCGTACCGATCGTCGCGGGCGTTACGGTCGTCCCGATCATTGCGGGAGTAGCGCTCCTCACGATCTCCGCCACGGGAGTCACGGCCTTGGGCGTCGCCGTCGCGCCCGCCGGGCCTGCCGTACCGGGCGCGAGTCCCGCCGCGGTCGGCGCGGAGGGAGTCGCGGGAGGGGCGGGCGTCGCTCACGGAGTCGCGGCCGTGGCCACTGCCGCGGTCGTCGCGTTGAGAGGCGCCCCGGGAGTCGCCGCGCGAGTCACCGCGGAAGTCGTCGCGGTCGGAGCGGAAGGCGGGACGTCCACCGCGGCCGGCACTACGGCCCGCGCCGCCGGTGCGTCCACGACCGCGTCCATCACCGGACGGGGTGCTTCGCCTGTTGATCACTTTGTTGTCTCCTCGAGATTTTCCACGTCGTCGGGGAGGAGGGGAGCGAGCTCGGGGAGCTCGCTGAGATCCCGCAGTCCCAGACGTTCAAGGAAGTATGACGTTGTCCGGTAGAGCATTGCCTGGCTCTCCGGGTCGGTGCCGGCCTCTTCGACCAGCCCCCTGGCGACGAGCGTCCGCATGACGCCGTCGCTGTTGACGCCGCGTACGGCGGCGACGCGGGCACGGCTCACCGGCTGCCGGTAAGCCACGACCGCGAGCGTTTCGAGCGCGGCCTGGGTCAGCCGCGTCTGCTGGCCGTCCCGTACGAATCGTTCGACCAGCGGCGCGCAGTCGGAGCGGGTGTAAAACCGCCAACCGCCTGCGACCTCCCGCAAGTCAAAACCCCGGCCGGCGGCCGTGTATTCCGCCGCCAGCCCTCGCAACGCCGCGGCCACCTCATGGGTGGGCCGCTCCAGCACCTGCGCCAGAGTCACCTCGGCCACAGGCTCGTCAACTATGAGAAGGATAGCCTCCAAGGCCGCCTCAAGCGTCGGCCCCCCATCGCTCTTCTGTGGCTCGTCGCCCGCATCGGTCGCGCCAACCCCGTCGTCACCGGCATCGGCACCCCCGGACGCGCCCCGTACGTCGGCCGACGTGGCGCCCCGCTCCACGCTCGCCGCTTCGCGCGACGCCGTGCCACCGCTCGCGCCCGGCATGTCCGCCGACGCCGCGCCATCCGCCTCGTCCTCGGACACCGCGCCATCCGCCTCGTCCTCGGACGCCACGCCATCCGCGACACCCTTCGCATCCTCAGCCGCCGCACCATCCGCCACACCGGACGTGTGCTCGGACGCCGCGTCATCCGCCACGCCCGCCCCGCCCTCCGGCGCCGCACCGGCGACCGTGCCGCCCGGCGTGTCGTCGTCCTCCGAAGCCTCCACATCCTCCAGTGCCGGCGCGGACGGCTGGACAAGGGAGCCGGGCAGGATCATCCAGGCGGGCAGCGGCGGCTCGGAGTCCGGGGACCTGCGAGGGTTGGGCAGGGGGTTGGGGTTGTCATTCATTACGTGGTTTCTCCGCGGATTCTTCGTAGTCGTCCCCCACCGCCACGTCCCCGTCGGCAGACCCCGTCCAGGTCACGTGCAACTCCCCCAGGGGCTCGATCTGATCGAACGAGACCGCCGACTCCCGGAACAACTCCAGCACGGCCAGGAAGCGCGCGATGACCTCGAAGGTCCCGTCGCAGTCGGCCACCAGGGCGCGGAAGGTGGCCCGGCGCATCCGGCGCAGGTGCATGACGAGGATGGCCGCCTGCTCCTTGACGCTGGCCAGCGGCTGGTAAATGTGCGCGACGTTGACGGTGGGCGGCAGCTTGGGGGTGAACGCGCGGGCGGCGATCCTGGCGAGCTGCTCGGGCCCGATGCCCAGGATCAGCTCGGGCAGCAGGTTGGCGAACTGCGGCTCCATCGGCACGGTACGCGGAAACCGCAGCGCCTCTTCCGCCATCCGCCCCGCGAAGATCTTCGCCACCTCTTTGTACGCCTTGTACTGCAGCAACCGCGCGAACAGCAGGTCCCTGGCCTCCAGCAGCGCCAGGTCCTCCTCGTCCTCCACCTCGCCGGACGGCAGCAGCCGGGCCGCCTTCAGGTCCAGCAGCGTGGCCGCGACCAGCAGGAAGTGGCTGGTCTGGTCGAGGTCCCACTCGGGGCCACGCGAGCGGATGTAGGAGATGAACTCGTCGGTGACCTTGGAGAGCGAGACCTCGGTGATGTCCAGCTTGTGCTTGGCGATGAGGCCGAGGAGCAGATCGAACGGGCCCTCGAAGACGTCCAGGTGGACCTGGAATCCTTGCGGCTCGGTCTCCTCGGCGGTGGTCACCTGGCCATTGTGGCAGGCTCCGGCCAGCGTGCCAGCACCTCGCGGGCCAGCTCGCGGTAGGCGTTGGCACCGAGGGACGACGGGTCGAACGTGGTGATCGGCTCGCCGGCGACGGTCGCGTCGGGGAAGCGGACGGTCCGGTTGATCACGGTGTGGAACACCTTGTCGCCGAACGCCTCCACCACGCGGGCCAGCACCTCCCGCCCGTGCAGGGTGCGGGCGTCGTACATGGTGGCGAGCAGTCCCTCGATCTCGAGGTCCTCGTTGAGGCGCTCCTGCACCTTGGAGATCGTGTCCATGAGCAGGGCCACGCCGCGCAGTGCGAAGAACTCGCACTCCAGCGGCACCATCACCCCGTGGGCGCAGGTCAGCGCGTTGATCGTGAGCAGGCCCAGCGACGGCTGGCAGTCGATGAGGCACACGTCGTAGTGCGGCAGCAACGGCTTGATGACGCGGCCGAGCACCTGCTCGCGGGCGACCTCGGTGACCAGCTGGACTTCGGCGGCCGACAGGTCGATGTTGCTCGGCAGCAGGTCGAGGCCCTCGACGCCGGTCTCCAGCAGCACGTCCTCGGCGGTGACGCCGCGCTCCATCAGCAGGTTGTAGACGGTCAGGTCGAGCTGGAGCGGGTTGATGCCCAGGCCGACGGAGAGCGCGCCCTGCGGGTCGAAGTCGACCAGCAGCACCTTGAGGCCGTATTCGACCAGCGCGGCGCCCAGGTTGATGGTGGTCGTGGTCTTGCCGACCCCGCCCTTCTGATTGACCATCGCGACCACGCGCGCCGGGCCGTGCACGGCGGGCGGGACCGGTTCGGGGAACACCGGTCTGGGCCGCCGTGTGGGCCCAAGATTGACGCCGTTGGAAGGCGCGTTGCTCTTCGTGCCGCCCCAGGGGTTGTCGGGGGTCCCCGGGGTCGAACCCTTGGTCGTCACAGTCACCAGCTCGAACCTCCCTGACGATCCCGAACCGGACCGTCCGGACGGACACTATGGCGTCACCACTTAACGCGGCAAGGCGGCACGCCGTGGGTGCCGCACGTCGCAAAAGACTATAGATCACTGCCGGGCGCGGGGATGCGCCGCGGCATAGACCTCGCGGAGCTTGTCGACCGTGACCAGGGTGTAGACCTGCGTGGTCGTCACCGAGGCGTGGCCGAGCAGTTCCTGGACCACCCTAACGTCCGCGCCGCCGTCCAAGAGGTGGGTTGCGAAGGAATGCCGGAGTACGTGCGGGCTTATCCCGTGGAGTCCGGCGCGTTCGGCGGCGGCCTGGAGCACTTCCCAGGCGCCCTGCCTGGTCAACCGGCCGCCCCGGGCGTTCAGGAACACGGCCGGGGTGCCCCGTCCATGGGCCAGCAGACCGGAGCGGGCCCGCACCAGATAGGCGTCCAGGGCGGAGCGGGCGTAGCGCCCCAGGGGCACGACCCGGGTGCGGCCGCCCTTGCCGCGCAGGCGTACCTGGTCGTCCTCGAAGTCGTCCACGGCCAGGCCGACGGCCTCGGAGATGCGGGCTCCGGTGCCGTACAGGACCTCCAGCAGGGCGCGGTTGCGCAGCGTCAGGGGCGCGCCGTCGGGGCCGGAGGCGGCGATGAGCCGCTCGACCTCGTCCACGGCGATCGCCTTGGGGAGCCTGCGGAGCTGGCGCGGCGGGCGTACCTGGTGGGCGGGGTCGTGAGCGGTCACGCCTTCGCGCAGGGCGAAGCGGTGCAGGCCGCGCACGGCGGAGACGGCGCGGGCGGCCGAGCTGGCGACGAGCGCCGGGTGCTCGCCGTCGCCCTCGCGCAACGCGGCGAGGAAGGCCTGGACGTCGGCCTCCCCCACCTCGTCGAGCTCGGCGCGGCCGCGCGCCTGCAGGTGCTCGAAGTATCGGCGCAGGTCACGGCGGTAGGACGCGAGCGTGTTGGCAGCCAGGCCCCGCTCCACCGCCAGATGGGCGAGGTAGCTGGAGAGCACTGCCTCCACGAACCGGTCCTTCCGTTCACGCCTCCGGGGCGTCGGCGGGGCGCAGCGTTGCGAATCCCTCGACCGAAGCCGCATATGCGGCGAGGATACCGGCCACGGCCGGGGAATTGTGGATCATTCCCATGAGCGCCTTCTCGACCGCGTCGGTCAGGGGGACCCATTCGACCGGCATGTCGATTTCCTCGTGCCGGTGAACGAAGCCGTTCTCCTCCTCGGGGATCTTGGTCAGGTCACGGGCGAGGAAGACCCGGATGCGCTCGTCGCTCATGCCGGGCGAGGAGCGCAGGTCGACGAGCGTCCACCAGGCACCCGCCCGGTAGCCGGCCTCCTCGGCGAGCTCCCGGGCAGCCCCTTCGACCAGCGGTTCGCCTTCCACGTCGCGGATCCCGGCCGGCAGCTCCCACATGAGCTGCCGGGTCGGATGGCGGTACTGCCTGATCATCAGGACGCGGTCGCGGTCGTCGAGCGCGAGGACGGCGACGGAGCCGGGATGCACCACGTAGTCGCGGTCGGCGACCTCGTCGCGGGGCATCTTGACGGTGTCGGTGACCACGCGGATGACGTGGCCCTCGAACCGTTCCTTCGTCTCGACGACGTTCCACGCCTCGGGCGTGTCTGCGATCATGGCCGCACTCGCTTCCGGTCCTCGTCGGTCACACAAGCCACCGCTCTCCGCCCCAGGCTCGCCGCTCCGGTGATCCTCACGGGCCCACCTTCGCACCGAGCCGGCTGTCGGCGTACATCAGGGCGGCGCTGATGAGGCCCTTGAACATCGGGTTGGCGCGGGTGGGGCGGGAGCGGAACTCCGGGTGGGCCTGGGTGCCGATGAAGAACGGGTGGGTGTCGGCGGGCAGTTCGGTGTATTCGACCAGGCGGCCGTCCGGGGACAGCCCGGAGAAGACCAGGCCGACCTTCTCCAGCTGCTCGCGGTAGGCGTTGTTGACCTCGTAGCGGTGGCGGTGCCGCTCGTCGGCCTTGGCCTTGCCCGCGTACAGCCGGCGGGCGAGCGTCCCCTCGCCGAGCTTGGCGGTGTAGCTGCCCAGGCGCATCGTGCCGCCCATGTCGCGCTCGCCGGCGACGACGTCCTCCTGGTCGGCCATGGTGGAGATGACCGGGTGCTTGGTGTCGGGGTCGAACTCGGCGGAGTTGGCGTCGGCGATGCCGGCCATGTTGCGGGCGGCCTCGATGACCATGCCCTGCATGCCGAGGCAGATGCCGAGCAGCGGGATCTTGTTCTCCCGGGCGTGGCGGATGGCGCCGATCTTGCCCTCGATGCCGCGTACGCCGAACCCGCCGGGGATGAGCACGCCGTCCACGCCGTCGAGCTCGCGCTCGGCGCCGTCGGGGGTCTCGCAGTCGTCGCTCTTGACCCAGCGGATGTTGATCCGCGCGTCGTTGGCGAACCCGCCGGCCCGCAGGGCCTCGGTCACCGACAGGTACGCGTCGGGCAGGTCGATGTACTTCCCGACGAGCGCGATCGTGACCTCCTTGGCCGGGCGGTGCACGCGGCGCAGGAGCTGCTCCCACTCCTTCCAGTCGACGTCCCTGAACGGCAGGCCGAGCCGCCGTACGACGTACGCGTCGAGCCCTTCGGAGTGGAGCACCTTCGGGATGTCGTAGATGGAGGCCGCGTCCACGGCGGAGACCACCGCGTCCTCGTCCACGTCGCACATCAGGCTGATCTTGCGCTTGATCGCCGTCTGCACGGGCCGGTCGGACCGCAGCACGATCGCGTCCGGCTGGATGCCGATGCTGCGCAGCGCCGCCACGCTGTGCTGCGTCGGCTTGGTCTTGAGCTCCCCGGAGGGGCCGATGTACGGCAGCAGCGACACGTGCAGGAAGAACACGTTGTCCCGGCCCACCTCGTGCCTGATCTGCCGCACGGCCTCCAGGAACGGCAGCGACTCGATGTCGCCGACCGTGCCGCCGACCTCGGTGATGACCACGTCCACCTCAGGACCGGCCATGCCCCTGATCCGGTCCTTGATCTCGTTGGTGATGTGCGGGATGACCTGGACGGTGTCGCCCAGGTATTCGCCCCGCCGCTCCTTGGCGATGACGTTGGAGTAGATCTGCCCGGTGGTCACGTTGGCCGAGCCGTGCAGATCGGTGTCGAGGAACCGCTCGTAGTGGCCGACGTCGAGGTCGGTCTCGGCGCCGTCGTCGGTGACGAAGACCTCGCCGTGCTGGAACGGGTTCATGGTTCCGGGGTCGACGTTGAGGTACGGGTCGAGCTTCTGCATGGTGACCCGGAGACCGCGTGCCTTGAGGAGGCGACCGAGGCTGGATGCCGTGAGCCCCTTGCCGAGACTGGAGGCGACACCGCCGGTGACGAACAGATGCTTGGTTTGCGATGCGCTGCGCAAAGGGGCTCCCGTGGCTCGAGGTGTGGTCGAAGTGTCCACGGGCTCTCAGGATATCAAACAACGCCCCTCACATGCCCGAACAGTTATGACCTAGCGGTAACTTTGGTCCCTATGTCATTAGTACGGCGGACCGTGGGCACGCTGATTCACCGTGCCTATAGGGCGATCCGTCACGCCGGGGCGATCACACCGGGTTCTCCCGCCGGGTACCGGTTCCGCCGGATCGGCGACGGAGTCAGCATCGCGTTCCCCCCGGGCGCGATCTTCGGCGAGCAGTGGATCGAGATCGGCGACCACACGCTGATCGGCGAGCGCGTGTCGATCTCGTGCGGCATGAACCCGGGGCTGGAACTCGGCCCTGACGCGATCCTGCGCATCGGCCGCGGCTGCGCGATCGGCCGGGGCACGCACGTGGTGGCCCACCAGTCGATCGACATCGGCGACGACGTCTTCACCGGCCCGTACGTGTACATCACCGACCAGAACCACGTCTACGACGACCCTGACGTCCCCATCGGCCGGCAGTGGCCGCGCAACAGCCCGGTCTCGATCGGCTCGGGCTCCTGGCTGGGCACCGGCGCGATCATCCTGCCGGGCACCACGCTGGGGCGGCACTGCGTGGTGGCGGGCGGGGCGGTGGTGCGCGGCGAGTTCCCCGACCACAGCGTGGTCGCGGGGGTGCCGGCCAGGCGGGTCCGCGGGTATACGCCTGAGCTGGGCTGGCACACCCCCAACGGCAGCGCCCCCAACGGCAGCGCCCCCAACGGCGGCGCCCCCAACGGCGGCGTCCCCAACGGCGGCGCCCCCATCACCCCGCAACCCACCGCCTCCTGACCTCTCCGTCCGGCCCACCCCGCTCACCTGGCCGCATCCACTCGTCCGGCCCGCCCCCGCCTCCCAGACCACACTTGCGACACGGCCGGACGCGCCTTCCCCCGGCCGGTGCCCGGCATGGAGCACCACCTGCCGGACACGGCCACCGGACGGCGCGCCGGCGGGGAGCGGGTCACGATCGTGTGTTCGGGGATGGACCGAACATCCTTCTGACCGTTAGCGTCGTGTCATGCGGACCGCCATTTGCGAGCGCCTTGGCATCGAGTTCCCCCTGTTCGCCTTCAGCCACTGCCGGGACGTGGTGGCGGCCGTCACGAACGCGGGCGGGTTCGGGGTGCTGGGCGCGATCGCGTACTCACCGGAGGAGCTCGACACCGAGCTGACGTGGATCGACGAGCACGTGGGCGGCCGGCCGTACGGCGTGGACGTGCTCGTGCCGGGCAAGATCGACGACTCGGCGCTGGACCGGCGCGCGCATCTCCTGGAATTCATCCCCGATAGGCACCGCGACTTCGTCACGCACCTGCTGGGCAAGTACGGCGTGAGCGCGCCGGCGCAGCCGCTGACCGCGGCGGCGGACGAGCTCGGCAGGCGGGTGACGGCGGCCGGGGCGACAGGGCTGATCGACGTGGCGCTGAAGCACCCGATCGGGCTGATCGCCAGCGCCCTCGGCCCGCCTCCGCCGGAGATGGTGGCGAAGGCGAGGGAAGCCGGTGTGCCGGTGGCCGCGCTGGTCGGCACGGTGGAGCACGCGCGCAGGCAGGTGGCGGCGGGCGCGGACCTGATCGTGGCGCAGGGCACCGAGGCGGGCGGGCACACCGGCGAGATCGCCACGATGGTGCTGGTGCCGCAGGTCGTGGACGCGGTCGCCCCGGTGCCGGTGCTGGCGGCCGGCGGGATCGCGTCGGGGCGGCAGATGGCGGCGGCCATGGCGCTCGGCGCGGAGGGCGTGTGGTGCGGGTCGGTGTGGCTGACCACGGAGGAGGCGGAGACGACGCCCGCGGTCAAGCGCAAGATGCTGGCGGCGTCGTCGCTGGACACGGTCCGGTCGAGGTCACGTACGGGTAAGCCGGCCCGGCAGCTCAAGTCGGCCTGGACGGAGGAGTGGGACTCCGGGCCGGAGAGCCCGGGCCCGCTGGGGATGCCGCTGCAGATCCTGCTGTCCGAAGGGGCGATGGCGCGCATCGGCGCGGCGGCGGAGAAGGGCGAGCCGGGGGCGGTGGAGCTGGTCAACTACTACGTGGGGCAGGTAGTGGGCCAGCTCGATCAGGTGAAGCCGGCCCGCCAGGTGGTCTACGACATGATCAGCGAGTTCGGCGAGGCGGTGGAGCGCCTGTCCCGGCTGTCCGAGTGAAGACGTACAGGTAGGGGTGGCGCGGGCGGGCGGTGCCGTCGGCGGCGGCCTTGGCCAGGGCGAGCGCGCCGTCGGCGGAGGTCCCGAGCGGCGGCGTGAACCTCGCGCCGGGCAGCGACTCCCGCACCGTGCTCTGGAACGGCTCCATCAGCAGGTCGGCGGCGTCGAAGAGGCGGCCGCCCCAGGAGAAGACGGGGTCGAGCCCGGCCGCGGCGGCGACGGCGGTCTGACCGAGCTGCCGCCCGGCCTCGTCCCAGATCCGCCGGGCGACCGGGTCGCCGGCGCGGGCCGCGTCCGCGACGTGCGGTGCGAACGACGCCAGGTGGTGTGCCGCCGAGTCCGACTCGTAGACGAGCGCCACGAGGTCGAGGGGGTCGCCGAAGCGGGCGAGCAGGTGTTCGAGCAGGGCCGCGGAGCCGCCGGCCCGGCCGTCGTGCGCGCGCAGGGCGGCGTGCAGGCCCTGGGTGCCGATCCAGGCGCCGCCGCCGTGGTCGCCGAGCAGGTGCCCCCATCCGTCGGACTGGTTCCAGACGCCGTCCAGGTCGGTGCCGAGCGTGATGACGCCGGTGCCCGCGGCCACCACGACTCCGGGCCGGAACCCGAGCGCGCCCACGTGCGTGGTCACCATGTCGCCGGCGACCACGAGCGAGTCCAGCCCGAACCGCTCCCCCAGCGCCTCCCACAGCGTGCCGGGGTCCCGGACGAGGCCGGGCAGCCCGGTCACGCCGATCGCCATGCCGGCGAACCGGTCGGGTATCGGTGCCGCATCGCCGCCGGTCCCGGCCATCCGGTCTGGAGCCGGGGTCGCGTTCTCGACGACCTTGGCGATCCGTGCGGCGAGCCGGTCAAGGTCGACGTGGCCCCGCTCGCGCGGCACCGGAGCCGTGTCCGCGCCGTGCGCGACGGTCTCTCCGGCCTCGACGCGGACCCTGATCCCCCCGCCGCCGACGTCCACGCCGGCGAATCCGGTCCTGCTCATCCGGCGTGCCCGGGGTGGGAAGGGCGAGAGAGCGCGGCGACGGCCGCCCGGACGCCCGGGTGCGCCTCCAGCGCGGCCCGCGCCTGCTCGGGCGGGCAGCCGGTGAGCAGCCGTACGAGCGCCTCGGGGATGTTCCCGTCCGCTGCGGCCAGGGCGGCGCGGCAGGCGTCCGCGCCCGCGCCGCTCGCCTCCGCCAGCACGGTCACCGCCCGCTCCGCCAGCTTGGCGTTCGTGGCCACCAGCCCGACCATGAGGTTCCCGTACGTCCGGCCGGCCTTGATCATGAGCGCCGTGGAGAACGCGTTCAGGATCACCTTGGTCGCCGTGCCCGCCTTGAGCCTGGTGGAGCCGGTCAGCGCCTCCGGCCCGGTGTCGGCGGCGACGACGATCTCGGCCAGGTCGCGCAGCGGCGCGTCCGGGTTGCAGGTGACCAGCACCGTGAGCGCCCCGGCGGCCCGGGCCGCGCGGAGGGCGCCGGCGACGTACCGGGTGGACCCGGACGCCGTGATCCCGACCGCCACGTCCCCCTCTCCGAGGTCCCGGGCGTCGGCGGCCCCCAGCGGCTCGGCGTCCTCCTGGTCGATGGACGAGTCGGTGAGGGCGGCCGCCCCGCCGGCGAAGTGGGCGGTGAACAGCTCGCGCGCCACCCCGAACGTCGGCGTGATCTCGGTGGCGTCGAGCACCGCCAGCCGCCCCGACGCGCCGGCGCCGAAGTAGTGCACGCGCCCGCCCCGGGACAGCCGGAGATGCGCCGCGTCCACCGCCCGGGCGAGCGGCCCGGTCGCGGCGCGGGCGGCCTCGACCGCCCTGGCGTCCTCGTCCAGCAGCAGCCGGAGGACGTCGCCGGACTCCAGGGTGTCGATGGCGGCGGTGCGCGGGTTGCGGCGCTCGGTCGGTGGTGCCACCTGGGGCATCGTGCTCCTCATCGATCGTGCCTCATGGATTGTGTTCGTACGGCTGGGCGAGTGAGCCGGCCCGGCCCGCGTAGGCGGTGAACAGCCGGCGTGACTCCGTGGCCAGACCGGCCAGGTCCCGCGGCGCCGGCGCCGGGCCTTCCCGCAGGAAGAGCTCGGCGCGGTCGCGCAGCCGTTCCCGCAGGGCCGCCTCGGGGCCGTCGCCGGGCGTGGCGAGCGCGCGGTCGAGCCCGTCCGCCCACAGCGCCCAGCGGTCGCGGTAGTAGCCGCCGACGAGCCCGCTCCAGTGCCGGCCCGCGTAGTCGTCGAGCAGCGGGCTGTCCGCGGTGCCCCACACGGTGATGATGCGGCGGGCGTTGTCCAGCAGCACGTCGCGGTCGGCCGGGTCGTCGGCCCACGACAGCGCCTTGGACTCCCAGTGCTGGAAGGTGAACTCGGGCCGGCAGGCCAGCATCCGGTCGAGGTCCTCGAAGACCTTCAGGAACCGGGCGACACGCGCCGGGTCGCCCGCCGACTCCAGGACGTCGAGGCAGAAGCGGTCGGCGACCCTGGCCATGTACGCGATGCCTGCCTCGACGAGGTCGTGCCCGAGCGGTCCCGCGGCCAGGCCGGGATCGCGCTCGGCCACCTCGATCATGCGCTCCCACGCCGCGGCGAGGGATTCCGGCCGGTACCACAGGACACCGGCGGCCTCGGCACGGAGCTCCGCCGGGCCGCGCTCGTATGAGGGCACCGCGGTGATGACGCCTTCGAACTCCTGAGGGAGGATCGGCACGCCCTGGGCGCCGTAGACAGTGTCCAGGAGCCCGCGCCAGGCCGCCCGCAGCTCGGCCGTCCACCGGCCTCCGTAGCGCTGGGTCACGAAGGCGTCCAGCCAGGCGTCGAGGTCAGGGACCCGGTTCCAGATCTGGTCGGCGACCAGCTCGAAGAAGACGGGGTTGTTGCGGGTGGCCTCCATGGACAGGCCGAGGCCGGTGGGCGGGCTCGGCGCCGCCAGGGCCGCCTCGATCCCGGCCGGGACTCCGCGCAGGTCGGCGCCCGGATCGGTGCGGCCGCCGAAGTTGAGCAGCGCGCACCAGAGCCAGGGTTTTCCGGAGAACTCCTCGAAGCGGCCCCACAGCGGGTCGTGCTCCGCCCACAGGTCCGCCACGAGCATCCGGTCGTCCGCGATCGCGTCGAGGAAGGCGGTGACGCGGTCCTCGCTCCAGAAGTCCCGCTGGTAGGAGAACGGCCAGGCCTGCATGAGCCAGACCGCCTCCGGGTCGGCGGCCCGCAATCCGGCCAGCGTCGCCGCCGCCACGGCCCCGGGAAAGGCCGGGTCGGCGTCGATGGGGATCATCTCGATGAACGGGTCGGCGGCGTAGAGGTGGTCGGTGCCGAAGAGCTTGATCTGGGCGCGGGCGATCTCGGCGCCGATCCGCTCGTACAGCGGGTCGGCCGGGTCGAGGACCCAGGTCTCGAATCCCTGCCACTGGCGGCGGCCGGCACGCGCCGTCGAGGCGATCTCCCGGGGGACGTGCCCGGTGAAGGCCGGGAGCACGGGCGTCATGCCGAAGGCGCGCTCGCGCTCGAGGATGCGCGCTCCCAGCTCGCGGTGGCTGTCGATCCACGACGCGGGAAGCGGACCGGCGAAGTCGTCCAGGCATCCCATGAACTGGAACGGCAGGTAACCCGGCCCGCCGAGGAAGCGGCGGATCTGCCGGTCGTCGAGACCGAAGAGGGAGTACGCGGCGTGCACCGCGGCCTCGTGACCGGTGACGGCGAGCGGCATGGTGATGCCGTGCAGGGCCATCCAGTCGATCTCGCGCTCCCAGTCGGCCCAGTCCCAGTAGGGCGTCGTGTAGCTGAAGGTGCAGAAATTGAAGTAGTAGCCCTCCCGGACCCGGGCCGAGCCCTGGCGGAGCGGGGCGTCGGGAAGGGACGTCAGCGGCAGGGGCAGCACCGTGTCCCAGCCCACGGACATGCCGCACTGTTCCCGGAGATAGTGGTGGAGCGCGACGGACGCGCTCACCCCGTCCGTCGCGGCGACGGTGAGCACGCCGCCCTTCGCCTCGTACGCGTACGCGCGTCCCCCGCCGTCACGCGCGGCCCACCGGACCGACCCCGCGACGGGCCCGAGAACGCGCTGGGCGAGGCCGTGGACGGTATCCGCCCACAGCGGTGCGTGGTCGCCGTCACCGGGCAACATCGCAGGTCACACCCCTCGACGAATTAGTTCCGTACGATCCATAATTAATATGCTAGCGTACCGCCAATCGATGCCAGGGAGAGAGCATGGAGCAGGTGGTCGCCGCCGGCACGCAGTTCATGCGTGAGGTCAACGCCGCCGCCGTCCTCCGGACGCTGCGGACCGAGACCAGCATGAGCGTGTCCGCACTGGCCAAGGCCGTGGGGCTCTCCCGCCAGGCGGTCACTCGCTCGCTCAACGCGCTTGCCGCGGAGGGACTCGCCGAGTTCGGTCCCCTTGATCGCGACTCCACCCGGGCGGGGCGGCCCGCGCAGCTCGTGCGCTTCCGGGCGGAGGCCGGCCACGTGCTGGGCCTCTCGATCAGCCCGCAGGACGTGCGCGTGGCGGTGTCGGATCTGGCCGGTACGGTCACCGCGGCCGACGCGGTCCCGCTCGGCGCCGATCCGAGCGGTGACCAGGTGGTGCGGACACTCCTGTCCACGGTGGAACGGACGATGCGCGCCACGGGCATCACGACCGGCGACCTCTGGTTCGCCTCGGTGGGCACCCCCGGCATCGTCGACCCGGCGGCCGGGGTCATCAAGCTCATCCCGAGCATGCCCGGCCTGGCCGGCGACGCTCTCGTCCGCCGGCTCAAGGACGCGCTCGGCTGCCCGGTCTACCTGGACAACGACGTCAAGCTGGCCACCCAGGGCGAGCGCTGGCGGGACCCGGAGCGGCGTGAGGACTCCCTGGTGATGCTCCACTGGGGCGAGCGCGTCGGCGCCGGGATCGTGCTGAACGGCGAGCTCTACCGCGGCGCCTCCAACGACGCCGGCGACGTCGGCTTCCTCGACCTGTTCACCGGCGAGGCGGGCGCCGGCCCCGCGGAGTCGCGGCACCCGCACGGCCTCGGCCCGTTCGAGGACCGGGTAGGCGGCGCGGAGATCGTGCGCCAGGCCGCGGCGGCGGCGGAGCGCGCGGGCGACAGCGCGTTCCTGGCCCGGATCGAGGCCGCGGGAGAGCGCGCGTTCGAGGCCGTCCTGGACGCCGTCGTCGACGGCAGGCCGGCGGCCCTGGAGGCGATCGACGTGGTGGCCCGCCGCTTCGCCAAGGGCATCGCCGTGATCCGGGCGATCCTCAACCCGCGGCTCGTGGTCATCGGCGGCCCCATGGCCAGGTGCGGCGAGACGCTGCCGGCGGCGCTCCGGCGGCATCTGTCCGGTGAGCCGCTGGACCAGCCGGCCCTGGAGGTCTCGACGCTCCAGGAAGACGCCGTCGTCCACGGAGCGCTGCTCCACTCGCTGGACGAGGTCGAGCGAACCAGGTTCGGCCTGGTGAGAAGCGGTCGTCATGAGGCCCGTTGAAGACTCCAACGCGCCGGCCGACGCCCCCATCCGATAGAGGAGAAAGGTCATGAGAATGACGACACCAGCCCGGCGGCCCGTAGCGTTCGTGGCGCTCGGTCTCACGGCGGCATTAACTCTGACGGCCTGCGCGGGCACCAGTGGTAGCACGGGCGGAGGCACAGCGCCGAAAGTCGACGTGTCGACGACCATCCCCAGCGACCCGGTGACGCTCACCCTGGCCTACAGCAATGACCCGCCCACCCAGACGCTGATCGACGGCTTCACCAAGAAGCACCCGAACGTCACCATCAAGCCCCAGATGACGCCGTTCAACGACTACATCAAGTCGATCAAGCTCGCGATGTCGGGCGACGCGGCACCGGACATCGCCCAGTACAACCCGGGTGCGATGAACTCCCTGGTCCCGGCCGGCCTCATCCTGGACCTGGGCCCGTGGGCCAAGGCCTACGGCTGGACCACCAAGTTCCCGCCGTCGACCCTCGAGATCCTCAGCTCCGACAAGTCGGCCAAGCAGTTCGGGACCGGCGGCCTGTACGCCGTGCCCGGCGGGCTGTCCGTGGTCGGCGTCTACTACAACAAGAAGATGGTGAAGGAGGCGCCGAAGACGCTGGCCGAGTTCGAGGCCGCGATGCAGAAGGTGAAGGACTCCGGCCAGACCCCGCTGATGCTCGGAGCGCTCCAGGTCGGCGGCTTCCACCTGTGGAACGCGCTGCTCAACGTCACGGGCAACGTCGCCGACTACCGGTCCTGGGTGTACGGCAAGCCGGGCGCGACGATCGAGAACGACGGCGCGCGCAAGGCCACCCAGATGATGGCCGACTGGGCGAAGAAGGGCTTCTTCCCCGCGTCGGCGAGCGCCACGGCGGACGCCGACGCGCTGGCGAGCTTCGCCAAGGGCAAGAGCGCGTTCCTGGTGACGGGCAACTGGGGCGCCACCGCTGTGGAGAAGGAACTCGGGGACGACGCCGGCTTCTTCCTCATGCCCACGCCGTCGGGCGAGCCCGCCAAGGTGGCCTCGGGCGCGAGCGTCGCGTACGCCATCTCGGCGAAGAGCAAGCACCCGAACGTCGCCGCGGCGTTCCTGGACTACCTGAGCTCGCCGGAGGCGGCGAAGATCGAGTTCGACGGCGGGTTCATGCCGGTCGACACCAAGGCCGAGCTGGGCGCCGAGGGCCTGCGCGGTGAGATCGCGGAGGTCTTCACGCCGGTGGCGCAGAGCAACGGGATCGTACCGTTCCCGGACTACGCCTCCCCCGGCATGATCGACAAGCTGACCCCGGGAATCCAGGGCGTGATCAGCGGCAAGACGAGCGTCGACGACTACCTGAAGTCTCTGCAGGAGTCGTGGGACGGACACCATGGCTCGTGATCTGAGCTCGCCCGCCGCCCCGCCGCGTGCCGCCACGGCCCGCGGCGGGGGGCAGGCCACCCACGAGCGCGCCCGCCCCGCCGCCTGGCGAAGCCGGAAAGCGCGCGGCTGGCTGTATGTGCTGCCCGCGCTCGCGGTGTACCTGGGATTCGCCATCTGGCCGGCGATCAACACGCTGCGCCTGTCGCTTCTGACCTGGGACGGCATCCTTCCGGCCACCTGGGCGGGCCTCGACAACTACGTCAAGATCTTTCGTGATTCGGCGCTGTACGAGGCCATCCTGCACAGCCTCGTGCTGATCGTCTTCTTCTCGTTCATCCCCATCGCCGTCGGGCTGCTCATGACGGCCCTCCTCATGGGGAAGGTGCGCCGGGGGATGACGTTCTTCCGGATCGTCTTCTTCCTCCCCCAGGTGCTGCCGCTGGTCGCCGTCGGCATCACCTGGCGGTGGCTCTACAGCGAGTCCGGCGTCGTCAACCAGCTCCTCGAGTTGGTCGGGCTGGGGTCGATCACCCGCGCCTGGCTGGGCGACTACGGTCTGGCACTGGTCGCGCTCGGGCTCATCGGGACGTGGGTGATGAGCGGTCTGTGCATGATGCTCTTCCTGACCGGCGCGCAGAAGATCGACCCCTCCCTGTACGAGGCCGCCAAGCTCGACGGCGCCGGGGCGGTGCGACAGTTCCGCCACGTCACCCTGCCCGGGGTGCGCAGAGAGATCACGGTCGCCGGCGTCATCACCACGATCGCCGCGCTGGCCAGCTTCGACCTCGTCTTCACCACCACGAACGGCGGCCCGGCGGGGCAGACCAACGTGCCCGGCCTGCTGGTCTACCGGCTGGCCTTCAACGAGGGCGACATCGGCGGCGCCAGCGCGCTGGCCGTGGTGCTGACCGTGCTCGTGATCGCCATCGTCAGCGCCATCCGATACGTCACCAGGGATGATGAGAAGTGAGCATGCGCGGCGGTGTCAGCCTCCGATACGGGGTACTCGTCCTGCTGGCGGCCATGGTGCTGGTGCCGCTCGTCGGCATCGTCCTGGCCGCCCTGCATCCCCCCGGCTCGCAACTCGACGGGCTCAGCATCCCGGATCGGTGGTCATGGGAGAACTTCGCGCTCGCCTGGGAGCGGGGCAACATGACCGCCCTCATGAAATCGAGCCTGCTGATCGCGGCCTTCGTGGTGCCGCTGGCGGTGGTGCTTGCCACGCTCGCCGGCTATGGGCTGCAGATCCTCAAGGTGTGGGGCCACCGGACGCTGTCGTTCGGGTTCGTGATGGGGCTCACGCTGCCGATCGAGCTCATCGTGGTGGCGCTTTACTTCAACCTGCGCGAGGTCGGGCTCACCAACTCCTACACCGGCATCATCCTCGCCGAGGCGGCCCTGTTCATGCCGTTCGGGGTGTACTGGATGCAGACGCACTTCTCGAGCGTGCCCGGCGAACTGGTCGAGGCGGCCCGCATCGACGGCGCCAGGGATCTCGTCGTGCTGGTGCGGGTGCTGCTGCCCATCTCGTGGCCGGCGATCACCACGCTGTCGGTGCTGTACTTCATGTGGTCTTGGAATCAGTTCATGCTGGTCCTGGTGATGATGCAGGACCCGGACCGGCGCACCGCGCCGAGCGGCCTGGGACTCTTCGTCGGCGAGTACACGACGGACATCCCGTTGCTGGCGGCGGCCTGCTTGATCGTCATCGCGCCGATCGTCGTCGTCTACCTCATCTTCCAGCGCAGCTTCGTCAGCGGCATCACCCAGGGCGCCATCAAGGGCTGACCGCACCGCTCCGCCTCCCCGAAGGACCCCGGCCACGGTCGGCCGGTCCGCCCCTTCGGTCGGCCGAAAGGGTGGCCGGAGCCGGTTTTTTGGCATTCATGCCGAAGCCCGTGTCAAGATGCGCGTGTGGTCGGGACACCGCCTGAGCTCGAGCGCGGCACCGGCGTCCCCGCGCACGTGCAGATCGAGCGGTGGCTGCTCGATTCAATCGACGGGGGCGAGCTGGCGCCGGGCGACCGGCTGCCCGGCGAGCGGGAGCTGGCCGGGCGGCTCGGCGTGAGCCGGATGACGCTCCGGCAGGCCCTCGCCACCCTGGAGCGCGACGGCGTCCTGGTCAGGGTGCCCGGCCGGGCGGGCGGGGCGTTCGTGGCCGAGCCGCGCATCGAGTGCGATCTGACGGGCCTGGCCGGGTTCACCGAGCAGATGCGCCGCGCACATCTGCGGGCCGAGGCCAGGATCCTGGTGGCCGCCACGGTGCCGGCGCCGCGCGCCGCGGCCGAGGCGCTGCGGGTGGAGCCGGGCGCGCCGGTGCACGAGGTGGTGAGGGTGCGGTCGGCGGGCCGGTGGCCGGTGGCGCTGGAGCGCTCGTTCTTCCCCTCGCTGCCCGGCTTCCTCGGCCAGGACCTGACCGGCTCCCTCTACACGCTGCTCGCCGGCCGGTACGACCTGGAGCCGCGCACCGCGGTCGAGCACCTCGCCCCGGTGATCGCCCGTCCCGAGGAGGCCGCCGAGCTGGGCATCGAACCGGGCACGCCGCTCATGCTGATCGAGCGCACGGCGTACGCGGCGGACGGGACGCCGGTGGAGTTCGCCCGCGACCTGTTCCGCCCCGACCGGGTGCGGATCTCGGTACGCAGCGGCGTCACGGGACCAGCGGGCTCTTGACCACCGTGCCCGCCACCCAGGCGCCCTCGACCTCGATCTCGACCGCGAGCTCGTTCTCAGGCCCCGGCTCGGCCGGCAGGTAGGCGTACGCGATGGACTCGCGGACGGTGTAGCCGTAACCGCCGGAGGTCACGCGGGCCACCACCCGGCCGTCCACCCGGACGGGCTCGTTGCCGAGCGCGACGGCCCCCGGGTCGCTCAGCGTCACGCACCGCAGGCGCCGCTTCGGGGCGGGGTCGAGCGCGTCCCTGCCGAGGAAGTCCTTGTCCGGCTTGACGCAGAAGCCGAGCCCCGCCTCGTACGGGGTCGTCTCAGGCCCGATGTCCGCGCCCCACACCCGGTAGCCCTTCTCCAGCCGGAGGCTGTCGACGGCCCGGTAGCCGCCGGCCACCAGCCCGTACGGCTCCCCCGCCCGCCACAGGGCCTGCCACAGCGCGAGCCCGTACTCGGTGGAGCAGTACAACTCCCAGCCGTGCTCCCCCACGAACGTCACCCGCAGCGCCAGCACCGGCACGTCCCCCACGGTGATCTCCCGCGAGGACATGAACGGGAAGTCCATCGGGTCCGGGGTGAGCCCGCGCATGATGTCGCCGGCCCTCGGCCCCCACAGGGCGAAGCAGGCGTACTGGCCGGTCACGTCGGCGATCCTGGCCGTGGAGCCGGTGTGCGCGGCCTGCTTGCGCAGCCATCCCAGGTCGTGCGCGCCGAACGCGGTGCCGGTGACGATCAGGAACTCCTCCTCGCCGCGCCGGGTGACGGTGAAGTCGCATTCGATGCCGCCGCGCCGGTTGAGCGCCTGCGTGTACGTGACGGCGCCGATCTCGCGGGCGACCCGGTTGTCGCACACCCACTCCAGCAGCGCGGCCGCGTCGCGCCCGGTGACCTCGATCTTGGCGAACGAGCTCTCGTCGAACAGCCCCGCCGCGGTCCGGGTGGCGCGGTGCTCGACGCCGATGGCGGGCGACCAGGACCGCCCGGCCCACCCCTTCGGCCGCTCCCCTTCCCCGTTCTCGTTCGCGGCGTAGTAGTTGACCCGCTCCCAGCCCGATTTCTCCCCGAAGACGGCCCCGTGGGCGGTGTGCCAGGCGTAGGCGGGCGAGACCCGCAGCGGCCGCCCGGCCGAGCGCTCGTGCCCGGGGTAGCGGATGTCGTAGTAGGTCTCGTAGTTCTCGACCGCCCGCTTGAGCGTGTACGACGGCGAGCGGTAGTGGCGGCCGAACCGGCGGACGTCCATGTGCCACAGGTCCATGCTCGGCTCGCCCTCGACGATCCACTCGGCCATCACCTTGCCGATCCCGCCCGCGCCCGCGATGCCGTGCGCGCAGAACCCGGCGGCCACGAAGAACCCGCGGACCTCCGTCTCGCCGAGACAGAACTCGTTGTCAGGGGTGAACGCCTCCGGGCCGTTGATCAGCTTGCGGATGCCGACGTCGGCCATCGCGGGCACCCGAATCCTGGAGTTGTCGGAAATTTCCTCGAATCTGGGCCAATCCTCGGACAGGAGCCGGCCGTTGAAGTCGCCGGGGACCGTGTCGTACGTGTTGGCGCCGGCCGTCCAGGGCGCGCACGTGCGCTCGTACCCGCCCATGACCAGGCCCTGCACCTCCTGCCGGTAGTAGACGAGCAGGTCGGGGTCGCGCAGCGTGGGCAGGCCGGCGTGGTCGTGGAAGGCGTCGGTCACCACGTACTGGTGCGACATCGGCACGATCGGGACCCGCACGCCGGCCATGCGGCCGATCTCGGCCGCGAACATGCCGCCGCAGTTGACCACGATCTCGCAGTCGATGTCGCCCTGGTCGGTGCGCACGCCGGTGACCCGGCCGCCCGCGGTTTCGATGCCGAGCACGCGGGTGCGGGTGCGCAGCGTGGCCCCGCCCTCGCGAGCGCGGGTCGCGAGGGCGTAGCACAGCTGCGACGGGTCGATCTGCCCGTCCGTGGGCAGGTACGCGGCGCCGACGACGCCTTCGGGATCCATGAGCGGGAACAACGTCACGGCCTCGGCCACGGAGATCTCCTCCAGCGGCAGCCCGAAGGTGCGCGCCCACCCGATCTGGCGGCGGATCTCCGCCATCCGCTCGGGCGTGGAGGCCAGCTTGATGCCGCCGCACTCCGTCCAGCCGGCGTCGAGGGTGCGATAGAGCTCGACGGAGTACTGGTTCATCCTGGTCAGCGTGGGGTCGGCACGCAGCTGGCCGACGAGCCCGGCGGAGTGGAAGGTCGAGCCGCTGGTAAGCTCGTCCCGCTCCAGCACGACGACGTCGCGCTCGCCGAGCTGGGTGAGGTGGTACGCGACGGACGCGCCGCCGACGCCGCCGCCGATGATCACGATGCGGGCCGAGTCGCTCATGGTCGCGAGGCTAGCCGCCGTTGTTTAAAAGGTCTAGACCGTTTAGCGCGGACCGCCTTAGCATCGACCATGGCCGTGCCCGAGGTGCTCGATCGTATCCCCCTGCTGTCCGGCGTGCGGCGTACCGTCGAGGAGCTGCCGGGCGGGCTGACCAACCGCAACTACAAGGTGACCACACCCGGAGGGGCGTACGTGGCGCGCGTGTGGGCCAGCGACGGCGCGCTGCTGGCCATCGACAGGGACGCCGAGCACGCGAACTCGATCGCGGCGGCCGCGGCCGGGGTGGGGGCGCCGGTGCACGACTACCTGCCCGGCCTGGGTGTGCTGGTCGTCGGATTCCTGCCGGGGCGGACGTTCACGGAGGCGGATCTGCGGGACCAGGCGAACCTGCCCCGCGTGGCCGAGGCCTGCCGCAGGCTCCACGCCGGACCCCGGTTCGTGAGCGACTTCGACATGTTCGACGTCCAGCGGCGGTATCTGGACATCGTCCAGAGCCGCGGCTTCCGACTTCCTGCGAAATATCTCGACTTCATGCCCACCGTCGCCAAAATCCAGAAATGTCTGGCTGCACGCGACGAAGGCACCGTCCCCTGCAACAACGACCTGCTCCCGGGCAACATCATCGACGACGGCGAGCGCCTCTGGCTGATCGACTACGAGTACGCCGGCAACAACGACCCCTGCTTCGAGCTCGGCAACATCTGGAGCGAGTCCGACCTGCCGCTCGGCCACCTGGAGGAGCTCGTCACGGCGTACTACGGCCGCCGCCTCCGCCACAAGATCGCCCGCGCCCGGCTGCTCGGCCTCATGTCCAAGTACGGCTGGACGCTGTGGGCCTCGATCCAGGACGGCGCCAACGACAGCATCGACTTCGACTTCTGGTCGTGGGGGATGGAGAAGTACGAGCGAGCCGTGGCCGAGTTCACTGGATCGGGCCTCGCGGACATCATGGACGAAGCCGCGCGTACGGACTAGGCCGGGCAGACTGGGTGGCATGCTCGCCGCATTGACCGGCGCGGGCCTGTCCACGGCCGCCGGTTTGAACGCCTATATCCCGCTCCTGGTCGTGGGTGTCCTGTCGAACGTCACCGACGCCGTGAAACTCCCCGACGGCTACGCATGGCTGTCCAACTGGGGCGTGCTCGCGGTGATCGCCGTGCTCCTGCTCGCCGAGATGGTCCTCGACAAGGTCCCCGCCGTCGACAGCGTCAACGACGCCATCCAGACCGTGGTCCGCCCCGCCTCCGGCGGCGTGGTCTTCTCCGCCACGAGCGCGGCCGCCGAACTGGAGAACTCCACCTGGATGACCGAGAACCCCTGGGCCGGATGGCTGCTGGGGATCGTGCTGGCGCTGGCCGTGCACGCCGTGAAGGCCGCGGCCCGTCCGGTGGTCAACGCGGGGACGGCGGGCGTGGGCGCTCCCGTCCTGAGCACGGTGGAGGACGCGGGCTCGCTCGGCATGAGCCTGATCGCGGTGTTCACCCCGATCCTGGTGATCGTCGCCCTGCTGCTGCTCGCAGGGCTGGCGTGGTGGCTGATCAGGAAGGTACGCCGGTTCCGCGCCCGCAGGAGAGCGGCCCGCGGTCAGCCGGCAGGCTGATCCGGCCGCCGCGCCCGCGCGCCCTTACGGTTCACACTCGCAGGCTGCGGAGCCAGCCGCCCAGGAGGTGCACGAACTCGGCCGGGCGCTCCTCGTGCAGCCGATGACTGGATCCCTCCCAGCACACGACCTTGGACGCCGGGTCCTTGAGCAGCCCGGCCTCCCAGTTCGCCCGTTCCTGATCCGCCCAGATCGACAGCACCGGGCACCGCCTGCGGGCCAGGTAGTCGTCGGTCGCCGGCCGCAGGCCGATGGCGCCGTCCTCGAGGAACATGGCCTCGAACGCCTGGGCCAGGACGTGCGGCGGCATGCCGTACAGCCGGCGCTTGTGCCAGCGGCGCAGCACGGCGGGGGTGGCGGCGTTCGTGCACCACTGGTCGATCGCCTCCGCCATGGCGTGGGGGCGCTCCCCGCGCAGCCCCGCGATCATCTTGGGGAAGCCCCGGGCGATGTCGTCCGTGATGCCGTAGCCGGGGTCGAGGGCGACGAGCGCGCGTACGCGCTCCGGGTGCTCGACGGCCAGGATGGACACGACCTGGCCGCCCATGGAGTGCCCGACGGGGATCGCCTCAGGGATGGCGAGGCGGTCGAGAAGGACGTTCAGGTCCTCGGCCATCATGCGCGGCGTGTTGCCCGTCTCCGGGACCGACGAGTAGCCGTGCCCGCGCAGGTCGACGGCGATCACGCGGCGCCCGGCCGTGGTCAGCGCGTCGATGTGCCAGGACCACTGGTGCGAGTCGGTCCCCCAGCCGTGCACGAGCAGCAGCGGCGGCCCCTCGCCGCTTCCGTCGTCGGTGTAGAAGAGCCTGATGTCCCCGCCGACGTCCGCGTACGGCATGGCTCATCCCACCCTGTCCTCTGCCGGGCCCTCTACCGGGCGGGCCAGCAGCCCCGACTCCCCCGCCGTCCAGCCGCCGTCGATGGCGAGCTCGGCGCCGGTGACGTACGAGGCGGCGTCGGACAGCAGGAACGCGATCGCCTCCGCGACCTCCTCCGGCTCGCCCCAGCGCCCGGCCGGCGCGAAGGGGAAGGTGCCCTCGCCCGACACGGCGCCGAACTGCTGCGTCATGGGCGTGACGATCATGCCTGGATGGACGGAGTTGACCCGGATGCGGTCCCGGCCGAACTCCAGGGCGGCGATCTTGGTGAGGCCGCGCACGCCCCATTTGGACGCGCCGTACCCGCCGGTGCCCGGCAGCGCGAAGAGTCCCGCGACCGACGACAGGTTCACGACGGCGCCGCCGCCCGATGCGCGCATGGCGCCGATCACGGCCTTGAGTCCCAGGAAGACGCCCACCAGATTCACCTGGAGCACGCGTTCGAACTCCTCCAGAGACTGCTGCTCGATGAGCAGCGACGTGGCGATGCCGGCGTTGTTGACGAGACCGTCGAGCCGCCCGTGCTCCTCCACCGTCCGCGCGACCACCGCCGCCCACTGCTCCTGGTCCGTCACGTCGTGCGGGATGAAGCGGGCGCCCAGCTCCTTGGCGGTTGCCGTGCCCTCCTCCACGAGCACGTCGGTGAGCACGACCCGCGCGCCGGCCGCCACGCACCGCCGCGCCGTGGCCGCCCCCATCCCCCGTGCCCCGCCGGTAATGATCACAACCTTGCCGTCCAGCACGCGCCACACCCCTTCCGCAAATATGTGTGCACTGAAACACAGCCATCCCTATAGATCAAGTGCTTGCTTGGGCGTGCGCGCCAAGTCCGCCGCGGCCGACTATTCTCTAGACATCAACCCCAACAGGAGGTGGCGGAGATCGGCGAAGTCCTTGTCATCGTGCTGGTGATCCTGGCGTTCCTCCTTCTGCTGACCGGCGTGGGCGTCTACCTGCTGGTCAAGCTGGGCAGGAAGGCGGCAGGCAAGGCCAAGCAGGCGGCATCCCGGCTGACCACGCACGTCAACGCCATGGGGACCGGCGACGCCGCCGAGGTCGAGCGCCTCCGCCTCGACCTGCGCCGCGAGGTGTCCCTGACCCGCCAGGCCGTCGAGCAGGCCCAGCAGCGCGGCTGGGGCCTGGGCGACCTGCCGCGGCTCCTGGCCGACCTGGAGGCGCAGGCCGACGTGCACGACGGCCAGCTGGGGATGTACGCCCAGCAGCGCCGCGTGTCGCCGTACGTCGACCACGCCACCCTGGACCGGCTCCGCCAGCACCAGGCCAAGCTGACGGCCATGTGCGCCCGCATCCGCGCCGACCTCCTCGGCGACCAGGTCAGCCACACGAGCGCGGGGATCGCCGATCTCAGCTCGCGGACGGACCTGGAGATCGAGGCCCGCCGCCGCGCACCGGACCCGCTGGACGAGATCGACGAGCTCTACCGCCGCTCGATGCAGGAACGCTCGATGGAGGAACGCAAAGACCTCCCCTGACGGTTACGCAACGTGGCAGAATGGATTCGTCACGTGAGAGCACCGAGGAGGCGGCTCCATGACCACGGCCTTTCCCGAGTGGTTCTATCCCGGCCCTCCTGGCGGCTGGACAGCCGACATGCTCGATCATCTCCCCCCTGACGCGCCTCGGCACGTCGAGCTGATCGATGGGTCACTCATCATGATGTCGCCGCAGACACTCTTTCACCTGTATACGATCCGGCTGTTTGAGCACTCCCTCAAACCGCCCGCGCACCTGGAGGTCCTTCGCGAAATGACGGTCACTCTGGGCCTGCGCCAGCGGCCGGAGCCCGACATCCTCGTGGTGAAGAGGTCGGCGACCACTTCTCTGAAGCTCACCTCCTTCAAGCCGGAGGACGTGCACCTCGTGGTCGAAGTCGTCTCGGATGAGTCCAGGGAGCGGGACCGGACCACGAAGCCGATCAAATACTCGAACGCCGGAATCAAGTACTTCTGGCGCGTGGAGGAGGAAGACGGACTCCCCGTGGCTTACACCTTCGAGCTCGAACCCGCAGTCAAGGCTTACGTCCCTACCGGCATCCACCGCAAGCGCCTGCAGACCGACATCGGCTTCGACGTGGACATCGATCTCACGTTGAAGTAGCCGTAGGACTAGACACGGCCCCACTCCGCGTAGATGACCGCTGCCAGTTCGGCCTCCGTGGCACCGTTGCCGGCCATCGCCTTGGTGGCCTGGGCCTGCGCCGTCGTAGGGAGCAGGCCGTCGAGGAGGACAGGCGGCGACAGCCGCCGCAGCAGCACCTCTGATTCCGAGATCCCGTACGGTCTGCGCGCCACGGCCACGTTCACCCGCAGCGCGTGCTCGTTCCCCGGCGGAACGCCCGGACGGTCGATCCCGATGGCCGCACGACCCGCGACGACCGCATGAACCGGGCCATGGCCAGCCGCACCGCCTTCGGCAAGCAGGTCATCGCCGCCCAGTGGGCTGTCGCCGAGTTCGGGGCGCTGTGCCGGCTGTGGGAGCTGGGCGTTCCGGTGCCGTACCCGGTGCAGATCCTGGGGACGGAGATCCTGCAGGAGTTCATCGGCACGCCGGACGGATATGCCGCCCCGCGGCTCGCCCAGGTTTCCGACGGCCTGGACGACCTGTGGGAGCAACTGGTGGCGGCGATGGTGGCGCTGGCCAGGGAGGGGCTGGCCCATGGCGACCTGTCCCCTGACAACCTGCTGGTCCACGACGGCAGGCTGGTGATCATCGATCTGCCGCAGATCGTGGACGTGATCGCCCACCCGGCCGGCCCGTCGTTCCTCGACCGCGACGCCCGCAACGTGGCCACCTGGTTCGCCGCCAAGGGCGTCACAGCCGCCGGCCCGGAGTCCCTGGCCGCGCTCCTGAGCGCGGAGGCCGGACTCGTCCGATGAGACGCGTGGCGGTCCGCACCGTATCCGGACCGCCACACGTTTATGCAGGTCTCAACCGGTGATGCTGGACCCCGACAGATGAGAGGAGGCCGTCATGCATGATGCCATCGTTCATCCCGGCGGCGCTCGCATGCGCTGGGTGGAGCTGCCGGGCGCGGATCCGGCCCGCGTGTACGTTCACGGCCTCGGAGCCACCTCGGCCCCCTACTACGCGGAGGTCGCTGCACATCCCCTGCTGCCGCGCCACCGCTCCCTGCTCATCGACCTGCTCGGTTTCGGCATCAGCGACCGGCCCCAGGACTTCCCGTACACGATCGACGCTCACGCCGACACGCTGGCCGAGGCGCTGCGCAAGGCGGGGGTGGCGGGCGCGTCGGTGATCGCCCACAGCATGGGCGGCGCGGTGTCCGTCGTGCTGGCCCACCGCCACCCGGAGCTCGTCGCCGCCCTGGTCCTCGTCGACGCCGACCTCGACCCAGCTCCCCCGCTCTCGGAACGGCCGGGGAGCAGCGGCATCGCGGGCTACACGGAGGAGGAGTTCGTCGCGCACGGGTGGAAGGAGGTCCGTGACCGGGTGGGGCCGCACTGGTGGTCGACGATGCGGCTGGCGGACCTGCGTGGCCTGCACCGTACGGCGGTCAGCCTCGCCCAGGGCACCCAGCCCGCGATACGTGAGCTGCTGAAGGCCCTGCCGATCCCCCGCGCCTTCCTGCACCCGGAGGGCGACGCGCCGGAGGCGGCCGGCGACCTGAGCGCGGCAGGCGTCCAGGTGATCGCCATCCCGGAGTCGGGCCACACCATCATGCTCGACGACCCGGAGGCCTTCGCCCGTACGCTGAGGACCCTCCTCGCCTAGGGAACCCACGTCGGCGCGGTGCGCCTACTGCACGCCGGCCTCGCGCATGTCCCTGAGCTCGCGCTTGAGCTCCTTGATCTCGTCGCGCAGCCTGGCGGCCACCTCGAACTGCAGATCGGCCGCGGACTGGTGCATCTGCTCGGTCAGCGACTCGACCAGCGACTCCATCTGGGCCCGCGGCATCTCGCCCGCGATGGCCTTGGCGTGCTGCCCGGCCTGCCGCGAGCCGAATCCCGGCACAGGCGCCTTGCCGCGCGACTGCTGCCGGCCGCCCCCGCCGAGCAGCTTGTCGGTGTCGGCGTCCTCGCGCTGCAGCGAGTCGAGGATGTCGGCGATCTTCTTGCGCAGCGGCTGCGGGTCGATGCCGTTGGCCTCGTTGTAGGCGATCTGCTTGGCCCGCCGCCGATTGGTCTCGTCGATGGCCCGCTCCATCGACGGGGTGACCTTGTCGGCGTACATGTGGACCTGGCCGGACACGTTTCGCGCGGCGCGGCCGATGGTCTGGATCAGCGACGTCTCGGAGCGCAGGAAGCCCTCCTTGTCGGCGTCGAGGATGGCCACCAGCGACACCTCGGGCAGGTCGAGGCCCTCGCGCAGCAGGTTGATGCCGACGAGCACGTCGAACTCGCCGGTGCGCAGCTCGCGCAGCAGCTCGATGCGGCGCAGCGTGTCGACCTCGCTGTGCAGGTAGCGGACCCGGATGCCGAGCTCCAGGAAGTAGTCGGTGAGGTCCTCGGACATCTTCTTCGTCAGCGTCGTGACCAGCACGCGCTCGTCCCGGTCGGCGCGCTCGCGGATCTCGTGGACGAGGTCGTCGATCTGCCCCTTGGTGGGCTTGACGACGATCTCGGGGTCGATCAGGCCGGTCGGGCGGATGACCTGCTCGACGACCTCGCCCTTGACCCGCCCCAGTTCGTAGGACCCCGGCGTGGCGGACAGGTAGACGGTCTGGCCGATCCGCTCCAGGAACTCCTCCCACTTCAGCGGCCGGTTGTCCATCGCCGACGGCAGCCGGAAGCCGTGCTCGACCAGCGTGCGCTTGCGGGAGGCGTCGCCTTCGTACATGGCGCCGATCTGCGGCACGGTCTGGTGCGACTCGTCCAGGACCAGCAGGAAGTCCTCGGGGAAGTAGTCGAGCAGCGTGTTGGGCGCGCTGCCGGGCTCGCGCCCGTCCATGTGGCGCGAGTAGTTTTCGATGCCGGAGCAGGTGCCGATCTGCCGCATCATCTCGATGTCGTACGTCGTGCGCATCCGCAGCCGCTGTGCCTCCAGAAGCTTGCCCTGCCGCTCCAGCTCCGACAGCCGCTCGGCCAGTTCCACCTCGATGCCCGCCACCGCGGCCGTCATGCGCTCCTCGCCGGCGACGTAGTGGGAGGCCGGGAAGATGTAGAGCTCCTCGTCATCGGTGATGACCTCGCCGGTCAGCGGGTGCATGGTCGAGAGCTTCTCGATCTCGTCGCCGAACATCTCGATGCGCACGGCCAGCTCTTCGTACTTCGGGATGATCTCGATCGTGTCGCCGCGCACCCGGAACGTGCCCCGGGTGAAGGCCAGGTCGTTGCGTGTGTACTGCATGTCGACCAGGCGGCGCAGCAGCTGGTCGCGGTCGACGTCCATGCCGACGCGCAGCCTGGCCATCCGGTCGACGTATTCCTGCGGCGTGCCCAGGCCGTAGATGCAGGACACGGAGGCGACCACGATCGTGTCCCGGCGGGTGAGCAGCGAGTTGGTGGCCGAGTGGCGCAGCCGCTCCACCTCGTCGTTGATCGAGGAGTCCTTCTCGATGTAGGTGTCGCTCTGCGGGACGTACGCCTCTGGCTGGTAGTAGTCGTAGTAGGAGACGAAGTATTCCACCGCGTTGTTGGGCAGCATTTCCCGCAGCTCGTTGGCGAACTGGGCGGCGAGCGTCTTGTTGGGCTGCATGACCAGCGCGGGCCGCTGCAGCCGCTCGATCAGCCAGGCGATCGTGGCCGTCTTGCCGGTGCCGGTGGCGCCCAGCAGGACATTGTCCTTCTCTCCGGCCTTGACGCGGCGCTCCAGCTCGGCGATGGCCGTCGGCTGGTCGCCGGAAGGAGTCATCTCGGTGACGACCTCGAACGGCGCCACCCTCCGCTGCAAATCTGTGACCGGTCGCATAATGCCAACTGTAGGCGGCCGGTCCGACAGAATCGGCCGTCAGGCCGACCGCTCCCCGATCCGGGGAAAAGGCGTGGTGGAGAAGACGACCTCGACCGGGACCTCGAAGTATTCGGCGATCTTCAGCGCCAGGTAGAGGCTCGGGCTGTACTCTCCCCGTTCCAGGTAGCCGATGGTCTGGTAGTGCACCCCCAGGGCGTCGGCCAGCTGCCTGCGGGTCACGTTCCGCTCTGCGCGCAGCAGCGCGATGCGGTTGAAGACGGTCTCGCTCATCACCGCGTATCTTCTCAGCCGACCCGCTGCATCGCGCGGTCCCTGCGCTGCTGCATCGCCGCGCCGGACTCGCGCCGGGCCATCCTGCGCAGGATCGGCGGGGCGAGGAGCAGGCTCGCCACCGCCCAGGCCACGAGCACCAGGAGCATCTCGACCGGCCGCCAGGACCCGCCGATCTCCAGCGCCGCCGAGGAGTCCGGCAGGAGCGCCGAGCGCATGCCCAGTCCCAGCCAGTACAGCGGGAACACCTGGGCGATCACCTGCACCCAGCCGGCAAGGGCGGAGATCGGGTAGAAGATGCCCGAGATGGCGGTGAGCCCGCCGACGGCGAGCATCGACAGACCGGTCCCCGCCTGCGGGCTGTTGACCAGCGAGCCGATGACCGCGCCGAGCGGCATGGTGGCCGCGAGTCCGAGCAGCGTGAGGCCGATCACGGCGAGCAGTCCGCCGATCCCGGCGTCGGCCACCCCCGGCACCAGGATCAGCCCGGCCACGACCATGATGACCAGACTGCCCATGGCCTGCAGCGTCAGCAGCACGATCCGGCCGACGAGATAGCCGAGCATGCCCTGCGGGACGGCCTTCGCGCGCAGCAGGGTGCCGTCCTCGCGCTCGACGGACATCGCGCCGATCGTGCCGATCAGCCCGTTGAAGGTCGCCAGCATGCCGAGGATGCCCGGCATGGTGATCATGGCCAGGGGGATGGTGGAGCCAGGCGCCGTCGCGTCGCGCTGGAAGTACAGCACGGCCACGAAGATCGCCGTGGAGACCACGTTGAAGGTGACGTCCTGCGGGTTGGTCAGGCTGTGCTTGAACTCGATCCAGCCCCTGGCCAGACCAAGTCTCGCGGCGTGCGGCGCCGGGTTCATGCTTCCTCCCTCTTCAGGATCGCCATGTAGGTGTCCTCGAGCGTGGCCCGGCGCACCTCGAGGTCGCCGATCTCGGTGCCGTACTGCTCGAACAGGCCGCGCACGAAGCCGGTGGCGTCCTCCGTGGCGTGCACGAAGTGCTCGCCGCCGCGGCTCCATCGCACCTGGGCGTCGCGCGAGACCTCGCGGGAGAGCCGGTCGGCGCTGCCGTCGGCGACGATCTTGCCGCCGGTCAGGATGAGGATCCGGTCGGCGAGCTTCTCCGCCTCGTCGAGGTCGTGCGTGGTGAGCAGGATGGTGGTCTCGTCGAGGTCGGACAGGCGGTGGACGAGGTCGTGGAAGTCGCGCCTGGCCTGCGGGTCGAAGCCGGCGGTCGGCTCGTCGAGGAAGAGCACCTCGGGCCGGCCGACGATGCCGATGGCGACGTCGAGCCGGCGCCGCTGACCGCCGGACAGCCGGCTGACCCGCTGGCCGGCCTGCTCGGTGAGGCCGACCGCGTCGATCAGCTCGCCGGTGTCGAAGGGCCGCCGGTCCGCGTCCGCGTAAGGCTCGTAGTAGCGGCCGAGGTGCTGAAGGAGCTGGTGCACCCGCCAGCGGCCGTGGTCGCGCCACGACTGCAGCACCACGCCGAGCCTGGCCCGCCAGCGCTCACCGCCGTGGACAGGCTCGGTGCCGAGCACCCGCACGTGGCCTTCGGAGGGCGCGCGGAAGCCCTCCAGGATCTCGATCGTCGTGGTCTTGCCCGCGCCGTTCGGGCCGAGCAGGGCGATCACCTCGCCGGCGCGAACCGTGAAGCCGACGCCCTGTAACACCTGCTTCGGCCCGTAGGCCATCCGAAGGTCGCGGACCTCGATCGCGGCCTCCGTATCCACCTGATCGAGGCCGCCCACAAGCTCTCTCACTGCCCCCATGAGACCTCCAAGTAGTACCTCTACTACATCAATAGCACACCTACTACAAATAGCAATAGACCTGTGACACCGCATTGCAAGCGAATAGTAAGTCGCACCCGATACGGTCGGATTCGCCTGTAGCGGAAAAGAGAGGTTCCATGTCACGACCCAGAGAGGCACTGATCCAGGCAGGTCAGGGCATAGCCCACGCGGTCGCCCAAGGGGGTGACGTACGACAGGCGATGGGGCAGGCCGTGGGGCAGGTCGTCGACCAAGCAGGGCAGCTCGCGGGCCAGGCCCCGGGCTTCACGCTGAACCCACGCGACTTCGCCGCGGCCCGCGACGGCGGCGTGTCCGTCGGCACCCTCATCGAGGCCAGGTCGGCGTCGCTGAACGAGGCGGGCGAGATCGTCAACCGCAGCTTCGCCGAGAACGGCATGCACGTCATCTCGCCGGTGGTGATCCCCAAGGGCACCACGGCGAAGGTGATCGTGCCGCTGGGCATCCTCGTGGTGCTCGGCCTCATCGGCGCGCTCGGCAACATCGTGCCGGGCTCCGATGTGATCTTCGGGCCGCACTACTGGGTGGTGCTGGTCCTGGCCGCCGTGTTCCTGTGGTGGCGGCGCAGCGTGGTGATGGTCCCCGAGGGCTGCAAGGCACTGATCACCAAGTTCGGCAAGCTGGTGCACATCGCGGACCCGGGCCGGGTGACGCTGTTCAACCCGTGGAAGCGGGTCAGCTACATCGTCAACACCACCCGCGAGTACCCGTTCAACGCGCCGATCAGCGAGGCGCCGACGCAGCAGGGCGTCAAGGCGAGCGTGGACCTGTTCCTGCAGTTCAGGATCGAGAACCCGGCGGAGTTCATCTTCGTGCTCGGCTCGGTCAGCGGCTTCCAGTCCAAGCTGCAGAACGCCATCAGCGAGGTCACCCGCTCCCTCATCTACGCCCAGCGGGCCGAGGACATCTACGACCTGGTGGGCGAGAGCACGCTGGGCATGCTGGAGAGCCTCAACCAGCAGTTCCTGCCCGCCGTCCGGCTCACCGACGTGAACATCACCCACGCTGAGCCGTCCAGCCAGGAGTACCGCATGGACCTGGCGGCCCCCGAGATGGTCCGCGTCGCCAAGGAGGCATACACGTACGAGTATGAACTCCAGCTGCGCAAGGAGCAGAACGAAGGCGACCTGGTCAAGGAGCTGGCCGGCCTTCAGGAGACGCTGAGCGCCATCCAGGCCGAGATCGCCGGCTACCAGGCCCGCATGGACACCGCGCTCGAACGCGCCAGCCACCAGGCCAAGGCGCAGGCCAGGCAGCGCCTGGTCGAGGCCGAGTCCACGGCCAACGCCAACTCCGCGCTCCTGGAGGCGCAGGCGCTGGACATCAGGGCGCTGTCGGCCGCCGAGGCGCCGGAGATCCTCGACTACCGCTTCCAGCAGGACCTGCTGAACAAACTGGAGTCCGTCGCCACCAGCCTGCCGCAGGTGGTGCAGGTCGGCGAGCAGACCGACATCGACTTCCTGGCCCTGGCCCAGCAGCTCGTGGGCGGCAAGGGCGCGGCGCTGTTCTCCGCCGAGGACATGGCCGCCATCCGCGACAGGCTCGACGACATCGGCGCACGTGTCCAGGGCCGCGAGGCCGAGATCGCCGCCCTGCTCAAGAAGGCGGCCGCGGACGTGACCGAGCCGCAGGCCACGCCGGCGCCGGACGCGGACCTGGAGCGAACCGTCGAACGCCTGCTGCCCGGCAAGGAGGAGATCTGACATGAGCCGCGAGTTCTCCAAGATCAAGGAATCCCTGGCCTCCTGGGGCGAGATCCGCCAGCTTCTGCGCGGCGGCGAGCAGGGCCAGCTCGTGCCCGTCGTGATCCCCAAGGACCGGCGCGGCTTCGCGTGGATGTCGCTGGTGTTCCTGGCGGTCTATTTCGCCGGCATGGCGGTGCTGGGCGACTACACGATCATCGCGGCGCTGGCCGCGCTGGCCTTCCTGCTCCTGGCGCTGCTCACGATGTGGCGCAAGGCGATCATCGAGATCGAGGAGGGCACCACCGGCGTGCGCAGCCGCTGGGGCGCCATCACCGGCACGCTCCCGCCGGGCCGCCACTATCTGTGGCTGCCGTGGGACCGGGTGGACGCGGTCGTCGACACCTCCACCGAGATCCCGTACTCGGCGCCGATCGTGGCCTGCCCCACGGCCGAGAACGTGCCGCTGAAGTCGATCGAGTTCTTCCTGAAGTTCAGGATCGTGGACCCGGTCGCGTTCGTCCGCACGATCGGCGCGGGCAACTTCGACCTCGTGCTGTCCAGCGCGGTGCAGGACGCGATCAGGCAGCGCAGCCGCCGGGTCAACACCGAGCGCGCGTACGACCTGCGCGGCTCCGACGTCGGCGACATGCAGGACGCGCTCAACCGCCAGCTCGGCCGCTACGGCGTGCGCATCACGGGCGCGAACATCCCCGACGTGCAGCTGCCCGACCAGTACCAGCAGCACCTGGCCACCCGCGAGAAGGTGGCCAAGGAGCTGTCGGCGTACGAGCGCGAGTGGGAGCTGACCCGCAAGCGCCGCATCGACACCCTGCTGATGGAGATCGAGCGCTCCAAGAAGACCCGTGACGCCCGCGTCGTCGAGGTCAAGGCCGCCCACAACAACGCGCGCAAGAATGTGGCGCGCATGCTGGAGGAGCAGGAGACCGAGGCCCAGCGGGTCACATGGGAGATCGAGGCGCGTGGCAGGGCCGACCTGACCTCCGCCGAGAACGAGGCCAAGGCGCTGCGCCGGCTGGCCGAATCGTACCGGGACAACCGGGCCGTGCTGCAGTACGAGCTGGCCCGCAGGCGCCTCGACGTGGGCGCCAAACTGGCGGAGAACGCCCCCCAGGCGCTGGTCGTACGCACCCAGCAGGGCCAGGCGGACTCCGCGCTCTCCACCCTCCTCCTGGCCCAGTTGCTCCCCCGCATCTCGGGCACGGGAACAGGTCAAGTGAACGGCCACACACCTTCCGCATAGGAGAACCCCATGGTGTTCCGCAAGTTGATGGCCGCGTTCGGCGCGGGCGTCGAGGTAGACACGGTGTTGACGAACACGGGCGTGCGTCCGGGCGAGCCGCTGCGTGGCGTCGTGCACTTCCGGGGCGGCAGCTCCGACTACAAGGTCGAAGGCATCTACATCGACCTGACCGCGGTGGTCGAAGTCGAGTCGGGCGACAACGAGTACAAGACGACCTACAGCTTCCTGCGCCAGCAGGTCGCAGGGACGTTCCAGCTGGCTGCGGGCGCACAGCACCAGCAGCAGTTCGAGATCATGATGCCGTGGGAGACGCCGATCAGCGCGATCGCCGGGCACCCGCTGCACGGGATGAGGCTGGGCGTCCAGACGGAGCTGGCGCTGGCGGGCGCGCTCGACAAGGGCGACCTCGACCCGCTGTTCGTCAGCCCGCTGCCGGTTCAGGAGCACGTCATCGGCGCGCTCGACCGGATGGGCTTCCGCTTCAAGAAGGCCGACCTGGAGCGCGGCACGCTGTACGGCTCGACCATGCCGTTCTTCCAGGAGATCGAGTACTACGCCGGCGGGCAGTGGCGACGGCACTTCAACGAGCTGGAGCTGACGTTCATCGCCGGGCCGCGGCAGATGGACGTCATCCTGGAGGCCGACAAGCGGGGCGGCTTCCTGACCTCCAGCCACGACTCCTACAACCGGTTCACCCTCCGCTACGACGACCCGCCGAACTCGGCGGACGCGGCCCTGCAGCGCGGCCTGGAGCAGATGGCCCGCAACCGCGGCTGGTTCTGACCGCGGGACCCCGTCCGGGGACCGTCGCGACGCGGACGCGACAGTCCCCGGCACTTTTCGCCAGGTGATCGCTCTCTGGTGGTCGCCTGGCTCGGTCGTTACCATGATCTCGGGAACTGACCGATCGTCGAACGGCGGGGCGAACGATGGCACGGTTCACGGCGGCGGTGAAGAGGGTCGCCCCATGGGCGGCGCGGAACGCCGACGGCGCCATCGCGCTCTGCCTGGCGATCGTGGTCGGCGTGCTCGGCATCATGCCCGACAAGATCTTCGGCCCGCAGGGCGAGGACATCCAGCGCCAGCTCGTGAGCGCCGCGACGCTGGTCATCATGGCGCTGGTGGCCACCGCGCTGCTGCGCGACCGCGCCCGCCAGGCCCCCGTCGAGAAGACGATCACCTCGGGCGCCCTGGCCGAGCTGCCCGTGCGGCTGGCCCGCCTGGAGCAGATCGAGACCCTGGCCCACAGCACCCGCAGGGCCCTGGACGCGCTGCAGCTCGTCCGGGTGCTGGGCAGCCGGCAGGAGATCGCCCAGTCGCACGCCGAGGCCCGCAAGGACACCGCCCGGTGGAGCTTCAAGGGCGGCACCGGCACCTACATGCGCGCGGTCACGCTGCCCGAGTGCGTCGCCGCCGCCCGCAGGGACAAGCGCCACCTCACGGTCAGGATCGAGGTCATCGACCCGGCCGACGCCGAGGTGTGCGAGACGTACGCCCACTACCGCCGCTCCCTGTCCGACGTCCCCGACGGCACCGGCGAGACGTGGACGACCGACCGGGTCAGGAAGGAGTCGTACGCGACGATCCTGGCCGCCTTCTGGCACCGCCAGCGCTACGGCCTGCTCGACATCGCGGTCGGCCTGTCGCGGACGATGACGACGTTCCGCTGGGACCTGTCGACCACCCGCCTGATCATGACGGTCGAGGACCCGAACATGGCGATGACGGCGCTGGCGGGCACGTTCTACTACGAGAACTGCGACACCGAGCTGCGGCTCAGCTTCGAACAGGCGCGGCGGGTGCCGCTGGAGATGTACAAGAAGGCGCCGCTGAGCGACGAGCCCACGATCGAGGAGGTGCAGGAGCTGTTCGAACGCATCGGGATGCCTCTGCCCAAGTCCTACAACGGCCGCGACGTCGTGGACATCGCCCGCAAGGCACTGCGCGCCATGGATCCCTATGGTGAGCCGCGTCCAGCGGCTCTCCATCGAGACGGAACGTAAGAACCGACCATGAGCTACCTGGACGTCCACCACCGGGTCCTGGAGGGCCAGGCCAGGGAGTGGGCACTGGAGGCGCTCTCGGGCGACGTGCGCGCCGTGCGTCACCCGCTGGGATTCGTGTGCCTGCCGCTGGAGCGGGACGGCGGCGAGGGGGTATGCCTGCACCTGTGGTCCGATTCGCTCGCGCACGCCGAGAGCACGACCTCGCAGATCCACTGCCACAGCTGGGACCTGGTCAGCCACGTGCTCTACGGCCAGGTGCGCAACGTGCACGCGGTGGTCACCGACGCCGGCGCGGACGCCACGCACCGGGTGTTCGAGGTGGTCAGCGGGGCCGACGGCGACCGCATCTCGCCCACCGGCCGCACCGTGCGGCACGCGACGGGGCTGGTGGAGGTGTTCGGTCCCGGGGACACGTACACGCTTCCGGCCGACCGCTTCCACAGCAGCGTCGTCCCCGAGGGCGGGGAGGCGGCCACGATCGCGCTGGGAAGGGGCCGCCCCGGCGGCCGCGACCTGTCGCTCGGCCCGCTCGGCGCCGGGCCGCACCACGTGTCCAGGCAGCCGCTGGACGCAGGCGAGACCGCCCTGGCCGTACGACTGATCACCGCGCACCTGACCTGAGGGGCACCTGATGGACCTGGACCACGCTCGCACGGTCGCCGTCGAGGCCGCCGAGGCCGCCGGGGCGCTGCTCAGGGAGGGCACGCGCGGCGTGGTCGGGGTGCGGGCCAAGGGCGACGCCGGCGACGTGGTCACCGATCTGGACCTGGCCTCGGAGAAGCTGCTGCTGGAGCGCATCCTGACGGCTTTCCCCTCGCACGCGGTGATCGCCGAGGAGTCCGGGCTGGTCGGCGACGGGGGCGGCGAGTGGACGTGGCTCGTCGACCCGCTGGACGGCACCAACAACGTGGCGATCGGGCTGCCCGCGTTCGTGGTGGGCGTGGCGCTGTGCCGGGACGGACGTCCGGTGGTCGGCGTGGTGCACGATCCCGTCTCCGCCTGCACCTGGTCGGCCATCAGGGGACGCGGCGCGCTCTCGTCGCAGGGGGCGCGCCTGGCGCCGCCGTACGCGCCGAGCCCGCACGGGCCGCTGCTGGCCTGGACCCAGGGGTACGGCGTGACCAGGGACGACGCGACCGTGCACGCGCTGAAGACGGCGCTGGAGCGGGGCGCCCGCCGGGTGCTGCAGTTGTGGGCGCCGCTGCTGTCGTGGGCGATGCTGGCCCGCGGCGACATCGACGGCATCGTCGGCTACCGGGCCGAGGCCGTGGACCTGCCGGCGGGCGCGCTGCTGGCCAGGGAGGCCGGCATCGAGATCAGGGCGCTGGACGGCGGTCCGTTCGAGGCGTGCATCGACGCCCCGGCCGAGCGGCGCAGCTTCGTCGCCGCCCATCCGCGGGCCATCGCCGGGCTCCTCTCCCTCGTCCCCTGAGGAAAAGTACGCAGAAAATGTGTGTCCTTTGTCGATGAGTTCTGTCGCCGTTCGACGTCTATTTAGAGGGTGCCGGAGAAACGGCACACGCCGATGGGAGCCCGACATGATGACCACGACCGAACTGGCGCAGGTGCTCTTCACGACCACCCTCCAGCCGTCCGACGACGTGTCCCCGTACCGGATCCGCGAGGCCGTGGACGAGCGGCTGTGCGCGTGCGGCGGCGACCCGGCGTGGTGCGCGGCGTTCGTGGCGCAGGAGGCCGGCGACCACCCGGAGACGTACGTGGCGCGGATGCGCTGGGCGCTCGGCGCGGTGGCGGGCGCCTACGACACCGCGCTGGCCGCGTGAGCGCCGCGCTGCGGATCCATCACAGCGCCCATACCGTGACCACCACCCCCACGACGGCCAGCCCGGTGCCGGTGAGCAGGAACCGGCGCATCGGCACCTTGACCTCGTGGCGGCGGCACGACTCGAACCACAGCAGCGTGGCCAGCGACGCCCACGGCGTCACGACCGGGCCCACGTTGGTCCCGACCAGCAGGGCCAGCAGGCGGTCCTGGTCGGCGGCCGGGATGACCGTCTCGACCGCCTGATAGGCGGGCAGGTTGTTGATCGCGTTGGACAGCCCGGCGCCCACGGCGGCCGTCCGGTAGGGATCGCCCTCGACGCCGATCATCCACGTCATCAGATCCGACAGGCCGTGCCGGCTCAGCGTCGGCACCACCAGGAACAGCCCGGTCACGAAGACCACCAGCTGCCAGGGGATCAGGCCCCAGGTCAGCCGCTCGCGGGCACGCAGCAGGAACGCGCCCACCACGATCGCGGCGGCCGCGGTGGCGGCCACGGCGACGTGCGCCTTGAGCAGCAGCAGGGCGATGAACAGCAGGCACCCGGCCGCCGCGGCGCCGAACAGCACGCGGTCGGCGACCGGCTCCAGCACCGGCGGCGTGTAGCGCAGGTCGCGCCGCTCCCCGCGCCGCCAGAAGAACACCCACAGGAAGACCATCGTCACCGCGATGGACGCGATCTGGGGCGCCCACATGCGGGCGGCGAACTCCTGGGCGTCAAGGCCGATCTTGTCCATGCCGAGGAGGTTCGTCAGGTTGGAGACCGGCAGCAGCAGGCTCGCGGTGTTCGCCAGCCAGATCGTGGTCATGGCCAGGGGCAGGGCGGCGATGCGCGCCTTGGGGGCGAGGGCGAGCATGACGGGGGTGAGGAGCACCGCCGTGGTGTCCAAATTCAGAAATATCGTGATAAAAGACGCGAAAGCTACACAAAGAAAGAACAGCGCGGCGTAATTGCCGCGGCCCAGCACCGCCATCCGCGCCGCGATGGCGTCGAAGACCTGGGCTTCCTTGGTGAGCTCGGCCACCACGATGATCGCGACGAGGAAGATCAGCAGCGGCCCGATCTCGTCGATGCTCGCCACCGCGTCGTCCCACGGCAGTAACCCGGTCGCCACGAAGACCAGACCCAGAACCAGCAGCCCGATCCTGATCCAGTCGAGCACACCAAGACGCCGCAACACCCGTCGATGATCGCACACCGTCTCCAAAACCCCGACAGCGCAGTGACGGCCTCACTTCGTGAGGCGGCTCGGTCGCCCTATGCCGCCGTCTTCCCCCGTCGCTCCTGCGTCGCTCCTCCTCCAGACGACGGCGCTCCCTCGCAGTGTTCACGGCCTCACTTCGTGAGGCGGCTCGGTCGCCCTATGCCGCCGTCTTCCCCCGTCGCTCCTGCGTCGCTCCTCCTCCAGACGACGGCGCTCCCTCC